>JAWKRR010000079.1:0-28111 GCA_041389525.1 Myxococcota bacterium | reverse complement strand
GATCGGGGATATCACGCTGGTCGCGGCGGGCTTGGGCGTCGACAGCGACCTGCGCAACGCGACGTGGGAGGGCATTCCGCTGAGCCCCTGCACGCTGGTCTCGCCGGTGCCGCCGTGCGCGACCGAGGCCGGCGCCCTGGTGGTGCCGCCGGGCGTGCTGAAGTCCGGCGCGGCCACGGTGACCCTCAGCGGACCCGCCAAGGCTGGGCCGACGGAGCTGGCGCTGGCCGGCCGCGCCTTCGGCTCGCTGGCCGACCCGACCACCCTGACCGAGCTGGACCCCGACGTGCCGCCGCCCTGCGAGTAGCGCGCCGAGGGGTCAACCCCCGTTTCGCTCGCGTTTCTCTCGCTTTTTGACGACCTTCGCCGCCCGCTTGGCCCGCGTGCGGGTCGACGGGGCGCGGCCCGGGTGGCCGTCCTGCTCGCTGTGGTGCTCGTCGAGGGCGCCCGGCGCGGTGCCAAGCTCGAAGATCGTGACCTCACGGCGGGCCCGCTCGCCCAGGCGAATCGGCATCACCGCGGCGCCCACACCCGCCCCGACGTAGACCGCGCCGTCTTTGCGCTCGCCCTTGCGGCACCCGTAGAGGCCGTGCACGTAGCGGTGGCCGATGACCTTGCCCAGGGTCAGCTCGTGCAGGCGCGCCAGGGTCACCTGCCCCGCGTGGGTGTGGCCCGAGAGCACCAGCGGCACCCCCTCCGCCCAGAGGCCGTCGGCCTCCTCGGCGATGTGGGAGAGACCCAGCGACGGCAGGTCGGCGCGCAGCCCGCGCAGGGCCTTGTCGCGGTCAGCGTGGCCGGTGTACGCGTCGTCCAGGCCGACGACCTGCAGGCGCTGGCCCCGCACCTCGACGACCGAGTGCGCGTTGTCGAGGACCTCGACGCCCGCCTTTCCCAGCGCGCGCCGCACCTCGGCCGCGCCACACCAGTGATCGTGGTTTCCCAGAACCCCGAAGGCGGGGACCTCCAGGCCGCTGAGCACTTCGCCAAGCTGGTCCAGGTAGCCCAGGCCGTGGGCGACGAAATCGCCAGTGATGACCACGAGATCGGGTTTGGCCGCGTTGACAAGATCTCGGGCGGCATGTTGCACCGCAGCGGACGTGACGCGACCAAAGTGCTGGTCCGTCAGGTGGGCCACGCGAATCGGGACGTCGAAGTGCGGCTGATACATTGCTGCACCCGCGAATTGGCGCACCTCGATTCGGCTGGCCGCCGAGCGTGTTCGCAGGGCGGCCGGCGCCTCCATCTCGGCGAGGCGGGCGCGCAATTGGCGCAGGTGGCGTGGTAGTCGGCTCGGAGACACGTGGCGGCCATTATAGACACTCGGAGGCCCGTGACGAGTGCCGGCGGCTCCGGAGCGCGTGTTGGGTCACCGGGCGCGCGCAAACTCCTGTTCACTCGTCGCGCGGCGGCTGGCAAGATGGTGGGGCTCTCCCCATACCCTGGCCCGCGCCACGTGCTGTCAGCCTCCCCGTTCCTCGCACTGCTGATGGCACTGCCCACAGCGTTGCCCCCCGCCCGCGTGCCCTTCGGCAATGGCCACGGCACGGGCTGGCTCAGCGCGCCCAGCGGTCGGCTCGAGGGGCTTCTGACCCACACGTACGCCGAGCGGGCGCCGAACGACCCCGCGGTGGACCTGGCCTCCGAGAGCTTCGCCGGGGTGGCGATCGACGACGAGGCGGGCGTGTGGCTCAACGAGCGTGACGCCGAGAGCATCCAGTTCGAGGCGGGGACCGGGGTGCTGCGCGTCAGCCACCGCGTGGGGCCGCTGACCGTGGATTGCTTCTGGTTCGCGCCCTGGACGCTGGCGCGGCCGTCGGTGGCGATGATCGCGCGGGTGACCAACGAGGACCCTCTGAACGGGCACGCGCTGACCATCGCCGCGATGCTGCGGTACGCGCTGGGGGAGGGCGCGCCGGAGGCCAGCGGCGAGGGCGAGCGCATCACGCTGGTCGGCCAGTCGGTCTTTCAGGAGGCGGGCCTGAAATCCAGGCACCGTATGGTTTATCGGGCGCTGCCGACCGCCAACCAGGTCGGATTGAGCCCGTCGGACCCCTTCGCCGACTTCGCCAGCTTGGGTAAAATGACCGGCGGCATCGGCGGGGGCGACGTGCTGGACCCCATCAGCGGCGACCACCTCGAGGCGGCGTTCGCGCGCGGGCCGGTTCAGTTGGCGCCGGGCGCTCAGACGTGGCTGGCCGTGGTCGCGGCGCACGGGGACGCCAGCGAGGAGACGCGCATCGGGCCGGCCATCGACGCGTGGGTGGCGGGGCGTTCGCCGGGGGCCATCCTGGAGGACGAGCTTGCGGCGTGGCGGGTGTGGACGAGCCGCGACGCGCTGCCGGCACGTGTGGAGGCGCAGGGGAACGTGCTGATACGCACCGACGAGCTGGCGGTGTGGTCGCAGGCGCTGGTCACCCTGCGGATGAGCCAGGTGCGCGAGGCGAACGCGGACTTGGTGCGACCGGCGGGGCAGATCGTCGCCGCGCTCTTGCCGGGCCCTCGCCAGCGCACCTACCCGCGCGACCTCGCGTATGGCACGGCGGCGCTGGTGCGGGCGGGCTATCCTGACGAGGCCTGGGACGCGCTGTCCTTTGTCCTCAGCGGTCACGCCGGGCGCCTCAGCGCGACCATCGGCGCCAACTACGCGGTCAGCGTGTCCCGGTATTTCGGCGACGGGACCGAGGACACGCGCTCGCAGAGCCACCCCACCGTGCCGACGGTCGGTTTCGACGGGTTCGGGCTGTATCTGTGGGCGCTGGGCGCGTGGGCGGACGAGCAGCCGAGCTTGGCGCGGCTGCAGCCCCACTGGCTGACCATCCGCGACCGGATCGCCGAGGCGCTGATGACGGTGGTGGACCCGGCGACCGGGCTCTTGCGCGCGGACGCGGGGATCTGGGAGCACACCGGCCAGGAGCGGCAGCACACGATGACCACGATCGCGGCGGTGGCGGGACTCTGCGCGGCGTCGCGGATCGCGGCGCGGCTGGGCGAACCGCACACGGCGAGCCGCTTCGGCGAGCAGGCGGCGAGTCTGCGGGCGGCGATGCTGGAGCGGCTGATCGACCCGGCCACGGGCGCGCTGGTGGGGAATCTGGAAGAGCTGGCGGCCGGAACCGCGCGGGATGCGTCGGTGGTCGAGGCGATCAACTGGGGGCTCATCCCGGCGGACAGCGGGCTCGCCCGCGCGACCCTCGACGGGGTGGGGCTGCTGGCCCTTGGGCCCGGGCTGGGCTTGGCCCGCAGCGACGATCCCGAGGACGCCGACCGCGAGTCCGTGCTCGCCGATCTGCGAGCCGCCGCCGCGCTCTCCGCGACGGGCCGGCAGTTTGAGGCCGACGCCCTGGTGAGCCGGGTGGTCACGCAGTCCCGAAAGCGCGCCGCGGGCTTCGTCCCCGAGCTGCTGGACCCGTGGGGAGGACCCGCGGGCGGGCTTCCCATGGCCGGCATGGGCGGCGCGGCCCTCGGGCTGGCCCGCCTCGATGGCGAGGAGATCATGAACGACGAGGGGTGCCTCCCCTGGGTTCCCGCGGTCGAGCCCGTGCCCGACGAGGAGCCCGACGCCGCCGAGCTGCCCGACGAGGCGGAGGTGGACGCCGCCTCAGGCCCCGGGAGCCCGGTGCTGGGACCGCCGCGCGCCGCGCCCAAGGGCGGCTGCGGCGGGGCGCCCGGCGGGCCGTGGCCGCTCATGCTGTTGTTGGCGTCGCTCGTCGCCGCGATGCCCTCGCGCACGCGCCGCCAGCGCCGGTAGCCAGGTGCCCGGCCGGGGTCCTCTCGGCCGAGTCGCTAGCCGTGCGCTACGGCGTACACCGGGTCGGGAAGCCTGCCGGGCAGCCGCTGCAGAGGCCCTTGCAGCCGTCGCCGTCGTGGTCCCCGAGGGCCGCCACCGTCCGCGCCAGCCCCCACCGCCGCGCCTGCCGCGCCCGCGTCGTCAGCGCGCCTCAGGCCAGACGGCCACCGGCGCCTCGATCGCCTGACCCCAGAGCTGACTCGCCGCGCCCGGCGGGGCGAAGACCGGCTCGTCGGTGCTCAGCCGCAGCGTCACGGGCGCCTCGAGCGGCGTGAAGGCCCCGCCCAGCCGGAAGCGGTAGACCAGCCAGCGCCCGCCGCCGATCGGCTCGTCGTTGGCCACCGAGCCCAGGGATACGCGGATGGTCCCGTCCCCCAACTCCTGCCAAGGCCCGCCGGTGCGCGGGTCGGCGAAGGGCGCCTTGCCGGCCGCGGTGATGGGCTCGCCCACGCCGAGCTCCAGCAGCGTCGCGTCGCCGGTGATCGCCAAGCGCAGGTCGGCCAGCGAGGGCAGGGCGGCGCCGTCCGCCGGCTCGAAGTCCAGCGCCAGACGCAGAAAGGGCGGGCTGCGCTCGATGACCCGCAACACCAGCGGGCAGCTCGGACACGAGACCTCCGAGGGGCACGGCGCGCAGCTCCCGCCGCAGCCGTCGTCGGCCCCGCAGCGCGCCAGCGGGCACTGCGCCGCGCACGCGTCGTCGGCCCCGCGGTCTGAGACCCCGTCGCCAGCCGCCACCTCGACAGCCACCTCGGTCGCCAGGTCTGCGTCCGCCGCGTCCGCGCCCTCTCCCGCCGCGCACGCGCCCACGCCCAGGGCCAACATAGCCAGCCCGCACCTAGCGATTCGCCCACCCCGGCGCCGCCTGCTCAGCGTCGTCCCAGTTCCCATGCCGCCATTGTCCGACGCCCCGACCAGAAGTCCAGGCCGACCAGCGCCCAGCACGGCGCTTGACCTGAACGTCCGTTCAGCGCACGCTGGCCCCATGCCACACCCGACCACGCGCCCGGCGCTACACCGCGTGACCAACCCGCCCAACCCCTGGGCCAGCGCCGCCGTCGAGTGGCTGGACGAGCCCCCGGCCACGCGGCTGGAGGTCTTCCTCGACCACACCCGCGAGATCATCAGCGAGAACAAGAGCCCCGACATCAGCTTCCGCCACAGCGTGAACCCCTACCGCGGCTGCTGGCACGGCTGCGCCTACTGCTACGCCCGCCCGACCCACGAGTATCTGGGCTACGGCGCCGGCACCGACTTCGACCGCACCATCGTCGTGAAGCCCGACGCGCCCGAGCTGCTGCGCAAGGCCTTCGAACGCCCGCGCTGGACCGGCGAGGTGCTGGTCTTCTCGGGAAACACCGACTGCTACCAGCCCCTAGAAGCCAGCTACCAGCTGACTCGGCGCTGCCTCGAGGTCTGCCTCGAGTACAAACAGCCGGTCGGTATCATTACTAAGGCGACCCTGATCGAGCGTGACATCGACCTGCTCTGCGCCCTGACCGAGGCCGCCTCGTGCCACGTCACGGTGAGCATCCCCTTCATCGACACCAAGAACGCCCGCGCCGTCGAGCCCTACGTCGCCTCGCCCGAGCGCCGCCTCCGCACCGTCAAACGCCTCGCCGACGCCGGCCTCTGCGTGGGCGTCAACGTCGCGCCCATCATCCCCGGCCTCAACGACTCTGAGATCCCCCGCATCCTCGAGGCCGCCCGCGACGCCGGCGCCCGCACCGCCGGCCACACCCTGGTGCGCCTCCCCGGCCCGGTCGCCGGCGTCTTCGAAGCGCGCCTCCGCGAGGCCCTCCCCGACCGCGCCGACAAGATCATGCACGCCATCGAGGACTGCCGCGGCGGCAAGCGAAACGACCCGCGCTTCGGCGCGCGTATGAGCGGCCACGGTGAGCGCTGGGACGCCATCGAGGCGCTGTGGCAGTCCAGCATCAAGCGGCTCGGCTTCCACACCGAGCGGCCCGAGCCCGTCTCCGCCAACTTCCAGCGCCCGTCCAGCGCCCGTCAGTTCGAGCTGTTCTGAACGAGCCCGTCTCCGGCGTAGAGGTTGTAGCGCCCGCCCTCCAAGAACGCGTGCAAGGTCAGCCGGTTCGCCCGCGCCAGCTCGACCGCCAGGCTGGTCGGCGCGCCCACGGCGACCACCGCCCCCACCCCCAGGAGCAGCGCCTTCTGCACCATCTCGAAGCTCACCCGCCCGCTCAGCCACAGCACCGAGCGCCCGTCGGGCAGGCGGTCTTCGAGCAGCAGCCGCCCCGCGATCTTGTCGACCGCGTTGTGTCGCCCGACGTCCTCCGCGCTCGCGACCACCGCACGCTCCGGCCCCGGCCCGAAGAGCACCGCCGCGTGGGTGCCGCCGGTGAGGTCAAAGAGCCGCTGGTGGCCGCGCGCCCGCTCAGCCGCGCTCGCCAAAAACTCAGGCGCCACCTGAGAAAAGCCAGCCCGAGGTTGAACCAAACGCGCCAGGCTCTCGATGGAGGCCTTGCCGCACAGCCCGCAGCTCGCGCCGCTGCTGAATCGCCGCCGCGCGGCCTCGAGTCGCTCGCCCAGGTCCGCGCACCCGGGCTGGAGCCGGACGTTGAAGCGGTTGGAGTCGCTGGCCGCCGCGCGCCCGTCCTCGCTGCCCGCGCGCTGCTCCGGTCGCTCCCTGGCCGAGGGCTCCAGACACGGCTCGATGGCCGCCAGATCGTCGGCGCCGTCGATGAGCCCCTCGCTCAGCAAGAACCCCGCCACCAGCGCGCGATCGTCCCCGGGGGTTCGCAGCAGCACCGCCAACGCGACGCCGTCGACCCGGATCTCGAGCGGCTCCTCCACCGCGAGCCGATCACTCGCCAGCCCGCCCCCACCCCGAGGCCCCGTCACCACCTCGCGAATCGCCGGTTCGTCCATCCCGATCTCCCCCCGCCCAAGCCACCGCCAGCCCGCCACACATCCGCAAGGTGCCGCGTGCTCCATCATTGACAACATGTCACCGCCTGCGTAGTTTCCGCGCCCGCTGGGCCCTGGCAGCGTCGCGCTCACCAAGCCGACCGCCCCCACCGGCCCCCAACCGCCCGCTCTTGGGCCACAGAGGTGTTCATGTTCGAAGTATCTTATGGTGAGGAAATGCAGACGTTTGAGACCCGCATCCAGGCGATCGCCGCTGCGAAGGATCTCTCCAACGACAACCGCGGCGTCGTGTCCATCACCGACGAGTCGCGCCGCGAGCGCATGACCTACCAGGGCGGCGAGCTGATCAGCTACGACTACGAGACCCGCCGCAACTAGGATCTCGTGTGCTCAGGCCTCGAAATCGTCGGGCTCCTGGGCCTCGTAACGCACCTCGAGGATCTCGATGACGGTCTTCTCGCCCACGTGGCGTAGCACGACCTCATCGCCCTCGCGGCGGCGCATGAGGGTTTTGCCGAGCGGCGAGCGCCACGAGATCCGGCCTTTATCGGCCTCGATCTCGTCCTCGCCGACCAGCGCGTAGGTCCGCTCGCTCCCGTCCGGGTAGGCGAGGCAGACCGTCGCGCCGAAGTAGACGACGTCTCCGCGGTCCACTGCGGGGTCGGCGACCTCGGCGGCGTCGATGCGCTTGTCCAGCCAGCGCAGGCGCCGGTCGATCTCGCGCAGCTTCTTCTTGCCGTAGATGTACTCGGCGTTCTCCGAGCGGTCACCCATGGCCGCGGCCGCGCTGACCTCCTCGACGATGATGGGTCGCTTGCCCTTGCGCAGCATGTCCTGCTCGCGCCGCAACCGGGCGTAGCCGCGCGGTGTGATGTAGTTCTTCCAATCCGCCATGGCGGGCAGGCTACTCGATGCCGCCGCGGGGCGGTAGAGTCGACGCGCGAGGCCGAGGAGAGCGATGTGTGCGGGAGATTTGGGCTCAGCGCGACCAGCGAGGTGCTGGCGGATTGGCTTGAGCTGGACCCCGACGAGCTGCCGCTCTTCAGCCCGCGCTACAACATCGCGCCGGGTCAGGACGCGCTGGTGGTGAGGCCGCGCGCCGACAAGCGCATGGCCGTGCGGTCGGTGCGGTGGGGGTTGCTGCCCTCGTTTTCGAGCGGGCGGGTCGGGGCGCCGCTGATCAACGGGCGGGTCGAGACCGCGGCGACGCGTCCGGCCTTCCGCGACGCCTTCGCCCGCCGGCGCTGCCTGGTCCCCGCCGACGGCTTCTACGAGTGGCAGCGGACGGGCGCGAAGAAGCGGACGCCGTGGCACGTGGGGCTGCGCGGCGGCGGGATCTTCGCCCTGGGCGGGGTGTGGGAGCGCTGGCGTGACGCGGAGTCGGGCGAGCGCGTCGACACCTTCGCGATCCTGACGACGCGGCCGAACCCGCTCATCGCGGCGCTGCACGACAGGATGCCGGTCATCGTGCCGCGGCACGGGTTTGACCGCTGGCTGAACCGCGAGCTGGGCGCCGCCGAGGTGGGCGAATTGACACAGCCCTACGAAGCCGAGGGCATGGAGGCGTGGCGCGTCTCCGAGCGAGTCGGCAACGTGCGATTCGACGACCCGGACTGTCGCGCGCCGCTCGACTAGCGGACGCGGTAGAGGCCGACGCGCAGGGTGGGGCCAGCCGGGTAGAGGTCGAAGCCGTGGTCGCCGTGGTTGGGGGCGTCGTAGCCGACGACGGGCTCGAGGCGGTGGCGGTCCGCGAAGGCTTGGCAGCCTGCGACCATCGGCGCGCCCGGTGGCGGCGGGCCCGCGGTCGCGTCCTCGCGCAGGGCCATGTAGCAGCGCACCCCGAGCAGCGCGAAGGCGCCGTCCGCGCAGGCGGGGGCGCTGGGTTTGAGGGCGGCGAGGCTGGTGAGGGTGGGAGCGGGCGTGCGGTTCGCCAGCAGGTAGTAGGGGAAGAAGCGAGGGGTCTTGCCCGCGGGCGGCGGGTCGGTCTCGTCGAGGGTCGCGAGGCAGACGCGGCCGGTGGGCAGGTGGTCGGCGGTGGCGCGCAGCAGCAGCTCCTCGGTGTCGGCGTTGGTCGGCGCGTAGAGCGGGGCGAGGGTGGCGGCCGCCGTCGCGAGCCAGGCGAGGGCGAGCAGGCCGAGGACGACCGGGCGGGCGTGGCGCGTGGGGAGGCGAGCGCTGGCGGACCAGAGGACGTCGGCACCCAGCGCGCCTACGAGGGCGAAGAGCAGCCAGGGCGGGGCGTGGACGCGGGCGATGGAGATCGCCGGAAGGTCGACGCGGGTGAGCGCTGTCCAAGCCAGGGCCAGGGCGATGAGGCCGAGGGCAAGCCAGGCGTCGCGGCCGGCGAAGAGCGAGGCGAGGACGAAGGCGGCGAGCAGGGCGGGGCCGACGTGCAGGACCACGTCGAAGCCGCCGAGGTGGAGGAAGTCTTGGGCGGCGCGGGGCCACAGGCCGTCGAGGCCGGGGAGGGCCGAGGTCTCGACCAGCCAGGCGACGACGCGCCGGACCAGGGCGAGGTGCGGTGGGGCGAGGCTCAGCGCGGCCAGGGTGGCGAGCCCGGCGGCCAGCCAGCCGCGGGCGTCCCAGCGGGGGCGGCGGGTGGCGAGGACGAGCGCCGCGAGGGCGAGGGCGGCGGGGCCGAACTCCGGGCGGGACAGGGCCGCCGCGGCGAGGCAGGGGGCCGCCAGGAGCAGGGGGAAGGCGCGATCTCGGGCTGTGGCGACTCCGAAGGCCCCAAGCAGCAGCAGCGCGGTCGGGGCGACTAGGATCGACTCCGACGCGTGGTCGCGCCAGAGGAGCGGGGCGGTCGCCGTCGTCAGCGCCAGCAGGGTCGTCAGCGCGGGGCGGGCCGGCCACAGGCGCGAGGCCAGGGCCCACAGGGCGATGAGGCCGACGAGGCCGTAGACCCGGTTGGCGAGCTGGACCGCGGCGTGGTCGGGCCAGAAGGCCAGCAGCGGGCCGTAGAGCCAGTTCGCGCCTGCGCCGTAGCGGAGCGGCTCCATGGCGATGAGGGCCTGGGTCTGCGCGTAGCCGTCGAAGACCATCACGAGGCGGCCGGGCGCGACGACGTGGGTGACGACGGCGACAGCGGCGGCGAGGGCGAGCCAGCGGCCCCAGGCGGGTTGGGCGCGGGCGTGGGACGCGAGGGAGGCGAGGGCCTGGGAGAAGAGGGCGAGCGCCGCGAAGAGAGCCAGCAGCACGGTGGGTCCGGCGAGGAGCAGGGCGGCGCGGTCGAGCGGCCGCCGCGTGGTGAACCGTGAGGCAAATGCTGATGAATCGGGGCGCTCAGCGGCGGCCGCCGGGGCTAGCGTGAGCCCGGCGTCGCTTGCGTCGCGCAGCACGCGGGCGAGCCACTGCGCGAGCGCGGGCGAGGGCTCCGACGAGCTCCCGAGCGTGTTCACGGCCGCGGCTAGCGTGCCGTCGTCGGCCGCGCTGAGGCGCACGCTGGCGGCGCCGTCGGGGCAGCGCACGAGCACCTGCCACGCGGTCGGCGCGATGGCGGGCGGGCTTGGGCGGCAGAGGTCGGTGCCGCGGCCCAGCTCGAGCCAGGGCGAGGCGAGCGCGGGGGCCGTGGGCGGTGAGGGCTGATGAGCCTGCAGCCACGACGCGAGGGCCGCGGCGGCCAGCAGCCCCAGGGCGAGGGCGAGCCGCTCGGCCGCGCGGCCCGAGCGCCACCCGGCGGCGAGGGCGAGGGCGAGGGCGAGGGCGGCCAGGGCCAGCCACGGCAGGACGGGCGGCGGGTCCAGGGGCGTCGAATCGTCAGGAATCGTCTGGGAAATCGTAGCCGCGTCGACCCACCCGAAGCGGGCCGCCACCGCGGTGGCCTCAGGGTCGGCTCCCTCGGCCATGAGGGCCTGGGCGAGCAGCGAGCCAGCCAGCTCCGGCCTGCCGGTGTCCGCCGCCAGCGCCGCCGCGCGGGCCAGCAGGCGCGGCTCGTCGGACCACAGGGCCAAGCGGGTCGGGTCGAGGCGCCCGGCGGCCAGGTCCCGCAAGACCTCCGCGGCCGGGCACGCGCCTCGCGGAGGGCAGGGCACCTTGGCGCCGGGTGCCGCCGAGGCGAGCCAGCGTGACAACGTGCCCGGTGGCGGCCACGCGGACTGCGCGAGGAGCGCCGAAGGGTCGTCGGACCCGGCGACCCCAGAGGCCAGCCCGAGATCTGCGGCTCCCCCCTGGCCCGTCCGCGCCTGCAAGCGTGTGCTCAATCGCGCAGCCTCTTCGGAGGCCCGCGCGGGGTCGCTGCGCGCCATCAGCCGTCGCCAGCGCAGCGCCACGCCGTCGGCGTCCAGCGCCCGTCGCAGCGCGTCGGCCACCTCGCGCGGCAGCTCCGGCGGCGGCACGAACGCCCCGCGCCGCGCCCGAATCAGCGAGGCGCCGCCGGCGTCTGGGGCGAGCAGGTCCACCTCCACGGGCCCCGCAGGCCCCGCGAGGAGCACCCGCACGCGATCCTGCCCCGCGCGCACCTCGCGGACGCTCCAGCCTTCGCTCAGCGTGTCGTCGCCGGCCCCGAGCAGCCGCGCCGCGGCCCGCTCCTGGCCGGGCTCCAGCACCAGCTCAGGGGCCGAATCCCCCTGTCCGGGCGGCAGCCCCGCGACGCCGCAGCAGAGGGCCAGCGCGACCCACAGGCCCCCCATCAGCTCGGCCCGTCGGCCCGCCGGCGCCGCGCCACCGTCCAGGCGGCCAGGAGTCCCAGCGCCAGCGCCCCGCCCGCGCCCAGCCACTTCCAGGGCACCGCGCTGGCTTCGGCCGGCGCCGCCTCGTCGCCAGGAGCAGCCGGCGCCGGGTCGCGGTTCGCCTCGTGCCCCCGCGGATGCTCCCACGGGCCGGCGCAGGGGATCGGGGCGCCGCGCTCCACGCAGGCCGCCAACAGCTCGCGCATCCGCACGACGCGCTGGGTCTTCTTCTCGTTCTGCGTGGCGCTGCCTCGCTCTTCGGCGAGGTAGCGGTCGAGGTCGGCCAGGGCCAGCGCGGGGTCGGTCCACCGGAAGATCTCGGCGCGGCAGTAGTAGACGTCCGGGTCCGGCGCTTCGAGGGTCATCGCCTGCTCGATGAGGGCCAGAGCCTCGTCGCGGCGCTCCAAGTTGAAGGCGTTCATCCCCAGATAGATGAAGAGCCGTGGCTGCTTGCCGAAGATGGGCAGCAGCGGCCGCAGCATCGCGTCGGAGCGCTCGAACTGCCCCTCATAATGAAGCAGCACGCCGGCGAGGAAGGCCGCGATGTGGTCGTCCGGGTCGGCCTCGGCGCGCTTGAGCAGCTCCTCGCGCTTCGCCTTCTGCCAAGCCGCGTCGGGCACGCGGTTGTAGGCGCCCAGCAGCGACGAGATGAGCCCGCTGTCCGCGCTCGCCCACGCCACGGGCTCCAGCGTCTCGGCGGCCTCCTGCGGGCGGCCCAGGGCCATCAGCGCCCGCGCCCGCCGCGCGCGGACGTCGGCGGTGTCGGGGCTGCGGGCCATCAGCGGCTCGCTGACCCTCAGGGCCTCCTCGAAGCGCGACGCGTCGATGAGCCAGTCGGTCAGCGCGATGAGGGCCCGGTCGCAGCGCGGATCGGCCGCCGCCTGCTCGAGCAGCGCCAGCCCCTTCGCCTGCGCGCCCACGGCCGAGTACGCGTCGGCGACAGGGCCCGCCTCGCACAGCGCGTCGAACGCTCTCAGCACGTCCGTGACCGCGGCCACCGTGAGGTCGGCGCCGCCCAGCACATCCCCGCGCACCTTGCCCACCGCGTCGCCGCGACCGTCGGCCTCGGCGCGCCCGATCGCCGCCTCGCTCCGCCCGACCGCCCCGTCGCCGATGCGCCAGTACGCCTCCGCCAGCT
This sequence comes from Myxococcota bacterium, assembly GCA_041389525.1. GTDB lineage: Bacteria > Myxococcota_A > UBA9042 > PHBI01 > JACKFB01 > JACKFB01. The sequence continues at coordinate 15,627 of JAWKRR010000079.1, read as the reverse complement.
CCAGCCGCGCCCCTCCGATTCGCGAGGCGCTACCTCGCAGATCGTCCAATCGCTTGCGCGCGCTCGCCTCCTCGCCCACGTGCCACGCCCGCAGCGCTTCGGTGATCTCCCGCCGCGCCGCCACGGTGATCTCGTCGACTCCCCCCCCTCCCGGCGCCGCGATCGCGCCGCCCGCCCGCGTCCACGGGTCGAAGTCTGCCGCCGCCACCCGCGCCCGCAGCGCCACCAAGGCGACGTCATCCTGGCTGGTCCCGCTGACCGCGACCGCGAAGTGACCCACCCCGTCCGACGGGTGCACCAGCGTCGCCTCCAAGACCCTCCCGCCCTCCCCGGGGGCGGCGTAGCGAACGCGGATCCGATCGACCTCGACCTTCGCCTCCTGGAACTCCAGGCGACCATCCAGCGGCCCGCCCGCCTCCAGCAGCGCGCGAATCCGCGCCTCTTGGCCCGGGCCGAGCACGTAGTCCGGTGGCGGCGACGCGACCGCACTCAGAGCGAGCGCGCAGCACCCGAGGGCGGCCGCCACCAGCGCCGCGGCAAAGTTCCGACAGATCAAACGATGCATCGCGGCGCAAATTAGCCTGTAGCGCGCTCCCACGAAAGCTGACCGCCGATCGGAAGCAACTTCACGGTCCGAAACAGAGCCGAAACATTCCACGCATAGTGTCCTCCGCCGTCGTGACGAAACGTGCGTCCCGACGAGCAAACCTCGCAACCACCAATGGCACGTAAACAGGGGATCCTGCAGTGAGTCTAATCAAGGTCGAGTACATCTGGATCGACGGCACTCAGCCCACGGCGAAGCTCCGCTCGAAGACCAAGGTCATGGATAGCAACGAGGAGCTTCCCCTGTGGGGCTTCGACGGCTCGAGCACGGGCCAGGCGCCGGGCGACAAGTCGGACTGCGTGCTCAAGCCGGTCTACGTCGTCAATGATCCGGTCCGCGGCGGCGATCACAAGCTGGCGCTCTGCGAAGTGCTTCTGGTGGACGGCACGCCCCACCCGACCAACACGCGGGCGGCCTGCGTCGCCACGGCGGAGAAGTTCGCGTCGCAGGAGTCCTGGTTCGGCATCGAGCAGGAGTACACCTTCTTCGAGGGCAACGCCCCGCTGGGCTGGCCCGAGCGCGGCTTCCCCGGACCGCAGGGCCCCTACTACTGCGGCGTCGGCGCCGACGAGGTCTACGGGCGGCCGGTCGTCGAGGCCCACATGGACGCGTGCATGCGCGCCGGTCTGGCCATCTCGGGCATCAACGCCGAGGTGATGCCGGGCCAGTGGGAGTTCCAGATCGGACCGGCCGGCGCGGTCGAGTGCTCCGACATGATCTGGATGGCGCGCTGGCTGCTCTACCGCATCGGTGAGGACTTTGGCGTCAACGCCACGCTGGACCCCAAGCCCGTCAAGGGCGACTGGAACGGCGCGGGCGCCCACACGAACTTCTCGACGAAGGCGATGCGCGAGTCCTACGAGCCCTGCATCGCGGCGTGCGAGGCCCTCGGCAAGAAGGCGTCGCTCCACATCGCCAACTACGGCCACAACATCGAGTCGCGGCTGACCGGCTTGCACGAGACCTGCTCGTACAAGCAGTTCCGCTACGGCGTGTCCGACCGCGGCGCGTCGATCCGCATCCCGTGGCAGGTGGCGAAGGACCGCAAGGGCTACATCGAGGATCGCCGCCCCAACGCGAACTGCGATCCCTACGTCGTCACCCGGCTGATCGTCGACACGGTCTGCTCGGAGCTCTAGTTCGGGCTGGACTCCGGGCGGTCCCGACGCAGGGGCCGCCCGGGTCCCCTTCTCCACGGTCGAAGCCTTTCCTCGCGCCGCCGCTTCGACCGCAGTCGTTTCCGCTCCCGCGCGCAGAGCCCCACGGCCCCCGAGAGGCGGGTCGCGGGCCTTCGTGCTCGGCGCTCGCGAGGTGTCGCGTCGATCCGCTTCGGCGGGTCACGGTGCGAAGCTGCGCGCGGGGGCGGAGGCGGGTTCCGGCCGCGGGGCGACCGCCCCACCGTCGATTGACACCGGCGGACCGGCGGGGGATGACGCCGCCATGGCGCGCTCCGACTATGCATCCCAGGGTCTCCCCGCCGCATCCGCCCGGCGCCGCCGCCGCGCGGCCCGTGCGCTCGGCGTGCTGGTGCTCACGGTCGTGGGTCTGGGCTTGGTCGTCGGTCGGTGCGTGGTCGAGCGCACTGCAGCGGAATCGGCGTCTCAGCGCGGTGCCGCCGCTCTGCTGCGCGCCATCTCGGGCGACCCCACCGCCTGGCCCGAGGTCGACCAGGCCTTCGGTGACGCCGCCCGCGGCGGATTCCTGGGCGTCGACGCCTACGCGCTCTTCGTCCTGGAGCTGACGCAGCGGCTGCGCGCCGGCGAGACGCCCATCGAGGAGCCCAGCGCCCGCGCAGTGGTCCGCGCGATGGCCGCGGGTGACTTCGACTCCGCAAAAGCGGGTCTGGAGGCGGTCGGCGACGCCCGCGCAAAGTCTTGGCTGGCAAGGCTTCTAGAAGAAATCGAGATCGCGCGTGAAGAAAGTCGCGCACGGCCAGCACCCAAACTCGTCATAGATCCCTTAGCGACACAGCGCTGACGATGGAACGACCCTGCCGCGGCGCATGACGCGGGAGGGATACCACCATGATCGTCTGCTGCTTTCTCGCGGGCTGCGTTGTCGGCGCCGCGCTCGCTCCTTCAGGATTCGCGCTGCTCGCGGGCCTCGCGATGTGCCTCGCCCTCGTCGGGTGGGGACCGCCTCGGACGCGCCGGGTGACCCTGGGCGCCGCCGCCCTCGTCAGCGGCCTCGGGTGGGCAGGCCTCGTCGCGCCCTGGGCGGTGCCCTACGGCTCACCAGAGGGGCTCGTGGACGTGGCTGGGACCGTGCACGAGGTCACCTGCGAGCCCGACGACCGCTGCCAAGCGCGGCTCCTCGACGTGCGCCTGGGTGAGGTCGTCGTCTCGGAGCCGCTCACCCTGACGGGATATGACGATCTCGGGCGTCAGGTCAGCCCCGGCGAGCGCATCGCCGTGTGGGCCGATGTTGTGGGCGACCGCGCCGACACCAACCCCGGGCCCGCGCCCCCGTGGGCTGAGCGCCGCTGGCGCTTCTTCGGCAGGGTCGCGCCCGGGGCCGCCCCGCGCCAGAGTCCGGACGGTCCCTCCTGGCGAGCCACCGCCCGCGCCCACCTCCGCGACACGCTGACGCTGCCGGGTGCCGAGGTCACCGCGCTCTTTCGCGCGCTGCTTCTCGGCGAGCGCCGCGGCCTCCCGCCCGAGCTTCAGCGCGCCTTCGTCGACAGCGGCACCGCTCACCTCCTGGCCATCTCGGGCCTGCACCTCGCCGTGGTGGGCTTCGGCCTCTACCGCTTGCTGCTGGCGCTGCTGCTGCGCTGGCGTCGCCTGGCCCAGGCGGGGAGGCCGCCCGCCCTCGCGGCGGCCTTGGCGGGCGGGCTCACCTTTGTCTACGTCGCCGCCATCGCACCAAGTCAGGCCACCCTGCGCGCCACGATCGCGTTGGGGGTCGTGTTCGCGGGCGCGGTGCTCGCCCGCCGCGCCCGTCCCCTGCCGACCCTCGCCGTCGCCGCCGCCGTCCTCATCATGGCCGACCCGCGCGCTCCCCGGGGCGCGTCCTTTCAGCTCAGCTTCGCCGCCGCGACGGCCCTGGTCCTGCTGGCCGCCCATCTCCGCCCTCTCCTCGCTCGCCTCGACGAGCCCGGCGCGCTGCCCGACCCTCGCTGGCGTGGCCCCGCCCGCGCGTTGCTCGCCCTGGTCGCCGTCTCCCTGGTCAGCACCGCGGTGACGACGCCCCTCGCTCTGGCTTGGTTCGGGCAAGCCAGCCTCGCCGCGCCCCTGTGCAACCTCGTCGCGGTCCCGCTCATGTCGCTGCTGGTCGTCCCCCTCGGGTTCGCGTGGCTCATCCTCGCGCTCGTCGCCCCCGGCCTCGCCGCGCTGCTCGCCCCGCTGCCGACCATCCCCGCCGGCTGGCTCCTCGACCTGGTCGAGGGCTGGGCCGAGTTCGTCGGCCCCTCCACCCAGCCCGCGTGGCCCCACTTGGCCGGTCTGGCGGCCGCCCTCGCGCTGATCTTTCTGCTGGCCGGCCGCCGCTACCGAGTCGCCGCCGCCGGCGCGGCCCTCGCGACCATCGCGTTGCTCGCCCTCGCACCACCGCCGGCCGGCGAGCTGCGCCTGACCGCCATCGACGTCGGCCACGGCGACGCGCTGGTGGTCGAGCTCCCTTCGGGCCAGACCGTGATGGTGGACACGGGCGGCCACCACCGCGCGGGGGCTGACTCCCGCCTCGCTACCGGGCGCTTGGTGCCCGCCCTGACCCGCCTCGGGATCGCCCGCCTCGACCTGCTGATCATCACCCACGCCGACCATGACCACGTCGGCGCCGCCGCCGCCCTGGCCGAGCGCGTGCCCATCGACGAGCTGTGGTTGCCCGCGTGCGACGCCGAGTCCCCAGCCGTCATGGCCGTGGCCCGCCGCGTCGCCGCGCAGGGCGGCCGCGTTCGCCAAGTTCACCAGGCGCCGCCTACGGAATTTGGAGGTGCGAGCCTCGAGATCCTCTGGCCGCCACCGGAGCTCACGGGCCCCGACGGCCGCTGCGAGATCTCCAAGAACGACGCCGCGCTGGTGCTCTCGCTGCGCTACGCCGGCCGCCACCTGCTGCTCACCGCCGACATCGAGAAGGACACGGAGGCCGCGCTGCTAGCGGCCTCCGGTGCGCGCCTGAGGGCCGACATCTTGAAGGTCGGCCACCACGGCAGCCGCTCCTCGTCCAGCGACGCCTTCCTCGACGCCGTGCGCCCGCGGATCGCCGTCGCCAGCGGCCGGCGCACCCGCAGCACGATGCCGCCGCACCTCGACATCCTCGAGCGCTACAGCCAGCGCCAGATCCCGCTGTGGCTGACCGGGCGCGACGGCGCGGTGCGCGTGGCCATCGAGGCCACCGGCGCCATCCGCGTCGCGTCCCAACTCGGTCGCTCCTACGCGCTCAGCGCGGAGGTCACGGCCGTCCTCCACCCTCGGCTCGGCCACCCGCGCGAAACGCTGGCGGCCTCGCCCGAGAGAGCGCTCAGACCTCCATGATCTCCGACTCGCGACGGTCGGCCTCGGCCTCGAGCGCCTTGATCGCGTGGTCGGTGATGTCCTGGATCTCTTTGAGGGCCCGGTGCTGGTCGTCCTCGCTGATGCCCTCGACGTCCTTGCACAGCCCGTTGGCGTCGCGCCGGATGCCGCGCACCACGACCCGGGCGTCCTCGGTGAGGCGCTTGAGCTGCTTGACCAGGTCTTGCCGGCGCTCGCCCGTGAGCGGCGGGATCGGCAGGCGGATCAGCTCGCCGTCGTTGTTCGGCGTGATCCCGAGGTTCGACCCGACGAGCGCCTTCTCGATGGCGGTCAGGATGGTCCTGTCCCACGGCTTGATGGTGATCAGGCGCGGGTCCGGCACGCTCAGCGCCGCCACCTGATTCAGGGGCGTCAGGCTGCCGTAGTACTCCACCCGGATCCCATCCAACATCTGCAGGTTCGCGCGCCCGGTTCGCAGCTTGGAAAGCTCGCGACCAAAGGCTTCGTGCGCCTTCTCCATCGAGCTGCGCGTATCGGCGATGATCTCATCCAACATACTTCTGGCTCCAGTCCGATCGGCATCGCCGACAGCCAGGATCGACCGCTTCGACCCTGCCGCGAGTCTACGCGCCGCCCCCGCCTTTGCAACTGGACGCCTGCCGCGGGGCGCCTGCGGGCCGCCGCGCTAGCGCGTTCGACGCGATGGGCTCAGGCGCTGCGGCCCGCGCTCACCCGGCCAGCGCCGCCTCCGCTCAGCCCCCGACGAAGGTCCCGATGGCCTCGCCGCGGACCGCGCGCCCGATGTTGGCGGGGTCGGTCAGGTTGAAGACCAGGATGGGCAGCGAGTTCTCGGCGCACAGGGTGATCGCGGTCTGGTCCATCACCCGGATGTCCCGCTTGAGGACCTCCAGGTAGGTCAGGCGGTCAAAGCGCACCGCGTCCGCGTGGACGTTGGGATCCTTGTCGTAGACCCCGTCCACCTTGGTCGCCTTCATCACGATGTCGGCGTGGATCTCGGTTGCCCGAAGCGCTGCCGTCGTGTCCGTGGTGAAGTACGGGCTGCCCGTCCCCGCGCCGAAGATCACGACGCGCCCCTTGGACATGTGGCGCTCGGCCCGTCGCCGGATGTACGGCTCGGCCACCTGGTGCATCTCGATGGCGGTCATCAGCCGCGTCTCGACGCCGTGCTTCTCCAGGGCGTCCTGCAGCGCCATGCCGTTCATCACGGTGGCCAGCATGCCCATGTAGTCGGCGGTCGCGCGGTCCATGCCCGCGGCCGAGCCCTTCATGCCGCGGAAGATGTTGCCGCCGCCGATGACGATCGCGACCTCGACGCCCAGCCGGGTGACCTCGCGGACTTGCACCGCGATGGCGTTGAGCGTTCGGATATCAATGCCGAACTGCTGCTCGCCCATGAGGGCTTCGCCGGAGAGCTTGAGCAGGATTCGCTTGTAGCGCGCAGTGCTGTCGCTCATCAGATTTCCCCCGCCCCGCGGATAGAGGCGCGGGACCCGCGGCAGATGCGGCCCGACGAGCGAACTCGCCGGGCCTCCCCTGACTCTTAGAGACCGGCCTGCGCGGCAACTTCGGCGGCGAAGTTGTCGACCTTCTTCTCCAGGCCTTCACCGACCTCGAAGCGCACGAACCGACGGATGGAGATCTTCTCCCCAATCCCAGCGGTGACCTCCGCGACCAGGTCGCGGACCGTCTTGTCGGTGTCCTTCACGAAGGGCTGCTCGAGCAACGCCTGCGTGCGCTCCCACTTCTTGATGCGACCCTCGACCATCTTCTCGGCGATGGCGGCGGGCTTGCCCTCTTCCATCGCCTGGCCGATGAAGATCTCGCGCTGCTTCGCCAGAAGCTCCGCGGGAAGCTCCTCGACGGCCACGACGGTCGGCGCCGCAGCCGCGATGTGCATCGTCACGTCTTTCACGAAGGCCTGAAAGTCCTCGTTGCGCGCCACGAAGTCCGTCTCGCAGTTGATCTCCACGAGCACGCCGATGCGTCCGCCCATGTGGATGTAGCTGCCGACGACGCCCTCCGTCGCGATACGCCCGGCCTTCTTATCGACCGACGCCAACTGCTTCTTCTGCAGGTACTCGGCCGCGGCGTTCATGTCGCCGTTGCTCTCCTGCAGCGCCTTCTTGCAGTCCATCATCCCGGCGCCGGTTCGTTCGCGCAGCTCTTTGACCGCGCTCGCTGTGATCTCCATGGATTCCTCCTCGAGTGGGCCTACGACTACTCGTCGTCGCCGTCGGTGTCGGTGTCGGTGTCCTCGTCCTCGTTCGACGTGTCGGCGGCCTCAACCGCGCCGCCCTTGCGGACCACGTCCACGGGGGCGGCGGTCGACGAACCACCATGCGTTCCGAGGTCCTCCTGCGACCGGCGATCCTTGTGGAGCGCCGCACCCTCGATGTACGCGTTGGCGACGGCCGCCGTGAAGAGCCGGATCGACCGGATCGCGTCGTCGTTGGACGGGATCGGGTACGCGGTCTCGTCGGGATCGGAGTTCGTGTCGACCAGCGCCACGATCGGGATACCCAGGGTCGTCGCCTCCTTGACGGCGATGTGCTCCTTGACCGTGTCGATGATGAAGACGGCGCCGGGGAGCTTCGGCATCTCGCGGATGCCGCCCAGGTTGCGCTTGAGCTTCGTCAGCTCACGCTCGAGCTGGATGACCTCCTTCTTCGGGAGGCGCTCGACGATGCCGGGGCTGAGGCTCTTCTCGACCTCGTTCATGCGCTCCAGCGAGATCTTGATCGTGCGGTAGTTGGTCAGCATGCCGCCGAGCCAACGGTACGCCACGTAGGGCTGACGGCAGCGAGCGGCTTCCTGCTCGATGACTTCCTGCGCCTGACGCTTGGTGCCCACGAAGAGCACCTGCTCGCCCTTCTGGCCGAGCCGCGACACGAAGTCGAGCGCGTCCTTCAGCAGGCGGGCGGTCAGCTGCAGGTTGATGATGTGTACGCCGTTCTTCGACCCGTAGATGTAGCGACGCATCTTGGGGTTCCAGCGGCCGGTCTGGTGGCCGAAGTGGGAACCGGCCTCCAACATGTCGCGCATGGTCACGGTAGCCATGAGTACGAACTCCTTCCCTTCGTTGAACTTCCACTTCCCAGACGCCCTACCGGCGGGGTTCAACCCGGCGGGTCAGCGCACGAAAGGTCGAGAAGTGTGCAGATTTGTTAACAAAAACACGGGCCCCGGTTCCCCGAGGCCGGCGCGGTATAGCACGGTGCCTCGGGCCGCACAAACGGGAATTGCGCGATCGGACGGGCTCGGTGGCGCCGGCGACTCGGTCAGAGGAGACGCGCCAGTGTGTCCAGCGCGAGCCGCTTGGCGACGAGGTTGCGCAGCGCGTTGGACGCGTCGATCAGCACGCCCCCGTCCGCTCGCAGCGCGCGCTCGGCGAACACGATCGCGAGCACAGTCTGCGCATGGCGAGCCAGCCCGAGATCCCGCACCGTCAAGAGCCCCCGAATCACCGGCGTGATGCGCTCGCCGGCCAGGTCGTCCTGGACCGCCATGGCCAAGACGCCGCTGTTGCCGCTGGCGGGGTCGATCGCGATGGGCGGCCCGTCGCCGGCGACGAAGAGCGGCTCCTCCTCCAAGGTCGTGATCGCCTCGGCGAGCCGCGCACGCACGGCCGCGTCGTCGACATCGTTGGCGCCCAAGAAGCGGCTGTAGGCCTCGGTGGCCAAGGCCAGGCTCTCGGCGCGCCGGCCCTGCTTCCACATGACCTGCGAGTCCTCCAGCGAGGGCCCGCGCAGGCCACCGCAGCCGGTGGAGAGCGTCAGCAGGAGCAGCGCCGAGGCGGTGGCGGAGGTCACGGCGTAGCGGGGGCCGAGTCGGCGGGGTGAGCTCAAGTGGTTCTCTCGTGCCAGAGCGTGCGCAGCGCCTCGACCGTTCCCGGCTGGGGGTGGCAGGCGCGCGGATGGTAGTCGGTGCGGGCGATGAGGCGCGAGCTTAGGGCGCCGCCCTCGCCGACGTGCAGGGTCAAGGCCATGGGGCCGCCGCCCAGCGGGCGACCGGCCGCGATCTCGGGCTGTGGTTCGAGGGTCAGCCAGAACCGAGCGCGTCCGCCGCACAGCCAGCGCCGCATGGTCTCGGTGTGCGCGAGGGCGGGCTCGTCTCCCAAATAATCATGTACTACCGATTGAAAAGCGATGATCGGCAGGGGGGCGTCGGCCTCGAGCTCGGCCAGGATCTGGTCGGTGGGGTCGACGCCGAGGCGGTGGGCGCGCAGGCGCGGCGCGCGGTCCGGCGGCAGCGGCTGCAGGAAGGCGGCGATCGAGGCCTCGAGGCGTTGGCGGCGGTCGGCGTCCCCGGGCCACACGCAGGCGCGCAGCCAGCGGACGGCGTCGTCCGAGCGTGCGTCCATCGGGTCGAGATCGAGGCCGAGGCGGCGGGCGGGCGAGGGGAAGTCGAGGCCGCTGACCTGCTGGCTGCCCACGCGCCAGGCGGTCGGGACCAGGTCCGCGACGAGGTTGAGGCCGGCCGAGCAGCCAAGATCTACCAGGGAAAATGAGGCGCTCGGCGCGCCGAAGCTCATGGCGACGAGGCCCCAGCCGATCGCGCGCTCGCTGGAGTTGGTCTGGACGGAGCGGGAGGCGAGGAGGGCGGGGAGGCGCGGGTCCAGCAGGGCGGCGGCCAAGCGGCTGTCGAGGTCGGGGGCCTCGCCGTCGGCCAGGACCTCGAGGGCGAGGGGGTGATCGGGGTCGTCGAGGGCGAGGTAGCGCAGGCTGGCCAGGACCAGCAGGGGGCGGGCGTACCAGGCGGAGAACTCGCGCGCGGCGAAGGCGTCGGCGAGCACGGCCAGGAGGTCGGGGCGGGTGCGGCAGAGGACCGCCAGACACGCGATGAGGCGGCGGTACGCGCCCGGTCCGACGGTGGTCTCCTGGCGGCTCAGGTCCTCGACGAGCCCTTCCACACCTCGCGCCATCGATTCGGGCTCCGTCGCGTCGGGACAAGTGCGGGCCAGCGCGAGGCCAGCGAGGCGGTCGCTCGCAAGTTGCGATACCGTGCGCGCGCCAACCCCGAACCGACCCCCAGGGATCGGAGGATCCGGATGCTACGTCAGGACAAAGCCCGCCGCATAGGAGAGATCCTGGACGCGCTCTACCCCGAGACGCCGATCCCGCTCGATCACCGGGACCCCTTCACGCTGCTGGTCGCGGTGCTCTTGAGCGCTCAGACCACCGACAAGAAGGTCAACCAGGTCACGCCCCAGCTCTTCGCGGAAGCTCCGAATCCCCAGGCGATGGCTGCGCTTTCGGTGGATCGCATCCGTGAGCACATCCGCGAGGTGGGGCTGGCGCCGACGAAGGCCAAGCACCTCAAGCAAGCCGCGCAGCTTCTCGTCGAGCGCCACCACGGCGTGGTACCGGCGGACTTCGCGGCGCTCGAGGCGTTGCCGGGCGTGGGGCACAAGACGGCCTCGGTCGTGATGTCTCAGGCCTTTGGCGTGCCTGCGTTCCCGGTGGACACGCACATCCACCGGCTGGCGAGCCGCTGGGGGCTGTCGCGGGCGAAGAACGTCGTCGAGACCGAGCGCGATCTCAAGGCGGTCTTCCCTGAGGACACGTGGAATCGCAGGCACCTGCAGATCATCTTCTTCGGGCGCGAGCACTGCCCGGCGCGCGGCCATGACCTGGCGGGCTGCCCGATCTGCGGGTTCGCGGCGACCAAGGCGCGGATCGCGGCCGAGGCGCCTAAGGCTCGCGCAGCATCGCGTCGAGGAAGCGGCGGGACTTGAGCGGGCGGCCCGTCGCGTCCTCGATGAGGCCTTCGAGGACCCGGCCGACCGTGGCGCGCTCGTCCTCGGGCAGGGGGCGCCAGCGGCCTTCGTGCCAATCGGCCAGGATTTCCCTGCTCTTTTCGGGCATCCCGACCAGGTCGGCGACCCCGGGAAGTGCGCCTGAACCCTCGAGCATCCGCAGCTCGAAGAGCAGCAAGACGTCCTCGGTCGGGGTCTCGGCGGCCCGGTCCAGGTGGCGCAGGGCGCGGAGCAGCAGCTCGTAGGCGCCGTGCAGGTGGCCGTGCTCGGGGATCAGGTGCAGCACCACGTCCACCATGGTCGAGGCCAGGGCGAAGCGGACCAGGTCGGCGCGGATGCCGCCGAAGACCTCGAGGACTCGGGCGGAGTCGAGGCGCGCGAGGTTTCGTGTGGAGTGGCCGACCAGCCGCACCTCGACGCGGTGGAGCAGGTCCAGGTGGGCGCCGGTGCGGCGTTTGCTGCTGCGCGCGCTCTTGGCGAAGGCGGGGACGTGGCCCAGGGCGGGGGTCAGCAGGTGCACGACCTTGTCGTCGCCGCTGTCGGCTGCGCGCAGGACCAAGGCCTCGGTCAGCTCGGGGGAGCTAGACATGGCGCCTAGCTCCCGTTGAGGATCCCGAGGAGCAGGTTCGCGATGCCGAAGTAGGTGAGGATGCCGAGGATGTCGACGGTCGTCGTCACGAAGGGGCCAGTAGCGACAGCCGGGTCGAAGTTGAGCCGGCTGAGCATCATGGGGATGGCCGCGCCGACGCTGCTGGCGACGACCATGCCGCTGACGAAGGCCATGCCGACCGCGAGGCCGTAGGTGGTCGTGCCGGTCAGTAGGGTCGCGACCGCGCCGACGACGACGCCGTAGATCAGCCCCATGACGAGGCCGATGCTGACCTCGCGCCGCACGACGCTGAGCCGGTTGCCCAGCGCGCCGATATGACCCAGCGCCAGCGCGCGCACGGTGACCGTGGCGGACTGGGTGCCGACGTTGCCGCTCATGCCGAGGATCATCGGCAGGTAGAAGGCGAGGACCGCGTGGCGCTCGAGGGTGTCGTGGTAGCCGCCCATGATGCCGGCGCCGGCGAGGCCGCCGACGCAGCTGGCCATGAGCCAGGGGAAGCGGATGCGCACGTTGCGGGCGACGCTCGACGTCTCGCCGAGCTCATCACCGGCGCCGGCCATCTTGAGGATGTCCTCGGTGGCCTCTTCGCGGAGCACCTCGATGACGTCGTCGACGGTCACCAAGCCCAGCATCTTATTGGTGTCGTCGACCACGGGGACGGACAGGAAGCCGTAGCTGGCGACCATCCGCGCGACCACCTCCTGGTCGGTCTCCGGCGTCACGCTGATGACGTCGGTCTCCATGATGTCGCCGATGCGCTTGCCGGCCTTCGCGGTGACCAGCTTTCGCAGCGACAACACGCCCGTGAGGTGGCCCGAGCTGTTGAGGACGTAGATGTAATAGACCATCTCGACGTCGTCGGACTCGCGCAGCTTGGCCAGCGCCTCGAGCACCGTGTCGTCTTCGGTCAACGACACGAAGTCCGGGATCATGATGCCGCCGGCCGTGTCGGGGCCGTAGCGCATCAGGTCTTCGATCGCGTCGGATTGCTCGAGGATCTCGAGGACCGCGGCCCGCAGATCCGCGTTGAGATCTGCGAGGATGTCGGCCATGTCGTCCTGCGCCATCTCGCGCAGGATCAGCGCCACCTCCTCCGGGCCGAGCGGGGTCAGGACGGTCTGACCGAAGGGCGGATCCATCTGGACGATGATCTCGGCCTTGCGCTCGGGCGTCGTCAGCCGCTTGAAGATGGCCTCCTGATCCTCCGACGGCATCAGGGCCATGACGGCGGCGACCTCTTCGTCGCGCGTGCGCAGCAGAAGCTTGTCCAGGTGCTCCCACGCGCCGCGACGCAGGTAACGCCTGAGGCTTTCGTGGAGCAGCCGGAGCTTCTTCAACTGCATGGCGTGTGTTCCCAGGCGCGGAGCCGGCGGGGGATCAGGCGAGATGGCGACCCGGACAGCGCTCGCCACGCTGACTAGCGCGAGAAGCCGCCCACGGCGTCGACTCGGTGCTGGATCTCGGGCGGCGACTCGGGAGCGGCCGACGCGGCGACGTCGCCCGTGCGCTGTCCGCTGATGAGCCAAGCCGCGAAGAAGATGCCGACGGCCAAGAGGAGCAACACGACGTGGCTGGCGTGGAGGCCGCGCCGCGACTCGACGGCGTCGCCGAAGAGGATGCGGGAGCCGGCGCCCTTGTCGAGCCGGTGGTTGGAGTGGCCGCCGGGGGCGCGCATGTTGGGGGCTGCCGCGCGGCGGTCGGAGTCGATCTCGTTGCGGACCAAGCGGAGGACTTCGTGCGGGTCGATGCCGACGGCGATCGCGTAAGCGCGGACGAAGCCGCGCAGGTAGACGGGCTCCGGCAGGCCGAGGCGCTCGCCGTCCTCGATTCCGTGGAGGATCTGCCCCGAGACCTTCGTGATCTGCGCGACCTGGTCGACGGTCATCCCGCGTGCTTCGCGCGCGGCCTTCAACACTTGTCCGAGCTCGTTCATCGGTCGCCTCGTCGCGGCGAACGCAGGTTGTTGCTGCGCTCATCCGCCGGCCGGTCATAGACGCCGCCAGAGCGGCGTGTCAATGGGGCATTCGGTCCCGCAACCGCGCTCAGTCCACCGCGCGGAGGCCGCCGACGACCGACTTCGCGGCCGCCCGACCCGCGCTGTACTGGGTCGCCGCGAGCGTGCAAGCCGCCGTGGCGACCGCGACGAGGATCAGGTCGACGACCTCGATCTGAACCGGCAGCCGGTCGATTAGATAGACCGCCGCGTCGAGGGGGAACTCCAGCGCGCCGAGCGCCCAACACAGGCCCACACCGAAGAGCAGGCCCACGGTCGTCCCGATCCCGGCCACCAGGAGGCCCTGCAGGGTGAAGATGGCTCGGATGGTCCCGGCGGTGGCCCCCATCGCCCGCAAGATGGCGATATCGGGGGTCTTTTCGTGAATCACCATCATCTGCGAGCCGACGACGACGAAGGCTCCGACCACGATAATAATGAGGAAGAACATGGTCAGGACCACCTTCTGCAGCTTCAGCGCGCGGAAGAGGTTCGTGTTCATCTCCTTCCAGTCGATGAGCCGGAAGCGCGGGTGATAGCCGAAGTCCATCTCCTGATATTTCACCAGGTTGACCAGCTGGATGACGTTGGTAAGCCCGCCCGTGAATGACGCGTCGGTCGCCGGTGGCGAGTCACGCACCTCGCCGGCGGCGTAGCGGGCGATCTTCCCCTGGAAGCCCTCGACCTGCCCGACCAGCGAGGTGATGTCGTAGGGATCGACCAGGGCGGCGAGGCGGCGCTCGACCTCGTCCACCTTCAGCAGGTCGACGGTCTTGACCTCGAGCCACCGAATCACTGGGCCGCGGTTGAGGAATCGCTGGGCCGCCTCGAGGCTGACCAGGGCGAGGCGCACGTCGTACTCGTAGAAGCCGCTCTCGAAGATGCCCGCGACGACGTGGTGGACGCTGGAAGGCGCCATGCCGTAGGGGCCCATCATCTTGCTGTCGATGCCGCGCAGAGGCGTGACCAGCGTGACCTCGTCGCCGACCTCCGCGTGGAGGCGGCGGGCCAGCTCGGAGCCCAGGATGATGCCCGGGAGGCGCGCGCGGATCGGGGTGTAGCCGGTCAGCTCGCCGGGCTCGACCGCGGGCCCGACGCTCACGCCGTCCGGTCCCGCGAGCCGAACGGCGGCGCCTGAGGTCCGCGCGTCCACCAGCCGCGCCATCGCGGTCTGGTCGGCTCGGGAAATCCGCGCCTCCTCCACCATCACGCGGAGGCGCGGCTCGCCCTTGACCTCCGGGTCCGGCGTCCACACCAGCGTGACGATGGTGTCCGCGTCGAGGCGCAAGAGCGGGCCGTCATCGCCCGCGCGCCACGCCCCGGCCTCGAGCTCGTGGACGTCGGGGCGCTCGCCGGGGGTCTTCGCGGCCAGCAGCGCCCGGGTGGAGCCGGGCGCGCGTTCCTCGAATTCGCCAAGGGCCGGCTCAGCGGGTCGCGGCGCCGGCGACGGAGCGCCGTTCTTCGTCCGGGCGATCTCGCCGTCCGGCTCGGGCGAATCCTCCGTCGGGAGCGCCTGGTCCTCGAGCGCCTCGGGCGGCTGCGCCTCGTCGGCCGGCTGCGCGTCGGCGTCCACGCGGGTCAGCCGCAGCGGGCCGCGCGTCCCGCCGCTCAGGTCCAGCAGATGCACCCTCACGCGCCCCGCGTCGGGCGGCGTGCGGTCGTCCTCCGCGACGGCGACGCCCCCGTCGGTCAGCGCCACCGTGAGCCAGTGGCCGTCGACCACCGAGGCCACGACCAGCGTGTCGCCCTCGAGGCGAACCTCGGTCGTCTCGTCGAGGCCGCTGAGGCTCCCCTTGCCGACCAGCTTGTCGAGGTCGACCACGCCGCCGACGCTCGACAGCTCAACACCCTTGATGACCGCGCCCGAGCGGTGAACGCCCGCGGCGATCATCATGTCGTCGTAGGTCGCCGGGGACGCCGCGGCCACGCCGGGTGTCGCGCGCACCGCGTCGAGCAGCTCGGGGTACTCGCGAAAATCGCCAGCCCGCTTGATGACGACCATGTGCGGGTAGAGGCCCAGGATGCGCTCCTGGAAGGCGCCCTGGAACCCGCCCGTCACGCCCAGCACCATCGTCAGGGCCCAGACGCCGCAGGCTACACCGACGATGGAGATGAAGGTGACGGCGGAGAGCCGACGCGAGCGCCGCGAGCGGACCAGTCGCATGGCGACGAAGGCCGTGAGGGCGA
>JAWKRR010000078.1:0-28265 GCA_041389525.1 Myxococcota bacterium | reverse complement strand
GGATCAGCGTGTTGCAGCCGATGCGCTCGAGGAAGGCCCGGGCCTGCAGCCGCCCAAATGGAAAGCGCGCCGTCTGCTCCTGCAGCGCCGACGGGATGAGGTCCGCCGTGCTCGGGTCGCTCCACAGCATCTGGAAGCGGATGTCGGGGTCGTTCAGGGTCGACAGATCCTTCCAGCGCTCGGCCACCAGCGAGTCCCGCGGGATGCCGGCGTGCACGAAGAGGGTCTGCCCGAAGAGCAGCATGTTCGGCAGGTCCTCGAAGAGCGCGAGGTAGTCGCGGAACACGTCGCGCGACGCGTGGGGTCGCAGGGTGTCGATGGCCTCCGCCGGCCTGACGCCGCCGTAGATCTCGCCCTCGTGCTCCAGGTAGTACTCGTGGTTGCCGCGCAGCATCACGACGTAGCGAGGCGCGGCGCAGAAGACCTGCATGACGGCGCGCAAGACCCCGTTATAGCTGAAGAGTCCGCGGTCGATGTAGTCGCCCAGCAGCACCAGCCGAGGCTCCGGCTGGCCGCGCGGGTCGCGCTCGAAGGCGTCGACGCGCTCGAGGAAGCGCGACTGCATCAGCGCCGCCTTCAGGCAGCTGTAGCAGCCGTGCAGATCGCCCAGCACCGTCAGCTCGTAGGTCTTCTTCGGGTCGGGCGCGACGACGTAGACGTGCCCGTCCAAGAAGGGCTGCTTGCCGGCGAGGTCCTGCACGCGCTTGCGCCCCGTCAGCGCGCCCTGGCCAAGCTGTCGCTGCTGGGCCAGCAGCGCGCGGACGCTGGCGATGAGCGCGCGGTCCGCCGCGAGCTGCTTGGCGATCCGCTCCGGCTCGACGGAGTAGTGGCGTTCCAGCGGCGCGAAGAAGGGGTGGTCGGTGCCCGGTCCGGCCAGCTCGGTGACCGCGTCCACGTCGACCGCCATGGGCGCGGACGTGCCCGCGTCCGGCCCGATCCGCTCGTCGCTGTCGAGGATATCGAGCAGCTCGGCGCGAAACTGGACCTCCTCGGGGTGGGCGACGCCGTCGGCCATCAGGAGCTCTTCGATGGCCTCGAAGAGGCGCTCCTGCCCGCCGGTGTCAAAGCCGCGGAAGATCTCGAAGCAGCGAACCTTCAGGCGGGAACGGACGAAATGCGCCGAGTCCTCGCCCTCGGCCACCGGCTCGGTCCACAGGTCGCGGATCTCGCGGTCCGTCGCGTCCAGAATCTCGCCGAAGTGGGCGCTGAACTTGCCGACGATCTCGGCCCTCAGCTCCGGCGCAGCACCCGGCATCGCGGTGTCGAAGCGGTGCTCGACGATGCGCCGCACGTAGTCGCGGATGAAGCCCTTCTCGGTCGCGTCGAACTCGCCGTCGATGTGGCCGAAGGTCGTCAGGTAGAAGATGAGGCCCACCATCTGCTTCTCGGCGGTCTGCGGATCCTTGCTGAGCTCGAGCATGGGCCTCCACTGGCGACGGCGGCGCGTGGCGATGTGACGGGACCGCGCGATTATCGCGATGAGTACCACCGCAGACCAGGAATTTGACCCGTGAGTGCCGCCCCCGGAGCATGAAGTCGGAGCCGCTCGACCCGGGAGGCACGATGAATCGCGCGACGTTCCGAGAAGCGCTGCTGAATGTGATGGAGCGGAAGGTCCACTGGGCGTGGCCTGATTTCAACAAGGGCGTCGTCACTAAAGAGCGCCTGCACCTTCATCTCGAGCAGGAATACGCGGTCTACGTGCGCGACTTCGCGTGGCTGCTCGGGCGGGCCTACGCCCAGTGTCCGGTGGTCGAGGTGCGCAAGGAGTTGGCGGCCAATCTCTACGAAGAGGAGACCGGCGGGCTGTCCATGGGCGTGCCCCACGCGGACCTCTTCTTGCGCTACCCCGAGGGCCTGGGGATGGATCTCGGGCGCTTCGCCGAGGTCCAGCTCTTGCCTCGGGCGCAGGCCTACCGCGACCTGCTGGACGCCTACACGACGGCGGCCGGGTGGGAGGTCGCGACGGCGGTCACGACGCTGTTCTTGGAGGGCACGCCCCACGAGCGCGGCGAGCTGGACCCGAGCGTGCCGAAGCGCCCGGCGCCGCCGCTGTCGGAGCACCCGCTGGTGAAGCACTACGGGCTGCCGCTCGAGCATCTGGCGCTGACCAAGGTCCACCGGATGGTCGAGGGCGACCACCGCCAGTCCGCGTGGCGGGTGGTGCTGGACCACATCGGGCCGCTGAAGCGCCGCGCGGTCGTCGACGCGATGGAGGCCGTGCTCGTGGCCTGGCTTGCCTTTCGCGACGAAGTGGCCGAAGCCTGCGGCCTGCAAGCGCCAAATCAGCGAGGCGCCGTCGGCTGAGTCGCGAATCCGCGGCTCGCCGGGCCCCCTCCGACCCAGGAATCTCCATGCGCAGGGCGAAGATCGTCTGCACTCTCGGCCCTGCGACCAGCGACCAGGCCATGGTCGAGGCCCTCATCGAGGCCGGCATGGACTGCGCGCGCCTGAACTTCTCGCACGGCACCCACGAGGCCCATCAGCGCATGGCCGAGCTTGTGCGGAAGTGCGCGGCGAAGGCCGGGCGCCCGGTGGCGCTGCTGGCGGACCTGTGTGGCCCGAAGATCCGCACGGGGCTCTTCGGGAAGGGGCCTGTCGAGCTGGTGCCGGGGCGCGCCTTCACGCTGACCGCGCGGGACGTCGACGGCGACGTCGACCGGGTGTCGGTGACCTACAAGGCGCTGCCCCAGGACGTCGACGCGGGCGACCAGATCCTCATCGACGACGGGCTGCTGCGCCTGGAGGTCGTCGCGGTCGAGGGGCCCGATATCCACTGCAAGGTGATGGTGGGCGGGACCCTGTCGGGGGGCAAGGGCATCAACATCCCCGGGCGAGCGCTGAGCACGGCGGCGATGACGGCGAAGGACGAGGCCGACCTGGCCTTCGCGGTGGGCACGCTCGAGGTGGAGTACACCGCGCTCTCGTTTGTGCGCAGCGCCGACGACGTGCGGATGGCGCAGGCGCTGTCCCGCGGCACGCCGGTCATCGCGAAGCTCGAGAAGCCCGAGGCGATCCTGAACCTGGCCGACATCGCCGACATCGCCGACGGCTGCATGGTGGCCCGCGGGGATCTGGGCGTGGAGTTGGGGGCCGAGAAGGTCCCGCTCGTGCAGAAGCGGATCATCCGCGAGATCAACAAGCGCGGGAAGCTGGTCATCACGGCGACCCAGATGCTGGACTCGATGATCCGCAACCCGACGCCGACGCGGGCCGAGGCCGCCGACGTGGCGAACGCGGTGCTCGACGGCACGGACGCGCTGATGCTGTCAGGCGAAACGGCGGCCGGGCGTTACCCGATCGAGGCCGTGCGCATGATGGACCGCATCATCCGCGAGGTGGAGTCGGCGTGGCTGCTGGAAGAGCGGGTGGTCAAGGACGTGTCGCTGATGATCGACTGGGGCTTCGCCAACGCCGCGGCGAAGGCGGCCGCGCTGATGAGCTACGCGCTGCCGCTGAAGGCCATCGTGGTGTTCACCCGCGACGGGCGGACGGCGAACCTGCTCAGCGAGTTTCGGCCGCGCGCGCCCATCGTGGCGGTGACGCCGAAGCGGCACGTGGCGGCGCGGCTGGCCCTCGAGTGGGGCGTCATCCCGCGGGTGGACGTGCCGCCGAACAACCTGTCGGAGACCATGCGAATCGCCAGCGGGATCCTGGGGCGCGAGGGGCTCTGCCACGAGGGCGACGCGTTCGCGGTGGTCATGGGGTGGCCGCCCGAAGAGGGGACCAACACCGTGAAGTTGCACCGGATGTAGGAGCGCGGGCGGGCTGGCTTGCCTCGGACGGACGGGGCTACCGCGGGTCGGGGCCGGGGGGCTGGCTCAGTACGACCAGCCGGGCGACGGGTAGGTCGTCTGGCGATGCTGGAGCGCCCGGCGCTGGCTGCCGCTGAGCAAGCGGTCGAGCTGGCGGCTGGTCTCTCGCTCGAGCTCGTCCAGCTCGATCTGGGCGTCGATGAGGCTCTTGTCGCCGCGCCACACCGCCTGCAGCGTCGCCTCCTGACGGCTGCGCATGCCGCCGACGATGCCCTGGAGCCCCTCGGCTTGCTCGGGCCTGAGCTCGGCGGCCGCGGTGACGCCGTCGAGCCACACCTTGTCGGCCGCGTCACGGTGCGAGCGCCACCGCTCGGCCAGCGTGGGCGGCGGCGGCGGCGCGGGCGCGGGCTCAGGGGCTGCGACCGGCTCCGGAGGCGCGTCGGCGGCGGCGGCGGCGTCGGCCTGGGCGTCGTGGAGCGCGTCCAGCTCCGCGCGGATGACGGCCAGCTCAGCCGCCAGGGCGCGCGGGTCGGGCGCGTCGGGGTCGGTGCGGCGCGAGGTGATGCCGTCGAGCACGGTCATCGCGAGGGAGAGGCGCCGCTCGACCGCGTCGAAGCGCGCGCTCAGGGCGTCGAACTCCGCGGCGCCCACCAGCTCCGCCTGCGCAGGCTCAGCGCTCGGTTCCGCTGCGGCGGGCGCGCCGGGCTCGCCGGTCGGCAGCTGAATCACCCGCTCGCGCACGATCTCCCGCGTCCTTGGCTCGACCGAGCTGAGATTTTCCAGCCGCTCGCCAAGCTCGACCACCTGCGCGCGCTGCCAGAGGACGACGGCCAGCGCCAGGGCGGCGAGCACGAAGGGAGCCGCGGACCAGACCTTGTTCAAAACCAACCTCCCGGGCGCGTCGCACCAAACCCGCAGATGATGCCTCGCTTTTCGGAGGCGCGCACGAGACACGCCCCTCCCGCCGACTCGCCCAGCGCGCGATTCCGCCGCTCGGCGCGCCCTGCTACCATCCGCCGCGAGATGCCGACGCCCCACGCCCCCACGCCAGCGACCCTCGACGACGCACCGGCGCCCAAGGGGGACCTGTCGGTGACCGCCCTCTACACGTCCGAGACGTGGCGCTGGGCTGGCTTTGAGGGCGCGGAGCTGCTCGCGACGCCGGACTCGCGCAACGTGTTCCGCGTCACCAACTTCGTCCTGGGCATCGCGCGGCTCTTCGTCTGGCGCATCGGCTCGCTGCGGACCAGCCTGGCTCAGCGGCACGCGATGCTGGACCACCTGGCGAAGAGCGCAGGTGCCGACTGCGTGTTCGAGCTGGCCAGCGGGCTGTCGCGACGCGGGGTGGCGCTGTCGGCGGACCCCAGCCTTCGCTACACCGAGGTCGACCTGCCGCCGATGGTGGCGCGAAAGCGCGCGCTGCTCGAGCGCACGCCGGAGGGGCGCGCGGTGTTGGCGCGACCGGGTTTCCAGCTCGTCGGCGCCGACGTCACCGACGCCGACCTGGCCGCGCTCGCGCCCGCCGGAGGCCACCTGCTGGTCATCGCCGAGGGCCTCCTGATGTACCTGGACGCGGCCGCACAGCGCGCTCTGTGGCAGCGCATCGCCGCCCTCGCCGACGGCCGCCGCGCCCTGACCCTGCTCTTCGACTTCCTGCCCAGCCCCGAGGAGCCCCGCCCCGGCCCCATCGGCCGCGCCCTCGCCTGGCTGATGAAGCGCTTCACGGGCGGCCAAGGCTTCGTGCGCGACACCCGAGATCGCCAGGATATTACGGAGGAATTGAGAGGGCTGGGCTACGCCGAGGTCAGCGCGACCACGCCGGCCGACGTCGCCGAGGCGTGGGCCCTCCCCTATCCGGCCAAGCCCGGCCGCCAGGTGATCTGGCGCTGCCGCACCGGCCGCGCTGAGCTGCCCGCGGCCTGAGCGGGGCCGGGGCGGCTAGCTCAGCAGGCCCAGGCGCCGCGCCATGTGGTGCAGGTTGCCGCGCCCCATGCCCAGCGAGCGCGCCGCCGCCGCCCAGTTGCCGTCGTGGGCGGCGACCGCCTGGCTCACCATCAGCCGCTTGGTCTCCTCGACGGCGGCCCGCAGCGTGGTGTGGGAGGCCGCCACCCGCGTCGCGAGCGCCTGCGCCGGCGCCGCGTGGGACGGGTCCAGCGCGTCGTTCTGGGTGCGCAGATGCTCGGGTCGCAGCACCGTCGGCGCGCCGCGAGCCAGGCCGGCGCCCGCGCGCAGGACCGCGCGACCGAGCAGGTGGTCCAGCTCGCGGACGTTCCCTGGCCACGGCGCGGCCGCCAGCGCCTGCCTCGCCTCCTCGGTGAGGCGCACGGGGCCCAGGCCCAGCCGCCGTCGGTACAGGTCGAGGAAGTACCCGGCGAGCAGCGGGATGTCCGAGCGGCGCTCGCGGAGCGGCGGGACGCTGATCGGGTACATGTTGAGGCGATGAAAGAGGTCCGCGCGAAACCTCCCCGCGTCGACCTCGCGGGGGAGGTCGCGGTTGGTGGCGGCGACCACGCGGACGTTCACGCGCTGCGCCTGGTCGGAGCCGACGCGCTGAATCTCGCCCTGCTGCAGCACCCGCAGCAGCTTCGGCTGGACCGAGAGCGGGAGCTCGCCCACCTCGTCCAAGAAGAGCGTCCCCCTGTCGGCGACCTCGAACTTCCCGGCGCGGTCTGCGTTTGCGCCGGTGAAGGCGCCGCGGATGTGTCCGAACAGCTCGCTCTCGACGATGGTCTCGGGGAGGGCGGCGCAGTTGACGTAGATGAGGGGCTCGCTGTGGCGTTCCGAGCTCTCGTGGACCGAGCGCGCGACGAGCTCTTTGCCGACGCCGGTCTCGCCGGTGATGAGGACGGCGAAGTCGGAGCGCGCGACCAGCTCGATGTCGTGGCGGACGCGCTGGATGGCCGCGCTGGTGCCGAGGATTTGCCCGCCGCCGTCGCGCGCGGCCGCGTCCTGCTGGAGCACGCTGGCGACGCGCTGGTGGCGCTTGGAGGCCAGCTCCAGCGCGCCGATCAGCGCGCCGGTGTTCATCGCCGCGCCGGCCAGGGCGCCGAGCATCCGCAAGAAGCCCTCATCGATGCCGTCGAAGGCGCCGGGCGCCAGCGCGTCCGCGGTGAGCACGCCGATGACCGTGTCTCCGGCGATGAGCGGGCAGCCCAGGCACGCGTGCACGTCGCGGGTCGCGTCCGGGTTGGCCAGGAGCAGGCCGTCGTAGGGGTCGGGCAGCGGGCTGTCGGCGGGAAAGCGGACCGGCGATCCCCCGGCGACGACCACGTCGAGCCGCGGGTGCTCGCGACGGGGAAAGCGCCGCCCGAGGACCTCGGGCGCGAGGCCGTGGATCGCGACGGGGATCAGCTCGTCGCCGGACAGCTGCAGCACCGCGGCCGCGTCGCACGGGATCGCCGTCCGCAGCGCCTCGAGCAGCCTGCCGAGGCGGTCGTCGGAGGCCAGCGACGCCGTCAGGTCAATGGCCATCGCCAGTAGCGCGTCCTGCTTCTGCATGATGTTGCTGTTAGCATAACGGCGTTATTCCAACAACAACCCGCGCGCGTTATGCGAATCGCAACTCGCGCGCCTAAGTCGCTGTAAGTTCGCAGCATCCGTGCTGGCCCGAAAGCTGCATCGCCCTGGGGATCGACCCCTTCGGGCCAAGCAAGGAGCCCCTCCCATGATCGACGCGAACGAGACCCTCGGCCATCTAGCCACGGTGCACCCGGCCGCCACCGCCGTCTTCCTGCGCCACCGCCTCGACTTCTGCTGCGGCGGCCGTCAAACCCTCGGCGACGCGTGCCGCGAAGCCGGGATCGATCTCGAGACAGTGAGCGCCGAGATCGCCGAGCTGAAGGGCGACGCCGGAGACGCCGCGCGCTGGGACACGCGGCTGGTCTCCGACCTCATCGACGAGATCCTCACCCGCTATCACGCGCCGCTTCGGGTGGATCTGCCCGCGCTGGTCGAGGCGGCGGCGAAGATCGAACGCGTCCACGGCGACAAGGCCGCCTGCCCGCGCGGGCTCGCGAGCCACCTCCAGCGGGTCCAGATCGAGGTCAACGGGCACCTGGACAAGGAGGAGATGGTGCTCTTTCCGGCGCTACGTGCTGGAAATCGTGGCCGCAACGTCCACATGCCGATTCGCGTGATGATGCAGGAGCACGACGACCACGGCGCAGACCTCAAGCGCACCCGCGAGCTCACCGCCGACTTCTCGCTGCCGCCGGACGCCTGCGGCACGTGGCGCGGACTCTACGCGGCGCTGGAGCGGTTCGAGTCCGAGCTGATGGAGCACATCCACCTGGAAAACAACGTGCTCTTCCCGCGCGCTCTGGGCGATTGACGCAGCGGCGGCGCGGAACCCACCGACGGGCGCCGCGCCGCCAGCTGACACGAACCGCCGAAGCGATCAGCGCAGTGGGTTCAGCTCACCGGCGTGCTAATCTGGTTGCCATGACCGCTACCGCAGAAGACCGCTACTCCTCCCCCGAGCGCTGGCCCGAAGACGGGATCGTCTGTCTACGCGGCGCTACATGGGCCGACTACGAGCGCATGCTGGAGGTGCGGGGCGACTGCGCCGGGCCCCGAATCTCCTACCTCGACGGAGTCATCGAGTTCATGTCCCCGTCCCAACCCCATGAGGGCATCAAGGGCGTCATCGGCCGCCTGGTCGAGGCGTTTTGCTTCTTCCACGACATCGAGTTCTCGACCTACGGCTCCTGGACTCTGAAGAAGGCGAAGGCCGAGGCAGGCGTGGAGCCCGACGAGTGCTACGTCTTCGGCACCGAGAAAGCGACGCGCCCGCACCTCGCCATCGAGGTCATCTGGACCTGGGGCGGCCTGCGCAAGCTGGAGATCTACCGCCGCCTCGGCGTGCAGGAGGTCTGGGTGTGGGACAAGGGCCAACTCGAGGCCCATGTGCTCGACGGTGACACCTACCGGCTCGCTGTCAGCTCCAGCGTCCTCCCCGGCATCGATCTGGCCCAGCTGGTCAGCCACCTGGACCACCCCACGACCAGCCAGGCCGTACGAGCCTACCGAGCCGAGCTCGAGGCCTGAAGCCTGCGACGCCGTCTCGCAGCCGCGAGCAGCATCAGCGCAAGTATTGACGCCGCGATCGGCGAGATTCCAAGCGATTGCGCCGCACCGCACCCACCTCCGGACGAGCCCCCAGTGGTGGTCGGCACGTCCGCGCCGCCTCCGGAGTCTCCCGCGCCGTCCGCGCCGGGTCCGGAGTCCGGCACGCCGCCCGCGTCCGGCCCGCTGACGTCGCCGCCCGCGTCGGCGTTCGGCTCGACGCAGTTCGTGCCCTCCGTGCCCGCCACCAGCGTGCAGGGCCCCCAGACCGTGCTCTCGCCGCACACGCGCGTGTAGTCCCCGCACGCCCCGGCCGGCGTGTCACAGCCCTCGGTGATCCCCGCCGGGCACGGGCACGCCTCGTCGGTGGTCCCGTCGCAGTCGTCGTCGATGCCGTTGCACGTCTCGGCCTTGAAGACCCCCGCGCCCTGGCACGGCGTCCACAGCCCGCCCTCGCACGCCTGCGTCCCGCCCGAACACGCGCCGCTCTCGTCCTCGCACTGCCGCACCTGCCCCGCCGTGCACGGGCAGCCCTCGTCGATGGAGGCGTCGCAGTCGTTGTCCAGCCCATCGCAGGTCTCGACCACCGCGAGCGTCGCGCCGCTGCACGAGCCCGAGAACTTCCCGTCGCCCCCGCAGGTCTGCACACCCGCCACGCAGGCGCCCACGTCGGTCCCGCACGCCACATGCGTCCCCGGCTGGCACGCGCAGCCCTCGTCCGTCACCCCGTCGCAGTCCCCGTCCACGCCGTCGCCGCACTCGTCGACAGCCGCCGCCGCCGTGGGCACCGCGCTGCACTGCACCGAGTCGCCAGCCCCCGCGCACTCGTACACGCCGATGACCTGGCACGCCCCCGTCCCCACGAGGCACGGCGCGCCCTGGGCCGGGAAGCCCTCGTCGGTGTCGCCGTCGCAGTCATCGTCGGTCCCGTCGCAGGTCTCCACCGGCGTCGCCGCCGCCTCGCACAGGGTCCCCGAACCGTCCGGGCTGCACTCCAGCGTCCCGGCCGCCTCGCACCCGCCCACGCTCGCCACGCACGCCTCGCCCAGCGCAGGCCAGCTCTCGTCGGTCAGCCCGTTGCAGTCGTCGTCCACGCCGTTGCACTTCTCGCTGCCCGGCGCCCCGTCCCCCTCGCAGATCAGCGAGGCGCCATCAGGCCCGCACGCCCACGCCCCCGTCGCGCACGTGTCCGCGTCCGGCCCGTCGCAGCCCTTGCCCAGGTCCGGCCACTCCTCATCCGTGTCGCCGTCGCAGTCGTCGTCGGCACCATTGCAGACCTCACCGCCCCCCGGCGTCTCCACGCAGACCACGCTGCTCTTGTCCGCCCCGCACGCCATCACCCCGGTCGCGCACGCGTCGGCGTCCGGCCCGTCGCACGCCTCGCCCAGAGCCCCGAAGTCCTCGTCGGTCTTCCCGTCACAGTCGTCGTCCAGCCCGTCGCAGCTCTCGCTCTTCGCGCACAAGAAGAAGGTCTTCGTCAGCGCGTTGTTCCCTTCGTCTCCCTCGGCGACGTCGCCGTCCACGTCGACCTCATAAGTAATCGTGTGCTCCCCCGGCGTCGTCGGCGTGCACGAGGTCGTGTCCTCCGTCGCCGTGTCCCCGGCGTCCAGCCCGCCGATAATCAGCCCCGTGTCGCACTCCACCCCGTCCAGCAACATCCGCACGTTGACGACCACCAGCAGGTCCGTGTCCACCACGCCCTGGTTCTTGATGGTGCCCGTGAACTGAATGCTCTCGCCCGGCTTCGGCTTCTCAAGGTCCGCCACAATGTCTGTGACCACCAGGTCCGGCCAATGCCACGACAGGGTCTTCTCGAGCGCGTTGTTCGTCTCGTCGGTCTCCACCACGTCGCTGTCGGTGTCGACGATGAAGGTCACCTTGTGCGGACCATCGGTCGTCGGATTGCACGACCCCGTCTCCTCGGTCGCCTCCTGCCCCGCGTCCAACCCCGCCAGGATCAGCCCCGTGTCGCACTCCTTGCCGTCGAGCAGCATCCGCACGTTGATGCTCAGCAGGGTGTCCGTGTCCATGACCCCGCGGTTCCGAATCGTCGCGACCAGCGTCCCCTCCCCCACCCGCGCGGGGTCCGGCTTCAGCACGATGTCCTTCACCTCCAGGTCAGGCGCGTGCCACGTGAAGGTCTGACTCAGCGCGTTGTTCGCCTCGTTCGTCTCCGCCACATCTCCGTCCGTGTCGACCCGAACGGTCACCGTGTGCGTCCCCGGCTTGCTGGGATTGCACGACGTCGTCTCCTCCGTCGCCGCCTGCCCCGCGTCCAGCCCGGCCAAGATCAGCCCGGTGTCGCACTGCTTGCCGTCCAGCTCCATCGTCAGGTTGATCGCCAAGAACGTGTCCGTATCCACCGACCCCTGATTCTTCACCGTCGCCGTGATGGTCCCCTCACCAAAGCCCGCTGGATTCGGCGACAGCTCGAGCTTCGTGATGACCAGATCCGGCCCACTCCACGTGATGTTCACCGTCAGCGAGTTGTTGTTCTCGTTGGACTCGTCGACGTCCTTGTCGGTGTCCACCGTGAACGTGATGGCGTAAGTCCCGGGCTTGCTCGGGTTGCACGAGGTCGTGTCCTCGGTCGCCGTGTTGCCGCCGCCGAGCCCCGCGATGATCAGCCCGTCGTCGCACTCCACGCCGTCGCGGTACATCAGCACATTGATGTTCACGAAGACGCCGGTGCCGTCCCCGGTGTTCTTGATCGTCCCGCGCAGCGTGCCCGAGCCCGCCCCCGCGCCAGCCGGGTCCAGCACGATGCTCTGGACCACCAGGTCCGGCTTGGCCTGAGCCTCGGGCGCCACCGCACACAGCAACGCAGCGCCGAAAATCGCGAGGAAAACACGGTACATTTGGGGTCTCCGGACGAGTGCCGCCCCACGCTACCGCGGGCGTCTGCGCCCCGTCGACCCCCAGCCGCGGCGGCCCGATACCGCAGTCAGCCCTCGGTCTCCCCTGCCACGCACACCCGATCTCGGCCTAGCCTCTTCGCCTCGTACAGCGCGCGATCGGCCTGCCGCAGCAAGTCGCTCAACGTCGCCGCGCCCGGCCCGAACGAGGCCACGCCGATGCTGCACGTCACGCGAAAGTCCGCGCCGATGTCTCGGTGAACCTGCGCCCCGATGGCGACCCGCAGCCGGTCAGCGAAGAGCTTCGCCCCGTCCAGCGTGGTCTGCGGCATGATGGTCACGAACTCCTCGCCGCCGAACCGCCCCTTGATGTCGCTGACCCGCATGGCCGCCTGGATCACCCGCGCCGTCTGCAGCAGCACCGCGTCGCCGGCCAAGTGACCGTGCGTGTCGTTGACCGCCTTGAAGTGGTCGAGGTCCAGCAGCATCACCGACAGCGGCGTCCTGTGCCGCTGGGCACGCCCCAGCTCCTCGTCGAGCCGCTCCATCACGTAGCGCCGGTTGGACAGCCCGGTCTGGTCGTCCATCCGCGCCATCCGCTCGAGCTCCGCGTTGGCCAACGCCAGCTCGACCGTGCGCTGCGCCACCAGCTCGTCCAGGTGGTCGCGGTGCCTCCGAAGCTCCTCCTCGCTGCGCAGCTTCGCCGACACGTCCGTCGCGATGACGATGATCCCGGTCACCCGCTGGTTACGGTCCTTGCACGGGTACTTGTCGGTCTGCATCCAGCGCCGCTCGCCGGAGCTCGAGATGATCACGTCCGCGATCCCGAGCTTCGGATGCCCCGACGCCATGACCTCGAGATCGTCGAGATACGCGCTGTCGGCCGCGTCCGGGAACCACCGCGCCGCCGGGGTCCCCGCCATGTCCGCGGGCGTGACACCCAGGGTCGCCGCGGCGGCCCGATTCACGCGCAGGATCTGATTGCGCGTGTCCTTGTAGAAGACCAGCGACGGGATGGCGTCCAGCACCGTCTGCAGCTCGCCCATCGCGTCGATGTCGGCGGCCGCTCGTCCCGGATCGTTCGCACCGGTCGGCGTCTGTTGTCCGAGATCACCCGTCAAAGTCGCTTACCCCTGTTGTGAGGCTCAGATTTAACATACCGAGCGATCGCTCGGCAAGCAAAGCTGACCACGGCCCGGCGCATCCCGGCCTCCGCATCTCGACGTCTCCCATCGCGGCCGTGGACCTGAACGTCCATCTGAGCCGCTGACTTCCCCCGGCCCGGACGCCCAAGAGCGCCCAAGCTCAGAGCCAATGTAACCGGTTCGGGGCCGAGCGCCGACTACAAGCGTGCTCGCACCTGAAATCACGCGAACTTGGACCCGGCGCGCCCGACCTTCGAGCGCCGTCGGCAGGCGAGCCCCGCCCTCACATGGCGTTCGTGATGTCCAATGCTGCAATGCGATACGCCTCGGCGAGCGTCGGGAAGTTGAAAATGCTCTCTACGAAGGTGTCGACGGTCGCTCCATATTGCAGCGCCATCTGCCCGAGATGGATCAGTTCGGCGGCTCCCTCGCCGATAATCTGGACGCCCAGCACCCGCCCGTCCGGCGCGGCCACCAGCTTCAGCAGCCCGTCCTGCAGCCCGGCGATCTGTCCGCGCGCGGTCTCCGAGAAGGGGGCCCGCCCGACCAAGACCTCGACGCCCTTCGTGCGCGCCCGGTCCTCGTCAAGCCCGACCGACGCCATCTCGGGGATCGTGTAGACGCCCACCGGGATCGTGTCGGTCATCGTGTGAACTTCAAGCCCCAGCGCGTGCCGGACCGCCCGCCGCCCCTGCTCCATCGCGCTCGAGGTCAGCGCCGGAAATCCCGACACGTCGCCGACCGCGTAGATGCCGCGGACCGAGGTCTGGCAGCCCTCATCCACCGGGATCAGCCCCTCCACGTCGAGCGCGACGCCGATCTCCTCGAGGCCCAGGCCATGCACATTCGCCGAGCGCCCCAGCGCGCACAGCGCCTTCTCCGTCCGAAGCTCCCGGTCGCCGCCGATCCGCGTCCGCACCTGGCAGACGCCGTCGAACTCGACCCGCTCGACGGTCTCGCCGCCCATGTAGACGCCGCCCGCCTCCTCGAACGCCTTGACGAAGCGCTCCGTGAGCTCGGCGTCCAGGAACCCCACCGGGCGCGGCCAGCGGTCGACCATGACCACCTGCACGCCGAGGGCGGTGAAGATCGACGCGTACTCGCAGGCGATGACGCCCGACCCGATGACGGTCAGCGACTCCGGCAGGTACGCCAGCGACAGGATGGAGTCGCTGTCCAGGATGCTGTCGTGGTCCACCGGGATGTGGTCGGGGTGGCGGGGGCGCGAGCCGGTCGCCACGATGAAGGCGCCGGCCGTGACCCGCGTTCGCTCGCCGCTGATGCCCTGGACCTCGACCTCGGTCGGCGAGACGAAGCGCGCCCGCGCGTGCCGCACGTCGACGCCGTTTCGGCTGAGCTGGTCGGCCATGAAGTGGTGGTGCGCCGCGAGCACATGCCGCACGGGCTCCATGACCGCCGCGATGTCGAAGGCCGCGCGCTCGGGCAGCGCGCCGCTCGCGTACCCCACGCCGCGCAGGCGGCTCAGGTTCAGCGCCGCCTCGCGCAGGGTCTTGCTCGGGATGGTGCCGTGCATCACGCAGGCGCCGCCGACCTCCCGCTCACGCTCGACCAGCAGCACGCGCTTTCCGTGCTTGGCCGCGCACACCGCCGCCTTCTGCCCCGCGGGGCCGCTGCCGATGACGACGAAGTCGAAGCGCTCTACGGTGTCGCCGCTCATGCCAAAGACCTCGCCATGAGCGCCGCTTCGCTCGAGCGCCGCAGCAGCGCGCGCACGTCGTCCGGATACAGCGACAGTCGCTCCAGCGCGGGGTGCTCGAGGATCGCCAGCGGGTTTGACCCCGCGCGCTCCAACGCGACGCCGGCCAGCGCGTCGGCCAGCGCGGTCTGCACCGCCACCCGCGGCGTCGACTCAGCCAGCGGGTCCGCGTGGTGCATCCCCATCGCCTGCGCGACCGCCTCCGGGAGCTCCCAGTGGTCGGCCAGCATCGCGCCCACTCGCTCGTGCAGAGCGTCCAGCGCTCGCTCCAGCTCACCCGGCTCCGGCGTCAGGCTCAGGTCCACCGCGGCCTGCAAGAGCAGCGGTCGCCCCACGTCGTGCAGCAGCCCGCACAGGAAGGCCTCCTCGACGTTCCACCTTCGCAACCGCGCGATCTCACGGGCAAAAAACGCCGCCGCCAGCGAGTGTCGGAACACGTCCCGCACCTCCTCTTCGTGCCCGCGGACCTTGAAGACCCGCGCCTGGCACGCGATGAGCAGCGCTATCTCGCGGATCGCCCGCAACCCCAGCAGGCTCACGGCCTGGCGCAGCGAGACCACCGGCACCCGCGTCGCGTAGAGGGGCGAACGCGCCACCCGCAGGACATGCCCGGCCATCGCCGGGTCCTGATGAATCAGCTCGGTCAGCGCGAGGGCGTCGCAGCTCTCGCGGTCGCAGAGCTCCATGACCCGGCGGGGCGCGTCCGGCAGCAGCGGCAGGTCCAACTGCCATCGCTCGACGTAGGCCCGCAGCCGGTCGACGAGACACAGCTCATCCCCAGGTCTCGTCACGTCGAATGATTCCGAACTCGCCGCCATGCCGCCCTCCCGCGTGCGAGCGAATCCGGGCCATCAGGCCCCGCACCGCCCGTCCATGCGCCCTACTCCTACGGGCGGACGGCGGGGGAACTAGAGCGGAGTTTTCGGACGACCTTCACCGCCGCGCAGCTCGAGCGGAGGGCCGGCGCGCGGCCTGCCCCCACACCTCGGGACCGAGCTTGGCTCAGCCCGGCACGTCGCGGCGCCCGTCGGAGTGCAGCGCGAATCGCTCCTGCGAGCGCGCGTGCACCGGGGCGTCAGAGGGCCAGGGCCAGCCGCCGAACTCGGTGGCGCGGTAGTCGGCAAACGCCTGCTGGATCTCGGCCTGGCTGTTCATGACGAAGGGGCCGTACTTGGCGACCGGCTCGGCGATGGGGCGCCCCTGCAGGACCAGCAGCGA
Source organism: Myxococcota bacterium (assembly GCA_041389525.1). Lineage (GTDB taxonomy): Bacteria > Myxococcota_A > UBA9042 > PHBI01 > JACKFB01 > JACKFB01. The sequence continues at coordinate 12,511 of JAWKRR010000078.1, read as the reverse complement.
GACGGGGCCCGCGCCGGCGACCAGGCGCGTCGGCAGGTCGGAGCGCAGCCCGGCCCGCGAGCTGGTCGGCAGGTCGCGCGTACCCACTTTCAGCGAGTCGCCAGCGTAGAAATAGAGCGAGCGCGCCAAGCCCTCGGCCGCCGCCGGCAGCGTCCACGACGCGCCAGCCTCCAGCTCGATGGTCCAGATCGCGACGTCGGAACCGGGCTGCGACGCCCAGGAATCCGGCGGCGCGGGCGGGGGCGTCTTGCCCTGTAGCGTCCCGGCGACCGCGGTCACCACGGCGGTCTTGCCCGCGGCGTCGACGAAGCGGTGCACCGGGATGTCGTCGGCCCAGAGCATGGTGAAGTAGGGCCTCACCATCTTCTTTTTCTGAGGCAGGTTCAGCCAGATCTGAAACAGCTCGACCGGGTTCGCCTCGGCGGTCTGGCGCAGCGGGAACATCTCGGCGTGGACGATGCCGGCGCCGGCGGTCATCCACTGGGTGTCGCCGCCGCCGTAGCGCGCGGTCGCCCCCATGGAGTCGCTGTGGTCGATGAAGCCGCGGCGCGCGACGGTCACCGTCTCGAAGCCGCGGTGGGGGTGGCGCGGAAAGCCCGGCACCACGTCGCCGTGGTACATCGACCAGCCGTCGCGACCCGAGAAATCCTGGCCGATCTGCCGCCCGGCCAACGACGCGACCGGCCCCTGAGCCTCGTTTCCGGCCGGGTAGCCATCCTTGTGATGGACGCAGAACAGGAAGGGGTCCGGCGTCGGCCACGGCATGCCGCGCAGCGCTTCGACCTCCACGATCGTATCGACGATTTCTGGCACGACGACCTCCTCCGCTTTGACTGCGACCACTGGACCGGGCGCGATCTCGGGCGTCGCTTTGTCCGAGGGCCCGCCGGGCGCGGCCGCCGAGGCCGAGCCCTCGTCGCGGCAGGCCACCAGCCCGCTCGCCGACAGCGCCGACGCCGCCACAGCCACCCGCTCAAGAAACTCGCGACGGTCGATCCCGCTCATCGGTCCTCCTCCAGCGCCGAACGCGCAGCGCAACACTCTACGCACCGAGCCGGCGCGAGGAAGCTCGGGGCCCTCCGCCCCGCAGATGATCAATGATAACGCGGGGCACCGGCTTGAGTCTCGGCCGCGTGCGGAGGTAAAAGGGACGCACGTCGACCCGGAGTAGCGCGATGGCCCCAGCCCTGCGGTGGTGTCTTCTAGGCGTCGTGGGTGTGGCCCTCGCGGCCTGCGCCGACGGAGCGGCAGAGGTCGACGCCGGGGCGGACGGGGCGGTCGCGTTGGACGGCGCGGCGGACTCCGGTGCGGAGGCGGACTCCGGCGCGGAGGCGGACGGGGCGACCACCGTCGATTCGACGCCGGACGAGGCCGTCGACTCCGAGGCCGACGCGGCCCCCGTCGACACGACAGCCGAGCTCGCCACCGAGACCGCGCCTGAGAGCGACACGGAGCCTGACGCGGCGCCTGACGCGGACGCGGACGCGGACGCCCACGCGGCTCCAGACGCCGTGGCCACGCCGGACGCAGCGCCCGAGATCGGCGGCGGTCCAGACTCCGGGGCGGACGCGGGGCCACCGCCGGTGACCGCGCTCTCGTGCTTCGCTGCACAGCTAGGCGACCTGCCGGGCCTGCCCGTCGACTACGACAGCTACGGGCCGACCATCGGCAGCCACTGCAAGGGCACCAATCACCAGGACATCCACGGGGTTCAGCGCGTCGTCTTCGCGGGCGACTCCATCACCGTGGGCACGCCGCCGCAGGGCTTCGAGACCTGGTACCGCAACGTGATGGCGGCGGGGCTCGTCGCGCGATTCGGCCTGACCGCGCCCGACTGGCTCTGGCAGAACGTGGACCTCATCAACGGGGTGGCGCTGGCCAAGAGCTCCGGCGATTTCTGGAGCTGTGCGAAGTGGGGCGCGCGCACCGACGACCTCGAGCGCAAGCCCCACGAGCAGCTTGTCGCGTGCAACCCCGAGGCCGAGCGGCAGAAGACCACGCTGGTCATCATGACCGCTGGCGGTAACGACATCTTCGCTTGGGCCCAGGACCTGGTGAAGGGCGTGCCGCTCGAGGATCTGTGGCTCGCGGCGGAGAAGGCCGCGGCGGACTTGGACAAGGCGATTCACTGGCTGGTGGACGACCCGGCGCGCTTCCCCAACGGCGTCTACGTCATCTTCGCGAACCCCTACGAGTTCACCGACCCCGACTCGGGAAATGACCTCGCCAAGTGCCCGGGCGCGAACCTCATCTCCATGGACACCGCCCTCATCGACGCCCAGTTCAACGAGATCACGACGTGGTTCATGGGCGAGTACATGCGCGTCGCGGTCGAGACCGGCACCGACCTGGCGTTCTTGGGCGAGCGGACCTGCGGCCACGGCCACATGAAAGACGACCCCAAGGGCCGCTGCTACCGAGGCCCGAACACCGACCTGTGGATGGACCTCACCTGCCTGCACCCCAGCGCCGCCGGCCACGCGGGGATCGCCGACCTCTTCCTGTCCATCATCGACGAGTAGCTGCGCGCGTCCGGCAGGTCGGCTAGGGCCAGATGCGCGGGGCCATGGCGACGATGAAGGCGTGCATGGCGAGCTTGGGCATGTTCGGCGGCAGCGTCAGGATGGGCAGGTCCAGGCCGAAGTCGCGGCGGCGGCGTAGCTCGCGGATGACCCGCAGGGGGTTACCGCTGATGGTCAGCACCTCGATCATCTCGGGGGTGACGGCGCGGGCGGCCTCTTTTCGCGTGGATTTGTCGGCCCAGAGCTCGGCGATGCGGTCGCACTCGGGGCCGAAGCCGAACCCGGTCAGCAGCTCCTTGTAGTAGTCGCCCATGCCGCCGACGTAGAAGGCGATGAGGTCGCGGGCCTTGTCCGTCGCCATGTCGCCGAGCAGCGGAATCGCGGTGGTAAACGGCGCGGTGACGATGTCGTCGGGGTTGCGGCCGGCGCGCTTCGCCCCCGCCTCGATCCACTCGCGGCCGACGTTCAGCTTGTCGTAGGGCCAGAAGACCGGCATCCAGCCGTCGGCGAGCTCGCCGATGCCCTCGATGGACTTCTGCTTGAGGGCGGCGACGTAGATGGGGATGTGGCGGCGCGGCGGCTTGATGTCCAGCTTGAAGGGCCGGTAGTCGGTCAGGGTCGCGCCGGCGTCGGAGAGTGAATCGCCGTTCAGCAAGGTGCGGACGACGCGGATGACGTCTTGGAGCTGGCTGAGCGGCTTGGTGAACGGGCGCCCATGGAAGCCCTCGATGACGTTCTTGCCGCTGGTGCCGAGGCCCAGAATCAGGCGGCCGCCGCTGATCTCGTCGAGGGTCGCGGCCTGCATGGCGATGAGCGCTGGCGAGCGGCTGTAGACGTTGACGATGCCCGTGCCCAGCTTGATGCGCTTGGTCTTCATCGCGATCTCGGTCAGCAGCGAGAAGACCTCGTAGCCCCAGACCTCCGGCAGCCAGAACGAGTCGTAGCCCAGGCGGTCGGCGAGCACGGCCGCGTCGACGTAGAGCTTGCGGTCGTAGCCCTTCCAGAAAGCGAGGAGGCCAGTGGGCTGGGACATGGGCGGTCCTGGTTCCGGGAGTTCCGAGAGTGCGCCGGGCGCGCCCGGGCTATAGCCGCCGGCCGCCGCGCGCGCAATCGGGAATCCTGCGCGCGGGGCTCAGGGGCTCTTGGCGAGCTCGGCCTCGACGGCGTCCCAGATCAGCTGGTGTGACTTCCCGTAGCTGCTCTTGAAGACGATGGTCCCGTCCTCGGACAGCACCAGGGCGATGTCGCGCTGGCCGTAGGCGAGGTGCTGCTTGTCGGGGTCGATGACGACGTCGAAGGTCATCCCCGCGTCGCTGCGCACCGCGTTGCAGTAGGCGGCGTCGGGCTTGGTGAAGAAGTTGGTCTCGCCGAGGATGAAGATCAGCTTCAGCCCCTGGGCCTTGTACTTCTCGTATTGGGTGTTCGCCGAACCGGCGAACGAGTTACAGGGGCCTCACCAGCCGTAGTAGTTGAATATCAACGTGGCTGGGGCACCGCAGGCGCCGTGGAAGCTGACCGCCTTGCCGTCGCAGTCGACGAAGGCGAGGTCGGAGATGCGCTGGCCCACGGTGAAGCCGGTCGGCGCTGGCGGCGGGCAGGTGACGCCGCCGACCGCGTCCGGGGTGACGTCGGGCGTCGCGTCGGCGGTGGTGTCGGCGACCGCGTCGGGCGCGGTGTCGGCGACCGCGTCGGGCGCCGCGTCCGCGACCGCGTCAGGCGCCGCGTCGACCGCGACCTCGGGGCTCGCGTCCGCCACCGCGTCCGGTGCGGCGTCGACCGCGACGTCCGGGGTCGTGTCCGCGACGCCGTCGGAGCCCTGCGCCGTGTCCGCCACCAAGGCGCTGTCTGGCGCGCTGGTGTCGCCCGCCGTGCTGGACCCGTCGTCGCAGGCCGCGGCGCTGAGGCCGAGCGCGGCGCCGAGGACGGCCGTGACGATGGAGTGGCGTGGATTCATGCTGCGCCGCACCCTACCCGGACGCGGCCCTCGGGGAAAGCTCACGGTCACTCGGGGACGATGAACCCGTAGTATCGGGCCATCCAATAGGGCGCCAGCACGTCCGCGCCGTCCATCTCGATCCATCCGCCCATGCCGCCGTCCACCCTGAAGCTGTCGGTGTTCCAGCGGTCGCAGCGCCGCTCCTCGTAGGGGATGATCAGGCCGTCACTCCGCACCGCCCCGTCCTTCATATAGGGGAGCGGCACCGGGACGAGGTCGCGACGGTGGCTGTTGTGCGTGTCCCAGCGAATCATGTCGACGGGCGCCAGCCGCAGCCAGCGCGCGATGAGGTCCAGGTCGTAGTCCACGCCGCCGACCGAGGCCTCGACCATGTTCCAGAAGCTCGCCTGGTGTTCCCGCATGTCGCCGAACGTCGCGGCCCAGCCCTCCATCCAGCGCGCGCGCAGGTCGCGGTCGGTCTCGTAGCGAAGCAGCGCGTACCAACTCTGCACCGCCATCTCGTCATTGGAGCCATCCCGCGCGCGGATGTCGCTGTAATGCTTCTCGCGCACGGCGTTGTCCCCGTATCCGTGCAGGTCGATGAGCTCGGCCTTGGCCTCGAGGTAGCGCGGCTCGCCGGTCATGTGGTGCGCCAGGGTCAGCGCCGCGAGGATCTCGACGGAGCGCACACCGCCGTCGCCAAAGCGCCCCGGGAAGCTCTCGTTGACGTAGAAGGGGTCCCACTGGCCGTACTTGGTGACCTTGCCGTCCACATCCCAGAGCTGCCAGCCGTGGTCGACGATGCCGCCGATGATGCCGTCGATGTGGTCGGCGATGCGCGCCCGCTGCTGCTCATCTGCGCACAGATCGTAGCCCGGCCCCAGCATGAAAAGATGAGCCGCGATCTCGTCATTTGACGTGTCGCCCTTCACCCACCACAGCCCGTCCGGCGACGTGAACCACTCGCCATCGTCGGGCGCGTCGCAGTCGTCGAGGTTGCAGCTCGCCTTCTCGATGACGGCGCGCGCCACGAACCAATCGGTGCCGGTCAGGTCCCGCAGCCGCAGCATCGCGTCCAGCGACTTGTCGAAGTTCGCCTTCGCGTCGGCGGCCCCGGTGACCTTGAAGCGCATGCACTCGGCGACCAACCAGAAGCTGGTCCAGGTCCCGTCGTTGTCGGAGTCCCACGGGATGTTGCTGCTCACATCGCCGCGCACCGTCAGGTGCGAGTCCGCCACAGCGCCGAGGCGGTCGTGGCGCGCCAGCACGCGCTCGACGAAGGGCGCCAGCTTCTGCTCGAGCGTCACCAGCTCGGTCGTAACTGAGCCCGGACCCGCCGCCGTCGCGAACCACATGGTGCCGTCAGCCGCCTGGGCGACGCCGCGCACGTCTTCGGACGGCATCCAGCGCTCGGCACCGTAGACCCGCCACTCGGGGCCAAAGCCGCGGTCGTCCAGCCGCATCACGCCCCCCGCGGTCGCGATCATGGGCCCGCCGTTCTGGTGGCGCAGACCCGAGCGGGCGTTGACCAGCGGCACGACGTCCGCGGCGAAGGCGGGCGGGTGCACGAGCGTCGGCGCCGGGTCCAGGCGCACCCCGACGAGCGAGCCCGGAAACACCAAGACCGCGTCGAGGGGTTCGGGCAGCGCCACGTCCGCGATGACCGCCACCGCCGGCGGGTCGGGCAGCCCGTCGGCGACGCTGACGCTGGCGAGCGGGGCGTCCACCGCCGGATCCGCGCCGGTCGCGAAGAGGTCGACGCCGGTGGCGGTCACGACCCACAGCCCCGCGGAGCCGCGCGCGGCGGCCAGGACCGGCACGCCGGCCGACTGGGGCCACGCCGCGACGCCGAAGGGGTCAACGCGCGCGACGCCGATTGAGGTCAGCAAGAGCGCGTCCTCAGCGCCCCCCACCGCGCCGCTCAGGCTGACGCCAGCAGGCGGATCGAACGCCGTCACGCCGCCCTCGGGCAGCGCCAGGTAGTAGCGGCTTGGACCGACCAGCAGGACCCGCGCGCCCAGGCGCACCGCGGTCAGCAGGTCCGCGTCGCCCGCGTCGATCCCGTCCGCCGCGTAGACCCCGTCGACGCCCGGCCGCATCACCCCGCGCGGCCCCACCAGCACGGCGGCGCCGAGGGAATCGAAGCCCGGCACGTTCGGCAGCGCGGCCACCAGCGCGCCCACGCCGGGCGGGACCTCGGGGGTGGTGTGGTTGGTCTCCTGCGGGAAGGGGCGGTCGACGTAGGGCTGCGCGGGAGGCGGCGGCAGGTAGGGCGCGACAAGGGGCGCCAGCTCGGGCCCGACGTCGGCCGCGGCGTCGCTGCCCGGATCGGCCCCCCCGTCGAGGTCTGCGTCGACCGCGGCGTCGGCGAGAGTGTCGGTGTCGGAGACCGCGTCGGCCGTGGACTGCGCGTCGTCAGCGCAGGCCGCCACCGGGGCGAGGACCAAGCAAATCAGCAGGAGATATCTGTGCATTTGAGGAGGCTACACCGAGGCGACGACGGACCCAACTGCGCCGGCGCGGCGGCGGGGGCGGGCCCGCCAGGTCGGAGGTCCCGGCCGAATCCGGCGGCGCTTGGAGGCGACCCGATCTCGGGCTGGCGATTGAAGCGGGTCGCGGCGCATGATGCCGCGAGTGAGACGACTGCTGACGATCTGGGCGATGGCGGCCGCGCTGGGGCTGGCCGCGGCGGACGCGCGCGCCGCCACGCCGCCGGACGCGGCCACGGCGGTGGACGCTGCGCCCGCGCCGAGCGCGGTCAGCAGCGCGGCGACGGCCCCCGCGGCGGAAGCGCCGGGGGACTACGTGGTCCCCCCCGGCCTCGAGCCTCGGGTCCGCGCGCTGCTCGCCCCGGCCATCGGCGCCGGGGCCGTGGGCGCCATCGCCATCGACCGCGGCGCCATCCGCATCGAGACGACGCCGTCGGGCGCCCAGGTCACGCTGACCCACCCGAGCCGCGCGACCGCGGACACCCTCGCCCTGCCCTCCTTCGCCGTGGCGCTCTCGGCCCGGCCCAGCGACGCGCCGGACCTCGAGACCGTGCTGAGCGCGCTGCGCGCCAACGACACAGGGAATTTCCCCTGGCAGCGTCTCGAGCCCACGCCCGAGCCGGCGCTCCCGCCTCACCCGCCGGACAGCCCGTCGACACAAACAGGCCAGCCCGAGATCCGCGGCTTTCTCCCAGACGACGTCCCCTGGCGCCGCGCCGCGCGCGAGGCCGGACCGCTTGGCTGGGGCGCGCTCGTCGCCGGCGCCGTCGCCCTTTTCGCGCTTGTGCTCGCCGTCGGTCGCCGCCGCCGCAGCGCAGACCGCGCTCGCCAGACCGCGCCCGCTCGGCCCGCCGTCCGCCTCGTCGCCGCCGGCCTCGCCCTGGCCGCCATCGGGGGCTCCGCCTACCTGCTGGACGCCATCGCTCGCCGCGCGCTGCCCGCCCCGCGCTGGGTGCGTGGCCCCGGCCCCGACCCGGCCACGCCGCCGCCCGAGGGCTCGGCCGCGCTCTACGCTTGGGGCGACTCCACGATGACCGGCGACTGCTACTGGCCACAGCTGGACATCCCGCGCTTGGCCGCGTGGGCCTTGGGCGACAAGCTCGGCGACGCGCCGCTGCACGTCACCAACCTCGCGGTCTCGGGAAGCTCGCTGTCGGGCGGGCTGCCGGAGCGGCTGATGACGGTGCTGTCGGAGCCCGAGCGGTTTCGGCCGCGGGTGGTGCTCGTGCACATCGGCCACAACGAGCACGCGGGCCCCAAACCCGTCGTCCCCACCGAGGGATTCGAGGCCGAGCGGCGCGAGCTCGAGGCGGGCTACGACGCGAAGATTCGGGTCATCGCGCGGGCGTGCCGGGACGCGGGGGCGCTGCTTGTCGTCGTGCTGCCGATGTCGAACAAGGCGGGGTCGCCGCCGCAGTGGTCGGTGCACGGGGACGGCGTGGGCGCGGGCGAGCGGGCGGAGGTCGAGCGCTTGCTGGGCGAGGCGCAGACGCGGCTGGTGGCCGGCGACGCCGTCCAGGCGCTTGCGATGGCGGACCAGGCTGCGGGGCTGAGCCCGGAGTTCGCGCGCTCGCACTGGTTTCGCGGCCAAGCCCTCGACGCGCTCGGTCGGAAAGCCGAAGCCTACGCCGCCTACGACCGCGCGGTGATGCTCGACCGCGACCGCAGCCGCGCCACGCCATCACAGAACGACCTGCTGCGGCGCCTGTGCGCCGAGGGGCTGGCCCGCTGCGTCGACCCGGAGGCCTCGCTGCGCGCTGAGGGGGTGCGGCTGGACGACCGCTACTTCGTCGACCACCACCACCCGCGGGCCGCCGGCCACGTGCGTATCGCCCAGCTCATGGCGGACGCAGTGGCCGAGGCTCTGGGCCTGCCCACCCCGCGCCGCCTCGACGCGACGCGGCTGCCTGAGCCCTTCGATTTAGCAGGTACGGACTGGCAAATCGCGACGTCGACGGCCTCCTGGTATCTGGCGCAGGCCACGCGCATCGAGGCCTTCGACAGCTTCGCGTTTCAGGACGCGCTGACGCGGGCGGAGCGGGCCATCGAGGGGGTCGAGGCGCGGCTGCCCGAGGATCCCGGCGCTCGCGAGGGTGAGCTGCGGCGCGTGGCGTTTCAGCGCGCGATGCTCGCCGCCTTTCGGGGTGACGCGGAGGGCGCGCGGCGGCTGCTGGCGCGGGCGCGCCAAGGGCCGCCGAACTTCTGGGTGGAGCAGGCGCGGGCCGACACCGACAACCGCGCGGTGCTCGAGCGGGTGGTGCCGGCGGCCGAGATCGGCGACTGAGCGGGCGGCGGACCGGACGATTGCGCGCGCCGGGGAACGCGGCGGGCGGCCCTCAGAAGCGGTAGAGATCGTCCTCGAACGAGGGGCTGGCCGGGTCTCGCAGGGCGCGGCTCTCGAGCAGGCGATTCGCGACGCAGGTGAAGTGCGGCGACAGCGCGGCCCACCACTGCTCGCGGGTGCGGCCGATGGCGTGGCGGTCGTTGAAGTCTTCGTCGGCGCGTTGCCGGGCGAGGTCGTGGGCGGTGGGCAGGGTCAAGTAGAGGTAGCGCATGCGCTGGGCGAGCGCGGGGATGACGAGGGCGAGCGCGTCGTCGTCGAGGTAGTGCAGGACCGAGGTGCAGACGCCGAGGTCGAAGGGGGCGGCCGGCGGGGGCTCGGCGCACCACGCGGCGAGGTCCAGGCTGCGAATCCGGGGCCTGGCGGGGCGCCCGTCGAGGCGGACGCGACCCAGGCCGCGAGCAAGCGCACGCTCGCGCGCCCAGGCCGAGGGCTCGGTGGCTTCGACCTCGCGCGGCCGCAGCACCGCGATGACGGCGTCGGTGAGGTGCCCGAGCCCGAACCCCAGGTCCACCATGGTGCGCACGGTCACGCCCTCGAGGGCGAGCAGCCGGTCCAGGTAGGCGGCGTGGTCCTCGGCGTTGAAGACGCCGTCCATGAGCTCGGGGTCGGCGTAACATTCGCGCCAATATGTGGCGTCCGGTATCATCCCGCGCTCCTGCGGCTGCGTTGCCGCGCCTCGTCGTGGTGCTGACGCGGGCGAGCCTAACTCAAAGCGCGTGCGTCCGGCTTTACCCGCGGGGCGCACGCGCGAAATCGTGAACTCGCCGGCCCCCGACACGCGCCGCGGCGCGCTTCGCCGGCGCCAAATCCCCCTCCCCCCAGCTGCCACTCCGGAGCCGCGCATGACGCCCCACCGCACCTCCCTCTCCCGCCTGTTCTGCCTCGCCATCGCGGCCGCGGCGCTGGTCGCCGCCTGCGACGACGGCGGCGCCTCGCAGGTGGTCCCCGGTGACGTCAAGGACAGCAGCGAGACCTCGACCACCTCGGATGTGATCGTCGGGGATCTGCCCGACCCGGGCGACGCCGGCGCGGACACCGACCCGGGCGGGGTCGACGCCGCCGACGAGACCGCGGGCGACACCCAGCCGCCCGACGACGCCACGCCCGACGCCGGTCCAGACGCCACCGAGACGAGCGACACCGGCGACACGGCCGACGCCTCGGACACCACCGAGGACACCGGGCCGGTCAAACCGACCATCTCGCCGGAGGCCGTCTCCGTCGCCTGCGCCCAGCTCTGCGCCGACATCTCCACGAACTGCCAGACCCTGGAGGACCTCGGCGACGACAGCGCGAGCTGCGAGATCCTCTGCGCCGAGCGTCTCGAAGCCGACGCGCTGTGGGCCGCGAACTACCGTTGCCAGAGCAGCGCCTGCGACATGGCCCTCTGCTTCGCCGTCGACGCCCCGCTCCCCGAGGTCACGGGCTGCGCCACCTTCTGCACCAAGGCGGCGGCCTGCGGCGAGTTCGAGGCGACCGGTGCCCCGGACGGCGAGCTGGGCCTGTGCACCGCGTACTGCAGCGCCCGCTCGGTGGTCACCGCCGGTGGACCCGCCGTGGTGAGCTGCGCCAACGCCGCGCTGAAGGCGGGCACCTGCGGCGTCGCCGGCCTGCTCACGGCCTGCGGATTGCCTGCTGGGGGCTGCGAGAACCTGTGTGACCGCTTCTACACCACCAACAGCCCCGACAACTGCTTCGCCGAGTCCCCGCTCTTCGCGATGTGGCCCACCGTGGACAAGTGCATCGCTGCGTGCGGGGCGCTGCCCGACGGCACGCGCGCCCAGTTCTTCGGCTGCGTGGCGACGACGGGCTGCGAGGACCCCACCGCATGCCTCAGCCTGACGCCCACGGTCCACCCGGCGTGCACCAGCGCCTGCGAGGCCGGGTTCACGCGCTGCAAGGGGACCTACGGCGGCCTCGCGACCAAGAACTTCTGCGCGGGCGCCTGCTCCGGCGCGTTCAACGCCCTCGGCCTGCAGGCCGGCAACGCGAGCGCCGCGGCGTGCGTCCTCAACAACGGCGCCTGCCCCGACCTGCTCGAAGAGAACCGAATCCCGGTGGTCGGCCTCGCCGCCTGCGCCGCCACGATCTCGCCGACCTGCGACTCGACCTGCTCGCCCTTTGACGCGTGCACCACCGACGCGAGCGAGCGGATCGGGTGCTTGACCAGCTGCACCCAACTCGAGGGCGATGACCCCGCGCTCGTTCAGCAGATCGGGCAGTGCGTCACGAAGGCCGCCGGGGATTGCAAAGCGCTCGACGGCTGCGTCCCGCAGTGAGATAGCTGCTGGCGACCATGCGGATGCCCCGACGACCACTCCGCGCCCCGCGCGGCGATCGCCCATCGTTGCGCCGGCTGGCCGCGCTGCTGCTGACGACGTCGCTCGCGCTTGCGGCCCCGCCGAGCGACGCCCGCGCCCCGGCCCCGCCGCCAAAGCGCGCGGTCCCGGACTACGACGGCCGCGGCGACGACCCGACCACCGCGCGCGACGTGCTGCTCTGGGTCCCACGGGTCGCGGTCTCGCCGCTCTACGCGGTCAGCGAGTTCGTGCTGCGCCGGCCGCTGGTCTTCCTGCTCACCGAGGCCGAGCGCAAGAGCTGGCCTGAGAAGATCGCCAACTTCTTTCGCTTCGGCCCCGGCGACAACGCGATCATCTACCCGACCCTGGTGCTGGATTTCGGCTTCCGGGCGAACGGCGGCCTCGTCTTCAACTGGCGCGACATCGGCGAGCGCCACCACCGCCTGTCGGTCAAGGCGGCAACGGGCGGTCCACGCTGGTTCTCCGCGGGGGCGTCTCACGGCATGCCCCTTCGCCGTGGCGGCAGCTTCGGCCTCGATATCGCGTTCATCACGCGCCCCGACTACGAGTTCCACGGGCTCAGCGGCGCCGCGGGCGACCCGCGGGGCGGCCGGCCAGAGCTCGACTCCGAGGCACGCGAAGCCACCTACGGCGCCTCCCACCTCGAAGGCGGCCTCTCCCTCGGGAAATCCTTCCTCGAGCGCTCCGACGTCGCCAGCTCGACCAGCATCCGCTGGGTCCATTTCCAACGCCCAAGCCGCACCTGTTGCGGCGAGACCTCCATCGCCCAGCGCGTCGCCGAGGGCGCCTACGACCTGCCGCCCGGGTTCGCCAGCGGCTACCTGGTCCTGCAGCAGCACCTGGGCTTTCACTTCGACACCCGGCCGCCGCGCCCCGAGCCAGGCGGCGGCGTCGAGTTC
>JAWKRR010000077.1:0-29454 GCA_041389525.1 Myxococcota bacterium | reverse complement strand
GGAAGGGCCGCACGACCTCGCGATCCTCCCGTGCGTAGCTGAGAAAAACGGCGTCCTCCTCGGCCTCGGGGCGCGGGGGCGGGGGCGTGTCCGCGCGGTCGCGCGGCGGGGGCGTGCGGGCGGCCTGGCGCTCGAACCAGCGCCGGTGGAGCTCCGCGATGAAGGTGTGGGCGTCGCCGTCGGCGAAGATCTCGGTCTGGTACAGCCGCAGGAAGCTCGAGAGGGCGAGCTGCTCTTTGAGGCGCGACTCGACGACGAGCTCAGCGACGGCCCGCGGGTTGAGGAAGCGCTCGTGCTTCAAGATGCGAATGAAGAAGCGGGCCAACCAGTCCGGGAATCCACAGCCCAAGAAGAGCAGGTAGCTTTGGGAGAGCGCGTCGAACAGGTTGGCGGGCTGTTGGCTCTCGGCCTGGAGCTGGTGCAGGAACTCCAGGGTGTCTTCGTCGGTCGCCGCGTAGTCGGGCATGCTGCTCAGCGCGCCGAGAATCCGCATCACGGCTGGCGAATCCGACGTGGGGGGCGTCGGGTTCAGGTCGCTGATGGCGGTGAAGGGCGACCAGGCGATGGACAGCGTCGTCGCGCGCCCGCCAAACCGCGCCTCGTCGAGGGCGCGCACCATCAGGTCGTCGAAGGTCGTCGACACGAAGAGCGAGAGGCCGCGGATCTCGGCGAGCTGCCGCAGGGCGTCCGGGACGGGCAGCGGGCGCTCTTCGATGATGGAGCGGAGGCGCGAGTAGATGGTCTGGCGGCGTCCGCGACCCTCGAGGAAGCGGTGGCTGACCGTGTCGACGCCGAACCCCTCGGGCAGCCCGTCCGTGTCGACGCGCAGCGCCTCGGCGAGGCGGCGACCCAGCCAGTGGTCGAGCAGCAGCTCCTCACCGTCGATGGTCACGCGCAGCAGCTCGCGCCCGACCACGGGGACCACGTGGCCATCCTCTATATAGAGGAGCAGGTCTTCCCACTCGAAGGCGGTCGGGAGCGTCATGCAGCGGGCTCTGCGGTCGGAGCGCTGGGCGCGAGTCGACGGGTGCGAACTCGTAGCGCAGACATAGTGTTTCGGGGCGCCCAAGTATGGGGGTGGCGGGCGCGGGCTGGCAAATTGACGGGGCGGCCTGCGCGGGGCGCGCGAGTGCGGGCAGTGACTCCACTATGGACATCTGAAGATCGTTGGGCTTAGGTCGGCGGGCTGCCGGTCGTCGCAGGTCACTGCGGCCGCGCCAACCCCGCTGGACCAGGAAACCCTTGCGACACCGAATGATGCCGCCGTCACGGCCTCGGGTGCTCCGCCTTATTCGGCTGATCCCACTGCCCATGTGGGCCGCGGTCGCGATGCTGCTGCTCAGCGCGCCGACGATGAGCGCGCAGGCCGCCACGGGCGCGACGGCGACTCAGGTGGCGAGCGCTGCAGCGAAGCCGGGCAGCAAGGCATCGAAGGCCACGAAGCGGGCGGCGGGGAAGGCCAAGGCTGCGGCCGCGAAGAAGAAGAAGGCCGAGGTCGCGAAGAAGAAGAAGGCGATCGCCAAGAAGAAAGCGGCGGCCGCCAAGAAGAAGGCAGCGGCGAAGAAGAAGGCCGAGGCGCGCAAGGCCGCCATCGCGGCGCGGGAAGCGCGGGATGCCGAGCTGCGGCGCAGCCGGGGCAAGGCGTCGTGGTACGGCCCGAAGTTCCACGGACGGCAGACAGCGTCTGGCGAGACCTTCGACCGGCGCGGGCTGACCGCCGCCCACCGCGACCTGCCCTTCGGGACCCGCGTCCGGGTCACCAACACACGCAATGGGCGCGCGATCGTCGTGCGCATCAACGACCGCGGGCCTTACTCTCGCGGGCGCATCATCGATCTGTCCGAGGGCGCAGCCCGCAAGATTGGGATGATGCGCGCCGGCACCGCCCGCGTCCTCGTCGAGATCCTGCCCGAATCCTGAGCGCCGGCGCCGCCACTCGGCCTCACTGACCGCCGATTCCGTCGATGGTGGCTGGCGAAATGCGCTCATGGCGCTTGACGCGGGTACGTCGCTCGTGGCGTCCTTGGCATTCGTCCGACGCGTGCGCTGCAACGGTTTCGCGAATTGGTTCCGACGCCTCGCCCTCGGCGCGAGCTGACCGGGAGGACCCGCCCCTCATGCCAGTCCCGAGCCCAAACTTCGGCGATCCGAGCCAGCAGGCGACCCGCAACGCGGTGGTGCTGGTCGTCGACGATGACCGCATGATTCGCGAGGTCGCGACTCGCTCTCTGGAGCGCGCTGGCTATCAGGTGGTCGCGGTCGGCAGCGGACAGGAGGCGGTCGACCTCGTGCGCTCCCAGTCGCACGGGATCGACGCGATCTTGCTCGATCTTTCGATGCCCGAGATGGACGGGTGGGAGGCCGCGGCGCAGCTCAAGGCGTGCCGGCCCGAGATCCCCATCGCCCTCACCAGCGGCTACGGCGAGGATCAGTTCCCCGCGCGCCGCGGCGCCTGCAACTACGACGCTTTCCTCGACAAACCCTACGGCCCCGGCGAGCTGGCGCTGTGCGTCGACTCCTTGCTCGCGAGCGGGACCCGCGACGACCGCTGACGCTCGGCGCGCGCTCTGGTAGATCGGTGTGGCTACCTCGCGCCGCGTCGCAGAGGGCCGGCCCGGGACAGTCGGTTCACCTGCGCGGGGAGACGCCCCGGGGGCCGGTTGGCGAGGCAGCTGGAGCCACCGCTTTGAGCCAACGACTTAGCCGCGCCTCCCAGGGGCGCTATCGCATCATCCGGCCCCTGGCCACCGGCGGCACCGCGACAGTTCATGTGGTCGAGGAGGTCGCGAGCGGTGAGGTCTGGGTCGCGAAATCCCTGCACCTGTCAGCCGTACCTGAGTGGAAGGTGTGGCAGCTCTTCGAGCGTGGCGCCGAAGTGCTGCGCAGCCTCGACCACCCAGGGATCCCGCGCTTTCGCGAGCTGATTCGGTACGACTTTGACGGCGGCGCGGACCTGTGGCTCATCGAGGAGTTCATCCCCGGCCGCGACCTGCGGCGCATCATCGAGCGCCACGGCAGCGCGCCGCTGGACAAGTCGCTGCGGCTGGCGGCGGCCGTGCTGTCGGTGCTGCGCTACCTGCACTCGCGCACGCCCCCGGTGCTGCACCGCGACGTCAAGCCGTCCAACGTCATCCTGCGCCCCGACGGCCGGACCGCGCTCATCGACTTCGGGTCGGTGCAGGAGGTGCTGCGGCAGGCGACGCTCGGCGGCTCCACGGTGGCTGGCACTTACGGCTACATGCCGCCCGAGCAGTACATGGGTAAGGCCGAGCCGGCGAGCGACATCTACGCCGTCGGGGCGACCCTGCTCAGCTTGGTGACCGGCCGCTCACCGTCCGAGCTGCCGGTGCGCGATATGCGGGTGGACTACAGTCACGCCCTGGCCAATCAGCCCGATCTCATCGCGCTGCTGGACCGGCTGATGGACCCGCGGGTCGAGCGGCGCGTGCAGACCGCGACCGAGGCCCACGCGCTGGTCATGGCGCTGCTCCGGCGGGTCGAGCGCGGCGAACGCGGGGCCGAGGGCGGCGAGGTCGACACCGAGGGTCTGCCGGCCGACCTGCCCGCGCAGATGCTGCACGCGGGGGCGGGCCCCAAGTGCCCGGGCTGCGGCACGGTGACCGACATCGTCGCGCTAGGCACTCGCGAGACCGAGGTGGACGTGTGCCCGGCGTGCAGCGGCGTCTGGCTCGACGCGCAGGAGATCGGCGAGCTGGTCGAGCGGCCGCTGATCATGCGCCCGAAGCTCTCCGACATCGCGCGCGAGGTCCGCGCGATGATGAAGCACGTGCCGGACCCCGTGATCTACAAGCGCTGCGCTCGCTGCGACAGCGTGATGAGCCGCGTCAACTTCGCCGGCGTCAGCGGCGTGGTCGTCGACGAGTGCCGCGCCCACGGGATGTGGCTAGACCGCGGCGAGCTCCAGCGCATCCGTCAGTTCATTCAGCTCGGCGGCCTCGAGATCACCGAATCCCGTGCGCGGGAAAGAATCCGCGAGGACGCGCGCTCCCAAGCATCCAGCCGGGCACCCGTGCGCACCACCGTGAGGCCGACCCTCTTCGACCCCTTCTGGTAGGGGCCACCGCGCCGCAGCCAGGCACCGCCGCAGGACGCGCAAATGGCGACGGCGGCCCTCGAAAGAGCCGCCGCCGCCTGGATAAGTTCGACGCCGCGCCCGGGGGTTGGGAGGGACTGCGAGCGCGGCGTCGGGTTCGACAAGGACCCCCGATGAGCGCGGTTGGGACCGCGCTCTGTCGGGACGGCGAGCTACAAAGCAAGCCCCGTGCCAGCCGTGAGTTCACGCAATTACAGCAACTTACGAGCGCGCGGCCCGGTGTGACCACCACGAATCGCACGTGGCATGTCCCGTGACATTCGGCTCGCGGTCAGGCCTCGACCCGCGGCCGCGCCGACTTCCCGCCCTTCTTGCGCAACGCCGCCAACACCGGGTCCGGCTCGACGCCGCCGATCTTGTCGGCGATGTCGGGCGCCATCCAGTAGTTGTCGATCCAGTACAGCGTCTGCTGGAGCGTGGGTCGCAGCTCGCGCGTGTTGTCCCCGCGCGCCCACTCGGTCGCCGCCGCCTCCGCGGCAGACAGCGTGCTCGCCGACTGCCCGAGGACCAGCTCCGTCAGACCGCGCACCAGCCCCACCGACGGAATCGCGACGCGCATGTAGTTCGTCGACGCCTCAGGCCACTGCCGACCCGGCAGCGTCACCTCGCCCCCCGCCAGCACCTGCTGACACTGAAACGAGGTCCCGCGCTGACCGGCGTTCACCATCAAATCGGCAAGCAGCAACAGGCTCTTCGGGTGGAATGCCCACTGCATCCAGCCCCACTCCAGCAGCCGCTTGTCGAACGAGCGCGGGTTGATTCGCCCTCCGATACGCGACACATCGCCGCCCAGCGAGAGCATCGTCATGTCCTCAGGCCCGTCGACCACGCCTCGCAGGTCGCCGTCGCGCCGCTCACGCAGCACCTGCGCGATGGCGCACATCCCCGGGTGGTTCGCGAAGATCCCCCCGTCCACATAGCCCTGCCGCAGCGGGATCAGCACCGGAAAGGCCCCCGACTGCGCCACCACGTCGACCGTGCTCACGCCATTGTCCGAGTCGTCGCCGAAGTTGTTGTAAATCTTCGGCCCCCACGGCTGCTTCACGCGGAAACTCACGATCGCGACCTTGCCCGGCAAGTCACCCAGCGTCGGAAAGCGCCCGTAATGACTCACGAAGGCCGGCTCCAGGCGCTCGTAGCGATCCGCCGACCAGAACCCGCCGACCATGCGCGCGAGCCCGAGCTTGGTCGGGGACATCGCCGAGAACAGGTAATTGTTGAACTCGATCGCGTCGAGGATGGTGTCGACGTTGCGGTCCGCCTTGGGCTGCCGCGCGAAGGACAGCGCGAACGTCGCGCCATCGGAGGTCCCGGTGAAGAGATCGACCGTCGACAAGAAGCCAGGGCGCCGCCGCTCGACCTCGCGGAGGCAGCGCGCGTAGGTCGGGCCGCTGGGGCCACCATCCATCGACAAGATCCGGTACTTCGGCTTCATGAGTTCTCCTGGCTGCGCGGCGTGCTGGGATGTGCCACCAGACTAGTTCGCGCCCCCTCTTCCGACCAGCGCGCGGCTGGCGATTCCCGCGCACGCGAGTAAACTTATAGTCACCCGCCGTAGAACAGGTTCTACTTCGGGCGCTCCTCCGCCTCACCGCCCAGTCGAGGACCGCGCGACTTGCCGTCTCGAGCCGCCCACATTCGCGTGCCCGCCGACCTGCGGGCCGTCACCTCGCACGCGCCCACCACCGAGGCCGAGCTCCGCAGCCTCAGCGTCACCGGCGACGGGGTCGAGGCCATCTGGCGCGCCGTCGAAGCCCTCTACCGCACCGGCGTCCACCCGGCGATCGCCCTGTGCATCCGCCGCCGCGGCGAGGTCATCCTCGACCGCGCCATCGGCCACCTCCGCGGCAACGCCCCCGGCACCCGCGCCGGCGTCGCGGCCGTCCCCATCGCCGCCGACTCGCCCTTCTGCGTCTTCTCGGCCTCCAAAGCCGTCACCGCGATGCTCATCCACCTGCTCGACGACCGCGGCCTCATCCACATCGACGACCGCATCACCGAGTACATCCCCGAGTTCGGCGCCCACGGCAAAGGCCCGACCACCATCCGCCACGTCCTCACCCACCGCTCCGGCATCCCGTCGGTCTCCGAGGCCGGCGACAAGCTCGACCTGCTCCTGGACCCCAAGCGCATCGTCGACACCCTCTGCGCCGCCGAGCCCGCCTGGGCACCCGGTCGCCGCCTCGCCTACCACGCGGTGACCGGCGGCTTCGTCCTCGCCGAGATCATCCGGCGCGTCACCGGCCGCGACGTGCGCCAGTTCCTCCACGACGAGGTCCTCGCCCCCCTCGGCTTCCGCTGGATGAACTACGGCGTCGCCCCCGCCGACGTCCCGCGCGTCGCCGAGAACGCCTTCACCGGCCGCCACGCCCCCTTCCCGCTCTCCCGCATCGTCGAGCGCGCCCTCAGCGTCACCTTCGAGGAGGCCGCCCGCGTCTCCAACGACCCGCGCTGGCTCACCGGCATCGTCCCCTCCGGCAACATCTGCGCGACCGCCAACGAGGTCTCGCGCTTCTACCAACTGCTCCTCGACGACGGCACCCTCGACGGCGTCCCGATCTTCAACCGCCGCACGGTCCACCGCGCCACCGCCGAGGCCAGCTACCTCGAGGTCGACCTCACCCTCGGCCTGCCCATCCGCTACGGCCTCGGCATGATGCTGGGCTCCGAGCGCTTCAGCATCTACGGCCCAAACACGCCCCGCGCCTTCGGCCACATCGGCCTGAGCCAGGTCATCACCTGGGCCGACCCCGACCGCGACATCGCGTGCGCGCTGCTGACCAGCGGCAAGCCCTTCGTGGGCCTGCACCTCATCCGCACCTACGGCGTGCTCCAGGCCATCTCGGAGCACTGCCCCCCCGTCCCCGAGCGCGCCACTTAGACGGCCAGCGGCGCACCCAATCCGCCCCCAACCCCGCGAGAGGCATCATGGAAATCGGCTTTTGGAACCACGCCCGCCAGAACCCCGATGCCCTGGCCGTCGTCGACCCGGACGGCACGGAATACAGCGCGGGCGAGATCCTGGCCGCCGCCAATCGCGTCACCCACGGCCTGCGCGCGCTGGGTCTCAAGCCCGGCGACACGGTGGCGGTGATGCTGCCGAACGGTCACGAGGTGCTCGAGATCTTCATGGCCGTCGCCCAAGCCGGGTTCTTCGTCACGCCGCTGAACTGGCACCTCACCGCGCCCGAGGTCGCCTACATCCTCGAGGACTCCGGCGCCAAAGCCTTCGTCGCCTCGGGGCGCTTCCACGCGGTCGCTGAGCGCGGCGCGTACATCGCGGGGCTCTCCAACAACGCCTGCTTCGCCGTGGGAGAGATCTCGGGCTTTCGTCCTTACGCCGCCTTGGGCTGGGACCAACCGGAGACCACCCCCGCGAACCGCGCCGCGGGCGGGCCGATGACCTACACCAGCGGCACCACGGGCAAGCCCAAGGGGGTCCGCCGGGACACCGTAAGCGTGGCGCCGGAGACCATCTCGACGCAGCAGGCGCTCTTCCTCGGCCTCTTCGGCATCCTGCCCGGGAGCGCGGGGGTCCACCTGGTCGTCGCGCCCCTCTACCACACGGCCGTCCTCAACTTCGCGACCAACCATATGCACCTCGGCCACACCGCGGTCTTGATGGACCGCTGGACGCCCGAGGAGATGCTGCGCGTCGTCGAACGCTACCGCGTCACCAGCAGCCATATGGTGCCGACGCATTTCATCCGCTTGCTCAAGTTAGCGCCCGAGATCAAGGCAGCCCACGACCTCTCGTCCCTGTCGCACATCGTCCACAGCGCCGCGCCCTGCCCCGTCGACACCAAGCAGGCGATGCTCGATTGGTGGGGCCCCTGCATCTACGAGTACTACGCGGCGAGCGAGGGCGGCGGGACCTTGGCGACGCCCGCGGACTGGCTGGCGCACCCGGGAACCGTCGGAAAACCCTGGCCGATCTCGCAGATTCGCGTGCTGGACGACGAGGGCGAGCCCTGCCCCACCGGCGAGCCGGGCACGGTCTGGATCCGGATGGGCGAGCACCGATTCGAGTACCACAAGGACGCGACGAAGACCGGCAAGGCGTGGCGCGACGGCTTCTTCACGGTGGGCGACGCCGGCTACCTCGACGGGGACGGCTTCCTCTACCTCTGCGACCGCAAGGCCGACATGATCATCAGCGGGGGCGTGAACATCTACCCCGCCGAGATTGAGAGCGTGCTGGTGCTGCACGACAAGGTCACCGACGTGGCGGTCTTCGGCATCCCCCACGACGACCTGGGCGAGGAGGTCAAGGCGGTCATCCAGCCCGCCGACGGCGTCGCGCCCAGCGCGGCCCTGGCTGAGGAGCTGCTCGCGTACGCCGCGGAGGCGCTGGCGAAGTACAAGCTGCCGCGCAGCATCGACTTCGCCGTCGAGCTGCCGCGGGACCCCTCGGGCAAGCTCTACAAGCGCAAGCTGCGCGACCCCTACTGGGAAGGCCGCACGCGCGCCATCTGAGCCGCGCCGGCGGTTGGCACAGGCCATGCATTCGCAGCCGACGCAACGCGGGGGTTGTCGGGGTAAAATTCCGAATCGCGCAACGTGTGCTATTCGGGGCCGACACGTCGCAATGCAGGAGGAACTGACATGCGAATCGTATTTGTGCTGGCCGCCGGGCTGGTCTTGGCGTCGTGCGCGACCGCCAACAACGAGGTCAAGGACGAGGCTGGGGCGGCTGAAGACGCGCCCCCACCCGGCATGATCGAGGTCGTGAAGTACCAGGAGAAGACGCAGCAGCTCATCGACACGACGCAGAAGCTGCACGCCGCCGAGGGCACGCTGGACGAGCAGAGGCGGCGGCTGCAGGTCATCTGCGCCGACTATCCCGAGCACGGGGTCTGCGCCGAGCAGACGGCCGCCCGCTACGCGCTGGACGCCTTCTGCGCCGAGCCAGATTTCAAGAGCCACGTCGATGAGATTGTGAAGGCGTGCCACCAGGGCGCGTGCAAGCAGGTCGACCAGGCCGAGCTCATCACGCGCACGCAGTACATGCTGCTGACGCAGAACCTGCCGCACACGCTGGTCACGTTTCCGTCGGCTGGTACGAAGCTGGACAAGGAAGACCAGCGGCAGCTTCAGCAGTTCGTCGAGCAGGTGCGTGCCGACAAGGGCTACCTGATCATCGTCGGGCGGGCTTCGAAGGACGGGCCGTGGCGGAAGAATCTGCAGTACGCGCTGGACCGCGCCGAGCAGACCCGGCAGTTCCTGGTGGACACCCTGGGCATTGAGCAGTCGCGCGTCGGCTACATCACGTACGGGCACGACAAGATGTACCTGACCGAGCTCGACGCCGAGCGCCTCACCACGCGGAAGCTCAGCATGACCCAGGCGAATCGCAGCGCGCTGGTCTTCGCGTACCCGTGCTTTGAGCCCAATGCAGCCGCGACTCCGTAGGCTCGCCCTCGTCGGCGCCCTCGGGGCCGCCGCCGCCAGCTTCGGCTGGTGGATGGCCGCCCCGGGAGCCGCCGACGACGGCAAGGACCTCGCGTTCACGCGCCAGCACCTGCAAGCGCTCGACGACGCGGTGGACGCCATCGGCAACCTGCAGGTCGAGCAGGGCCGGCTGCGCGAGCGCATCGACGAGTACGAGCAGCGCCTCTCCATCGCCGAGCAGCGGGTCGGGCTCACCCCGCCGAACCCGTCGGGCCTCACCGCGTTCGACGTCAGCGGCGCCCACCTCGAGCCCGTCGACGTGGCCAAAATGGACAGCCGAGGCAATAAGCCCCGACGAACCAGGCTGGCGGCCGAGGTCGCCCCGGGCGCGCCCTACGTCGTGACCTTCTGGGCCACGTGGTGCAAGCCCTGCACGAGCCCCGAGGAGCTCCTGCTCTCGGCCGAGCTACGCGGCTCGCTGGCCCGCGAGGGGCTGGGCTTCGTCAATATCTCCGTGGATCCACCTGGCGTTGCGGACCGCGACCCGCGCTCTGGGACCTGGCTCTATCCCTACCTGCAGGCCAAGGACGCGCACCTGCAGATGCTCCCGCGGGCCTTCGTCGAGAAGTTCGGCGTGGACCTGCCGCTGCACCTGCTGGTGACGGGCTCGGGCCGCATCGCGTGGTTCCGAAAGGGCGCGCTGAACGAGGCGGTCGTTGACGAATTGGTCACCGCCGCCATGGCCGCCCGCGGCCAGTAACGGCCGCTGGCACGGGGATTGCTCATTGTCCGGGGACGATGAGCGATTCGGCTCTCGTAAGGAGAACCCCCATGCTTCAGTGGACCCCTGACGACCATCCCCCGGTGTTCGACTCCCTCGACGACGCCGTGCGTACCGACGCCCTCGAGCGCGCCAACGCGCTGCTGGTGGCCGGCAAGCACCCCACCCGGGCGCTGTCCATCGGCATCTCCCGCGCGATGGACGCCGCGGAGGGTGTGCGCGCGGTCTGCACCGGCACCTCGTACTACGTCCGCGCCGAGCCGACGGGCCACCGCTGGCAGGTCGCCGCCGACGACGCGGGCGAGCTTGACGCGCTGGTCTTCGACGACTTCGACGACGCGGTGTTCCGGGCGTCGGAGCTGGCCCGCGAGGCCGACTCGGCGGTCTACATCTTCGGCCCCAACGGAGATCTCCTCGACCGCTACGAGTTCTTCGACGGCCCGTCCAACCAGTACACCCTGACCTCGTGCCAGGACGGCTGGGCGGTGCGCGGCCACGGTACGCATCCGTGTCACGAGACCTTCCCCACCAAGGCCGAGGCCCTCGACGCCGCTCGCGACATCGTCGGCCAGCACGGCGGCACCTTGCGCATCCACTACCAGGCCGGCGGCTTGCAGCGCGAAGAGACCATCGCCGCGGCGTGACGGCCGCGCGCTAGAAGCCGCTGATTTCGCAGCCCTGAGGCGTGCAGATGAAGCCCGGTGGGCAGGCGGGGACACAGCTGGACCCGCCGCCCCCGCCGGGCGCGCATCCCTGGGCGGTGCAGACGGAGCCCGGCTGACACGGCGGGTCGCAGATCCCGCTGCCCCCGTCGCAGATGCAGTCGTAGTAGTTCTCGACGATGCGGCGCCCGCACAGGCAATTGGGGCCCACGTTGAAGCAGTTCTGCTGCTTCAGCGTGCCGCCCTCGCACCACGCGAGGGTCTGGCCCTGGCACTGCCCGGCGGCCGTCACCCCGCCGCAGCCTGAATCCGCGGCCTGGCAGACGCCGTTGACGCAGGTCTGTGTCGACGCGCAGGCCGGCGTACAGCTCGTGACGCCAAAGCAGGTGTCGAACTGCGCCTGGCACGCCGCGATCAGGCAGGCGCTATCTGCGCAATCCGCGGCTTCAGCGCACGCGTCCAGCGCCTCGAAGCGCGCCTTGGCCTCGGCGGTACCGCGCTCGGCGCAGGCGGCGGTGCAGGCGTCAGGCTTCGGGCAGTCGCCCACGCAGTCGAGGATCTCGGTGCAGCTCAAAGGGCGCGCGACGCACACGCCGCTCTCGCAGCGCTGGGTCGACAGGCAGGCAGGCTCGCACGCGCCGGTCGGGGGCGCCGTGCCGTCGGAGACACACGTCGTCGACAGCGTGTCCTGCACGAACGCGCACTTCTGCCCCGACGGGCACTGCCGGTCGCACAACACGTCGCGGGTCTCGCCGCCGTCGTCGCAGGCCGCCAAACCCACCGCGCCGCCCACCACCAGCAGCGCCCCGACCACCGCGGCGGCGACTGTCAGATTCGGCGTTCTCATCGGTCCCTCCGTGCTGTTCTCAGCAGTACACCCCACGCCCACTCCGAATCCAAGGCCGTCCCTTGACCCTCGAATTAGAACACGTTTCACTGGCCGCCGACTGAGCGGCGATTCATGCCGGCTCCGCGCGGAGGGTTCGATGGCGTTTCGAGGAAAGGTCGCACTGGTCACGGGAGCCGCCAGCGGCATGGGTCGAATCGCCGCGCGCCGCTTGGCGATGGAGGGCGCCAAGGTCGCCCTGGTCGATCTGAACGCCGAGGGGCTCGAGGAGACCGCCGCCAGCCGCCCCGGCATGGAGTCCTACGTCTGCGACGTCGGCGATCCCGAGGCCGTCGCTGAGGTGGTCGCCCGCGTCCGCTCCGAGCTAGGCACCATCGACCGCGTCACCCACGCCGCCGGCATCATGCCCACGGCCCCGGTGATGGAGATGCCGCTGGACCGCATCCACAACCTGATGCGCGTCAATTACGGCGGCACCGTCAACGTCGCCAAGGCCACCCTGCCGGCGATGCTGGAGCGACGCAGCGGCGACTTCATCGTCTTCGGCTCCCTCGCCGGCCACGTCCTCGCCCCCCACTTCGGGCCGTACTCGGCCACCAAAGCCGCCGTGAACGCCCTGACCGAGATCCTCATCGAGGAGAACCGCGGCAGCGGCGTCCGAATCTTGCTGGTCTGCCCGCCCATGGTGAACACGCCGCTGCTCCAGCAGGCCACCGAGAGCTCGAACCCCCGCTCGATGCAGCTCGGCATCGAGCAGGGCCGCGCCGCGAGCCCCGTCGCCATCATCGACGCCATCGAAGACGCGCTGGAGAAGGGCCGCGAGATCCTCTTCCCCAGCACCGAGGCCAAGGTGCTCTACGGTCTGCGCCGCTTCACGCCGCGCCTGCTCTGGAAGCTCGTCCACAAGGCCGAGTCCGCGTGAGCGCCACCCGCACCGCCGCCCGCCTGACCGCCACGGGCTGGGCCGCTCCCCTCGTCGTTTCGCCTGACGCCGCCTCACTCCCCGAGCCCGCCCGCGACCAGCTCCTCGTCGCCATCGAGGCCTGCGGCGTGTGCCACCGCGACCTCATCGACCGCGAGGGCCGCATCGGCTTTCTCCGCCTCCCCATCGTCCCCGGCCACGAGGCGGTCGGCCGCGTCATCGCCTGCGGCCCGGACGCCAAGCTCTTCGCCGTCGGCGACCGCGTCGGCTCGCTTCACCGCGACTACTGCGGCACCTGCGACGCCTGCGTCAGCGGCCAGACCTCGGTCTGTGACCGCGCCGCCGCCGTCTTCGGCCTCACCATCGACGGCGGCTACGCCACACACGTCAGCGCCCCCGAGCGCGCCTTCTACCGCGTGCCGCCCGACCTCCCCGCCGCCCAGGCCGCGGTGATGCACTGCACCCTCGGCACCGCGTGGCGCGGGCTCGTGACCCAGGCCGGCCTCCGCGAGGGCCAGCACGTCCTGGTCACCGGCGCCAACGGCGGGGTCGGCCACGCCGCGGTGCTGCTGGCGAAGAGCCTCGGCGCCGAGGTCACCGCCGTCATCCGCGACGACAAACACGCCGAGTTCGTCCGGGGCTTGGGCGCGGACCAGGTCCTCGTGGACCCCGGCAACACCTTCCACAAGCGGATCGGCCGCCGCAAAGCCGACATCACCCTGGACACCGTCGGCGCCTCGACCTTCAACGCGTCGCTGCGCGCCCTGCGTGTGGGCGGAACCCTCGTCGCCGTCGGCAACATCGTCGCCGCGCGGGTCGAGCTGAACCTCGGCTACATCATCACCTTCGGCATCCGGATCGTCGGCTCCAGCGGCGCCTCGGGCGCTGACATGGAAGCCCTGCTATCCTGGCTGGGTTCGCACCCGCTCGCGGCGCGAATCGCGGCCACCCTGGAGTTGTCGCGCGCTGAGGAGGCCCAGCGCCTCGTCCGCGCCGGCGGCCTCGAGGGGCGCGTGGTCCTGGTCCCCTGAACGCCGTCGCTGGGAGGTCGCCGTCGTGCCCAAGGTCCGTCTCGCCAAAGCCGAGCTGAGCTACGACACCGCAGGCGACGACGGCTCGCCCGTCCTCCTCATCATGGGCTTCGGCGTGCCCGGGCACCTCTGGGGCAACCAGATCCCCACAATCTCCGGCCGCCACCGCGTCGCGTGGTTCGACAACTGCGGCGTCGGCAAGACCAAGGCCGCCCGCATCCCGGCGAGCATCCGCGCGCAGGCGGGCCACGCCGCCGCGCTCATCGAGCACATCGGCCACGGCCCGGCGCACATCGTCGGCGTGTCCATGGGCGGCATGATCGCCCAGGAGCTCGCGCTGGCCTTCCCGCACCGCGTCAAGAGCCTCTCGCTGCTGGTCACCCACGCGGGCGGCCTCCGCAACCTCATGCCCAACCCCAAGGGGCTCGAGCTCTTCCTCCGCGGCTTCCTGGGCCCGAAGAAGAACCGCGCCCACGCCATGGAGCGCCTGATCTTTCCGGAGCACTACCTCGAGAGCATCGACCGCGGCCGCCTGCTCCAGGCGCTCAAGGACGAGGTCGTCGAGGCCATGCCGCGCCGCGCCCGCATCGCCCAGATCGCCGGCATCGTCCGCCACGACACGGCCTCGCGCCTGCCGCGGCTGGCCGGCCTCCCCACCCTGGTCGTGGCGGCCGGCCAGGACGCGCTCATCCGCCCCGAAGAGCACATCCGCCTGCACCAGCTGATCCCGGGCTCGCGTCTGGAGATCTTCGAGGACTCCGGCCACGGCATCCTCCACCAGCACGCCGAGCGCCTCAACGACTCGCTCTTGCGCCACTTCGCCGAGAGCGACGCCCGCCCGCAGCACACCGCGCGACCCCACCTGGTTCGGCGCGTCGGGCGCCGCTGACCCTCTCAGAAGAACGCGGCGAGCTCGAGGTAGACGAGGTGCCCCGCCGCGCCCAACTCGCTGCGCAGCGCGGTCGGCGGGCTCGGTGGCCGCGCCCCGATGGTGTTGTAGGCCCCGATGGCCAAGCTGATGTTTGTGGCGACGTCCCAGCTCGCCCGGGTCGCGATAAGCGCAGACGGATCCTGCAGATTCGTGATCAGCGAGAGGCTCAGGTCGATGAGCGGCGCCGGCTTCCAGGCCGCCGCGGCGCCCAAGTACCAGCGCCCAAGCAGGTAGGTCTCACCGCGCCCGAGCGGCCCGCTGCTCAGCGCGTGCTGCAGGTACGCGTCGCGGTCGTCGGTGCCGGCGCCGTTGTAGTGCGCCTCCAGGGTCACCGTGACGTCCGAGCCGAACCAATCCGACCCCACGGTGACGCGCGGCAGCTTCACCGCGTCGTCGTCGAGGCTGTACGGCAGGTGCCCCTCGGCGCGCACCTTGAAGCTGCCGACCGCGGCCGACACGCCGGCCATCACCGACAGCTCGTCGAAGACCTTCCCCAGCGCCAGGTACAGGTCCGCGTGCGCCAGGTAGAACGTGGTCCGCAGGCCGCCCGAGAGGTCGTCGACGCTGCCGCGGTCGGCCAGCACGAAGTCCAGCTCCACGCTCCGCCGGTGACGTGATGACGCGGATGGCGTCGATGCCCCGCTTCTGCGAGGTGTCCAAGTCGAAGGGGCTGAAGGCCGCCCACACGTCGGAGGTCGTGAAGATCAGCGAGTTCCCCCAGCTGATCGCTTGCCGCCCGAGGGTCACGTCGACGGGGCCCAGGTACAAGCCCAGGGCCAGCCGGTCGATGTCGTGCTGAAGCGTGAACGTGTCGGTGCGGACGATGTCGGTGCTGAGGTCCAGCGAGCGCGTGGGCTCGGCCGTGACCCCGGCCCCGAGCCCGCCCGACGCGCCTCTGGCCGAGCGCAGGTCGAAGAAGAGGCGATTGTGCAGGTCGAAGGTGACGTGGTCGCCGATGCGCAGCTTCCACTCGACCCGCGCGATGGACGAGGCGATGCCCAGGGTCGCCGGGTCGTCGACGTCCCGCTCGCCGCGCCGCGGCGACAGCTGCACGCCGCTGAGCGCGCGGACGTAGCCGCCCACGTTCAGCGAGGTTTTGCCTACCTCAAAGATGTCCCACGCGGCCTGCGCCGGGCTCGCTAGCCCGACCGCCACAGCGGCAGCGCACAGCGCGCTAACGCACCTCATCACGCTCCACCAGCCCGTCCCGC
Organism: Myxococcota bacterium; assembly: GCA_041389525.1. Classification (GTDB taxonomy): domain Bacteria; phylum Myxococcota_A; class UBA9042; order PHBI01; family JACKFB01; genus JACKFB01. Next base: position 13,564 of record JAWKRR010000077.1, on the reverse strand, counting down.
AGGTGCACCACGCGGCGCGCGCGCTCCATCAGATGCTCGTCGTGGGACGCGAACACGAAGGTGATGCCGTGCTCCGCGTTGAGCTCCTGCATCAGCCCGATAAGCTCGCCCGAGGTGTGCGAGTCCAGGTTCGCCGTCGGCTCGTCGGCCAGCACCAGCCGCGGGCGCGGCGCGATGGCCCGCACCACGGCGATGCGCTGCTGCTGCCCCCCGCTCAGCTCGTGGGGCCGCCGGTTCGCCATGTCCGCCAGCCCCACCCGCTCGAGCAGCGGCATGACGATGGCCTTGCGCTCCGCCCGCGGCACCCCTTGCAGCATCAAGGTGTACTCGGCGTTCTCGAAGGCGCTGAAGACCGGCAGCAGGTTGTAGGCCTGAAAGACGAAGCCGACGTTGTGTAGCCGGAAGTTCGCCCCGGCCGCGCGGCTGCGACCCGTCGCGAGCTCGCCCCCGATGCGCACCGTGCCCGCCGTCGGAGCATCGAGCGCTCCGATGACGTTGAGCAGCGTCGACTTGCCCGAGCCCGACGGCCCGACCAAGGCCGTGAACTCGCCCGCCCCGATATCCAGGTCGACCCCGCGCAGCGCGTGCACCTCGACCAGCCCTTGCTTGTAGACACGGCTGACGCCGCGCACCTCGATGAGAGCTGGCTTATCAGCCTGTACCGACGGCGCGGGCTGCGTGGGTTGGGGCGTGTTCATGCGTAGGTCCTCATGGCCTCGGTGGGGTTGACGCGGGTCGCGCGCCACGCGGGGTAGAGCGCGGCGAGCACGACGAGCGCGAAGACCGCCCCGATGGCGCCGAGCCACTTCGCGGGCACGATCGTGCTGTGGATGACGAGGTTCTCGACGATGACCCCCGACATCTCGACCTCGCCCTCGCTGAAGGCGGCCATGTCGATGCCGTAGACCTGGAGCGCCGCGTGGGCAGCCAGGGCGATACCTACCGCGAGGGTGATGGACACCAGGGCGAGCAGCACGGTCTCGGCGAGGACCAAGGCGCCGATGCGCTGGGGCGTCATCCCCAACGCGCTGAGCAGCCCCAGCTCGCGGATGCGCTCCATCACCGCCATCAGCAGCGTGTTGGCGATGCCGAAGACCACGATGATGAAGATGGCGAAGAGCATCCCCTCGCCCATCTTCGAGTCCATCTCGATGAGCGCGATGATCTCGGGCATCGCCTCAGCCCAGGTCAGCACCTCCAGCGCGGAGGCCTTGGCGCCGAACGCGGCCAGCAGCGCGCGCTTGGCGTCGTCGGGTGAGGCGGCCGCCGGCAGCACGACGCCGACCTGGGTCAGCCGGTCGCCCAAGGACACCGCCTGCTGCGCGGCGGCCAGCGTCGTGTAGGCCGCCGCGTCGTCGACCGAGCGGCTGCCGCTGTCCAGCACGCCCGACAACCGAAACAGCGCCCGCACCATCTCGCCGTCGGGGTCCGTCGCGGTCAGCACGACGCGGTCACCCAGCTGCAGCCCCAGGTCGTCGGCGATGCCGCGTCCCAGCACCAGCGGCTGCTTCTGTTCGCCGTCGAGGAAGTCGCCTTCAGCGAGGTAGCGCTTGATGTTTCGGAAGCTGTCCTCGGCCGCCGGGTCGATCCCGTGGACCTCCAGCCCCTGGTTGCCGTGCGACGACGAGAGCAGCCCCTGGATGATGACCCGAGGCAGCACGGTCGCCTTGGGGAGCGCTGAGCGCACCGTCGCCACGACCGCGGCGCCGTCGTCGAGCACCAGCTCGCTGCCGCGGCTGTTCCAGTAGCCAGCGGCGTTCACCAGCACCGAGCCGCCCGCGGCCTTGTCGGCAGAGCCCAGCATCTGCTCGTAGCTGTACTCGTTGATGCCCTGGCTGATGAGCATCAACGCCAGGCTGAACGTGATGGCCGTCATCGTGATGGCCGTGCGCGTTCGGTTGCGCCAGAGATTTCGCCAAGCGAGACGCCACATGGCTCAGGTCCTCCCGGAGATGGCGGTCACCATGGTCAACCGGGCCGCCTTCATCGCCGGGATCAGGCCGCAAATCAGCCCCACCACCACGAGCGCGACCGCCGGTTCAGCCAGCATCTGCCAGTTGAATTCGTAGAAGATGCGCCCGCGGATGGTCACCCCCATGTAGTCGAAGGACCCGTCGCCGGTGGAGGTGAACGCGCCCAGGGAGAGACCGTGGACGTGGTGGTAGTAGGCCAGCGCCCCGCCCGTGACGACGCCGACGAAGGCGCCGAGGGCGCTCACCAGCCCAGCCTCGGTGAGCACGACGGCGGCGAGCCGAGACGGCGTCAACCCGATGGCCAGCAGCACGCCCATCTCGCGGCGGCGCTCGAGCACCGTCATGCGCTGGGTGTTGAAGATGCCGAGGCCCGCGACGATGAAGATGACGAAGTAGAAGATGCCGTTGGCGCTGGACGACAGCTCGAGGATGTCGGCGAGCTCAGGCACGATGGCCTTCCACGGGCGCACGGCGAGCGCGGGTCCGTCCGCGGCGGCAGGCCGCGCGGCGAGGCGCTTGGTCACGTCCGCGGCCACCGCCGCCGGGTCCGCGCCGGGCTCGAGGAAGAGCGAGACCTCGTGGACCGTCCCCTCGAGCGCTGTCAGCCACGCCACATCCGCGCGGTTCATGTAGACGGTCATCCGGTTCATGCCCGAGTCGCCGAGCTTCGCGACGCCGACGATCTTGAGCACGTCGTTGCCAAGCGAGCCGTCGGCACCTTGCAGAAAGACGACGAGCTCGTCGCCGATGGCCACGCCGAGCTGATCTGCCAGCCCCTGCGCCAGGACGGCCTCACGGGCCGCGGGCGGCTCCGCCGGGTTCGCCGTCAGCCAGGTCCCCGAGACCAGCTGCTGCTCCACCCCCGTGAGCGCCGCCTCCCTGTCCCGGTCCACGCCGAGCAGTTGGGCCGGCGCAGACCGCCGCTCGTGCCCGATGAGCCCGAAGGCGACCACCCGCGGCGCCGCGACGTCGACGCCGGGCGTGGCGGCCAGGGTCGCGATCACGCCGTCGCTGTCGGGGATGCCGTTGAAGAGCGTCGGCTTGTCGACATAGTCGGCGGTCGTGACCTGCACGTGCCCGAGGCGCGAGCGCACCGTCGCCGTCGCCATCTCGCCCAGGTAGGCGTCCATGAAGCCGTTGATCCAGATGAGCAACCCGACCGCCGCCGCGATGCCGCAGACCGTCAGCCCCGTCCGCCACCGATTGCGCAACAGATTGCGCGCCGCCAGACGCAGCGTCATCGCAGACTGGCCGCGCGCCGCACGCCACGCGGGGTGAACGTGTCGCTCGTCACCTTCACGTCGAACTTCATCTTGTCGTAGCGCATGCGCGTGTACTCGCCCGGCTTGTCGGTCGGCACGACCTCCATCAAGGTCGGGATGCGCCGGCCCCCCAGGGTCTTGACGTCGCGGTAGTGAAAGCGCCGCACGATCTCCGCGTCATCGAAGTAGTCAGCGCGCACCGGCAGCCACTCGTCGGCTGTCAGGTAGAACTCGACCTTCGTGTAGACGATGGCCGCGTCCTTCTTGGGGGTCATGGTCAGGCGCAGCAGCCGCTTGCCCCCCTCGTCCGCCCACGCCGCGCTGGTCGTGTAGTCCTTCTCGTAGCTGGACTCGCGCATGAGGTCGTCGTTGGTGACGTGGCTGCCCATCCACCCGTCACTCAGCAACCCCGACGGGATGCGGATGAGCCGGTCGGCTCGGGGCGCGTAGTTCCACAGCCCCTCTTCCGTGCGCAGCGTCGCCGTCCCCGCCTCCCGCGCCGGGCTGCGGATGACGATGAGCGCCTCGTCCTCGCCGCGGCTCCACGACTCCATGGTCAGCGAGCGCTCGTAGTTCCGCGTCTTGACCTCCATGGTCATGGTCGCCTCCGAGCCCGACGAGCGATACAGGTCGTCGAGCTTCGCCAGCACCGCCGAGATCGCGGGCAGCGCGTTCGGGTCCGCGGGCTTATCAGCCTCGGCCGCAGGCGTCGGCGTCGGCACGGGCTCGACCGCGAGGCCGCTTCCAGCCACTCCGAGCAGGCCGGTGACGGTCAAAACAACCAGGTACCGCCTCACAATTCTACACATCGCGCTCACCTCTCCTCGCGTGCTTCCAACAAGCTACGCAGCACGGACAGCGACAGCTCCGACGCCGCCGGGAGGCCGGCCGCGTCCGTCGATTGGTCCAGTATCCAGCGGTCCAGTATCTCGCCGACGGCCATGGTCAGGCGCTGCAGCAGCTCCGCCGGCAGGTCGGTGCGGATCACGCCCAGGGTCTGACCCCACTGGATCAGGCCGTCGACCTCGGCCTTCTTCTTGGCCATGTAGCTGCCCACCCGCGCCGACTCGCGGACGTCGGCTGGCAGGTGGTGAAAGGCCCGCCCGAGGCCGACCACCCACGGGAACCGCTCGATCACCTCGGCCGCGCCACCGATGAACTCGCCGAGCAGCTGCCAGAAGGTCGCGGCCGTGGCGCCCTCCATGACCGCCGGCCGCGCCTGGGCGACCAGCTCGTCCACGTAGTGCAGGGTCGACGCGAAGAGATCCGCCTTGTCGTCGAAGTAGTAGTAGAGCGCGCCCTTGCTGATGCCGGCCGCCTCGATGATCGCGCTGAGCGCCGCCCCTTCGTAGCCGGCCTTGCCGAACTCCAGCGCCGCCACCTCCAGGATGCTGTGGCGCTTTTCCGGCGGGAGCCTCTCGAAGCGGGGACGCGGCACACAGACCTCCTAAACGGACGAGTCAAACCTCGAAGTCCAACTGAACAGTCCGACTGAACGGTTCGACCGAACGGTCTGCGAGTGTATTCACCGCTGGCAGTGCGGTCAAGGAGTCCTGGCCGAGGGCGCGCGACCCAGGAGATCGCGGTGGCTTGCCCAGGCCAATGAAACGTGTTCTAGTCGCTATGGAACACGTTCTAGTGCGCCGGTTGGCGACCCCGACCGCACCGCGCACGCCCTCTCGGAGGTACACGCTGTGACCGGAACAAGCGACGCGACCAGGGCCAGCGCCCACCAGGCGGCCCCCGCAATCGAGCTCTACGATCCGGACGTCTTCGTGCGCGGCGTGCCGCATGACGACATGACGTGGCTGCGCAACAACGCGCCCATCTACTTCCACCACGAGCCCGGCGGCCCCGGGTACTACGCGGTGACGAAGTACGACGACGTCTGCACCATCTCGAAGGACCCGGCGACCTACTCGTCGGCGCGCGGCGGCACCAACATCCAGGACTACGCGCCGGGGGACCTGTCGCTCATCCGCCTGATGATGCTGAACATGGACCCGCCGCAGCACGCGAAGTTCCGCCGGCTGGTGCAGCGCGGCTTCACCCCGCGCATGGTGTCGCTGCTCGAGCCGAAGATCCGCGCGTCGGCCAAGATGCTGGTCGACCGCATCGCCAAGCAGGGCGAGTGCGAGTTCGTGACCGCCATCGCCGCCGAGCTGCCGCTGCTGGTCATCGCGGACCTCATCGGCGTCCCCCAGGAGGAGCGCCACAAGATCTTCGACTGGTCCAACCAGCTCATCGGCTTCGATGACCCGGAGTTCCAGACCTCGATGGAAGACGCCCGCATGGCCGCCGCGGGGATCTGGGGCTACGCCAACAACCTCGCCCAGCAGCGCAAGGGCGGCGACGGCGACGACCTGGTCAGCGTGCTGATGCGCGCTGAGGTCGACGGCACCGAGCTCTCCATCATGGAGTTCGACGCCTTCTTCCTGCTGCTCTCGGTCGCCGGCAACGAGACGACGCGAAACCTGATCTCCGGCGGCATGCAAGCGCTGATGGAGCACCCCGAGCAGCGCCAGCGCCTCATCGACGACCCGTCGCTCATCCCAAGCGCGGTCGAGGAGATGCTGCGCTGGGTCACGCCCGTCATGTACTTCCGGCGCACCCTGACCCGCGACACCGAGCTCCGCGGCGTGAAGCTGCGCGAGAACGACAAGGTCGCCGTGTACTACTGCTCGGCGAACCGCGACGAGGACTACTTCGAGAACTCCCAGACCTTCGACGTGGGCCGCACGCCAAACGAGCACATCGCGTTCGGCGTGGGCGAGCATTTCTGCATGGGTGCCAGCCTCGCGCGGCTCGAGATTCGCATCATGTTCGAGGAGCTGATCCGCCGGCTGCCCGACATGGAGCTGGTCGCGCCGCCCAGGCGCCTGCGGTCGAACTTCATCAACGGCATCAAAGAGATGCGGGTCCGCTACACGCCCGAGCGCTAGGCGCCCGCCCACAGGCGCTCCGCCCGCGCCCTACTCTTCGATGGACAGCGCGGCGCGCGGGCAACGGGCGACGGCGCGCTCGACGTCGGCTCGCCGTGACTCGGGCGGGTTCTCCATGAGGACCTGCAGCTCGTCCTGCTCGTCGACCTCGAAGATGTCCGGGGCGATGCCCATGCAGATGGCGTTGGCCTCGCAGAGATCCCAATCAACGCGGATTTTCACGATGTGCCTCCGTCGGGGGCGACGGCGAGGACCGTCGTCTTGTGGCGGGAAGTGGAACGTGTTTCAACGGGGACGAGCATAGATGAGACAGGACCTAAGATGAAGAGTGCCCCAGGAGAACGCGCCCGACGCATCATCAACTCAGCCATCGCCTTGGCGGAGGAAGGGGGATTCGAGGCCGTGCGCCTCCGAGACGTCGCCTCTCACGCGAAGGTGGCGCTGGGCACGGTCTACAAGCGCTTCTCGTCCAAGGAGGACATCCTGGTGGCGGTCCTCGACCACGAGGTCGAGCGGCTCGAGGCGTGGGTGCGCTTGCAGCCGATCGAGGGCGACGACGGCGTCTCGCGTCTGGCCAGCTTCTTCGCCCGCCTCACCGAGGCTTTCTTCCGCAAGCCCAAGCTCGCCCAGGCCGCGCTCCGAGCCGCCGCCGCAGGCGACCCCGCGCTGGCGTCCAAGGTCGCGCGCTTTCACGAGCGGATGACCGGGCTCATCGCCGGCGCCGTGGTCGCCAGCGGGCTCGACGTCGAGGCGGGCGGGCTGAGCGAGGACCAGGTCCAGACCCTCGCGTACCTGCTGAGCCAGGTCTGGTTCGCCGCGCTGGTCGGTTGGATGGGCGGCCTCTTCGACCAGGAGGCCGTGATCGAGCAGGTGCGGACTGCCTCTTCGCTGCTTTTGCGCGGACTCGCTCGGCAGACTTGAGCCGGCCACTGAAACGTGTTTCACTCTCGAACTAGAACACGTTCTACCCGGCCCCGTCGGCTGGGAGTGGACTGGGACTGACCCGGAGGTTCGACGATGATCCCGACCAGCCAACGGATGGAACTGCCGCCCTACGCCATGGGCTGGTACATCATCTCGCTCTCGCACGAGCTGGAAGCAGGCGCGGTCAAGCCGCTGCGCTACTTCGGCAAGGAGCTCGTGCTCTTCCGCACCGAGAGCGGCGACGCGCAGGTCCTCGACGCCTACTGCCCTCACCTGGGCGCCCACCTCGGCTACGGCGGCGTCGTGAAGGGCGACTCGGTCGAGTGCCCCTTCCACGCCTGGAAGTTCGACGGCACGGGCCGCTGCACCGACGTCCCCTACGCCAAGAAGATCCCGCCAAAGGCCAGCATCCGCTGCTGGGAGGTCAACGAGACCAACGGCCTCATCATGGTGTGGTTTCACCCCCACGGCGAGGCCCCGCGCTGGACCGTGCCGACGCTGCCCGAGATCGGCTCCGACGACTGGACGCCCTACGAGCACCGCGACTGGACCATCCGCGCCCGCAACCAGGAGATGGCCGAGAACGGCGTCGACACGGCGCACTTCCACTACCTGCACCGCACCTCGAACATCCCTGAGGCCTCCGCCAGCATCGACGGCCACATCCTGCGCGTGCAGTCGACCACCGGCATGAAGACCCCCCGCGGCGGCGTCGACGGCGTCGTCACGGTCCACGAGCACGGCTTCGGCTTCACCACCACGCGCTTCACCGGCCTCGTGGAGACCCTGCTGGTCGCGGGCGTGACGCCCATCGACGAAGAGCACGTCCACCTGCGCTTCAACTTCACCATCCGCAAGCTGGGCAACGCCAACGCGACCTCCGGCGTCGGCCGCGCGTTCATCTCCGAGATCACCCGCCAGGTGGTCCAGGACATCCCGATTTGGGAGAACAAGATCTACGTCCCGCGCCCCGTTTTGTGTGATGGCGACGGGCCGATCGGGGTGTTCCGGAAGTGGGCGCGGCAGTTCTATGTCGACCCGCCCGCGGGCGCCGACGAGGCCGTGGCCTAAACGCCCCAGCGACGTGCGCGGCCACTTGCGACCGGGCCCGGGCCGGGCGAAGGTCGGCGCGTGGACACCGGCGACACCGAGCTTCTTCAGAGGGTGCGGGCGGGGGACGGGCTGGCGCTCGACCTGCTGCTCAAACGCTACGAAGAGCGCATCTACGCCTTCGGGATGCGCCTGTGCCGCGAGCCCGAGGACGCGCGGGACGTGCTGCAGGAGACGCTGCTGACCCTGGCGCGCTCGGCCGACAGCTTCGAGGGGCGCTCGTCGTTGTCGACGTGGCTCTTCACCGTCGCGCGCAGCTTCTGCATCAAGCAGCGGCGGCGCCGCGTGGGCGCCCCGGAGCGCCTCGAATCCCTCGACGACGCCGGGCGATTCGAGGCTTCGGAGCCCGCCACCACCGCGCGCGCGCCGGACGACGCCGCCGCCGACCGCCAGCTTGCCGACGCCATCGAGACCGCCCTCGCGCGCCTGGACGAGCCCATGCGCGAGGTCGTCGTGCTGCGCGACATCGAGGGCCTCTCCGCGGCCGAGACCGCCGAGGTCCTGGGCGTGTCCGTCGCCGCCACCAAGAGCCGCCTCCACCGCGCCCGCACCCAGCTCCGCGCGCTGCTGTCGCCGGTCTTCGGCCCCGACGCCGACCGCGACGACGCCTCGACCTGCCCCGACATCCAGCGCCTCTGGTCGCGCCACCAGGAGGGCGAGATCAGCGCGTCGACCTGCGCCGAGATGGAGGCCCACGTCGCCGCCTGCCCGCGCTGCGAGCGCGTCTGCGACTCCCTCGGCCGCACGCTCGCCCAGTGCCGCGCGACCCCGGGCCCAGCCCTGCCGGCCGCGGTCCAGCGCTCCGTCCGCGACGCCCTGCGCGCCGCCTCGGGCTAGCTCCGCGCCCTACGCGGCCTTCTCAAGCCACCGCTTCATCTCGCGGCTGTCCACGAGCCCCGGCTGCTGGTGCACCGCCTTTCCGCCCGACATCACCAGGAAGTTCGGGATGCCGCGCACGTTGAACCGCGCCGCCAGGTCCGGGTGCGCCTCGGTGTCCACCTTCAGCACCAGCGCCTTGCCGGCCATCTCGGCCGCGACCTTCTTCACCTCGGGAGCGGCCATCCGGCACGGCCCGCACCACTCGGCCCAGAAGTCGACCAGCACCGGCACCTTCGACCCCGCCACGATGGCGTCAAAGGTCGCGGCGTCGACGTCCAGCGGCGCGTCCAGCGGTGACAGCGCGGCCGAGCAGCGCCCACAACGCCCCGCCGAGCCCAGATTCCCCAGCGTCACCCGGTTCTTCTGCTTGCACTCCCCGCAGACGCGGATGGTCGGGTCAGCCCGCCGCGGCCCCCTAGCAGCCTTCGATTTCACGCATCACCTCGCTTCATGGGGCATGTCGAGACCCCGAAGATACGGTACGCCGGGCACCATCCCACGACTCCGGTCACCAGGGGAATCAACCCCAGAAACGCCCAGGGAGTAGCAGGCCCGACGAAGGCCAGCGAGAGCACCGCCCCGCCCACCACAATCCGCGCAATCCGGTCCCAATTCGCCTCGTTCGTCTTCATCGCCAACCTCCCATCGACGAGCAGCATCGCCCGCAACGACTGAGAGCCAACCCCCGCGAAAAGGGTTCACCTCCGCCCCTTGACCGCCGGATCCAAGCGTGGGAAGCGGAAGCATGGCTGACCCCCACGACAAGCTCTTCAAGGCTGTGTTCTCCGAACCAGCCAACGCCATCGCGCACTTCCGGAAGTTCCTCGCTCCCGGCGTCGTCGCCCTCCTGGACGTCGACAAGGCCGCGCTGCAGAACGTCAGCTTCATCGACGAGCAACTCCAGTCGCGAGAGGCCGACCTCCTCTATGAGGTCCCCTGGACGCGCGACGCCACCGAACCCGAGCGCCCACCCGCCCTGCTCTACCTGCTCTTCGAACACCAGAGCACCGTCGACCCGCTGATGCCCCGCCGCCTACTCACCTACATGGACCGCATCTGGGACCGCTTCGTCGACGACAACCCCAGCACCACGCGCCTCCCCGCCATCCTCCCGCTGGTCCTCTACCACGGCGCCCGCGAGTGGACGGCGGCCACCCGCTTCGGCCAACTGATCGACCTCCCCGACGCCGCGCGCCACCTGATCGAGCCCTACCTGCCGATGTTCGAGATGATCCTCCAGGACATCCCCCGAATGCCCGACGATCAGCTCACCGGCACGACCTTCGACGCCGTCGCCCGCATCCTCCTCAAACACGGCCGCAGCGAGCGCCTCACCGAGGTCCTCCTCCGACTCACCGAGGTCCTCCAAGTCCTGGCGACCGCGGACTTGCACCGGCAAAGCCTCGCCGTAGAATACGTCTCGGTGGTCAACGAGCATGTGCGACGCCCGCAACTCTACTCGTTCGTCGCAGACCACATCAGCAAAGGAGCAGCGGACATGGGTTTGAGTCTCGTCCAACGCGAGCGTGAAGAAGGACGCGCCGAGGGCGGCCGCCTCATGCTACTCAACCAGATTGCCCTGAAGTTCGGCACCCGCGACCCGCGCATCGAGCAGCGCATCATGGCGGCCTCCGACGCCGAAGTCGCAGGCTGGGGAGCCGGTATCCTCACCGCCCCCACGCTCGAAGCCCTGCTCGGCCCCGACGCGTAGTCCTCGCGCATTCCCCGACGCCGCCTCGCCTGTCACCAGAACGGGGTGAGGTCCAACTCGATGGCGTCGAAGGGCGCCAGACGCGCGGTGCCGCCGCCCTCAAAGCTGCCCGCCGCGAGCCACTCGCCGTCGCCGGCGCGGAAGATGTCCACGCGCTCGGCTACCGGGTCGATGATCCACGCCCACTGCACCCCCGCTTCGAGGTAGCGCGGCATCTTCACGATGGTGTCGTAGGTCGTCGTGCTCGGCGAGAGCACCTCGCACACCCAGTCGGGGACCAGGGTGAACTTGTGGTTGTCGTTCGGTGGCCTGGGCATCCGCTCGCGCCGCCAGCCGGCCAGATCCGGGCGCACGACGCGCCTGTCCAGCAAGAGGTGAACCTCCGGTTCGTGTAGGATCCACCAGCCTCCGGGCCCGTCCCCGCTTGGGCCATCACTGAGCGCGAACGGCCCGCCCAGCACGATTTGAATAGTGCTCGACACGCGGAGGTGGCGCCCCTTCGGACCGCTCATGAAGTAGAGCGTCCCGTCGATCAGCTCCGCCTTCTGGTCGTCGGGCAGGGCCAGGTAGTCGTCGTAGGTCGCGGTGCGCGGTGGGAGCTGGCTTGCCATGAGCGAGAGCGTAGTCCAGGGACGCGGCGGCTCCAATCACTTGGTCGGCGCGGGCTGGTGCTTCAGGTGCTGCGTCGGCGCTTGGTCTTGGCCGGGCCGGCGGCCTCGCGCTCGGCCCGAATTCGCTCGAGGAGCACCGAGGCCGGCTCGTCGTTCGGGTCCTGCGGCACAAGCTCGCCGCGGAAGGCTTTGGCGAGGATGGATTGGTCGAGAGTCTGAGCGAGTGCAAGCGAACGCTTCAGCGGTGAGACGGACGCGGCCACTGCCGCGAGCGCCTCTTCAATCGCGCTGCAAAATGCGCTGAGTTCGTGCCGGGGCGGCATTGGGAGCAGGTACTGCCCGACGCTCGCTGCCGAGAGGTTGGGCTGAGCCGACCCGTTGTCGTACTTCTTGATTTCGGCTCTGCCGAGCGGACTCACCAGGAAGTAGTAGAGGAACTTCCGGTACTCCGCCTCGCCAGGGCGAATGATCGCCAGCGACGAGGCAATCGCGCCTTCGATCAGTGGGTCGACGGTTGCCGTTTTCCCTAGCGTGCCCCTCAGACAGTACACAAGGTCCCCGGGCTCTATCTTTCCCGCCGCGAGTTCGTTGAACTTCTCTCTTGTGATGAAGTTCATTTCCTCGCCGGAGAGAGTCCCGTCCGGTCGAATGTGGCCCGCGTTTATGAAGGGGAGTCCCACCTCAACGTACTCGCGCTGGTTGGGGTAGTTCTTGCCGCGATCTCCGTTCAGCAGGCTGGCGATGTCCTGCAGTCGCACCCAGCACCACCCCGCCGGCAGTTCCGGCAACCCGGACGGGTCGACGGGGGCGGGCTCGACGTACTTTTTCTTAGGGTTTGCCTCGCTGAAACGGCGGCGGCGTTCGGCTCGGATGCGGTCGAGGAGGACGGCGGCGGGCTCGATCTCGGGCTGGCGCTCTCGCCATGACTTGGTCAGGTCGCCTCGGAAAGCTGCCGCCAGCACCGACTGGCGGAACTTCTCCAGCAGCGGCGGGATGGCGTCGAGCGCGTCTTTGGCGGCCTTGCTGCGCTCTTGCAGAGCCTCGATCTTGGCCACGATGCGGCGTTGTTCGTTTAGGGGCGGGACCGGCACGAGGGCCTGCTCCACCTTCCGGGTGTTGAGGGTCTTGCGCGTTACGCCTCGCGCCTCGTCTTCGGATGCGCGCTTCCCCTGCGGCGAGTTGAAATACCGAGCGAGAAACTCTGGACTGGTACCGGTCGGTTGTTTGACGACAACCAACCCCGCGCAGTTGGCTGGGCCCAGGCCGCCGGGGACTACCGCTGCGTCGCCCGACCTCCCAATGCGCACGACCGCCACGTCACCAGCGTGGAGCTCGGACTTCGGAAGTGACCGGTGGAACTCAAGGGTGACTCGGGAAATGTCTGAGAGGTCCAGCGCGCCATTCCTGATGTTCTTTCCCATCAAGAACGGAACGCCCTCGGCACGATAGTGCTGCTTTGCCGGACCAACGAATCCAACCACAACCCGACGAGAGATTTCTCCGACCCGAGCAGAAGCCCAGCCCGGTGGGAGAATCGCCAGCCCGAGATCTTGAGGCTCTTCACCGCTCATGCTGCTTCCGTTTCTTCGGGCTCCAGAAGCTCCAGCAGCGCCTGCATCTCCTCGGTGGCGGTTTGCAGGTGGACCAGGATTTGGGCGGCTATCTCGTCGGGGTCGGGGAGGTCTTCGGCTCGCTCGACGGACTCGTCTCTCAGCCAGGTGATGTCGAGGTTGTCGCCGCGGGCGCTGATTTGGGCTCGGGTGTAGCGGCGGAAGCGGCCGTCTTCGCCTTGGTCGACTCGGGGGCTGTGGCCGTTGGGGTCGGCGCCGTAGACCGCCTCGAAGGGCTCCAGCGCGGAGCGCGCGAAGGGGGTGCGTTTGCCGAAGGAGGGCATATTGGTGCGGAGATCGTAGACCCAGATCTCCTTGGTATTTCCTGTGTCTTTTTGGCGGTCGCCCTTTTGGAAGAAGAGCACGTTCGTCTTCACACCCTGGGCGTAGAAGATGCCGGTGGGCAGTCTCAGGATGGTGTGCAGGTTGCACTTGTCCATCAGGTCGCTGCGGATCTTTTGGCCGACGCCGTCCTCGAACAGCACGTTGTCGGGCAGGACGACGGCGGCGCGGCCGTGGGGTTTGAGGTTCCGGTAGATGTG
>JAWKRR010000076.1:0-31996 GCA_041389525.1 Myxococcota bacterium | reverse complement strand
GCCGGAGGTCGAGGTGGCGCTGAACGCGGCGGTGCGCTCGTCGATTGGGGCGCACGCGAAGGTCGACCTCTACCAGTTTGTGCCGGGGCTGCCGAAGACGCGCTCGGGCAAGGTGATGCGGCGCATCTTGCGCAAGGTGGCCGAGGGACAGCCCGAGGCGCTTGGCGATGTCTCGACGTTGGCGGACCCGGGTGTCGTCGACGCTATTGTCGCGGGCGCTCGGAAGCTCTGAACGCCGACGCATCGGCGCACGCGGTGCGATGGAGGTCTCTGGTGAGGCGGTTTCTCCTTGTTTTCGTGAGCGTGGCGCTGGGGCTTGGGGCGTGTACCGACCAGCACGTGGAGTACGTGGCGCCGCCGTCGGATGTGGCCGACGCGGTGCCGCGCGACGTGGTCGCCGGGGATGCGGCGGCGGATGCGGACGCGGTCGACGACGCCGGGGCCGATTCGGATGAGGAGACCGTCGCGGAGGTTGTCGACGACGCCGACGCGGGGGAGGACGCGGACGTGGCGTCAGATGCGGACGCGGTCGTGGCGCCGGACGTTGACGCCGTGGCGGATTCGGAGGTGACGCCGGACGCCGATCCGCCAGACGCCACCTGCGATCCCGAGTCCTGTAACGGGCTCGACGACGACTGCGACGGCAAGACCGACGAGGACTTTGACGGCTTGGGCGCCGACTGCGACGCCAACCTCGACTTCTGCGTGTTGGGCACGGTGGTCTGTACGCCGGACGGCACGGCGGTCATGTGCGATGAGCCCGCGCTGACGCCAGCAGACTGCGACGACGGCGACGCGTGCACCAGCGACACCAGCGTCTTCAACACGACGAGCTGCACGCAGTCGTGCCAGTACGCGCCCATCACGCCGTGCTGCGGGAACTCGGTGGTCGAGGCGGACGAGACCTGCGACGGCAACTGCCCCACGGCGTGTGACGACGGCGACGCGTGCACGGATGACGCGCTGGTCGGCAAGGCCTCGCAATGCGACGTGGAGTGCGTCGGGACGCCTGCGCCCGGCTCGTCCAACGACGCCGACGGCGACGGGTTGCCAGACTGCCTGGAGAACGCCGACGGCCTCGACTGGACCGACCCGCTGATCCACAACGGCATGCAGATGATCGTCGGCGCCGCGCCCGACTTCGCGCTGGTGTGGGAGGGCGGCTGCGGGTCGATCCCGTCGGACTACGCGCTGATGGCAGCGTCGTTCGAGGGCAGCGACCAGACCGCCGCGATCTCGGCCGGGTGGGACTACCTGGCGGACGCGACCTCCGATTACACCGACGCCAGCTACGGATTTGTGCCGCCCTTCGACGATGACAGCCATGTGGGCAGCTACGGCAGCTTTCAGATCCTGCTGAGCGGCAGCTTCTTTCTGGAGGCGGAGGCGCGCGTCTGCTTCTCTGTGGACACCGGCGCCGGCGGCCTGGGCAACGACGACATCGCGGGGCGGCGCAACTCCTGCGCGCGGGTCTACGTGGACCCGGAGATCGTCCCGACGCCGCTGGCCGAGACGGGCTACCAGGCGCCACCGAGCCCCGGGATCGGCTGCACGACGCTGGTCGCCGGCGTCCACCGCGTGGCGTTCATGGTGCGTCACAACGAGGCCTACACATACGCCCCGAGGTTCTCGCCACGCTGGTGCAAGGCCGAGAGTGCCAACTGCGAGCCGGACCAGAAGCTCACTCAGCTTGAGCTCCGCTCGACCAACACCACGGTGGACTGCGAGCCCGTGTGTGACGGCAAACTCTGCGGCCCCGACGCCTGCGGTGGATTCTGCGGCTCCTGCCAGACTGGCGAAATCTGCCAAAGCGGCGCCTGCATCGTCCCCTGTATCCCGGACTGCGATGACAAGGACTGCGGCGACGACGGCTGCGGCGACGTCTGCGGCACATGCACCGACCCGGCGGTGTGTACGGTCGACGACCTCTGCGAGGTCCCGTGCACACCGGCCTGCGACGGCAAAAACTGTGGCGCCGACGGCTGCGGCGGCACCTGCGGCGCGTGTCAGAGCGGCGAGGTCTGCACGGCCGGCCTCTGCGAAGTGCCGTGTACTCCAAACTGCCAGTCGAAGAACTGCGGCGACAACGGCTGCGGCGGCTCCTGCGGCACCTGCGGCGGCGGCGAGACCTGCCACTCCGGCATCTGCGAAGGCCCCGCGGTCTGCGGCGACGGCAACCTGGCGTCGAGCGAGTTCTGCGACGACGGCAACACCACCACCGAGAAGCTGCCCACCAGCAATCTCACAGCAAACGCCTGCATCTCCGACTGCTCCATCGCCATGAAGACCTGCGGCAACGGCGTCTACGAGCCCCAGTTCGGCGAGGAATGCGACGACGGCAACGCGGTGGACACCGACGCCTGCGACAGCTCGTGCCTCGTGAACACCAAGACCATCGGGTCCGCGTGCACGGTGAGTGGGATCTCAGACAAAGACGACACAGACTTCACCAAAGGGCCCATCACCGGCTGCGACAACGTGCCCGCCAGCTCAATGGGCGGCTGCGCTCGCGGTTGCCTCCGCAGCATCCAGCCGCCTTACGGATGCGGCCTATGTCAGCAATCCCGGCGGATACTGCTCTCTGCTGGCCACGAGCTTTCGATGGCGACGGCATCCTCTGCATCAACTAGTGCCCCAGATGTCGGCACCTTCGCAGATTGCACCGCCTGTCCTGCGGGTTTCGCCTTGAGCGAGACCGCCACCAAGGTCAACGCGCTCGGGATCTTTAACGCTACGGTGACCGCTCGTTCGTGCCTTCGCACCTGCGAATCCCAAGCCGATTGCCGCTGGCGCCAACTGGACTCAACCCCGAGAAGGACAAGTCCGCGTGGCGCAGCTACCACTGCGCGGTCCTGCCGTCCACGAACGGCCAGAAGGTCTGCACCCGCGCCCATAGGCGGCTCGCATAGCCAATGCCACCTGTGCGCCCCCTGCCGTACGTCCAACTCCGTCGGCGATCACGGCGCGCAGGGCGGCGGTGGAAGCGGATCGATGCGACGGATGGATATGGTGTCGGACTTCCGATCTTCAAGAGTTGGCTGCATGCAGCCGAGGCTCCATGCACCTGCCCCAGCCGGATTCGCAGGCCGACGCATGCTTGAGAGGCGGCAGAACCGCCAGAAGCGGCCAGCTCCCCAATCGGTGAGAACGTGGCAGAAGTACCAGCGGATTCTCTCCCTTGCCGCGCTCAGACGATTCGGTATCGACCTCCTGCTGGCGGAGTCAGTTCCGACTGACGCCGAGCTGCGGCAGGGCTTCCGAACACCGGGGCCAGCTCCGAGTCGTTACGATGCAGTGTCCGCGCCGGTCTCCGCAGTTCAACGGCCAATCGGAACCACGTTTCCGGCGGTGTCGACTGCTCGGAGAAGGCAACTGTAGGCCGAGGT
The DNA here is from genome assembly GCA_041389525.1 of Myxococcota bacterium. Classification (GTDB taxonomy): domain Bacteria; phylum Myxococcota_A; class UBA9042; order PHBI01; family JACKFB01; genus JACKFB01. The sequence goes on along the minus strand of JAWKRR010000076.1, from coordinate 28,610 downwards.
CGGGCCGGCCAAATCATCCTCGGCGTATCCAGGTCACGCGTTTCCGCCCCCGTCGGTGACGGTCATGAATTGCTCATACCAACGCTTGCGAAGGTGCCATGCAGAGCATCGTATGTCGAGGCCGAGATCGGTGTAATCCGGGCTATCCGCGTTCACCGTCGCTCACGTACTGCCGTCCGGCACCGGCCGGAGAGAATCGCGCGATCGTCGCTGTCGCCTCTTTCAGTCGGCGCGAGAGGGACCGATTGCGCCGTTGAGCACCATGGAGTAGCCTCCGGCGTGAATCGCTCGGCGAAGCTTAGATCGGCGCCGCCCCGCGCCAGAATGTCGACTGAACCCGGGGCCACGGACCCATATCTTGCGACCACGACGGCCGTGCCGGGCAATCGTCCAGGTGAGGACTGACGGCGACTCGTCCCAGGGTTTGCCGGACCCAGCGGCGCGAGGGCCGGCGGGACCAGCGGCGACCGGACCTGCGACCGCAGCCGAGTGTATTGCCAGTACGCCGACCCGCGTCGAGGTTCCCTGCGGCGAAGAACACGGCTCGGGGCCGAAGCTCCGGCTCGAATCGCAAGTCCCATTCGCAAGCCGGCGGCATTGTGGTAGAGCGAGTGCGTCCATCCGGTTGCGTCCGCGTCCACGACGTTGAACGAGCCGTCGGCGAACGCGTGCAGGCCGGGTGGCTAACCAGGATAAACACCTGCCCGGAAGGCGTGAACACTGCGTCCTCGATGGTGGACGGCTCGTCCGGAGTGAACGACCGTTGAGTTGATCAGCTTGCCGGAGGCATCAAGCCGGACGAGATACAAGTTACCGAGATCGAATTATCCCCAAGGTCAGCAGAATACTTGAGCAGCTCGGTCCCGCCTGCGTGGGTTAACGTGGGCCAGGACGTCGGCGCTGCGAGCACGAGGTACTCACCTCCGGTCGCTGCATCGTGCCAAACACGCAGGGAGGGGTCGACAGGGCTGAACGTCGCCTCCCACGCCACGTTCGGCCCTCGAGCCGCTTGACTGCAGCGATGCAGTGCCCGAGTTGCAGGTGTCGCCGATCGTGCACACATCCCCGTCGTCGCATGCGGTCCCGTCCTGCACTGGTACGTTCGAGCACTCCCCCGTCGTCGCGGCACACAAGTCCGTCGTGCAGGCGTTGGCGTCGTCGCAGGCTGGGCCGCCCGATTGGCAGGCCCCGGCTACGCACCCGTCGCCCCCCGTGCAGGGATCACCGTCGTCACAAGGCGCTCCGTCGACTCGCGGCACAGAAACGCAGCTACCATCTAGCGAATCGCACTGCCCGACCGTGCAGGTCGCGTCCAGCTTCGAGCAATCCACAGGCTCGCCGCCGACGCAGGTCAGCGACTTGCACGACGCGACCAGGGTGCAGGGGTCGCCGTCGTCGCAGTCCTCGTCTTTGGTGCAGGCGCACTTGCTGATGTCGTGACGGCACCCCTTCTGCGCGTCGCAGGAGTCCTCGGTGCAGGGGATCCCGTCGTCGCAGTCCTTCTTGGGCGCCACGCACGCTCCTTCCATGCAGGTGCCAAGCTCCGTGCAGATGTTGCCGTCCTCACACGGCGTACCAAGCAAGTCGGGATAGCTGCACTTGCCGGTGGCCTGGTCGCAGGTCGCATCTCCGCGGCACGCGGTGGGAGGCGGACAGTCGATCGCCAGCTCACACTCGGGCGCAGCCGCATCCACCTCCGTCCCGATCGCGTCGGAGTCTCCCTCCCCGTCGGCTTCTGCGCTGTCGCGCGAGTCCACCACCTCGATCAGAATCTCGGTGTCAGCACCGAGGTCGCTCTCCGCGCTGTCCGCGGAGGCGAGATCGTTAGCCGAATCCGACGCGCCCGCTTCGGCGTCCTTGAGCGGCGGCAAGAGCGGCGGGCGCGGCGGCGCCTGCACGCAACCGGCGGCGAGCAGCGCAGCCAGTACCGCACTGCGGAATCGAAGATCGCCCATGTCTCGACCCTCCCGTTGGCCTTCGGAACGCTCAGCGCGCGCAACGCGAGGGTCCGGCGACCATGCTAGGCGAGTTCGGGTGGCCGGGGAAGGCCGGCCCCGGTCGCGTTCGGCCGAGGAGGGCGCGCGACCGGGGCACTCATTTGCAGTCCGGGTCGCCACGGGCTCGACCCGGCGGCGAGCGACCCCCGATCCTGCGCCGCTGTGCGCGCGCAGAATCGGGCGCCAGCGCCTCTACTGCTCGCACTCGCAGACGCTCATCTTGCCCTGCACCGTCGTCCACCACTGGCCGGTCCAGGTCGCCGGGGCCTTGCAGACCCCCGGGCACTTCGCCTGCGCGTCGCCCTGATTCCAAATGGGGCCGGCCTCGACGGCTTGCTTGACCGGCGCGGGGCGCTCGCACTCGCAGACGCTCATCTTGCCCTGCACCGTCGTCCACCACTGGCCGGTCCACGTCGACGGCGCGGGGCACACCGAGGGCACTTTCGCTTGGCGTCGCCTTGATTCCACAGGGGCCCGGCCTCGACCGCCTGCTTGATGACCGCGGATGCGGGCGCGGGTGCCGGCGCGGGTGCCGGCGCGGGAGGCGCGACCTCCTCAACCCCACCCGTCTCGCACTCGCAGACGCTCATCTTGCCCTGCACGGTCGTCCACCACTGCCCCGTCCACCGCGCCGGCGCCCTGCACACTCCCGGGCACTTCGCCTGCGCGTCGCCCTGATTCCAGAGGGGCCCGGCCTCGACCGCCTGCTTCGTCGGCAGCGGCGTCTCGCACTCGCAGACGCTCATCTTGCCCTGCACGGTCGTCCACCACTGCCCCGTCCACTTCGACGGCTCCGCGCACACCTTCGGACACTTCGCCTGCGCGTCACCCTGGTTCCAGATGGGGCCTGCCTCCTTGGCCTCCTTCGTGCTCGTCGGCGCCGGCGCAGCCACCGTCGGCCCGGGAGCCGGCGCGTTCGGCGCTTCCACCAGCCGCCAGAGCTGATTCTCGGCCCCCGTCGCCTTCTTCGGGTACGCGATGATGCGCGCCAGCGGCTCCCTGCTGCCGCCGTCAATGTCCAGCACGAAGCCGTTGAGCTTGCTCTCGATGAAGACGTACCCCGCCGCCGGCGCGCGCGACAGACGCCACAGCTGGTTGTCGCTGCCGCTCTCCTTCTTCGGGTACGCGATGATGCCGGTCGCCGGCGCGGGGTTGGCGCCGTCGATGTCCAGCACGAAGCCGTTGAGCTTGCTCTCGACGAAGAACCAGCCACGCTGCGGCGCCGGCACGAGCCGCCAGATCTGATTGTCGGCGCCGCTGTCCTTTCGCGGGTACGAGATGACATGCGCCGCCGGCTCGGTGCTGGCGCCCTCGATGTCGAGCACGAAGCCGTTGAGGCGGCTCTCGATGAACACGTCACCGCGCGGCGCCGCCTGCGCCAGCCCCGCGAATGCGACGAGGGCCAGGGTGGCGAGCGCGGTCGCGCCGACGAGGCGCGGCGTGGAACCGACGGGCAGAGACCGGCAACACACAGATGCGACCATGAGATCCTCCGGGGACTTGGGATGGTCCGCCACGAGCTTTGGCCGCACCGGTGCGGGCGCGCTGCTCGGATCGACGGACTGGGGGGGCTGAATCGTCCGCGACGCTACATCGTGCGCGAGATTCAATCACGCGACGCCGGCTACCTCGAACCGCGCTCCAGCTTCCCGATGAGGTTCCAGCGCGGCTTCCCCGCGGTCGACAGCGTGAGCACCGCCCGCTGCGTCGTCCCGTCGGCCCGAGACTGCACGATCGAGACGGTGAGCGGCCGCGTGCGCACCGACGCCGGCACGCGCGTCTCCGGGTCGACGCCGCTGGTGAGCGCGTCCGCCGTGAACCCCTCAGGCAGGGCGCCCGTGGCCTCCAGCAGCTCAGCGAAGGCCAGCCGGTCCAGCCACGGCGCGTCCGCCACGCGGGTCCGGCGTAGGTATGCCTCCAGCGCGCCAAGCCCGCGGGCCTTGGAGACCCCACCGCCCTCGCTGACGAACCGGTGGGTCGTCAGGACCCCCTCGCGCTGCGGGTCCATGAGGACCACGCGCCACAAATCCCTAAGCAGCTCCTGGCAAAAAGCGACCTCCGCCCCCGCCGCGCCCAGGCTCGCCGCCGCCGTCGCGCAGTCGAAGCCGCCCGCTCGCGCCGGCGCGAACCGGGGCACCTCCCGCGGGCACCTCGCGGCCACCGGCCCCACCGGCCACACCATCGCCGCCGCGATCACCATCGCGCCCGCGACCCGCGACCCGCTGCCCCAAGCCGCCACTTTCCGCTCGAAAGCTCCCATGCCCACGCTCTATCACACGCCCGCCTACGGTGAAGCGCCACAGCCATCCCGTCGTTGACAATGGCGCTTCAGAGACTAGAGTTGGCGATAGTGGACCTCCGGGGTCCGCTTTCATTCCGAAGCCCACCCCACGGGGGCGCGCGGGCTCGGAGAGACGAGGCAGGGCCAGCATGAGCACCAGCGCCGAGACGATTCAGGACTTCACCGATCGGCGGTACGAAGCCGGCTTCGTGACCGAGATCGAGTCCGACACGATGCCTCCGGGCCTCTCCGAGGACGTCGTCCGCCTGATCTCCGCCAAGAAGGGCGAGCCGCAGTGGCTGCTGGATTGGCGCCTCCGCGCCTACCGCCACTGGCTGACCCTGACGCCGCCGGCCTGGGCCCACGTCAACCACCCGCCCATCGACTACCAAGAGGTCAGCTACTACTCCGCTCCCAAGCAGAAGAAGAAGCTCGACTCGCTGGACGAGGTCGACCCCGAGCTGCTCCGCACCTACGAGAAGCTCGGCATCCCGCTGCTCGAGCAGAAGATGCTCGCCGGCGTCGCCGTGGACGCCGTGTTCGACAGCGTCTCGGTCGCCACCACCTTTAAGAAGAAGCTCGGCGAGATGGGCGTCATCTTCTCGAGCTTCTCCGAGGCCGTGAAAGACCACGGCGACCTGCTCCGCCAGTACCTCGGCTCGGTCGTCCCCTACACCGACAACTACTACGCGACCCTGAACTCGGCCGTCTTCTCCGACGGCAGCTTCGTCTTCATCCCCAAGGGCGTGCGCTGCCCCATGGAGCTGTCGACCTACTTCCGCATCAACGAGGCCAAGACCGGCCAGTTCGAGCGCACGCTCATCGTCGCCGAGGAGGGCTCCTACGTCAGCTACCTCGAGGGCTGCACCGCCCCGCAGCGCGACGAAAACCAGCTGCACGCCGCCGTGGTCGAGCTGGTCGCCCTCGACGACGCGCAGATCAAGTACTCGACCGTGCAGAACTGGTACCCCGGCGACGAGAACGGCAAGGGCGGCATCTACAACTTCGTCACCAAGCGCGGGGCCTGCCGCGGCGACCGCTCGAAGATCTCGTGGACCCAGGTCGAGACCGGCTCGGCGATCACCTGGAAGTACCCGAGCTGCATCCTCCAGGGCGACGATTCGGTCGGCGAGTTCTACTCGGTGGCACTCTCGAACCACCGCCAGCAGGCCGACACCGGCACCAAGATGATCCACCTCGGCAAGCGCACCAAATCGACCATCGTGTCGAAGGGGATCTCGGCCGGCCACGGCATTCAGACTTACCGCGGCCTCGTGCGTATCGCCAAAGGTGCCGAGGGCGCGCGCAACTACACCCAATGTGACTCGCTGCTGCTCGGTGACACATGCACGGCAGATACCGTGCCCTACATCGAGGTGCAGAACTCCACCGCGCGCCTCGAGCACGAAGCGACCACGTCGAAGATCTCGGACGACCAGCTCTTTTACTGCATGCAGCGCGGGCTCTCGGCCGAAAACGCCGTCAATCTCATCGTCAACGGCTTCTGTAAGCGCGTCTTTCGCGAGCTCCCCATGGAGTTCGCGGTCGAGGCCCAGAAGCTGCTCGAGGTCAGCCTCGAGGGCGCTGTCGGATAGTCGGCCCCTCTCTTTTCGCCCGATAGACCCTACGAATTTGGAGTCTCGCTGATGCTCGAGATCGAAAACCTCCACGCCGAAGTCGGCGGTACGCCCATCCTCAAGGGCCTGACCCTCACGCTGCGCGCCGGCGAGGTCGCCGCCATCATGGGCCCCAACGGCTCCGGCAAGAGCACCCTGAGCTATGTGCTGTCGGGCCGCCCGGGCTACGAGGTCACCGAGGGCTCGGTGCGCTTCGACGGCCAGGACCTGCTGGCCATGGAGTCCGACGAGCGAGCGCGGGCTGGCGTTTTTCTAGCGTTTCAGTACCCCGTCGAGGTCCCGGGCGTGTCCAACAAGGTGTTCCTGAAGGCGGCGGTCAACGCCTGCCGAAAGGCGCGCGGCCAGGCGGAGCTGGACGCTTACGAGTTCCTCAAGGTCTTCGAGGAGAAGCGCAAGCTCGTCGGCATGGACAAAGAGCTGGCTTCCCGCGAGGTAAACACTGGGTTCTCGGGCGGCGAGAAGAAGCGCAACGAGATCCTCCAGATGGCCATGCTGGACCCCAAGCTCGCGATCTTGGACGAGACGGACTCCGGCCTCGACATCGACGCGCTGAAGGCCGTCAGCGAAGGCGTCAACGCGCTGCGCGACGGCAAGCGGTCCATGCTTGTCATCACGCACTACCAGCGCCTGCTCGACCACATCGTGCCGGACTCGGTGCACGTGCTGATGGACGGGCGCATCGCGAAGAGCGGCGGCGGCGAGCTGGCGCTGGCGCTGGAAGAGCGCGGCTACGATTGGATCAAGGCCGAGGCGGCGGCATGAACGCGATTCAGCTGATGGCGGCGGCCAACGGCGGCGCGGGCGGCGGCGCCAGCACTCACGGTGCCGAGCCCGACTGGCTCGGCGCGCTTCGCAGCGAGGCGCGGGCGGCTCACCAGACCCTGGGCTGGCCCACCAAGGCCGACGAGGCCTGGCGCTACGTGAAGCTCCGCGACATCGTGCGCCTCGGCGACACGGTGGGCGCAGCCCCCGATCTCGGGCTGGCGACTGAGGCTGCGGCCCTGGCCGGCCCGCCCCTCGACGGCGTCACGGCGCGCGTGGTGCTGGTCGACGGGGCGTTTCACGCCGACCTCTGCGCCCGCGGCGACGCACCGCCCTCGGTGGTCATCCTTCCGCTCGCGCAGGCCCTCCGCGTCACCGCCGACCACCTCCGCGAGAGCCTCGGCCGCGTCGCGCGCTTCGACGCCGACGGCGTCTCCGCCCTGGCCCTCGCCGAGCTCTCCGAGGCCCTCGTCATCCACGTCCCCCGCGGCACCACGCTGCCCGGGCCGCTCGAGATCGTCCACGTGGCGTCCGGCCGCGCCGGCGGCCTGCGCTTCCCGCGCGTCTTCATCGCCGTGGACGCCACGGCCGAGCTGACCGTCATCGAGCGCTTCGTCGGCAGCCCCGACGAGGCCGGCTTCACGGCAGCCACCACCGAGATCGTCGTGGGCAGCGACGCCCACGTCCGCCACGTCCGAGTCGTCGAATTGCCTGATGCCGCCTTGCAAAATGGCGATATCGGCGCGCGCGTCGGCCGCGGCGGCAGCTTCACCTCCTCGGTGATGTCGCTGTCGGGCAAGCTCGGCCGCACCAGCATCGTCGCCGACCTCGCCGAGCCCGGCGCCACCTGCCAGCTCGACGGCCTGTACGTGGCCGACGGCCACAGCCACTTCGACCACGCGACCACGGTGCTCCACACCGCCCCGCACACCACCAGCGGCGAGATGTACAAGGGCGTCGTCGACGACGAGGCCACCGGCACGTTTTTCGGCCGCGTGCTCATCCGCGAAGGCGCGGTGAAGAGCAACACGCACCAGCTCAATCACAACCTGCTGCTCTCGACCGAGGCGCGCGTCCACACCCGCCCGCAGCTCGAGATCGACAACGACGACGTGAAGGCCGCCCACGGCTCCACGGTCGGCCAGCTCGACGAGATGGCGGTCTTCTACCTGCGCTCGCGCGGCATCGACCAGAAGAGCGCCCGCGGCCTGCTGACCTGGGCCTTCGCCGAGGAGATGGTCGCGCGGCTGCCCGTCCCCGCCCTGGTCAAGATGCTCGGCCGCGTCATGGCGAAGCGCCTCGCCAGCGAGGCCTCGCCGGTGGCGGCCGCCGCCATCGAGGACGCGTGGCGATGACAGCGCCAGCCCGAGATCAGACGCCCCCCGCGGTCTCGCCGCCCTTCGACGTCGCTCGCGTCCGCGCCGACTTCCCCGGCCTCGCCCAGGAAGTCCACGGCAAGCCCCTGGTCTACCTGGACAACGCGGCGACCGCCCAGAAGCCCCAGGCCGTCATCGACGCCATCGTCCGCGCCTACACCTTCGATTGCGCCAACGTCCACCGGGGCGTTCACGTGCTCTCGGTGCGCGCGACCCAAGCGCAGGAGGACGCCCGCGAGTCGGCCCGGCGCTTCCTGAACGCCGCGCACGTCGACGAGGTGCTCTTCACCACAGGCGCCACCGGCGGCATCAACCTCATCGCCCAGACCTGGGGGCGCGCGAACATCGGCCCCGGCGACGAGATCCTCATCACCTGGCTCGAGCACCACTCGAACATCGTGCCCTGGCAGATGCTGTGCGAGGAGAAGGGCGCGCGGCTGGTCGTGGCGGAGGTCGACGACGAGGGCCGCCTGCGGATGGACGACTTCGCGGCCAAACTGTCAGCGAAAACCAAGCTGGTCTCGGTCGTCCACATCTCCAACGCCCTCGGCACCATCAACCCGGTGGGCGAGATCGTCGCGTTGGCGAAGGCGCAGGGCGCGACCGTGCTGATCGACGGCGCGCAGTCGGCACCGCACGGCGGCGTGGACGTCCAGGCGCTGGGCTGCGACTTCTTCGCCTGCTCGGGCCACAAGATCTACGGCCCCACCGGAATCGGCCTGCTCTGGGGCCGCCCGGACCTGCTCGCCGCGATGCCGCCCTGGCTCGGCGGCGGCGACATGATCGAGTCGGTCACCTTCGAGAAGTCCGTCTACGCGCGCCCGCCCGCCCGCTTCGAGGCCGGCACGCCGCACATCGTCGGCGCCATCGGCCTGGGCGCGGCCCTCGAGTACGTGATGGCCCAAAATCCCCAGCAGATCGCTGCCCACGAGCGCGCGCTGCACGCATACGGCGTCGGCGCGCTGAGCGAGATCCCGGGCCTGCGCCTCATCGGCCCCAAGACCGACAACGGCGGCGTGCTGTCCTTCGTCCTCGACGGAATCCACCCCCACGACGCCGGCACGGTGCTGGACCACGAGGGCGTCGCCGTCCGCGTCGGCCACCACTGCACGCAGCCGCTGATGCAGCGCTTCGGCGTCCCGGCGACCATCCGCGCCAGCTTGGCCATGTACAGCACGCGCGACGACATCGACCGCCTCGCCAGAGGCCTGCTCAAGGTCGTCGATTTCTTCGCGTAGCGCTGGGGATTTGGCGTCGCGAGGTCGCGCCGGCGCCGGCGCGCCGCGAGCGCTAGCCCGCCACCGGGAACGCCTCGCGGCTCAAGCGGCCGTCGGCCTCGACCGGGAACCACGCGGCCGCCTCGGCGCTGGGCAGCCGCGCCGGGTCCAGGCGGCACGCGGCGTCGAAGAGGTGGGTGACCAGCGTGCGGCGCGGGCCGGCGCTCAGGTTTGGCCAGCTCGAGTGGGCGGTCAGGCACAGGTGCACCGAGATGTCGCCGGGTGCTAGCTCAAGCTCGGTCACGGTCCCCGCTGCTGCGACCTCGGCGAGCGCCGCGTCTTCGTCGGCCCGCAGCACGTCGCCCAGCACGCCGGTGTCGCCCGAAAACCCCAGGCGGTGGCTGCCCTCCAGCACCCGCAGGCCGCCGGTGGAGCGGTCCTCCGTGTCCAGCGCCAGCCGCACCGACACCGCGCGGGGCCGGTCGAGGAAGGCGAGGTAGGTGTAGTCCCGGTGCCAGCCGATGCCCGAGTCCTCGCTGCCCGGCCGCTTCAGCACCAGCGCGTCCTGGAGCAGCTGCACCTCTGAAACACCCAGCGCCCGCCTCGCGATGTCGCCCAGCGTCGGCGACCGCGCCCAGTCCGCCAGCGCCGGGTGAACGTGGCGGCCGCCCGGGAGCTGCGAGACACCCGCCGCCCCGACTCCCGCGGTCAGCACGGCGTCGAAGGCGTCACGGAGCCGCGCCACCTCGCCGGCCGCGACAGCCCCCGCACGACGGCCCAACCCCGCTCTGCGAATCGCTCCATCGGCCGACTCTACGCTGGACAGCCCGCGGCCTGCACGCGCTCTGCGATGTGGGCCCGCCCCTCGAGCCGGTCAGCCCCCGTCGGCAGCGCAAGAGCCTCGACACGAGCGGGCAGTTCCGCGAACCTCGGCCCGCGCGTCCCGGCGCCCGCTCGCGCCCACGCCTGACAGCGCCCGCCCCGGAAGACCATGCCCGACCGCCTCAAGACCCTCTACCGCGACGTGGTGCTGGACCACAGCAAGCTCCCGCGCCACCGCGAGACGCTGCCCGACGCGGACCGCATCGGCGAGGTACACAATCCGCTCTGCGGCGACCGCGTGAAGGTGATGCTGCAGCTATCCCCCGACGGCCACATCGCCCGCGCCGCGTTCACCGGCGAGGGCTGCGCCATCTCCACCGCGGCGGCCTCGGTGATGTGCGATTCACTCGATGGCGCCTCGCTAATCGACGCACTCGGCCTGGCCAGCGCCTTCCGCGCGCACCTGGCCGGCGACGCCTCGCCGCCCCTGCCCGAGCCCGTCGCGGCCCTCACCGCGGTGGCCGCCTGGCCCGCCCGCGTGCGCTGCGCGAGCCTGCCCTTCGACGCACTCAAACGCGCCTGCGGCGAGGCTTCCGATAGTCCCCAAGATTTGCCGACGAAGCCGCGTTGAGCGCAGGATGGCTCGGCGGTGCGAAAACGCATGGAGGGCCAGATGCGGCGTCTTCGGGTGGGTCTGGGTGTGGCGGCGCTGCTGATCTCGGGCTGTGCTGCGACGGAGGGCCCCGAGTGGTCGACCGCGAGCGCCGCGCTTACCGCCAGCACCTCGCTGAGCGTCACCGGGTTCGCCAACCTCTACCAGGACCAGTGGCCGGAGACCGTCCGCGAGGGCAGCCAGTCGCCCCCCTCCCTGCCGGCGTGTATCGCGCCGGGGCAGGCGGTCTCGATCACCGCGACGGGCTGCACCGTGGCTGACGCCAAGGACTGCACCGGCCCCGACGGCGGCATTCACATGTGGGAGTTCCGCGGGCTGCCCGTCTACACGCTCATCGGCCAGTGGAGCCGCAGCCGCCACGTTCTGAGCGCCGAAACCGCAGTCGGCGCCTCGTTCTTCGTAGGTTCGGCCGCTGAGCTGGTCACCCCGGACGAGCCCGGGCGCTACTACCTCTTCCTTGGCGAGAACGACGGCAACTTCGTCGACAACGGCGGCGCCTACGAGGTGGTCGCGACCTACGACGACTCGGCCCTCTGTCCGCCGGACACGGACGACGACGAGGTCGCCGACGCCGACGACAACTGCCCGAACGCCGCCAACGCCGACCAGTCCGACGAGGACGGCGACGGCCTGGGCGACGTCTGCGACCTGTGCCTCGGCACCGCGATCCCCGAGGGCGTGCCCAGCAAGCTCCTGCTGCCTTTTCACTACGCCCTGACCGACGGCGACGACGTGTTTGACACCTTCGTCCACAAGCACAAGTCCCACGTGCACGGCCCCTGGGGTCCCGAGTTCACGCTGGAGGACACCGGCGGCTGCTCCTGCACCCAGATCGCGGAGTCGATGAAGCTGGGCAAGCACTTCCAGAAAGCCATTGCCAAGTTCGGCTGCCCTGTGGGCGTGATGGCACACTGGAGCAAGTCGGTCGCGGAGGCCGACCCCTCGGCGGACTGACCTCGGCGCGACGATGCACCTGCTTTATCTCATCTCGGTCTGGCTCCACGTCCTCGCCGCCACGGCGTGGGTGGGGGGCATGTTCTTCCTGGTCCTGGTCGTCGTCCCCTGGCTGCGCAGCGGCGACCGGGCCATCGCCGGCAAGTTCCTGCGCGAGACGGGCGAGCGCTTCCGTAGCGTCGGCTGGGCCTGCTTCGTCATCGCGCTGATCACCGGGACCTTCAATTTGTACGTCCGTGGCGTGCGATTCGGGAGTTTCACGGACCCGGTGTGGCTAAGCTCCGACTTCGGCAAGGCCGTGCTGGCCAAGCTCGGCCTGTTCACCGCGGTGCTGGCGCTGAGCGCCGTCCACGACTTCTCGGTCGGCCCCCGGGCCGCCCGCGTCATCGAGCGCGACCCCGACGCACCGGAGGCCCACAGCCTGCGGCGACAGGCCTCGATGATGGGCCGCCTCAACGCCATGCTGGGCTTGGTCCTCGTGGCCATCGGCGTCATGCTGGTGCGCGGCTGCCCAAGTTAGCGCGCCGCCGCCGCGCTGGACGCATTGGCCTGAACGCGTTCCAATGCGGCCCCGACCTCCCTCGCCACCCACGGGAGCCACCGATGCGCGCCGTCCTCCTCGCCGCCTGCGCCCTCGCCGCGGCCTGCGCCTCCTCCGGGTCGGGCAAGGGCCCGGGCGTCTGGGTCTCCGACCCGCCGGCCGCTGAAGGAAGCACAGCCCGAGATCTGCAGCTTCAGTTCAAGGTGGACGCCGAGCCCATTCGCATAGGCAGCGCCTGGGGAATCGCGATTCGCGTCACCGCCGAGAACATCACCGAGGGCGACTTCGAGATCGCCGGCAACCCGCCGCTCCGCGTGACAGGCCACCAGATGACGCGCGATGACGAGGAGATCTCCTTCGACGACGGCTGCAGCGCCACCATCCCCGAACCCATACGCTTGGGCTTCCGCGACCGCACCAAGTTCAAACGCACCTACGGCCACGGCACCGACGAGGCGCTGCGAGCAGGCGAACGGGTCAGCCTGGACCTGGCGATCTGCCACGTGAAGACCCCAGCCGGCACCCGGGTGAGGTCGATGCCGGTGGCCCAGGTCGTCATGGTCGCCAAGCCCGCCGGGGAGCCGGAGATCACGATCTCGGCGCCGCAGCCGGCGGACCGCTAGTCGGTCAGACCACCCGGTCGGACTTCCCGGTCGGAATCACCAGTCGGACCCGCACTTCGGGTAAATTGCGGCCTCGCACGCACTCAACCTGGCGGAGCTAGAACCGAAAGTTTCGCGCCAAGGCGCCAAGACGCCAAGGATGCGCTCTTGGCGCCTTTGCGTCTTGGCGCGAACCAAAGCGACTCCGCAAACGCGAGACGAGTCCTGCGGTAATCGAGCGGGATTTCGGGTAAATTTCGGGCTCGCACGCACTCAACCTGGCGGAGCCAGAACGAAGAGTTTCGCGCCAAGGCGCCAAGACGCCAAGGACGCGCTCTTGGCGCCTTGGCGTCTTGGCGCGAACCAAAGCGACTCCGCAAACGTGAGACGACTCCTGCCGGAATCGAGCGGGATCTCGGGTAAATTGCGGGCTCGCACGCACTCAACCTGGCGGAGCCAGAACCAAGAGTTTCGCGCCAAGGCGCCAAGACGCCAAGGACGCGCTCTTGGCGCCTTAGTCTTGGCGCGAACAAAGCGACTCGCAAAGGCGCGAGACAAGTCCTGCCGGAATCGAGCGGGATCTCGGGTAAATTGCGGGCTCGCACGCACTCAACCTGGCGGAGCCAAGAACCGAAAGTTTCGCGCCAAGGCGCCAAGACGCCAAGGATGCGCTCTTGGCGCCTTGGCGTCTCAGCGCAACGACGACTCCGCAATCGTGAGACGAGTCCTGCCGGAATCGAGGGATCTCGGGTGGATGGGACCTGGCGGGAACGCGCCACCCCGGCTCACCTATCACAGCGTGAAAAGGGCCATGACCGTCTCGTCACGGTCGGACGGCCGGGCCAGAGGTCGAAGCTGGTGACGAGGCCGAGGACCAGGAAGTGGAGGCCGACGTTGAACCGGGCTCCGATTCGCTTGTCGTCGCCTAGCTGAACTGGCAGCCCAGCCCCGGCCGTGAGGGAGAGCGGGATGTAGAGGAGCGACGGTGTCGAGAACTCGACTTGGGGCGCCAGGACGTGGGAGCTGCGGAAGTCGGTGTCGAAGGCGAGGCTGGCGAGGCCCCAGGTGGACCAGCCCATCTCGAGGCCGGTGCGCATGCGGAAGTGGGCGTTGTGGCCGGTGGAGCCGCCGAGGCCGAGCATGGGGCCGCCGAAGTGGGCGCGGGAGCCGGGGTGGGTGAGGGTGACCTCGGTGGACTCAGCCGCGCCGTCGTCCCGGGGGGCGGTGTGGCGGGCGGTGTGGGCGCGGAGGCCGCCGGCGGTCTCGACTTGGACGTCGTGGGTGTAGGCGCTGGGGTGTTGGCTGGCGGCGTCGGCGGTGTGGACCGCGTAGGCGAAGTGCGAGCGGTTTCGGCCGACGTGGGCGGCGAGGTGGCGGGCGTGGATGGCGGGGATGACGTAGGCCGAGTCCGAGGCTCCGAGGATGGGGACCGCGGCGAACAGCTCGACGGTGACTGGGTTTTCGCCGGGTTCGATCGGCAGGGTCCCGTCCTGGTCGGCTTGGACTGGGGCGCCGTCGAGGAGGACGCGGTCGATGGTGAGCACGCCCGCGTTGCCGAGCTGGAGGCGGGCTGGGGCGGCGGTGGGCCGCGCGAAGACGAAGAGGCCGTGGACCTTGCAGTGGCTGGCGGTGCGGCTCTGGCAGGTGAGGGTCCAGGTGTCGGAGAGGGCGCTCTGAGGGGTGTTCAGCCCGGGGGGATAGAGCGGCGTCGGGGGGCGCGGCGGGCGCATCGCGTGGGCGGCGGGGGCGGCGCTGGCGAGGACCAAAACGAGTAGGAAAAGCCTGGTCATCTGGAGGCTCGGGGGGCCGTCTTGGCGGGGGCTCGGGGGGCGAGGAAGGCGCCGAAGACGAGGCCGAGGGCGGCGCCGCTGGCGTGGCCGAGGAAGCTGACCTCGGGGGTGGCGAGGTCGAAGGCGGTGGAGGCCAGGAACATGGCGCCGAGGAAGAGGAGCTCGCGGCGGGCGCCGAGGGTGCGGTGGGTGCGCCAGCGGATGAACATGATGGCGGCGATGGCTCCGAAGAGGGCCATGATGCCGCCGGACGCGCCGACGACCGGGTAGGGGGCTTCGGAGGCGGGGGTGAGCAGGGTGATGAGGGCCATGGAGCCCGGGGCGCAGACGGCGTAGAGGATGGCGGTGCGGCGGTGGCCCATGACGGCTTCGACGAAGCGGCCGAAGATCCACAGGCCGAACATGTTGAGGGAGAGGTGAAGGGTGCCGGCGTGGAGGAAGGCGGAGGTGACGACGCGCCACCACTCGCCTTCGAGGTACTGGGCGGGGGCGACGAGGGCCCCGAGGCTGACGAGGTTGGCGGCGTCCATGGTGCCGCCGGGGATCTCGAGGGCGAAGACGGCGCAGTTGAGGGCGATGAGGGTGGCGGTGACGCGGGGGAAGGGGCCGCGGCCGGGGGCGGCGAGGGTGTTCTGGGCGTGGGCGGGGCCGTCGGTGGCCTCGATGGTGGCGGTGAGCGGGCTGACGCCGTGGGCGGCGAGGTCGAAGGGGACCACTGGGGTGGCGAGGCGGCGGCGGGCGGGGCCGGCGACGAGGGGGTCCCGGCCGATGGCGAGGGGGACCAGCAGCGCCTGGGCGGACTCGAGGTCGCCGGCGGCCTGGAGGGCTGTGCCGCGCCAGAAGGCGGCGAGGTTCGGGGTGAGCTCGAGCCAGGGGCTCTGGAGGAGGGCGTCGATGGCGTCGATTTGCCCGGAGAATGCTGCGTAAATGAGGCGGTTGAGGGCCAGCCAGCGGGGGCCGTGTTTGCGGCCGGCGGGTTCGATGAACTCGGCGTGGAATTCGGCGAGGCGGGCGGGCTGGCCGAGCTCGCCGAGGGCGCGGGCGTAGTTGGAGGCGACCTCGGGTTCGTGGAGGAGGCGGGCGGACTTGGGGGCGGTGTCGACCCAGTGGAGGACGTCGTCCCAGCGGGTGTCCATGCGGAGGAGGAGCAGCCAGGCTTCGCGGGCGGGGCGGCCGGAGCCGTGGGCGAGGGCGGTGAGGAGGTCGCGGGCGTCGTCGCGGCGGCCGGCCTCGAGGTAGTGCTGGGCGCGCAGGAGCTCGGGGACGGCGGGCCAGCCGTCGAAGGGGTGGAGGATGGCGGCGAGCTGGGAGACGCGGCGGGCGGGGCCGAAGCGGCGGCGGGCGACGAGGCGGGCGGCGACGCGGTTGGCGAGCGAGGGGGCGAGGACCAGGGGGACGAAGACCACGGTGGCGATGAGGCCCGCGCGGCCGGGGATGGTGAGCCAGGCGAGGCCGAGGACGGCGAGGGTCAGCGCGTGGACGAAGAGCCAGCCCGGGTAAGCCCGCCCGTGGCGGACCAGCATGGAGCCCAGCCCGAGCGCGGACGAGGCCCCGACAAACCACATGAGCAGTGGATCAAGCTCCATCGGCCGCGGACGCTACGCGGGGCGGGGCGGTCGCGCAAGGGCGGGGGACGGCGGCGCGCGGTTGCGAGGTTGGGCGGCGGGCGTCACAATCGGGGCCTCCCCACAACCTGAAGGAGGCCGCCATGGTCCGCCGCAATTCCCTGTGGCTGCTCGCTCTGTTGCTGATCGCCGCGCCCGCGTGGGCCGGTGAGACGCCCGACCACGACCACGAGGCCGGCATGGCCGAGTGGCTGAAGCTGTCCGCGCCCGGGGACGGGCACAAGGCGCTGGAGCCCTTGGTGGGGACGTGGGACACGGTGACCAAGCTGTGGATGGGTGGGCCGGACGCGCCGGCGACGGAATCGCGCGGGACCGCAGTGACAACGTGGATCCTGGGCGGTCGCTTCCTGCGCGAGGTCGTGAAGGGGCAGATGATGGGCCAGCCCTTCGAGGGCGAGTCGCTGCTGGGCTACAACAACATGCGGAAGGTGTACGAGGGGAGCTGGATCGACAGCATGGCGACGCACATCGCGTCGTCGAAGGGCTCGATGGACCCGTCGGGCAAGGTGCTGACGATGTACGGCGAGATGGACGAGCCGATGATGGGCGTCTACGGCCGCATGGTGCGGATGACGACGGTCATCGAGAGCCCCGACAAGCACGTTTTCACGATGTACGACCTGCACGCCGGCGAGACGTACAAGGCGTTTGAGATTACCTACACGCGCAAGAAGGGGACCGGCGCGAAGGGTAAGTAGCGCCCGGGGCAGGTGCTGTTCATCGCGGCGCGGCGCTCGGCCCGGCGCGCCGGTTCTTGCGCGCGCTTGTGGCGGCCGCGGCCGCTCCACCCCCCAAAACACTGGTGCGTGGAGTCGGGCGCGCGGAGGGCTACCGTCCTGGACGCAGCGTGGCGCTCGCCACTCTGCGCGTTCAGGGGGCCCGGTGGTGCTGGAGGGGGGGCGGCGACTCGCGGCGTGGTGCGGCGGGCGTGGGACCGACTGACCGGCGGGGCCTCCGTCTCTGCATGACACGGAGCGGCGGTATGAACCTCTCGATGGCGACAGTGGTCTCGGCGTGCGCGGCGTTTGGAGTGGCGTGGGGTGGCGTGGCGAACGCGGCCAAGCCGGCGAATTGTGGCGAGTTCCAGACGGATTCGCGGGTCGGCAAGCACCTGACGGTCTCGTGCGACCGACCGGATATGCCGTACTGGGACTGCAAGCCCGCGGGGGTGTGGGCGCCCATCGCCGAAGCCTGCGCGACGGACTTGCTGAGCTTGAAGTCGCATCGCGGCTGCGCGACCGGCGCTGACGGCATCGAGGGGCGGCTGAGCGCTGAGCACGCGGAGCTCTTCGCGGACCTGGCCGTCAGCGGTGGGGACGATTCGTGGTCGAAGTGCCGGATCGGGCCGGCCGACTCGTCGTACATTGGGTTTCAAGGGCTTGGCTTCATGCGGGCGAAGGACCGTGCGGGCGTGTTGGCGGCGCTGATCGAGCCGTCCATCGCCAATGAGATCGGTGGCGACGGCAAGCTGCATGTGGTGCAGGCGCTGTGGCGGATGGGGGCGCAAGAGACCGCGGGCGCGCTGGCCGCGGTGCTGCCGACGGGGACTGGGGTGCTGGAGTTCCGATACGCCGTGCTGCAGGTGCTGTCCGCGTGGGGCTCCGACGCGGCGGTCCCGTTCTGCACGCAGGCGCTGGGGGACCGGCACGAGGGGACCGCGCGGGCTTGTGTGAACTATCTCGTCGACCGCAACCAGACCGACGCGGTGCCGCTGATCTTGCGCAACATCGACAAGCTGCGCGCCGAGGGGCTGGTCGCGCTGGGTCGCCTGGGTGCGGGCAACGCGAAGGTGAAGCCGCTGCTCGAGGAGAAGGCGGCGGCGGGCGGCAACAGCTTCGTGGCGGCACGGTTGGCGCTGGCCGAGCTGGGCAGCCCGAAGGCGCTGAAGGAGATTCAGGAGCGCCTGAAGGACAACGGGTGGTTTCGCGACCAGGTGCTGGTGCTGGCGTTCGCGAGCGGGAAGAAGATTCAGGCGGCGATCATCGCGTGGCTGAGCAAAGAGCAGGGGCGGCTGGCCAAAGAGGACAAGAGCGGCAACGTGCGCGCGCTCATCGTGCGGGCGCAGCTTGGCGACGCGAAGGCTGTGCGGGCGCTGGGCGAGCTGCTCGATGACTCCGACGAGAGCGTGCGGCGGCAGGCGCTGCGCGGGATTGGCGGGACCTTCGGGACGATGGAGAGCACGTCTGGGCGGCGCATTGTCGTGGACAAGTCGCTGATCCCGGTCGTGAAGGCCTTCTATGCGGTCGAGCAGAACGGGGACGACAAGGCGATGGCCCTGGGCGCGTGGGCTGACCTGGTGGCTGCGACCAGCCTCTGAGTCGGGGCGCGGCGCTGCGGTCGCGCACGAAACTTCCGGCGGGCTGGCACAGTCGGCCCGCCGGAGGACCGTTTGACCGGGCCGGCGGCTCGTGGTGGGATCGGAGCCTCACCTAGCTACACAACGGCGTCGGCGTCCTCGGGGGCGTGCGGCGCTGCGCCGCCGGAGGTCTCAGCCATGCGCGTGTCGATCCGTCTATCTCTCTGCTTGGTCGCGATGGCGTTGGCGTTCGGGTGCGGGGCCAAGGACGCGAGGGGCGAGCGCTCCGAGGGTTCGGCCGCGCCCGGCGGCGACTGCATCGACTACTCCCAAGGCAGCTACTCGGCGATGTCCTGCGTCGGGAAATCGGCAGGCCAATCGTGCAGCATCGGCGGCGACCGCGTCTGCGTCATCGTGAACGACGGACCGGTCGGGACCGCGATTTGCGGGTGCCAGGTCGTGCGTCCGGGGGCCGAGCCGCGAAAGGGCGCCTGCCCGCCGGACACGTCGCTGGGCTGCGACTGCGGCAACAACGTCGTCGGGATGACGTCGTGCGACGACGAAGGGCAGCCGGGTGATTGCCTCTGCCCGGAGAGCGAATAGACCGGCCACACGAGGCGGACCGAGTCAGGATGCGTCGTCGCCTGCGTGCTGCGCGCCAAAGCGGGCGTCCGGCGCTTTAGCGGCCATGGACTCCAGCGCGGCAATCCAGACGGTTCGGGTTGAGGCACCGGCGTGACGGTTTGCCGGTCGAATCGAAGTGTCGTCGCCTGATTCCTTCGCGTTCGAGAGCAAGCAAGCGACGTCGGTGCGCGCGGCGCGAGTGCTCGTCGACGTGTCGGGCGACCCCCGTATCGACGCGCTCACCGTGACCATCTAGCGGCCCCCACGCCCTTCGGCGCAAATGCCGCCCGGCGGCCGTTGTGCGACCGCGAGATGCCGGCTAAGATGGGGCTTCCGTGACTTCGCCTGACCACATCCCTCGCGTAAACAAAGCATGAGGACCGATCGAGGAGACTCGCCATGACGACCACCGTGGAAAGCTTCGTAACCCTGTTCGTGACCCCGACCCGCCGTCGCATCTTCGGCTGCACCGAGTGCGCGAAGGCCGCCGAGGCGCGCGGCCTGACCGAGATAGCGGAGCGCGCGACGGCCGCGGTGCGGGCCGACGAGGCGGTCTTAGAGCTGGAGCGTGCCCGCCGGGCGCCCCCGCGAGCGGCCCAGCACGCGGAGACCGCGCTCGAGCGGGACGCCCGCATCGACCACGCCCTGACGGCCATCGACCAGACGCTGGCGCACGTGGCGCGCGTCTTCGGTGAGGAGAGCGAGCGCGGTCAGAAGGCCACCGCATTGCGAAAGAGGGTCTTCCCGCTGGGCGTCACCGGCGTCACCGCGCTGCCCTATGTCGAGCAGTATGGCGAGGTGAAGAGCCTGCTGACCAAGCTCGAGGGCGACTGGGCCGCCGACGTCCAGTCTTCGATGATCGCGCCCTTCGTCGCCCAGCTCGCCGAGCTGAACCCGGGCTACGGCGCCATCCTCAACCCCGCGCCGGACCCGCGCCCCACCGCCGACGAGGTCCGCGCCGCCAACGCCAAGGGCCAGCGCCGCCTGCTGGCCCTCGTCGCGACCATCCTCGGCCGCTTCCCCGACGACACCGACACCGACATCGCGGCCCGCGACGCGCTGCTCGGCCCGATCGCGCGGCAGAACGACGCCCTGCGAGAGCTGCGCCGCACCCGAGGCGGCGGAGGCGACCCCGCCACCCTCGACCTCCCCGACCCCGACGCGCCGCCGGCCGCCGACCCCACGACCACGCCGGCCTCCAACGCGCCCGACGAGCCCCCCACCGCCTGACGTCCCCCACCGGACCGGTCGAGCGCACCCCCTGACCCCACCGCCGCCTCGACCGGCCCGGTGCCCCAAGCCCCTCCGAGGCCCAAGCCGGACCAGTCCACCGCCCCGCCCCGCCCCTCCGAGGCCCACCGGCAACCAGTCCACCGCCCCGCCGAGCCCCGCCGAGGCCCGCCGCCGACCAGTCAACCGCGCCGCCAAGCCCCTCCGAGGCCCGCCCGCCAGCAGTCAACCGCCCCGACCGGAGCCTCCGAGGCACCCACGAGACCACCGACCACTCCGCGGGCTACGCGGGCGGCGGCTCGGCGGGGCGGCGGCCCCAGAGCCAGCTCAGGGGGAGCGGGACGGCGTCGAACGGTGGGGGGGCGACGGTGTCATCGGCGCCCCAGACGCCGATGACGACCCAACGGCCGCCGTCGAGCGCGTAGACTTCGAGGCTCTCGACCAGCGGGTCGACGAACCACAGGTGCTCGACGCCTGCGCGGGCGTAGAAGCCGAGCTTCAGCGTGCGATCGCGCAGGCGCGTGCCGGGCGAGAGCACCTCGCAGACCCATTGCGGCACGGTGTGGAACTGGGCGGTCTCCACGCGGTCGGGCATCACCTCGAGGCGCCAGCCGGCGAGATCGGGCACGACGACCTCGAAGCGCGGATCGACGCCGAGGTTGAGCTCGGGCTCGTCGATGATCTGCCAGCCGCCCGGGCCGCCGAGGCCGAGCGCGAAGCGGCTGCCGATGACCGCGCCCAGGTTCGACGCGGCCACGGCGTGAGGCCCCGCGGGCCGCGGGCGCACGACGAGCTCGCCCCCGAGGATCTCGCCGATGAGGTTCGGCGCGAGCGCCTCGATATCGGCGTACGTCGGGTGGGGTCGGCTCTCGATGGCGTGGGTCATGTGAGGAGCATAGCCGACCGGCGGATCCCGGTCGACCTCCGCGCCCGGACGCGTCGCGGGGGACCACCCCCCGCGCCGGGCGGCTCGGGCCAGCGACCGCACTTGCCCCCGCCGGAGCACCGTCCAGTGGCCTTCCTCGGGCGCGCTGGCTGAGCTCATGGCGCGGGTCGCGGACGTGGGTCGCATCGCCAAGGCTCACTGTGGCGGCGGCGTGGACGGCGCCGGTCTGGCGTTCGCCATCACGGCGGCAAAGGCTCCAACCGACGAAAGTCGCGGTGGTCCACATCCCTATACCGCGTCCGAGTAGCCGGGCCCAATGCGGCGGTCCCGGTCTGGCGTTCGCCATCACGGCGGCATAGGCTCCGACCCACGAAGGTCGCGGTGGGCCGCATCCCCATACCGCGTCCGGGTGCCCGGGGCCGATGCGGAGGTCAGCGGGACTTCTCGCCGCCTCGGCCCGTGGCGGTCAGCGAACCGGACCCCGCTCGGGCCGAGGCGCCGTCGCCGCCGGCGCGGGTCGCGAGCCGCCGGCGGTGCGGGTCGCGAGTCCCCAGCCTCCGGGGCCTGGAGCCCCCACCGGGGGCGCCGCTGCTGCTGGCCGCCCGGATCCGGCTGCCGCGTTGGCGGTCGAGCGCGGTGTCTCGGAGCACGTCGCCCGGGCCGTTGTCCGCGTCGGCCGCGGAGGAGCGGCGCTGGCCAGGCCGGTCCAACGCGACCGCGGCACGGTCCTTGCTCAGGGTCACGGCGCGGCATGGGCTGGAGGTGAGCGCGTGGATGGGGACGAGGCGCAGAGGGCGCGGCCGGCGACGGACGGACTCAAGCTGCTCGATCGGTTGCGCGGGGTGCTGCGCGCGCGGCACTACAGCGCGCGCACCGAGGTGGCATATGTGCACTGGGTGGTGCGCTTCGTGCGCTTCCATGGCCTGCGGCATCCGGACGCCATGGGTACGGCCGAGGTCAACGCCTTCCTCACCCATCTCGCGGTGGGGGAGGACGTGGCGGCGTCGACGCAGAACCAGGCGTTGTCGGCCTTGCTCTTCCTGTACCGGCAGGTGCTCGGGCGCGAGGTGGGCGACCTGGCTGGGGTGGTGCGGGCGCGGCGTCCGAAGCGGTTGCCGGTGGTGATGACGCGGGCGGAGGTGAAGCAAGTCCTGGACGCGTTGACGGGACCGCGGCGGCTGGTGCCGTCGTTGTTGTACGGTTCAGGGTTGCGTCTGCTGGAGTGTCTGAGCCTCCGCGTGAAAGACCTCGACTTCGGGCGTCACGCGTTGACGGTGCGTGATGGGAAGGGGGCGAAGGACCGGGTCACCATGCTGCCCCTGTCTCTCCAAGGCCCGCTGCGCGATCACCTCGTGGGGGTGAAGGCGACGCACCTGCAGGACCTGGCCGAGGGGTGGGGGCGCGTGGTGCTGCCGCACGGGCTGGACCGCAAGTACCCGAACGCCGCGACGGAGTGGGGGTGGCAGTGGGTCTTCCCGCAGGAGCGGCGTTGGCGCAGCGCCGAGACGGGGCAGCAGGGGCGCCACCACGTGGACGAGTCGTTGGTACAGCGGGCGGTCCGTGAGGCGGTCCTGCGGGCCGGACTGTCAAAGCGGGTGTCCTGCCATACATTTCGGCACTCGTTTGCGACGCACCTGCTCGAGACCGGCTCGGACATCCGCACCATTCAGGAGCTGCTGGGCCACAGCGACGTGAAGACGACGATGATCTACACCCACGTCTTGAACCGCGGCCCCGCCGGAGTCCGCAGCCCGATGGACAGCCTCTGAGCAGCACCCCACACGGACCCCGATATCCACCCGCCCCCGCGACGCCACCTTCTCCACCTCACCGCCCCGCGCGGGCGGGCAACTCGCCGCGACAGCGCACCTTCCCCAGACTAGACTGACCCCGAGAACGCTCCCCCGCCGCTTCACAGGAACAGTCGACTTTCATGTTGGGGCGACGCTCCGAAGCGCTGGGCCAGGCCCGCTCCACTTCCAACCCATCCGACTCCGTGATACCCCACGAGCATGATGACGGGTCGGCACAATCGCACACCGCTTCAGCGTCTCTGGCTCATTGGTCTTCCCAACAGATCCCGTAGCTGCTACTATCGAAGCGCAAACCGACCGACCGCCGTGCTTTCGAAACCGACTGAATTTATTGCAATTCGATCTCTACCGGTGGCGCTGGCGGCGCAACCGAGGGCATGCGTCAAGCGGGAATCGATGTTCTACTTCATGATCGAGCATGATCCGTTTGCTGCAGCTACCTATCGCGCCAATCACCCCAACGTTCGGTTGGTTGAACAAGACATACTTCTGTGTGGACTCTACGCATTTCGCCTCGAAATGGGACTTGAGCCCGGCGAGCTCACCATCCTCAAAGCTTGCGTTCGCCATGCCAGCGCTTCTCCAGTCTCTACAAGAAGGATCGGCCTGAGCAGGCCCCACCCGATCTCGTCTTGGAATTAGAGCGCTGGATCGTCGAGTTCCGACCCAAGGCCTCTTCGCGTTGGAGAACGTTCCGCTCCGCAAGGCCACCTCCTATCACCGATCATGCGCGTGGCAGCCCGGCGGCTCGATATGTTTGTGCCGAGTCTGACGCTAACGCGAGCGACTTCGGGGTTCCCAGCGGCGTCGACGGCTTCCCGCCGGCCTTGCTGGCACCGGGCTTAAGAAGCTACCGATCAGACATGGCGTGCCGTTGACGGAATTCGGCAGCCTGGACGCGTCGGTCATGATCCGGCCTTGCCAAAGATCGGCATGTCCAGCGACACACTGTGCACGTAGCCCGTCTTCTGTCACAGAGGGTGAAGGACCGCGTCGGCGCTTCTCTGGTGAACGGCACTGATCTGATCTACCCAAAGAATTCTGGCTCACCTGTCACGAACAACTTTCTCGACCCGCAGCGCGACTGGCTCTTACGGCAGAATCCCTATGACGGGACCTGCGCCAACGATGACGACACGATGCACCACCCTCCTGTGGTAGCTTCGTGCATCCGACGGAGAACCGGGGCATTTCGTTGCGTGAGGCGGCATTGCTACAGGCATTCCCCCGAACTACATCGGCGGTATGGGATCGACCAGAGCGACAATCGGGAACGCGCCTGCTCCGATGGTCAAGGTGTTCGCGTCTCGAATATTGGATGTCCTGCAAGGCGGCATGAAACATGGCTGAAGCCGATCGACTCGTTTTGCGATTTAGCCACGACGTCATTGAGCACTTAGGCATCAAGCTCTATCAGAACAGGCCAACCGAGAGTTATTGCCGAGTTGGTTTCGAATATTGACGCCGATTTGTAACGGAAGTAGACGTCAGTCTCTTCATGGAAGGTGACTCGCTGGGTCGCCGTCCGGGACGACGGCGACGGCATGTCCTGCCGAACTTCGGAGCGATACCGTGATCGGACGGAAGCGCCGTGCTGAGCCAAACGAGTGCTCGACCGGGGAAGACTCCCTGATGGGCCGGAAGGGCATCGGCAAACTTGCTCCCTTCGGCATTGCAAAACACAGTAGATGTCGCCACTCGAGCAAGAGTGATGCGCATCCTAACGTGGCTCCGGCTAGAGTTGTCATCCCTGTTGAGCTAAGCCCACCACGGTGACGGCGCCTACTACCCCGAGACTGTTTACGAAGGTGAACTCGGTCAGCACTCCGCACACCTGGACCCGACGGGCCAAATCGCCATCTGGCAAAGCGATGGGCGCCCCAGTGGCACCATCGTGCTGATGCGTGAACTCTCCCTCCAGAAGGCCATAAGCCGGGATCAGCTCTTCGGCTCGTTGGGACGACGCTTCACGGTAACCCTGCGCGACGAGTTCCGCGCCGTCACCGTGGACGGCCAACGAATTACAACCAACAACGGCCTGCCCGACTTTGAGTTTCGCATACCAGCTGCGGGCTTCATTACGGAATCGGTCGATGGACGAGAAGTAAGGGCCTGGGTCGGGTTCAAGAATGCTGACTGGTCGGCAGACCGTGCAGGGGTGGGCGTATACGCCCACGGGAAGATCGCTCAGATCGACCCTTCTTTTCAGCGTTAAGGGGCAAGGAAATCTTTCAGAGGTACATGTTCGGAGTCATTGAGGCCGACTGGCTGGACGAACTGCCCGTCGACCTAATCTCCACAGACCGAACCTCGATCAATTGGGATGCTGCAGAGACTCGCGCACTACACCAGTGGGGCCAGACGAGACTCAAACAGTGGATCACCGATTTTGCCAAGTGGCGCGAGCCGAAGGAGAAGACCAAGAACAAGGAGCGGCTCAAGAAGGGGTATTGACGCCGGAAGCGTTCCCAACGTCAATAGCCCGGAGCGCGGATCAGATTGTCGACTTGATTTCCCGCATCACGCCGACGATGGGGCGAGACGAGGAAGCCGAAACGGCGAAGGACGATCTAGTCCGCGTGGTAATGCAGGCATGGGTTCAGGAGCCGATGCAAGAGCTGGTCGATGATCCGTGGGACAAGTTTGGCGAATCGAACATCTAACTCCAGCCAAGCGTTCACTGAGCTAGTCGACCGACTCACGCAACATATTGTGCCCGAGTCGTTGGGACTCGCTGTCGTATTCGCGCAGCGAGCATTCGCGTTGTCCCGACTGCACGAGTAGGTCCATCACGGAACGGAAGTCGATCGCAGTACCTCATCGAACGATTCCCTTGGATCATTGAACCGGATCAGGCGGTCCTCACAGCGAATCAGCAACTGCGAACTGCTGTGCGAAAAGCCAAGGAGTTGGGGCAGATACCGACCGGTCGGCGAATAATGGACGTGGCCGGAGTACCTGACGTAACAAGCCAGACTTTGTCTCTTCTCTCAAGTCCTGAGGAAAGGCAGATTGTCGTCGTCGAACTCAAGAGTCCCCAGAATGACTTGACAATCGAGGAATCGGGTTCAGCTTCAGGACTACATGCACTTTTGAGGCCCACTATCCGGACGGCCGACCTTCGCGGGGTTCTCGTTGGTGCCGCAATACAAGCGGCCTTAGCCCGCATGACAATCGAATGAGAATTGTGCTCCGGATGACGATCTTCGCCGTGTCGCGGTCCCGCCACTTGGAGTTGCTCGCTGCGATGTTGGTACAGGCGGGCGTGTCTCGCCAGTTGAGGATGCCCGGGTTGTTGCGGCGATCGAGATGGGCGGCCCCGAAGCCCAAGCACTTCTAGGGCGATTGGCCAACCGGTTCGATGCCATTCGAGAACTTTTCAGCGAGTTCGAGTTTGCGCCCGAAGGCTGGTGAAGAGGGCAAGCAGCGAATTCCACGAGCGAGCGATGGCTCCGCGAGCCCCTATCAGCACATGTGGCTGGACACGCTAACATCCCGCTGAAGTTGATTGGCACAGGCTTGCAGGGCGGCTTCGCCGCCTTGCAACCCAGCGCCAACAACTTAGCGGAACGTTGGGACGATGAATCCAGGCACGTGGCTGCCGCAGACGCCGCCGTGCTCCTGAGCGTCGCGATGCAGGCTCGCGATGGTCGTCCGCATTAGCGACCCTGCCGGTGCGGCCCTATACTCGTCCCAGGAGGGCCACCGGTGCCAAGGTCGAAGATCGTGAAACCCCGTGTCTACATTGAAACATCCGTGCTGAGCTACCTGACGTCGTTGCCGAGTCGAGACATCATCGTCGCCGCACGCCAGCAGATCACCGTCGAGTGGTGGTCGACGCGCGATCAGTTCGAACTCGTGGTCTCGGATGCAGTTCTCGCCGAGGCATCTCAGGGTGATCCCGACGCAGCCGCTCGTCGTCTCGCGGCAACCGCGGGCGTGGCGGTCATTGCTGCGACCGAATCAGCGGAATCGCTGGCCGCTGCCCTAGTCGAGGGCGCGGCAATGCCAGCCAAGGCTGCGATCGACGCCGTCCATGTCGCACTCGCAACGGTTCACGGCGTTGACTTCCTCATGACCTGGAACTGCGCACACATCGCCAACGCGACTATGCGACCGAAGATCGAGGCTGTTTGTCGCGACGCGGGCTTTCAGCCTCCGGTTATTTGTACCCCTGAGGAACTCGTCCAGGAGGACGAACCATGACTACCGATCCAGTCGTCGAGGAGGTTCGGGCGATTAGGGATACCATCGCCAGAGCCCACAACTACAGTGTTGAGGCCATCTTCCGCACGCTCCGCGAGTTGGAGTCGAGACGCAAGTCTGAGAGCGAGGCGGCCGCTCCGAGGGGTACCAAACCCGAGGTCCACGTCCCAACATCCCGATGAAGCTGATTGGCACGGGCTTGCAGGGCGCCTTCGTCGCCAAGCAAGCCCGCGCCAGCAGCTTATCGCAACGTTAGGCGCGTGGAATCCACACGTCGTGGTTGTACGACACCTGCTCGGGCCCGCACTTCGGAACCGTGAGCCATCGAGCAAGCGCCCAACTGCTGCACTCGGCGGCGAAGTCGCCGTGCTTCGGGCGTCGACGCCCAGGTCGCGCGGTCGGCAGTACTCGCCATGCCGCGGAAGTCGAGACGGTGATGACCAGTGCGGCGACCACCGGGACGACCCATCGCACTTCGAGGCGCTCGTGCCCCTATCACGGTCGCTCCGCCGATGAGCCGCGAGGTAGCTCCGCAATGGCCACGAATTGGCTCGCGCAAGGGCCCGCTGCGCGGGGGACGATCGAATTTCGCTTCGCAAAAACGTGGCAATTGCTCCGCAACCTCGCAGCACATCGGCTCCACTCCCTCACGGCATCGGCGTGTCCTTCGTCGCAACCCATCTCGGCCAGCCGCGCCGCGACACGGCCAGGCGTCGGAAGGCAGCGCGGGTTCAGTCGCTTTCGGGCGCGAGCAACGCCGAGCGCGGCCGTTCGACTCCACGGCTCGCAGTCGTGCGAAAAACAAAACCATTTCAGATGGATACGGCCTGCGTCGACCGCCCCACCCATGCCGGCAGATGCGGGTCGCCCAAGACTACCTGCCGCGAGTCCACGGCGATCTGGCTTTCAATTCCAGAACTTCCACCAAGGAGCCTTCGGTGCGCCCGAAGGCGGGGTCGAGGCAGAGGGGCTCACTGACTGGACACTGAAGCCGGTCAGTACGAGGGCGTCTGCCTCCGGGTCGTCGTCCATCATGGTTCCCTCGGTCACGAAGCCGAAGGCATAGCGCTGGGCCGCTTCGGCGAGCTCAAGAGGATGGAACGGCAGCGGGTAGTCATCCGTGTCATCGCCTTCGAGCGGGCGCTCGCCGGCCCAGAATGGGAGCTCGAAGGGCAAAGGGGCCCCAACGTCTTCCATGACCCCATCATCGGAAGAGAGGCTCAATGATCGTCGCAGCTCACCGTGCTCCCAGAGGCTGAACGCGAACCAGTCGACGA
>JAWKRR010000075.1:0-32411 GCA_041389525.1 Myxococcota bacterium | reverse complement strand
CCGGCGAGCTATTTGGCTCCGCAGTCCCCGCCGACGACCTCGAAGCCGACGCGACGGTTCTCCTCGCGCCCCTCCTCGGTGTCGTTGGTCGCCCGCGGCCGGCTGTAGCCGAAGCCCTGCGAGCGCATCTTCTCGGCGGGCACCCCCTTCTTGATGAGGTACGCGCGCACCGCGGCGGCCCGCTTGTCGGAGAGCTTCAGGTTGTAGGCCTTGCCACCGCGGTTGTCGGTGTGGCCCTCGATGTCGACCCGCTCGAACTTCGCGCCGTGCTCGGTGATGATCTCGGCGACGGCGTCCAGCAGCGGGAAGCTCACCGGCTTGATCACGGCCTTGGCGGTGTTGAAGTAGATCTTGTCGCTGATGACGATGCTGCACTTCTCGATGCGCGCCAGCGGCACCTTGTCGGGGCAGCCGTCGGTGTCCTCGAAGCCGTTCATGGTCTCCGGCTCCATGGGGCACTTGTCGTCCACGTCGAGGATGCCGTCCTGGTCGTTGTCCGGGTCCGGGCAGCCGTCCGCGTCCTCGAAGCCGTCTTTGTCCTCCGGCTCCATCGGGCACTTGTCGTCCACGTCGAGGATGCCGTCCTGGTCGTTGTCCGGGTCCGGGCAACCGTCGGCGTCCTCGAACCCGTCGATGTCCTCGGGGTCCATGGGGCAGCGGTCGTTCACGTCGAGGATGCCGTCCTGGTCGTTGTCGGGGTCCGGGCAGCCGTCGGGGTCTTCGAACCCGTCGAAGTCCTCAGGCTCCAGCGGGCAGCCGTCCTCAGGATCGATGTAGCCGTCGCCGTCGGTGTCCGGCGGGCCCGACGCGGGCTCGGCCCACTGAAGGCCGCCGTAGACGCGCCAGTCCGGCGAGCCGTAACCGGGGATGAGCCCCGTGCCGGCGCCCGCCTCGATGGTCAGCCCACGGGCGACTCGGAACTGCGGTCCACCCACAAGCTCCATCGGGCTCTCGCTGTCCTCGCCGAAGGGGTCGGTCAGCCGGGTGCGCCCGAAGACCTCCGCGGCCAGCGCGAAGTAGTCGGTGGCACGCCAGCGCGCGCCCAGACCCCAGGTCAGGTCGTGGTCCAGCTCGAGGTTCTGAAAGCTCTGGTGGGCTGTGCGAATCGACACACCCAAGTTCAGGGCCAGCAAGACCGGGCCGAGCCCCAAGCTCAGGTCGACGCGCGGCCGAATCGTCGCGCCGTTCTCACCCGCGAGGGCGTCCGTCGAGCCGACCGGCACACCCGCGGTCACGCCCAAGGCCAGGCCGAAGCCCTGCTTGTCGCGCCCGCGCCGCTCGACCAAACGGAAGCGCAGCCCGAGATCGAGATCGCCCACCGCCGCCTTGTCGATCTCAGGGAAACGCGCCGCGTCGCCCTTGCTCTTGAAGACGATCGGCAGGCCGAGCTGAAACTCGGCGAATCCGAAGAGGCCGATGCCCAGGCCGAGCTGACCGGTCAGGCGCCGCTCGACGAGGCGCCGCTCGCCCTGCACGCCGTTGATGTCGTAGAGCAAGCGCAGCGGGTCGTCGGCGTAGTGCACCCAGAAGCCGCCGTAGGGCGACCAGGCGGGCGCGACCTCGGAGCCCTTGACCGAGAGCACGCGGTCATCGCCCGGCTGGATCTGGAAGAGATCGATGGAGAAGCCGTCCGCGGCCTGGGCCGCCGGGGCGGTCACGGCCACGGTGGACAAGGCGATCAGCGAGGCGACGCCTAGGTGAAGCCACCTCCGGCGCTGGCGCGTCAGCAGCAAGAAGCCCAGGGCGATGAGCAGCTCCCAGGGCAGCCCGCGCGAGCCGCCGGCCGAGCAGTCGCTGAGGCCATTGCCCTGGATGAGCCCCGAGGCGAAGTCGTCCGACGGGAGGTTGCGCGGGTTCTGCCCCAGGGAGACCTCGGTGCCGTCGTTGACGCCGCCATCGTCGGTGTCGGGATCCAGCGGATCGGTGGTGTGCACGAGCACCTCGTCACCGTCGTTGAGGCCGTCGCCGTCCGTGTCGGGGTTCAGCGGGTCGGTCTTCGTGTCGTTGACCTCGGTCCCGTCGGACAGGTTGTCGTCGTCGGTGTCGGGGTCCTTCGGGTCGGTCTTCGTGTCGTTGACCTCGGTCCCGTCGAGCAGCTCGTCGTCGTCACTGTCGGGATCCAGCGGGTTCGTGGTGGTCTCGTTGACCTCGGTGCCGTCCTCGAGCCCGTCGTCGTCGGTGTCGGGGTCGTTCGGGTCGGTCTTCGTGGTGTTGACCTCGGTCCCGTCGGTCAGATCGTCGTCGTCGCTGTCGGGGTCCAGGGGGTCGGTCTTGGTGTCATTGACCTCGACGCCATCGAGCAGATCGTCGTCGTCGGTGTCGGGGTCCTTCGGGTCGGTCTTGGTGTCGTTGACCTCGGTGCCGTCCTCGAGCCCGTCGTCGTCCGTGTCGGGGTCCAGCGGGTCGGTGCCGAGGGTGCCCTCCTCGACGTCGGTGAGGTCGTCGCCGTCGTCGTCGTCGTCGAGGCAGTTGGGCTCGCCGTCCTTGTCGGTGTCGAGGCAGTCGACGGTGCAGAGCTTGGAGGCCTCGCTGCAGTCCGCGCCCAAGCAGCCGGCGCCCTGGCCGTAGCCGTCGCCGTCGGGGTCGATGCAGCCGGGGGCCTTGCAGTCCGGCGTGCCGTCCTGGTCCGCGTCCGAGCAGTCGGTGGTGCAGGTGGCCGCCGTGTCGTCGCAGTCGGGCACGCAGAGGCCGCCGATGCCGAAGCCGTCGTTGTCCTTGTCGACGCAGGGCTGCGCGCAGTCGGCGACGCCGTTTCCGTCGACGTCGGCGGTGCAGTTCGTCGTGCAGGCCGCGACCAGGTCGTCGCAGTCGGGGCCAGCGCACAGCGGGCCCTTTCCGTAGCCGTCCTTGTCCTGGTCGATGCAGGGATCGGCGCAGTCGGGGATGCCGTCCTTGTCGAGGTCGGAGCAGTCGGTGGTGCAAGCCGCGAAGGTGTCGTTGCAGTCGGTGCCGAGGCAGCCCGCGCCCGTGCCGAACCCGTCGCCGTCCTTGTCGGTGCAGGTCGCGACCGCGCAGTCGGAGTCGGCGGCGTCGGTCTTGCCGTCGCAGTCGTTGTCGATGAGGTCAGAGCAGAGCGGCGCCTCGGTGCTCTTGCCGGGGTTGGCCGTCGCCGCGGCGTCGTTGCAGTCGGTCCCGGTCCCGCCCGTCGTGTCGTTCGGGCAGTTCGCGACGGCCGGATCGGTGTTCAGCGTGCCGGCGGCGATGGCGCAGTAGCCGTCACCGTCCACGTCGCAGTCGAAGCCGAAGGCTGGCGTGTTCGGCGCGCAATCGCAGGCGTCACACACGCCGTCTTTGTCCATGTCGGCGTCGGAGAAGACCCGCAGGCGCGCGATGGTGGGGTCTGCGCCCAGCCCGGTCGCGTTGGTCTGGTAGCGGAACCGGAAGCCCACGGCGTTGCCGGGGCCGACGCCGGGGAGCGACCAGGTCGACGGGCTCAGCGCGCCGGTGAAGGTCTCGAGCGTCTTGAAGGCGCCGCCGTCGACGGAGTAGCTGACCACCAGCGAGTCGGGGGCCTGGACCGACCCGCCGAGATCCACGGTGACCTTGATGTCCTCCACGCAGGCCGCCGCAGGCACGACGATGGGGCCGGACTCCAGCGTGCTGTCGATGGAGTTGGCGCCCACGGCCCGCCACACGGCGCTCGCCTGAGACCACGCCCAGCTCTGGTCGCCGCTGACCAACCAGCCAGCGTTTACCTGGGTGAACTTCACGTCGGCGTAGTCCGCGCAGGCCGCCGTCCCGCCGCCGCCGCAGTCCGTGTCCACGCCGTCGGTCAGCCCGTCGCAGTCGTTGTCGACGCCGTCGTCGCAGATCTCGGGGAAGGTCCCAGCCACGCCCGCGTTGGCCGGCGCGCAGTCGCAGAGGTTCGGCACGCCGTCGGAGTCGCCGTCCTGCTGCGGGATGACGATGAGGTTGTCGACGTTGAAGAAGTCGCCGGCCTCGATCATGAAGAACACGACCTCGTCGACCGGCTGCGAGAAGACGAAGCCCTTCCAGGTGATGAAGTTGTTCTTCGGGCCCGAGGAGTCGATGTCGTTGTCGACGAAGACCAGCTCGCCGTTCTTGTAGGCCTCCATCGCCATCACGCCGTCGCCGTCGCCGGCGTCGATCACGTTGAGCGCGACGGCCACGGCCGGCTTGGGCGT
Organism: Myxococcota bacterium; assembly: GCA_041389525.1. Taxonomy (GTDB): domain Bacteria; phylum Myxococcota_A; class UBA9042; order PHBI01; family JACKFB01; genus JACKFB01. The sequence continues at coordinate 28,266 of JAWKRR010000075.1, read as the reverse complement.
GAAGGTGACGCGAAGGCGGCTGTTGTACTCGTAGGCGCCGAAGCTCTGCGCCTCGATGGCGGGCGTGCCGTCGCCGAGGGCCTGGGTGGTCAGGTAGGGCGACTTGCTCACGGTCAGCTGCTCGCCGGGCTTGTTGGTGTCCGCGGTCAGCACGTAGCCGTCACCGACGAAGGGGCCCTTGGTCTTGTCGGCGATGGCGTTGAAGTCGTGGACCACGTAGCACTGGCCGATGGACTCGGTGAAAGACGCCAGCGTGTCGTACTGGGTCGCCTTGATGCCGCAGGAGGTCAGGGTCAGCGACTCGGCGAAGAGCGCCGGGATCGGCCCCAGCGACGCCTTGGGCTGCTGGCAGCTCGTGGCGTTGTCCGTGGAGACGTAGATGGTGACGCGCAGGGTCTTGGCGCCCGGCGTCGGCTTGATGGCGAGAGAGCCGAGGCTCCACATCTCGACGAAGTCCTCGCCGAAGGCGTTGAAGTTCAGGCCGCCGTCCTGGAGGAAGAAGTCCGCGCCGCCGCCCAGCTCGTCTTCCCAGCCGAGCCAGACGATGTCGAACTTGGGTTCGCCGGTCTTGGTGCCGTGAAACTCAGCGCCGCCCTGCACATCCCACTGCAGCAGCACCTCGTCGCCGGTGCCCGGCAGGCTCCAGGTCCACGACAGCGGGCTGTCCTGCTTGTCGTCGTTGTTCGCGTAGCAGTAGCTGGTGCTCAGGTCCTGGGGCGAGACGCCGACGCACTGATTCTTCGCGCTGCACTTGGTGCCCGAGTCATTGCAGATGCCGCCCGCTTCGCGCTGGCAGGTCTGGCTGCAGCCGTCGCCGGCCAGGGAGTTCCCGTCGTCGCACTGCTCGCCGGCCGCGACGACGCCGTTGCCGCAGCCGCCCGCGGCGCCGCCGAGGCAGCCGACCACGCGCAGCTCGTGGACCGTGACGCCCAGGGGAGCCGGGCCCGCGACGCCGCAGCCCGTGGTGCACTGGTACGAGGTGTCGACCGGCTGCACGAACACGGACACGGTCACGCTGGTCGCGCCCGCGGTGGGGGCCCAGCAGAGCATGTCGTCGATGGCGAACACGGCCGGCGGCGAGGTGCCGCAGCCGACCGCGCTGTTGGTCGTCGAGCAGTCGTCGATGTCGGCGCCGACGAGGCAGTCCGTGGCGGTCTTGCCTGCGCTGTCCTTCCAACCCAGGTAGACGCGGTCCCAGCCGCCGGCCTCGATGCGCGCCTCGAGATCGACGTGGACGCACACGCTGGCGCCCGCGGCGAGCGGCGCGGTGGGCGTGTAGACGCCGCCAGCGACGTTGGCCGGGGTGTCGATGCCGCCCGATCCGTAGCAGATCTCCTTGGCCTGAACGAGGAGCGCGTCAGGGCACTGGGCCGCAGCGCTCGGAGAGGCAGCTAGGATCGAGAGAATCGTAAGAGTGAGCAGCCCCGTGCGGACCATGATGTGCCTCCTAAAGGGCGGGGATTTCTGGGGGGTCGCGGACAAAGCATGAGGCGGCCGCGAAGGCAATGATATTCGATGGCTTGCCCCGTCGCGCCGGTTCGCGTCGTTCGATCTGAGAGGGCTGAGAAACCTCGGCGATCGAACAGCAGGCGAGCAGACCACTCGGGGAACTACCGATTTAGGTTGGCACGGGGATTGCTTCGTTGTCTCGGCAGCCGCCCGGCGGTTGTGCCCGCGAATTTTCGCACGGACACACGGTCGGTAACCTATCGCACACACGCCCTGGAGGGATCACGATGCGCCTCTCACCCCTAGCTACTCTTCTCGGATGCCTACTTGTCGCTACGCCCGCGCTGATGGGAGCCGACGGCGCAGCCGGGGGCTGCGGAAGCAATGAGCCGATGCCGAACGTCTCGGGCGCTTGGCAGGTGGAGTACGACGACTCCATGACCCTCGAGATCACGCTCGGCGGCGCCGTCTACACCCGCACCTTGGGCCCCGAGGGCGGCGCGGTGACCATCGATCATAATGGGCAGCCCTTCGAGTTCAACTTGGACTGCGCCCGCGCCGAGGTGCTCTGCCCGAGCGAGGTGTGGCCCGCGACGGTGACGATGGTGCAGCCCGACCCGAACTTCGAGGCGCGGGTGACGCTGAACCTGCCGACTCAGACCTGCAACGGCACGGTGGTCGCGGCGGATCGCTCCAAGTGCGGTGAGGGCACGCGCAACCCGGACTGCGATGATGTGTGCGAAGGCACAGTCGTCACGACGAACTCGAAGCGCGAGGGGCTGCTCCACAAGGGCGGCGACAAGTTCTCCGTGCTGCTCGGCGCCGGCGCGGCGTCCAACGGCATCAACTGCCTGCTCTTGGGGCTGTCGGTGGCCGAGGCCGACGTGGTCAGCGAGGGCGGGCCGCGCGCGAAGACCTGGGAGGCCGTCCGCATGGAGCGCGGCAAGGTGACCACGGGCTACGCGGGCGGCTGCCTGTGGGCCGGCACCGCCGATGACGCGCTGGTGACCGCGGCCTCGGTCAAGGTGAGCACGCCCTTCACCGCGAATCGGCTCTAACGCCGGCTGTAGCGCCGGCGCCTTCGACGGACGTAGCGCCGGCGGTCGCGAGGGGCTGTGAGGACCGACTCGGTGCGCGCTGCCTGCGACAGCAGCGCGCGCCGACCGAGATCAGACGCCCATCGGGTGCCAGGCCGTCTTCAGCTCGACGAAGGGCACGATGCAGTAGGGGCTCTGCCGCGCGTCGTCGAGCCAGTGGGCCACGTCGCCGTCGTCCTCGAACTGGAGCCGCTTGACCGACTCGGCCCCCTCGGTCGCGATGAGCTTTCGCGTCGCCGCGTCCGCCCCCACGCAGAGGATGCCGTCGACGTCCATGTGCTTGGCCACGTGCGGGGCCAGCTCGTCGCGCAGCCCCGTGAGGATGTTCACCACGCCCCCCGGCAGGTCCGAGGTCGCGAGCACCTCGGCGAACTCCATGGCCACCGTGGGCGCGGGCCCGCTGACGATGGCGATGACGCTGTTGCCCGAGACGATGACCGGAGCGATCGCCGAGATCAGGCCGAGGAGTGCGGACCCCTCAGCCGCGAACGCCGTGACCACGCCGGTCGCTTCGGGGAAGGTGAAGTTGAAGTGGGCCGAGGCCACCGGGTTCGTCGTGCCCATGAACTGCGGGAACTTGTCGGCCCAGCCGGCGTACCAGACCAGCCGATCCACGGCCGCTCCCACCTCCTCAGCGGCCGCCTTCGCGCTCATGCCCGCAGCCCCGACCAGCGCCGCCTCGAAGACCGCCGCGCGCGACTCCAGCATCTCCGCCATCCGGTACATGATCTGCCCGCGGTTGAACGCGGTGCGCCCAGCCCAACCCGCCTGCGCCTTTCGCGCGACGACCACCGCGTCGCGGAAATCCTTGCGCGACGCCCGGCACACGTTGGCCACGATCTCCCCCTTCGCGTCCCGCGCGACCATGTAGCGCCCGCTCTCGGTGCGAGGAAAAGCCCCGCCCACGTAGAGCTTGTAGGTCTTGCGCACCGTGATGCGCTCAGGCCCCTTCGCCATCAGCGCACCTCCAGATAGGGCAGCAGTCCGTGCCAGCCGCCCTCGCGTCCGAACCCGCTCTCCTTGTAGCCACCGAAGGGGCTCGTCGGGTCGAACTTGTTGAAACTATTACCCCAAATGACGCCAGCCTTCAGCGCCCCAGCGACCTGGAAGAGCTTCGAGCCCTTGTCGGTCCAGATGCCCGCCGACAGCCCATAGGCCGTGTTGTTGGCCTTCTCGACGGCCTCTTCCGGCGTCCGGAAGCTCAGCACCGAGAGCACCGGCCCGAAGATCTCTTCCTGAGCGATGCGGTGGCTCTGCGAGACCCCGGTGAAGAAGGTGGGCCGGAAGTAAAAGCCCTTGTCAGGCACCGAGCACTTCGACTGGTGCATCGTGGCGCCCTCGTCGACGCCGGAGTCCACGAGCTCGCGGATCTTGTCGAGCTGCGCCCGCGAGTTGATGGCGCCGATATCCGTGTTCTTGTCGAGGGGATCGCCCACCCGCAGGGTCTGGATGCGGTGGGTGAGCTTCTCGACCACCTCGTCCTCGACGCACTCCTCGACCAGCAGCCGCGAGCCCGCGCAGCAGACGTGGCCCTGGTTGAAGAAGATGCCGTCGACGATGCCCTCGACCGCCTGGTCGATGGCCGCGTCGGCGAAGATGATGTTGGCGCCCTTGCCGCCGAGCTCGAGCGTGAGCCGCTTCTTGGTGCCGGCCAGGGCGCGCTGGATGCGCTTGCCCACGTCGGTCGAGCCGGTGAACGCGATCTTGTCGATGCCAGGGTGCTCGACGATGGCGGCGCCGGTCTTGCCGAAGCCGTTGACGAAGTTGACCACGCCGGGGGGAAGCTCGGCCTCCATGAAGATCTCGGCCAACTTCATGGCCGTCAGCGGCGTCGTCTCCGCCGGCTTCAGCACCACGGTGTTCCCAGCGGCCAGCGCCGGCGCGATCTTCCACGCCGCCATCAGCAGCGGGAAGTTCCACGGGATGATCTGCCCGGCCACGCCGATGGGCTGCGGATCGGCGCCCGCGAAGGCGTAGCGCAGCTTGTCGGCCCAGCCCGCGTAGTAGAAGAAGTGCGCGGCGGCCAGGGGCACGTCGACGGTGCGGCTCTCGCGGATGGGCTTTCCGCCGTTCATCGACTCGAGGATCGCCAGCTCGCGGGCCTTCTCCTGGATGATGCGGGCGATGCGGTAGAGGTACTTCGCCCGCTCGCGGCCCGGCATCTTTCCCCACACGCCCGACTGGGCCTTGCGGGCGGCGGCCACGGCGAGGTCGACGTGCTTTGCCGTGCCCTCGCCGACCTCGCAGAGCAGCTCCTCGTTGGAGGGGTCGATGACCTGAAACCAGGTCTCGGCGTCGACGAAGCGCCCGTCGATGAAGTGGCCGTAGCGCTTCTCGAAGCGGACGTGGTCGCGGGATTCGGGGGCGGGCGCGTAGTCCCACAGGTCCCCGAAGAGCAGCTCGCGCGTGGGGGTGTTCATGGGGCCGTCCTACGGAATGCTGAGGTAGCGGTCGGAGTGGTAGCGCCCGGTGCGCTCTTTTTCGAGCTGCAGCACCACGTCGTTGAGCAGCGTCGAGGCGCCGAAGCGGAACCAGTCGGGGCTCAGCCAGGCGTCGCCCAGGGTCTCCTTGACCATGATGAGGTAGCGGATGGCGTCTTTGGCCGTGCGGATGCCGCCCGCGGGCTTCATGCCGACCATCTTGCCCGTGCGGATGAAGTGGTCGCGGATGGTCTCGAGCATCACGAGGGTCACCGGCAGCGTGGCCGCGGGGGTCACCTTGCCGGTCGAGGTCTTGATGAAGTCCGCGCCCGCGTCGATGGCGATGAGGCTGGCGCGGCGGACGTTGTCGTAGCTGACAAGCTCGCCGGTCTCCAGGATGACCTTGAGGTGAGCCTTGCCGCAGGCCTCTTTGACCGCCGCGATCTCGTCGTGCACCAGGGCGTGGTCGCCGGCGAGGAAGGCGTTGCGGTTGATGACCATGTCGATCTCGTCGGCCCCCGCCCCGACCGTGCGCCGCACCTCGTCGAGGCGCTCGCTGAGCTGCGCCTGCCCGCTCGGGAAGTAGGTGGCGACCGCCGCGATGTGGATCCCCGAATTACCAAGCGCGCGCTTGGCTACCGAGACCATCGGCGGGTAGACGCAGACCGCCGCGACGTGCGGGATGTCGGAGCCCGCCAGCGGCGTGATGGCCTTGCGGCACAGGCTCTGGATGCGCCCAGGGGTGTCGCGCCCCTCGAGGCTGGTGAGGTCCATCATCGAGACCGCAAGGCGCAAGCCCTGCACTTTCGATGCCTTCTTGATGCTGCGGGAGGCGAGCCGGGCGGCCCGCTCCTCCACGCCCACCTGGTCGACCGTCCGCATCTGGGTGGCCACGAAGTGTCGGGTCATGCTGACTCCAGGGCGCCGAATTTGCCCGATGGATCCGGTGTAGCACCGGCGCTCAGGGCTGCCAAGGTCGGCGGGGCCCGCGTGAATCCCGCGACGCACCCGGCGGACGCGACACGTTGTAGGCCTCGCGGCGCGGTGCCATTGTCCCCCCATGGTCCCCGCACGCCCACCGCGCACGCGCAAGCAGACCGAGCGCCTCGAGGAGTCGCCCAGAGGCGTGGCGGGCTTTCTGCGCAAGCACGGCCGGCACCTGTGGTGGCTGCACTCGCTGTACGCCCTGGGCCTGGGCGTCTTCGTGGTCCTCTTCGCGCGCAAGGGCTTCGACTACGCGCGCTGGCTCGCGCCCCTGCTCGTCGCCGCGTGGCTGGTGACCGTGCTGCTCTTCCGCGTCGCCGGCAGCGGCCGCGAGCAGAAGCTGGTCACCCCCGGCCAGAACATGCGCTTCTACGCGATGAGCTACGTGCTCAAGAACCTCTACCAGGCGATGCTCTTCTTCGCCCTGCCCTTCTACGCGCAGGCCGCGACCCTGGACGCCGCCAACCTCTGGTTCGTCGTCGTCCTCGCCGCGTTCGCCGTCGCGTCCACCATGGACCTCTTCTTCGACGGCGTGCTGGTGCGCCACAAGGTGCTGGCGACGGTCTTCTACACGCTGGTGCTCTTCACAGCGCTCGCCCTCTCGCTGCCGGCGCTCTTGCCCGATCTGCGGCCCCGCGTCGTCCTCGTCGTGGCCGCCGCGTTCGCCGCCTTCGGCTTCTTCACCCTGCATGTCCCGCCGCGCCAGTGGCATCGCCCGTGGGCTCTGTCGGCGCTGGCGCTGAGCATGGCGGCCACGGTCGGCACCGCCTGGTTCGGGCAGCGCGCCATCCCGCCGGTCCCCTTCGAGCTGGCCTCCGCCGCCGTCGGCCCCAGCGTGATGAGCGACGGCGGCCTCACCATGGAGCTGGGCGCCATCCGTCGCGAGCTGCTCCAGACGCTGGTCGCGGTCAGCGAGGTGCGTCACCCGGCCCGCACGCCGCGCCCCTCGGAGCTGCGGCACGTGTGGCGCCAGGGCTTGAGCACCGTGGTGGCGCGTCCCGCCGCCGGCCGCCCCGCCGACGGCCCGAACGTCCTGCGCCTCACGAGCACGATGGATCCGGGGTCCTGGCCCGCCGACCCGACCGGCTCCTGGAGCGTCGACGTCGAAACCGAAGACGGCCAACTCATCGGACGTACACGCTTTTCCGTGCGCGACTGAGGGTTTAAGGCGCCGTCCGCGACGAATCGCCTCAAGCCGACCTGCCCCCGCGCCGATGGACTACTCACCGGGTGGCTAGGGACGTAACACAACAACCCGCAGCACCCAACTGGACCGAGAGGTCCTTACAGCCCGTGGCCACCCGGACCTACGGCACCCGAGAGGGCTTCATGCTTCGCGCATGAGGCCCTCTCGGCGTTTTGGCGTTCAGTCCCTCACGTCCCAGATCCTGCTCGATTCTGGCAGGACTTGTCTCACGGTTGCGGGGCTCACTTTGGTTCGCGCCAAGGCGCCAAGACGCCAAGGGCGCGCGTTCTTCGCGTCTTGGCGTCTTGGCGCCTTGGCGCGAGCCCGTTGGTTTGGGCTCCGTCAGGCTGGGTGCGCCGCAAAAATCCAGGCGCCACCTGACGAATCGCGAAGCCGAGGCGCGCAAACCCGCGCAGATACAGCGTTCGCGACCCGCACCCACGAGATCGCTCAAGGTTTTCCCGGGGCAGGCCGAAACAATCTTCAGCCGGGTAGTCCGGGTCATGCACCCGCAGCACCATCGCACCCTCACGGGTGCGTCGCATGGCTTCAGGGCTACCCGGCTCTTTTGCTCGCCCCGCAACGGGGGCGGGCGAACGAGCCGGACAGGCGTCGGGTTCTCAGACCTCGCCGAGCCGCGGATCGCGCGGCCCGTCGACGGCGACCACCTCAACGCCGTGGTCGCAGAGGTAAGGTACACCGTTCGCTCCGGCGTATCCCTCGCTCACGACGAGGACGCGTGTAATTCCCGCGTGGTGGATCAGCTTCGCGCACATGGTGCAAGGCTCGCCGGTCACGATGAGCCACGCGCCGCGGGTGGGGACGCCGTTGGCGGCGGCGTTGCAGATCAGGTTCATCTCCGCATGATGACAGCCGATCTCGATGCGCGTGCCGCTCTCGATGGCCATCGTGTCGCGCAGGCACACCTCGCCACCGCAGAGGGTCCCGCCGCCACGTGGCCCGCCGTTGTAGCCGTCCATGAGGACGACGTTGCGCTCGGGGTCGACCAGCAGCGCGCCGAACTTCCGCCGCGGGCAGTTCGACGCCTTCGCCAACGCCAAGCATTGCTCGATGCGGATGCGGATGTGCTTGTCCTTCACGACGGCTCCGGGCCCGGGGGCGGCGAAGCATACTCGATCCTTCGGCGCGCGGCTGACCCGTTGTGCGCGGGCCCACACCGCGCGCTCGCGCCGGCAGCCCACACCGAGATCGACCTGCGCGCGCGGAGTCGCTACGGTGGGCCGCATGCGTGTGGCGGCGATCCAATTCAAGGCGCTGATCGGCGATCTCGCGGCCTCGCGCGAGGCCATGGCGCGCATGGCGCTCGAGGCAGCGACAGACGCCGACCTGGTGGTGCTGCCGGAGATGGCCGCCACCGGCTACCTCTTCGACGATCCGGCCCACGCCCGCACCGTGGCGGAGCCAGCGCTGGGACCGACCTTCGCCGTGCTGTCGCCGATCGCGCGCGAGTTCGGCTGCTGGATCGTCTGCGGTTTCCCCGAGGACGCCGGGCCGGTCCTCTACAACAGCGCCCTGGTCATCGACGACGCGGGCGAGCTTCGCTTCGTCTACCGAAAGTCGATGCTCTACGAGCCCGACGAGCGCTGGGCCCTCCCGGGCGACTCAGGCTACCGGGTCTTCGAGACGCGGGCGGGCAGCTTCACCGTCGGGATCTGCATGGATCTCAACGACGACGAGTTCCTGTCCTGGTGTCATCTGAGCAAGCCGCGGGCCATCGCCTTCCCGACCAACTGGCTCGACGAGGGGTTCGCGGTGTGGCGCTACTGGGCGTGGCGGCTGGCGGGCCTGGAGACGACGCTGGTGGCCGCGAACAGCTGGGGAGTCGAGGGCGAGATCTGCTTCTCGGGGGCGTCGGCGGTCCTGACCTGCCACGAGGTGCTGGCGGTGGCGCCGACGCGCGGGGACGGCATCGTGCGCGCCGTCGTGGGCGAGCAAAACCCGCGGGCGCCGCGACCTGCGCGGGCGGCGCGGCGCGCTCGATGACCGCGGGGCGCAAAAAACGCTCAAGAAAAAGCGGGCGCGAGACGAATCAGGTGGGGCGTCGCGCACACAGCGGCACGACGCACCAGCCACGGTCTGCCTCGCGACGCTGACGCCCACCTCGGTCGGGCGCGACGCGGCGGACCGGACCCCATCTGGGAGGCGCTGACCTGGAGCGTGCGGGGGGAGCTCGCGCGTGGTTCGGGGGGGCCCGGCCGTGTCTTCACGGCTACTCCAGGCGCGCCTGCCAGATTTCCACGACCCGCCCACGAAGCGCCCGCACGGGCGCTGCCGCGATTGCCGCCGGCACGTCCTTCTGATACGCCAGGACGATGAGCGGAACATGACGGGCGACGCCAGCAAGCAGCAGAAGCGCGAGAAGATGCTCGAGCTGCTGGACCGCGGGATGGTGATGATCCATCTCGACCCGCGGGCTCCAGGGGTGATCGTGCCCGCGCAGTTCCGCGCCGATCCCGTGCTGCGCCTCAACGTGGCCTGGCAGTTCCAGTTGCCGGCGCTCGAGGTGGGCGAGGACAGCGTCTACGCGGTGCTCTCCTTTCAGCGCCAGAACTTCGGCTGCACGCTGCCCTGGGACGCCGTGTTCGGGCTGACGATGCCCGACGTCGAGCACGAGGGCATGCTCTGGCCCGAGTCGATGCCGCCCGAGCTGGACCCCTTCTTCGGGCCGTCGGCCGAGCAGCCGGTGACCCCGGGCGGCGGCGTGCCGGTGCTGACCGCGAACCGCCAGGCGCCGCGGCCGCAGCCCGCGCGCGCGCTGAAGAAGGCGTCGCAGGGCCCAGGCGCGCGCCCCGCCGTGCGAGGGCCAGCCCGCCGCGGCTTCGCGCTGATCCAGGGCGGCGGCGACTCCGAGGAGCGCGACGAGGACAAGAGCGACGCGACGCCGCCGGAGCCCACGCCGCCGAGGCAGCGCCCCTCACTGAAGATCGTGAAGGATTGACCGAGCGTCCGCGCATAGCGGTCCTGCCGGCAGCCCTCGCCAACCAGATCGCCGCCGGTGAGGTCGTCGAGCGCCCCGCCTCGGTGGTCAAAGAGCTGGTCGAGAACGCCCTGGACGCAGGCGCCACCACGATCTTTGTCGACGTCGAAGAGGGCGGGCGGCGGATGGTGCGGGTGGTCGACGACGGCCACGGCATGGCGCGAGAAGACGCGCTGCTGGCGGTGGAGCGCCACGCGACCAGCAAGATCCACACGGTCGAGGACCTGCAGGCCATCGGCACCCTGGGCTTTCGCGGCGAGGCGCTGCCCTCGATCGCCTCGGTGTCGCGCTTCGTCCTGTCCACGCGCACCGCCGACGACCACGTGGGCACCGAGGTGCGCGTCGAGGCCGGCGGGCCCACGGCGGTGCGGGACATCGGCGGCCCCGTCGGCACCCGCATCGAGGTCGCCGACCTCTTCTACGCGATCCCCGCGCGCCTGAAGTTCCTCAAGCGCACGGCGACCGAGATGGGCCACATCCACGCGCTCATCGCCGACACGGCCCTGGGCAACCCCCACGTCCACCTGCGCCTCAGCCACAACGGGCGCGTGGGCGTCGATCACCCCGCCGCGCCCTCGCTGAAACACCGGATCTTCCAGGTCCTGGGCCGCCAGACCACCGAGCACCTCTACGAAGTGCGGCTGGACGGCCCCGTGCGCGTCCTGGGCTTCATCAGCGACCCCACCTTCCAAAGCCCGACCGCCCGCGGCACCCACACCTTCGTCAACGGCCGCCCCATCCGCGACCGCGTCGTCCACCACGCCCTGGTCAGCGCCTACGGAAACCTGCTGGACCGCGGGCGGCACCCCCACGCGGTGCTCTACCTCTGGGTGCCGCCCGACGAGCTGGACGTCAACGTCCACCCCGCCAAGGCCGAGGTGCGCTTCGTGCGCCCCGGCGACATCCACGAGGCCATCGTCCGCGCCTGCCGCGAGACCCTGCGCGCCACGCCCTGGGTGACCTCGAGCCCGAACCCGCTCTACGTGCCGCCGCGCGCGCTGGACCCCATGGCGCTCGAGGAGCCGCGGGCCACCCCCCTGCCCATGGACGCCTACGGGCTGGCTCGCGGGGCCCAGGCGGCGGGGATGGCGCCGGTGGCCCAGCCTGCCCCGGGCGCGCCGGGCGGATCGTCTTTTCCCCAGGCGCCACCTGACGATTCGCAGCTCGACTTCCGCCCCGGCGAGCGCGCGCAGGTCTTCGCGCGCCTGCGCGTCATCGGACAGGCGAACCGCACCTGGCTCATCTGCGAGGACCGCGAAGGGCTGGTCATCATCGACCAGCACGCCGCCCACGAGCGGGTCGGCTACGAGCGCATCAAGGCGGGCTACTGCACGGCGCGTTTGGCGCGGCAGCAGCTGCTCTTCCCGCTGCAGCTCGAGCTGAGCGCGTCGGAGTCGGCCAGCCTCTCCGACCACCAGGAGGCCCTCGACCGCCTCGGCTTCGCCATCGAGCCCTTCGGCGGCCAGACGTGGCAGGTCACCGCCATCCCGGCGCTGCTGGCCAAGAGCGACGTCACCAGCTTGGTCAAGGACCTCATCGCCGAGCTCTGCGACATCGGGAAGAGCTCGCTGGGCGAGGCGCAGCTCGACCTGCTCTTCGCGACCATGGCCTGTCACAGCGTGGTGCGGGCTGGCGATCGATTGGCCAACGAGGAGATCCGGGCGCTGCTGGAGGCCATGGACGAGGTGGACCTGGGCGCGAACTGCCCCCACGGCCGCCCGGTGTTGGTCAACGTGCCCTTCGCCGATCTCGAGCGGCGGATGCATCGACGGTGAGCCCGCCCGCCCCCCAAGCCGCGCCGGAGCTCGGGCCGCTGCTCGTGCTGGTCGGCCCCACGGCGGCCGGCAAGAGCGCTCTGGCCATGGCGCTCGCGGAGTCCCACGGCGGCGAGATCCTGTCGGTGGACTCGGCCCAGGTGCACCGCTCGCTCGATATCGGCACCGCCAAGCCCTCGGCCGAGGACCGCGCGCGGGTGCCCCACCACCTGATCGATCTCGTCGGGCCCGACGAGCGCATGGACGCGGCGGCGTGGGCGGCGCAGGCGGACGCGGCCATCGCCGACGTGCGCGGGCGCGGGCGGCTGCCCATCCTGTGCGGGGGCACGGGCCTGTGGGTGCGCGCGCTCTTGCACGGGCTCAGCGTCATCCCGCCCGTGCCCGACGCGATCCGGGACGCCGTCAGCGCGGAGCTCGCCGCCCGGGGCCCGCGGGCGCTCCACGCCGAGCTCGCGGCGCTAGATCCCGCGGTCGCCGCCAAGGTGGCCCCGGCGGATCGCCAGCGCATCGTGCGGGCCTTGTCCGTCTTTCGCGCCACGGGCCGCCCCCTGGGCGAGTTTCAGGCGGAGCACCGCTTCGCCGACTCCCGCTACGACGCGAAGGTGTTCGGCTTCTGGCCCGAGCGCGACCTGCTGCACCGCCGCATTGAGGCGCGCGCGCGGGCCATGCTCGACGCGGGCTGGACCGACGAGGTGCGGGCCCTGCGCGCGGGCGGGCTGGCGCCGGACGCGCCGGGGCTGCAGATCCTGGGATATCGCGACGTGGCGGCCCACGTGGCCGGCGTCTTCCCGGCCACGGCGCTGCTGCCGCGCATCACGGCGAGCCATCGCCAGTATGCGCGGCGTCAGATCACCTGGTTTCGCGGGGTAGGCCAGCGGGAGGACGCCCTGACCGAGCTGGGCGGCGACCCCGCACGATCGCTCGAGATCCTGCAGCGCACCGCCGACACCATGGGCTGAACGCCGTCCGCGCTCAGGGCGCGCGCGCGGCCTGGACGTCGAGGCTCATCACCGTGGTGCCGGCCTCGTCGCCGATGACCAGGTCGAATAGGCAGGTGGCGTCAGGCGATCCGAGGCGATCGATGACCAGATCACCGTCGTCGTCGAAGGCGGGGCACGGGGCGTTGGTGCCGAAGGCCGCGAAGCCGCCGCCCTGAGCGCCGGCCTCCAGCAGCGGCCCGCGCAGGCTGGCGGCCCCCGCGGCGATCCACGCCTCGCAGGTCGACACGCCCGTCGCCGACTGCAGGGTCAGCAGCGCGCCGAGGCCGCCGACGAACTTGCCGCAGCAGCCCTCCGAGCCGGTCTTTCCGAGGCAGCCGGGGCCTCCGAGGGAGAGCGCTATCAGGTCTTCCCAGCGCGTCACCGTGACGCCGCCGGCGCCGTCGCCGAGCATCGTCGGCAGCAGCGCGCGCTCGAGCACGGCGTTGAGCATGCTGCCGTAGCGCAGGCGGGTCTCGTGGGAGTCGATGGACAGCTCGAGGCTCTGGGTCACGGTCGCCGCGAACGCGCCGCCCACGGGCGTCTCGGGCTGGGTGGTCGCGAAGAAGAGCTTCTTCTTTCCGCAGCCCGGCTCGCTCTCGGCGGGGCACGGGACCAGCGGGCTGAAGCGCGCGACCACGGCGTCCCAGGAGTCGTTGGCCTCCGCCTGCTTCCAGACGCCGTCGTCGCTCGGCTCGCTCAAGAAGTTCACCGTGCTGCGGAACTCGAGGCCGCTCAGCAGGTCGCGGGCCGAGCCGCCGTCAGCCAGGGCGGCGCCCCAGGGCTGCCCCTTCCGCAGGGCGTCGACGTGCCCGGCGATCGCGCTGACGACAGCCGCGCCCAGCAGGGTCGTGTCGTCGGGGTGGGGTGCTTTGGGGTCGTTGAAGAGGAGAAAGCAGAGCTCGGCGAGGCCGGCGTCGGCCGCGGCCAGCCCGCAGGGAAGCAGCGCCAGCGCGGAGGGTTGCCCGTCGAGCAGCGCGAAGGCCGCCTCGGAGCGGTCGGCCCAGGGGCCGCTGAGCGCGGAGTCCAGGCTGAGCGCCGCGGTCGCCGCGAAGGCCCCCGCGAACCCGGGGGCGCGGTCGGCCATGGCCACGTCGACGGTGACGGCCTTCTGGCTGTCGACGATCGCGAGCTGGGCGTCGCAGCCCAAGGCGACGACGAGGCCGGCCTCGTTTTCGCCAGTCACCAGCAGGGTGTACGTGGTGCCGGAGGCGGTCGCGGGGAGGCTGAGGAAGCGCGCGGGACGGCCGAGCTCGAGGCCCGTGACCGAGGCGGCGGGCGGCGGCGTGGTCAGCAATCCCATGGGGCTGGCGCAGCTTGGGTTGCCGGTGGCGGACTGCGCGAAGGCCCTGACCGAGACGGAGGCCAAGCTGAGCTCGCCGTCGTAGCTGGGGCGCACGGTCAGGGGGACGCGGCCGTCGGGGGTCACGATCACGTCGAAGGTCACCGGCGAGGCCTCGGCGGTGCCTAGCTGCGCGCGAACGCGGAACTGACCCACGGAGACACCCGGCGCGCTGACCTCGACCCAGGCGCGGCCATCGGGGTCGGAGTAGGTCGACAGCCGCGAGATCTGGCCGATGCCGGCCTCGTCGTCCTCGATCTTGAAGGTCACGACGCGCTCGGCGACGGGGACGCCGCCTACGCTGACGACCACCTCCAGGCGGGGGCTGTGGCCGGGCTCGAGCAGCACCGCGCAGATCCCGGCGCCGCGGCAGGCCACGCCGTCGTCGCCCACGGCGGTCGCGAAGTCCAAGCTCGGCGGGCCGGTCGGCCCCACGTCGGCCCCGGTCAAGGTGTCCGGGAGGGCGTCGGGCAGCGCGAGGTCCGGCGTCAGGTCGACGCTGACGTCCAGGCTGGCGCCAGCCGACTCCCCGCCATCGCAGGCGGAGGTGGCGGCCCAGCCGAGGGCCAAAGCGAGCAGGAGATATCGAGCGAAAAGGGGCATCCAGGCCTCGTAGCGGCGCGCCGCTCCCGCGGGAACCGGGGCGCCGTCTATCATACCCGCGCGCTCAACTCCAAGTCGCACGGCGCGGTGTGCGGGCGGCGTGGGCGGCGATCAGGGGCGCCGGCCCAACACCTCGTCCAGCCCGATGAGCGCGTGCGCGAGCTCGCGGCGGGCGGCGGCGTGGAGTCGCCTCGCCTTGAGGCGCGCGTTCTGCAGCTGCAGCGCGCGCATGGGGTCCAGGGCGCTCTGAGCCCGGGCTTTGCGCGCCTCGTCGGCGGCGACCTGCGCGGCGGGGAGGAGCACCGACTCGATGGTCGCGAGGCGCTCGCGGGCGACGCGCACCTCGGCCAGGGCGACCTGGACCTCGGCGGCCACCTCGAACACCGTGGCCTCGAACGCCAGCTGCCGGTGCACCTGCTGAGCGCGGGCGGCCCGCACCGAGGCGCCGGACCACTGCCAGAGGGGGATGTTGATGCCGAGGGCGAACCCGAAGCGGTAGGGTTTGGACTCGGAGCTGGCGTTGGGTTGCGGAACCGCGTCGTAGTCGACCTGCACGAAGCTGAACCAGGGCCACGCGTCGGCCGGCGCGCGCCACGCCTCGACGGCGGCGCCCGCAAGCTGCGCCTCGGCCCGGTTGACGAGGGGGTGTTGGGCCAGAGCCTCGGCGATCATGGCCTCGGCGACCATGGCCTCGGCGGCGGGCGCGTCGACCCCGCCCGGTGCGCCGGTGAGGTCCATCGGGGCGTCGGGGGCGAGGCCGAGGTGGGTGCGGAGGCGCCGGAGCTGGGGGTTCGACGCGTCGACGGGGGCCGCGGCGTCGGCCGCGAGCTCGGCGCTCGAGAGCTGGGACAGCGCCACATCGAGGGCCGTGCCCGCGCCGGCCGCCAGGCGGGACGCGACGATGGCGCGCTCCTCGTCGCGCAGCGCCAGCTCGTCTTGGGCGATCGCGGCTTCGTCCTCGGCGATGCGGAGGTCGGCGTGGAGGCGGCGGATCTCACCGGCCAGCAGGATCTCGGCCTCGCGAAGCTCGGCCCGCGCGGCGTCCGCCTCGAGCCGGGCGGTGGCGATGTTGGCGGGGACCTCGCGGGGGCGGACCGGGCGCGCCCGCACGGCGAGCTCGACGCCGGCACGGCGCTCGCGCACGTCGTCGAGGCGAAACTGCGACAGCCGCACCTCCAGCTCGCCGCGCTCGCGAGCCAACCCGACGCCCGCCTCGATCGAGGCCACCTCGGCCCGCAGCGCCCGGAGCGCGGGATCGTGCTCGAGCGCCCGTCGGACCAGCTCCTGGGCGTCGAGGCCTGGGGCGACCGCGGCCGGGCCGGCCGGCTGGGGCACCGACGCCGCGCGCCACACCTTCAGCGCGTGTCCCGAGCCCAGGTGCGCGACCGGCGGCGAGCAGGCCGCGAGGCCCAGCATCGTGGCGAGCGCGAGGGCCCATCGCGGCCATCCCGTCGTCCGGCTCACCGTGCCGGCCACGGGATCTCGGCCCAGAGCGGCGTCTGGCTGCCGGTGTCGAAGAAGACGGCGACGCGGCCGGCCGTCGGCGTCAGGGCCAGCGCCTCGGGGCGCAGACCGGGCCACGAGGTGATGAGGTGCGCCTGGGCCTCGCCGCCGCGCGCGCCGCCAGCGTCCCCGACCCACCAGAGCGCGCCGGTCTCGACCTTGGCGTCGCCCGTCGAGGGGGTGCCCGCCACGAGCAGGGTGCCGTCGGGGAGGAGCAGGAGCTCGGAGATCCCGGCCGGCACGGGCTCCCCGTCGGCGTCGGCGGTGAGGCGGAGGCGGGCGAAGAGCGAGAGGCCGGCGCGGTCCAGCGAGCCGTCTTCGAAGAGGCGCTCCGGGTGGGCGATCCGCCAGATGATGGCGCGCCCCTCGGCGTCCAGCGGCGACTTGAGGCCGAGCAGCAGCCCGCCCCCGTCGGCGGTCATCCCCTCGATCTCCAGCGCCAGCGAGTCCTCGATCCCCAGGTCCGCGCGGGCCGCCGGCGCCATCGCGTCCAGCAGATCGCTGAGCAGCACCGACGCCGCGACCTGCCAGCCGCGGCCGTCGGCCTTCAGCGCGAGGAAGCGGCGCCGGGCCTCCGACCGCTTGCCTCGCTTGCTGTGGCTCTGCGACGAGAGCGCGTAGAGCACGCCGGCCTGACCGAGGGTGAGGCTCTCCAGATCGTTGATCTCGTCCACGCCGTGCACCGGCAGCGGATCGGTGTCCACGCGCCCGTCGCTGGTCACCGCGAAGAGCCAGGGGCGGTGCTCGGTGGTGTCCGCGAGGCCGGTGTCGTCGCTGGCCACGACGTAGCGGGAGATCCCGGAGACCCAGACGGCGCCTGAGGGTTCGAGGCGCGTCCGCTTGCTCAGCGCCGCGGGGACAACCAGCGGCCGCGGCTCGCCCGGCTGGGGCTGGGGCGAGGAGGCGACGGCGCCGCCCGAGGGGTCGCGCGGGCCGTCGAGGCGCAGATCCAGCGCCTGGCCGGGGATGAGCGGCACCGGGTCGTCGAGGAGGACGACCACGTCGCGGCCCCAGACGCGGTCGGTGAGGTTGGGGCGGCAGCGGGTCGGGACCTCGTCGACGATGGGGCCCAGGCCGACGACGCGGCCGCGCATGGGCTGGGCGCCCTCGTGGCGGACCCAGGCGGTGACGCCGTCGCCGATGCGGACGTCCAGCGCCACGGTCTCGGCCACGCAGGCGATGACGCGGCCGGCACCGGGCGCGACCAGCGAGACGATGGGGGTCTCGAGGCCGGCGACCGAGCCCGGACGGAGGCTCACGGAGGCGACCTGACCGTCGGCGGGGGCGCGCAGGGTGCGGGCCTCGCGGCGGTCGAGCAGCTCGCGGATGCGGCTGTCGTAGACCTCGACCTCGCGGGCCCGCGGCGAGGTGACGATGGCCACCGTGTCGCCGCGCTCGGTCTCAAAGCGGCGCTGGGCCGCGGCGACGTCGCCCTCCAAGAGCGCGACGGAGCGGCGGGCGCCGTCGGCCTCGGCGCGGAGGCGGGCGATCCGGGCGTCGAGATCGCCGAGAGAGCCGCGGATCTCGAGCTGTGCCTCCACCAAGGCGCCCAGGCGCTTGCGCTCGGCCTCTTGGGAGCGCAGCTCGGCGCTGGCGCTCGACAGGGTGGCGCGGGAGTCGGCGAGGCGGCGCTCGGCGTCGGCCAGGTCCACCTCGAGGCCGCGACGGGCGGCCGCGGCCTCGCGCTCGGCCTCCACGCGGGCGGCGGCGAGCTCGGCCTCGGCGCGGGCGCGCTCGGCCCGGAGGACATCGAGCTCGCGGTCCAGCGCGGTGGTGTCCAGGGTGGCGATGAGCTGGCCTTGGCGCACGGACTGGCCGACCTCGACGGCGACGGCGGTGACGCGCCCAGGCTCGACGGGGCCGACGGCATACTCGTCGCCGTGGGCGAAGCCGATGACGGTGGTCCCCAGGCGGAGGTCGCGCCAGACGACGAAGGCCAGCGCGACCGAGATCCCGAACAGCAACCACGGCCCGAAGCGGGTGCGGAAGGTGTCGAGCGCTTGGCGGGTCCTGGGCCTCAAAGTTCCACGGTGGGTTCTTGGAGGAGGAAGGTGATGTCGGAGATCCCGGCGATGGCGGTGAGGGACTGGATGATGTCGGTGCGGCTGGCGGCGGCGCCCAGGCGGACCTGGTAGGCGTGCTCCATGGCGGTGCCCTGGCCGACGTCGCGCAAGGTGACGAGCGCGAAGCTCTTGGTGGCGCGGCGCAGGACCTGGGCGACGGCCTCCTCGGTGTCGGGGTTGGCAGGCGCCTGGAAGCGCAGCAGCCCGTCGAAGACGCGCTGGCTGCCCAGCTCCGTGAAGGCCAGGGCCGCGGCGGCGAGGAAGAAGATGGCGGTGCCGAGGATCGCGGGGGTCCAGGCGCGCAAGCCCGCGGCGATGCCGGCGCCCATGGAGGCGAAGACGAAGACCATGTCGCGCGGGTCGCGCATAGCTGTGCGAAAACGCACAATCGCGAGGCTGCCGGCGATGCCGAGGCCGGCGGCGATGCTGTTGTTGATGGCCAGCATCAGCATGGCGGCGACCACGCTGCCGAGGGCGATGGTCTGCACGAAGCTGCGCGAGTAGGACATCCCGCGGAAGGTCCACACGTAGCCGGCGGCGATGATCTGGCTGAGGATGAACGCCAGCAACAGCGAGAAGAGCGCGACCTCCATCGGGAGCGCTTGGCCGGGCGTCCAGGCGGTGAAAAGCTCGCTCACAACCGACCTCCCCCGAAGCCGGGAACGCGGACGCCGGGCAGGTCAATGGAGGAGCGGACCGCCGAGCCGTACTTGGAAAACGCACGGCGCCAGAGGTCGTAACGGCGGACGATGGTGGTAAGCCAGCTCGGGACGGCGGTGGTGAACTTGAGCTCGAGGACGACCGGGGAGCGGGTGCCGAGCTCGCCCGAGCCGTAGTCCACGCCTCGCCAGCCGCGCGGGTTGGCGTCGAAATCGAGGCGCTCGTGGCGCTGACTCGAGATGCAGCGATCGAAGGTGACGCGGGCGTAGTCGTCGATGAGGCTGACCCAGGGCTCGCGGTCGTAGCGCACCAGGACGACGGGGCGGGCGTGGTGGGTCAGCGCGCGGATGATGAACGCGTTGAGCGGCTTGGCCTGGCGGGCGGGGGTGTCGGGGGGCAACGCGGCGCCGGGGGTGTTGAGGAGGGCGGCCCAGTCGGCGGGGGCGCGGCCGCGGTCCTTCACGATGACGTCGTGGTAGCGGCGTTTGACCTCGAAGAAGACCGGCGAGCGCGCGTCGGGCTGGCCGCCGAGGGCGCCCGCGTCGGGGTAGGTGCGGACGCGGAGCTTGAAGCGGGAGAGCTGCTCGCGGTCGTTGGCTTGGAAGAGGTCCATGCGGGGCGTGTCGAAGTACAGGCTGTCGATGGCGTAGCGGCTGGTCGGGGAGGCGACGGCGTGCTCGTCGAGGACGCAGAAGGGATGGATGGCGTCGCGGACCCGGCGCGCGGTGTCCTCATCGATGAGGTACTTGAACTCGCGGCGCTCGATGCGCAGGGCGTTTGGGATGGAAAGGCTGGTCGGCATTCCTCACCAAAGGGGTCCAGAAGATGGGGGGCACCCTGCCCTCCCCGCGGCCCGCTCGCGCTCGCGCAGAGCAGCCATGGTTGGCCGCGTGGCCGAGATCCATCGGCACAGCGGCGGAGTTTGCCTGAGTCGCGCGCTCGGTGACAGCACAATGACGCTGCGGTGACGCTGCGGTGACGGGCCCGCCGGGGTGCGCCGGTGGTCAGGCGTTCAGCTTGGCGGCGGCTCGGGGCTGCGGCCGCGCAGGCGTACCCAGCCGACCATGAACATGATGCCGACGGGGTAGCTGAGCCACCAGTCGGCGTCGGTCCAGGCGACCAGCGAGTAGCCGGCGAGGGCCGCGGCGGTCATGGCGAGCAGCGCGTAGGGGAGCTGGGTGCGGACGTGCTCGACGTGTTCGCAGCCGCTGGCGATGGAGCTCATCACGGTGGTGTCTGAGATGAGCGAGCAGTGGTCGCCGAAGATGGCGCCGTCGAGGACCGCGGCGCCGCTGAGGAAGAGCAGCAGCGCGCCGTCGGGCAAGGGCGCGAAGAGGGCGGCGCCGACGGGGAGCGCCACGGGGATGAGGATGGCCATGGTGCCCCAGCTCGTGCCGGTGGCGAAGGCGACGGCGCCAGCCATCAAGAACACGACGAGCGGGAAGAGGCGCGGGGCGGTGTCGCCGATGACGCCGGCGATGTAGGGGGCGACGTCGAGGTCCTCGGTGACCGAGCGGATGGCCATGGCGAGGACGAGGATGCCGACGGCGGGGAGCATGGCGATGGCGCCGCGTAGCCAGGCGCCGAGGGCCTCGTTGAGGCTGAGGATGCGCTGGGTGACGCCGAGGAAGATGGCGGCGACAGCGCCCACGCAGGCGGCGCCGAGCAGGACGGTCACGCTCTCGTCGCCGACCGCGACGAAGGCTTGGGCGAGGCCGCCGGCGGTGCCGAGGCCGACCGGGGTGCCGGCGGCGGCGAGTTGGGCAGCGCCGATATAGATGGAACCGGCGATGGTGGCGATGACGACCAGGGCGATGGGGAGGACGCCGTTTACCCAGCGGGCCGGGGCGCCCTCCTTGACCTCGACGGGGGCCAGGAGCGGGCGACGGGAGCCGGTCTGACGTGCGCCTGGGGAGCGCTCGCCGCGGCGGGCCATGCGCTCGGCGTTCAGCATGGGGCCGAAATCGCGGCCCATCAGCGCCACGATGAAGACGAGGAGGACCGCGAACACGCAGTAGAAGCGGTAGGGCAGGACCTCGAAGAAGAAGGCGTAGCCGCCGTTGGTGATCTGGCTGAACTCGCCGAGGCTGGGCAGCGTGTCCTGGAAGTATTTGATTTCAATGCCGATCCAGGTGGAAATAAAGGCGATGCCGGCGATGGGGGCGGCGGTGGAGTCGACGATGTAGGCGAGCTTCTCGCGGCTGATGCCGCGGGCGTCGGTCAGGGGGCGCGCGGCGCCGCCGACCACGACGGAGTTGGCGTAGTCGTCGAAGAAGATGGCGACGCCCATGAGCGCCGTGGCGACCTGGGTGGACCGGACGCCGCGGGCGAGGCGGCCCAGGGCTTCGAGGACGCCGTTCATGCCGCCGATGACGATGGAGACGTTCACCATGCCCAGCAGCACCAAGGTGAACGCGTAGACCTTGATGTTCCAGGGGTCCACCGCGGTGCCCCAGAGGTAGTCGACGCCTGTGCGCCAGAGCGCCGGCATCACGGCGAAGTCTTCGACGAGGAAGGCGCCCAAGACGATGCCCAGCAGCAGGGCGGCGACGACGCGGTGGAAGAAGAACGCGAAGATGATGCAGAGCAATGGTGGGAGCAGCGAGAGGCCGCTGGGCAGGCGGTGCCGACGGGAGACCTCGGTCACGACAGCGCCGTCCCCGCTGACAAGGGTCGCGGTGAGGTGGGCCGCCGGGCCGACCATGCTGCATCGCACCAAGAGGCGGCCGGTGGAGGCGGGGTCCAAGAGCTCGGCGGTGGCCGCCTTGAACTCGGTGTCGCAGCCCCTGCCACCGTCGACGTCGACCTCGGACGCCGGCAGCACGCCGTCGACGATCTGGTCCTGGAACTCGTCGGCGCGGAGGAGATCCGACACCAGGGCGGTCCACGTGCGGCTGGCGAGACGATCCGTGTCGGGCTCCAGCAGCCCGAGGCCCCAGGTGAGCAGGACGCTCACCGTGAGAAAGCCGATCCAGCGCGGCCATCGGATAGTCATGTCTCGCAAGGGCATACCTCGAAAGGGGTGGGGCGACCTCGAAAGGGGGGGCTACCTGAGATCCACGTGGAGGTGGGTGGTCCCGGATGGTTCGACCCGGACGTCATAGGCGCGAAGGAGGCTGCCGTCGAGGCTCTCGAGGCGGACGGCGTGGCGGCCGGCCTCGACCTCGTAGCCGTAGAGGGGGGTTTGGAGGCCGGTGTCGGTGCCGTCGAGGAACACGCGGGCGGCGGGGACGCTGACGACGTCGAGCCAGCCGAGGCGGGCGGAGGGGACGAAGACGTTGCGAAAGGGCAGCTCGCCGGCGCGCTGGGTCACGGCGCGGATGACGCCGTCGGTGAGGAGGGCGTAGCGGCGGTCGGGGTGGTTGCGGGGGTCGCCGACGCGGAAGACGTGCTCGACGCCGTCGATGGAGGCCTCGACGCGCCAGGAGAGCGCGCCCTCGGCGGCCATGGCGGGGGTCAGGGGGGCGTCGGGGAGGCGCTGGGCGTCGGTGGCGCGGCAGAGCTGCCAGACCGCGTCGGCTTCTTCGCGGGTCATCAGGCCGACGCCGTGCAGGGGCTCGGCGTAGCCCGGGAGCTGGCGGCGGTGGACGGCCATGGTGGCGCGGCCGCGGCGAGCGACCTCGTAGCGCAGCACCGAGTAGGGGGTGGGCGCGGGGTGCTCGAGGACCAGCCGCACGTAGTCGTCGTCGGCCGCGGCACCGGTGGTGACGAGCGCCGCGAGAGTGAGCAGGAAGACGGCGAGGGCGCGGCGCATGGGCGGAGTATGGAGGGCGGGCGCGCGCGTTGGCAAGGGGGGCCGTGGCGGCTGAAACCACGCTGGCGCGCGCGATGGGTGAGGGGTCCGGCGCGGATTCGGGTTGGCAGGCGGGGGGGCAGGTCGGTAGCGTGGTCGGATGCACGGGATAGCCACGGCGCTGCTGATCGCGATGGGGGCGCTGGGAGCGCCGGCCGAGCTGGGGCCGGCGCTGGTCGGCGGGGACCCGTGCGCGCTCGTCGAGGGGGTGCCTGGGGCCAAGGATCCGCTGCGGGCGGGGGCCAAGCTGCGGGCGGGCTTCGGGGCGCTGGCGAAGGCGGGGGCGGACGCGAAGGCGTTGCTGGCGGCGCACCGCAAGCTGTCGCGGGCGCTGGCGACGCTGCTGGGCGAGTCGGAGCGCGTCTTTCGCGTGGCGGGCGGCGGCGATGGGGACGGCGCGCGGTGGCAGGACGGGCGGCGCAAGAAGGCGAAGGCGTGGCTTGGGCGATGGGTGATGGCGGTGGGCGCGCCGCTGCGCATCGGCGAGCTGGGTTTCGAGCCGGTGCCGGGGCTGCGGGCGGCGCTGATGCTGACGGCCTGCCGCGGGGGCGACCGGGAGGCGGCCATCCGCTGGGGGCGGCGGGCTCGGGCCGAGGACGAGGGCCACGCGCGGGCGCTGGCGGCGTTGCTGCTGCTCGCGGAGGGGCGCGAGGGCGAGGCGCGGGAGCTGCGGGATACGCTGGGTGACCGCGGGTTCCTGGCCCCCTTCGTCGGCGCCTACCTCACCGACGACGCCGAGCTGAGTCGGCGCTTGTCGGCGACCGCCAAGCGGCGTGTCACGACGCCGGCGCAGGAGGACGCGGCGCGCGCGCAGGCGCTGCGTCTGGGCGTGGCGCCGTGAAGGCCCTGCCGGAGGATGTCGCGGCGGCCGCCGAGGTGAACGCGCGGTTTGAGGCCGAGGTGGAGCGATTCGCGTTTCGCTTCCGCTGCCCGAGCTGCGCGCACTTCGCGTTCGCCGCCGCGTCGTGCTCGCTGGGCTTCCCGAACGCGATGCTCACCGGCGCGGTGCGGGCGATTGAACCCCACGGCGAGCTGGTCTTCTGCAAGTACTTCGAGCTCGGCGAAGACGACGGCGGGAACTGAGGCTCGGGACCCTCGCGGCTCGCGGAGCCCGAGGCGAGCGCTCAGACGATGCCGAGATCCTCGCGCAGGGCTTGGACGTCGACGACCGCGACGCCGCGTCCATCGTCGAGGCGGCCCAGGCGCTCGATGAGCGACTCGACCCGGGCGCGGCCGTCGGGGGTCCGCAGGGCCTCGCGGGGAGTGCGGTCGCCAAGCTCGCCCAGGGGCAGGTCCATCCAGCGGCGCGCCCAGGCGAAGAGCCAGGCCGCGGCGGCCTCTGCGGCGTGGGGGAGCGTGCGCAGCCAAGGGCCACCGGTGCCCGCGCCGACCCAGCTCTCTACCGCGGCGGCGAAATCGGCGACGCTGGCCAGGGGGGTCGCGGTGACGTCGCCGTCGCGGCGCAGCGCCTGCCCGAGGGCCTGCAGGTCGCCCAGCGTGGTCGCGCCGGCTTCCACGCGGTCGTCGCGGGACTCCACGAAGGCGCGCGGGGCGCCGTCCCGGTTCCACGCCCAGAGGCCGGGGCCCTGGGAGACGAAGTCGGGATCGGAGGCGGCCATGCGGCGGACGCCCTCGGCGTCACTGGCGCCGTAGGTGGCCCGGCACACAGCCATCAGCTCGCCGTTTCGGTCCAGTGGGACCGGCGGGCGGGCCAGGGTCTCCATGAGATGCTCGGCCGCCTCGAGGAGCTCGGCCGCGTAGATCTTGCAGGCGACGGCGGGGGCGCCGACGGTGCGGGGGAGCGACTCGATCTCGGTCTGCACCGCGCGCCGCCCGCTGGCGGAGATGACAGCGTAGACCGCGTCGACCAAGACGCAGGAGACCTCGGCGGTGCCGACGCAGACCAGCCGCGCCTGGAGCAGCTGCCCCTCGAAGAGCTCGCTGGCCAACCCGTCGTCGTCGATGTGGACGCGCTCGCCGGTCTGCATGTCGCGGACCGCGACGCCGCCCTCGCCTGCGTCCTCGAGGGCTTCGTACCACCCGATGAACGA
The DNA here is from genome assembly GCA_041389525.1 of Myxococcota bacterium. Lineage (GTDB taxonomy): Bacteria > Myxococcota_A > UBA9042 > PHBI01 > JACKFB01 > JACKFB01. The sequence continues at coordinate 3,365 of JAWKRR010000075.1, read as the reverse complement.
GCCGCAGAGGGCCTCGACCAGCCGGCGCTCGTGGGGCGCGTGCTCCTGGTCGTGCAGGAATCGCTCGCCGATGGTCGGCTCGTCGGGCTGGGCGCGCCAGTCCCACAGCAGCCAGGGGAAGAACCGGATGCGCTCGTCGGCGTCCTCGAGGATTTCGGCCTCGGCGGTCGCGACGTCCATCTCCAAGCCGTAGAACTGCTTGACCGCGCTGACCAGCGACTCATCGAAGCAGGGCAACGCGCTGTAGGCCATGGCGCGGCTGACCAGCAGGGGGAGGGACTGGCGGTAGCGACCGATTTCCCAGGACAGCACGTTCAGCGCGCGCCGACGGCGGGAGCGGCCTTCCGGCTGGTCCGGAGTCCGTACCGATTGCGCGTCACTGAGGCTTCCGTCGTCGGGCATGAGGCGCTTGTACGTTGGGGTTTCCGGCGTTGTCAACGTCTCCATGCCTGCGGATTTCTGCGCCCGCGCGGAGGGTGGCGCGCACCGGGCGGCATCGGGGCGTGACGCCACCCGCGGCGGGGCCGGCGACCCGGGTCCCGAGGCCTCGCCAGCTCGCCGCGCTCGCGGAGGCCCACCTCGCCGACTGGCCGCGCGCGCCGCCCGCGTCTACCATCGCGCCTCGGCGAGCGGCCGTCGGGGCCTGAGCCGTGCTCTCTGTGGGAGGCAACGATGGAACGCGCACGCATCCTGGTCACCGGCGCCGGTGGGCCGGGCACCCTGAACCTCTCGCGCTCGCTGCTCCTGATGGACCCGGCCCCGTGGATCCTGGCCGTGGACGCGTCGCCCTACTACATCCACCTGGCGCTGGGGCACGAGCGGGCCCTGGTCCCGCGCGCGTCGGACCGCCGCGCCTACCTCGCCGCGGTCCGGGCCCTCTGCGAGACCCACCGAATCGACCTGATCATCCCGAACAACTCCCTAGAGATCGCCGTGCTCGCCGAGGCGGCTGACGCCCTGCCCGCCCGCCTCTATCTGCCTGCGCCGCCGGTACTCGAGACGGCGAACAGCAAGTGGGCGAGCTACCAGGTGTGGCGCGACGCGGGCGTGCCGGTGCCCGAGACGCGCCTCATCGGCTGTGCCGAGGACCTGGAGGCGGCGTTCCCCGAGCTGTCCCGTGGTGGCCAGGCGCCGGTGTGGGTGCGCGGGGCGGGGATCCCCGGCAAGGGCATCGGCGTCGCGAGCTTGCCGTGCCGCACCGTGGCCCAGGGGCTGGAGTGGGTGCGGTACTGGGACGGCTTCGGCGGGATGATCGCCTCGGAGTTCTTGCCGGGGGATAACCTGACGTGGATGGGGCTCTTCGACCGCGGCCGGCTGGTCACCAGCCAGGGCCGCAAGCGCATCGCCTACGTCATCCCGCACGTGAGCCCCTCGGGGATCACCGGGGCGCCGGCGATCAGCCACACGGTGAGCGACCCCGAGCTGAACCGCCTCGGCGAGCTGGCGGTCCTGACCCTGGATCCGGCCTTTCACGGCGTCGGGTTCGTCGACTTCAAGGGCGACGAGGAGAACCGACCGCTGGTGACCGAGCTGAACGCGGGCCGCTTCGGGACCACGCACTTCTTTTACAGCGCCGCGGGCGCGAACTTCCCGGAGACCCTGGTCCGGCTGGCGATGGGGTGGCCGGTGGACGTGCCGCTGCGCGACGCCCTACCGGCGGACCTCTACTGGATCCGCACGCTGGACGCGGGGCCGGTGCTCACGACACGCGAGGCCATCGAGGCCGGGCGCTGGCCCAGCTTTGGCGAGGACGGCGGGCCGTGGCCGCGGGTGCCGCAGAACATGGCGGACTTCCCGATGACCCGCTCGCCCATGTGGCCGCCCGACCCGGCGGACTGAGGGTGCAGCGGCTAGGTCAGCGCGCCGCGGACTCGCGCCAGCGGGCGAGGCAGAGGGCGCCGTAGCGGGTGGCCGGTCCGCGACGGCCGCAGTCGCGCCAGATCGCCCGAGCGGCGCCACGGTCGCCGGCCGCGGCCTCGACGCTGCCGAGGTGATAGAGCACCTCCAGCGATCCTTCGCCCCCGGCCGCCGAGCTCGCTGAAGACAGCGCCAACGCCCGCCGCACCTTGGGAAGCGCCTCACGGCTCCGCCCCATCCGGTGCAGCAGCCAGGCCTCGGTGTCCAGGAAGCTCGCCAGGGGCTGGCTCACGCGGCGCGAGGCCTTGCGCACCATCCGCAGCGCTCCCTCGAGGTCGCCGCCCAGACGGGCTGTCGCGTAGGCGAGGTTGTTGAGCGCGGCCGGGTTCTGTGGATCCGCCGCGAGCGCGGCTCGGAATCCGCCGATCACGAGGTCCGGTCGGCCACGAGCTTCATCGACGACCGCGACGAGCCCCGCGACGTCGGCCGCGTTCATCGCGCCGGCCTCTGCGGCCTCGGCGATCATCGACTCGACCCCGCTGGCCGTGCGCTCAAAGCCCGCCGGGCGCGCTGCGCCTGGGCTCTCCGCGCCGGGTTCGACCGAGCTCTCCAGCCCCGACGCCGCCGACGCGGCCGCGAGACCCGCGGCGCCGGCCCGCCCGATCCGCCGCGCCAACGCGTCGGCGGCCAGCCGGGCCCCCTCGGGATCGCCGGCGCGCACCGCCGCCTCGACGAGCCCGGACAGCTCGAAGCCGCCGCCGGGATAGAGCGTGATCAGCGTCTGCAGATGGCGACGCGCCACCTCGCCCTGCCCTGCCCCCCAGGCGGCCTGCGCCGCGACGGCGAGGGCGCGGGGCGCAGGCGTCGGCCCGGCCAGCGCCGGCCCCAGCATCTCAAGCGCGCGGCCCGCCTCCACGCCCCAGCGAAGCAGGCCCTCGGCCGCGGCCACCCGCGCTGAGATCGCGTCGGGTGAGAGCGCCACGCTGCGCTCCCAAGCCTCGAGCGCCGCCGCGGAATCGCCGTCGGCGAGCGCGGCCTCTGCCAAGATCCGCTCGCGTCGCGACGCCAGCTCGCCGTGGAGGCCGTCGAGCCCCGCCAAGGTCCGCCGCGCCTCGTCGCCGCGCAGCCACTGCGTCCACAGCTCGGCCAGCGCCAGCACCAAGATCGGCTCGCGACCGCAGACCTGCAGCATCTCGTCGCCGTGCGCCCGCGCCGCGTCGTCAAGCCCCGCGCGCAGGGCCAGCGCGACCAAGCGCAGGTGCCGCGACGGCTTCCCGGGCTCGGCCTCCTTGAGCGCGCGCGCCGGGATCATCGCCAGGTCCGGCCGCCCCGAGTCGTCGATCTCCCGCACCTGCTCGTCCAGAGCGACAAGGCGCGCGTGGTCGCCCCGCCCGGCCTCGCGCGCCGCGGCCTCGATCGCCCCGGCGTCGCGCGACAGCGCCGCCAAACGCAGCCGCAGCCTCATCATCTCGGTGTCGCCCGGGATCATGGCCAGCGCCGCGGTGACA
>JAWKRR010000074.1:0-32447 GCA_041389525.1 Myxococcota bacterium | reverse complement strand
AACGGGCTGGCCGAGGAGCCGCAGCAGCGCTTGGCCTTGGGGCAGCTCGTGGTGCTCGAGCGCCTCAACCTCGGCTCCAACGCAGCGACCCCACGAGTCTCGCGAGTCTAGTCGGGCTGTGCACGCGCCAGCGACTCACCAGCTCGCGCCGGCGCCGCCGCCCCCGCTTGAGCCGCCGCCCCACGAACCGCCTCCGCCCGACCGGCTGCTCGAAGAACTGCCGCTGCTCGACGCACCACCGCTGCTCCAGCTGCTCGACGAGGACGAGTCGCTCTCGACGATTCGCGGGATGGTTCGCGTGTGGATCTCGTACCAATCGCAGTGGGCGCAGTCCTCGGTAACCTCGACCTCTCCCTCGCGTGAGGTCGTGGCCGATACCAGCGTCGTCGAGGTCACGCTGAGCGTGCGGTAGCCGCAAGCGAGGCAGGTCGAATACTCGCTGAACCACCGGCGCTGGGAGTCAACCGCCGAGCCCGAGCATCCGCCGCAGATGTAGACGTCGTAGTTCACCGACCCGATGCGCTCCTCGGTCCGATTCCCCGGGTCGAGATGCGCGTCGTCGGCCTGCTCGTCCAGAAGCGCCCGGGTGCCGCCGCACACGTCGCAGTTCACGAGCCGCCGCCGCCGGCGCACGTCGCGCACAATTAACCCCACCAGCGCGATGCCGCCGATCAGCCCGCCCCACAGCGACCAGACGATCCAGAGCGGCCACGGCGTGCTGGCCGCCCGCTTGGCGCGCGCCAGAAAGGCGGGGCCAGTCGCCCCTTTTTGCGCGTCTTCTGGCCGGGCACGCAGGCGCTTGGCCACTGCCTCCAGCCCTGCGACCAGCCCCGCCGCGAAGTCGCCCTGCCTAAAGTGCGGCACCATCACGCCGGTCTGCATGCGTCCGAGCCAGGCGTCGGGAAGGATCGGCTCGAGCCCGTAGCCCGTCTCCATCTCGAGGCGGCGTGCGCCCATGACCAGCAGCACGAGCAGGCCGTTGTTGGCCTTGGCGTCGCCGATTCCCCACCGATTGAAGAGCGCTGTCGCGAACTCTCTCGGCGCGCCGTCGGTCTGGTGGACGGTCACTACGGCCACCTCGACGCCCAGGTCCGCGTGCAGCGATTCGATGATAGCCTCGAGTCGCGCCTCGGTGGCGTCGTCGATGGCCGCGGCGCTGTCGCTGACCCAGCCGCCGCGGGGGCGCGGGTCGGGGACCTGGTCCGGGGTGACCGAGAGCAAAGCGAGGGTCGCGAGGAGTGCAGTCAACGCGTCCTCCAGTTGCCGCGAGAGGTGATGGGTGAACGAGCCGAGCTTGCGCGATTCGCTGAGGGTGCGCCAGGACGTCGCGGACGACGAGATCGACGCGATCATCGGGCTCGCGGGCGAGCTGTCGGACGCTGCGCGCGAGGCGCAATCGCGGCTGAGCCTCGACGATGTGCGCGATATCGCTCGCGACGTGGACATCGCGCCCGAGTTTGTCGAGCGCGCGATCGCGGTCCGGAAGGAGCGGCGCGCGCAGGAGGTTCGGGATGCTGAGGAGGCCGCCGCCCTGGCGCGCGAGCGCGGCCGCCGGTGGCGTGGCGTGGCGATTGGGGTCGGGATCGCGGCTGTCGCGGGGGTGGCGGTTTTGCTCGCGCTTGGCTCGTCGGCGGCCAGCCGAGTCGACGCGGCGCGCGCGGACCTCAGCGCGGCCGAGGCACAGGTGAGCGCCGCGCTCGACCGCCAGGCCGCGCTGGTTCCACAGCTTCTCGCCGCCGCTGGCGCGAACGTGGAGGTCACGCGTTCCGCGGCCGCGGGTGTCGCCAACGCCGCCGATTTGGAGAGCCGTCTCGCCGCGTCGAAGCGCCTCCAGAGCGCCCTGACCGACGCCCTCGGAGCCCTCCCGCCGACCGACAGCGCCGACAAAGTACAGGCGAGGCAAGACCTCCGCTACGAGCTGACCGGAGCTGCCAACCGCGTCGCCGCCGAGTCCCGCCGCCTCGCCACAGCCCGCGCCGAGGTCGAGCGCGCCAGCCGGGGCTTCTCAGCGCGCGTAGCGGCCTTCTTCGGCATGACCCGCTGAGAGGTCAGGCAACTCGCGGGCGACGTGGAGCCGGGCCCGCGCCGGGTCCGCCGCCCTCGGCGCTGGCGCGACATGGCCGGCGCGGCGGGGAGGTCTGGCGGCGTCAGGCCGTGGTCGCGGCCACGTGCGCTCGGGTCTCACCTTCGCGGACCCCACCCTGCGATGTGACGGCTCGCCGCCGACGCAGAACTCACTTGAGCCTTTAAGATTAAGCTCAAGAAAATGAGAATAGAGTGGTGTTGACCCCACCCCGCGGATGTGACGGCTCGCCGCCGACGCAGAACTCACTTGAGCCTTTAAGATTAAGCTCTAGAAAATGAGAATAGAGTGGTGTTGACCCCACCCCGGGGGGGCTTGGGCGGGCGGCGGCTAGGGGGCGCAGTTGATGGTGCCGCTTACGGGGAGTGAGGGCGGCAGGCTGATGGTGATGCCGTCGGTGGTGCCTTGGGCTTTCACTGAGAAGGCGCCGGAGAATTGCAGCGAGGTTTGGCTGCCTCCGCTGGGCGTGACGCGGGCCGTGACGGTCGCGTCGGCGGGGATGTTGTAGCTGCCTGCGGCGGGCATCTCCGTCAGGGACGTGAACTGCATGCTGAGGATGAGGACGCCGTCGGTCCCCTCGGTCGTGACGCCGACGGTGAACTTGCCGCGATTGGGGTCGCCCTCGGGGGCGGAGGTGTTCGGCTTGCAACGCGCCGCGGTCCCCTCGAAGACCAGGACGGTCTGGCCTGGCCCGGGCAGGTAGCCGAGGTAATAGGCGTTGTCGGCGCCCTCATCGCAGCCCATGGCGCCTGAGAACATCAAGACCAGCGCTGCGATTGCGATTCGAAACATCATGGATCGGCTCCAGTGGCGCCTGTCGGCGCGGGGTATGACTTCGGGAAAATCCGGCACGCCGGGCGGCGGTCCGTCGGTTCCGTACGACCGGCGGGCGCTGCGCCCAGCGGCACTTTCGACTGCATGGATTCGCCGGCACCGTAACAGCCATGGTCCGGGGGGCTGCCACCCGATGTCCCGGGACTGCCCCTGCGGTGAAACCCGGATTCGCCAGGGAGCAGGCGCGGACTGGGGAAATCGCGGTACTCGCGCGGCGCCAGACCTCGGCCCCGCGGTCGGCTCAGCTGCGGTTGGCGAGGTCGTCCGACGGCGCGCGGCCGAACCAGGTGGAGTAGAGGCGCGAGAAGTAGGCGGGGCTCAGACCGACGTCGGCGGCGACCTCGGCGACCGTGTCGCGGGCGCCGGATTTGAGGCGGCGCTCGGCGGCGGCCATTCGGGCGCCGCGGAGGTGCTCGGAGGGGGAGAGGCCTGTGAGGCGCCGAATCTCGCGCTGGAGTTGACGGCGGCTCAGGCCTAGGGCCGCGGCGAGCTCGATGACACCGAACGCCGGCTCGGCGAGGTGGGCTTCGATGGTCGCGTCGATTCTGGCGAGCTGGCGATCGCCCGCCGCGTCGAGGAGGGGCGCGTCTGTGGTGGCCCGGGGCGCCGGTTCGGCCTCCGGGGACGCGGGGGGCTCGTGCGTCGGCTGTGGCGTCGCGGGCGGGGGCCGATGTGCCACGGGCGGCGCCTCGTCTTCCCGTCGCGCGCCGCCGGGCTGCCCAACGCGGGCTTGGATGAGTCGGCTGACCCGCGCCACAAGCTCCCGCGGGCGCACGGGCTTGGTCAGGTAGTCCTCGGCCAGCTCCAACCCGGCCACCCGGTCGTCGTCTCCGGCCTTCGCCGACACCAGCAGCACCGGGATGCCGCGCAGCCGCTCGTCCGCGCGCACCCTGCGGCACAGCTCCAGCCCGTCCATGCCGGGCATCATCACGTCCGAGACGATCGCCGCCGGCACGCGCTCGCCCAGCCGCGCCAAGGCCGAGATCCCGCTGTCCGCCTCCCACACCGCGAAGCGCTCGCCGAGGTGCAGCGCCAGGTACGCCCGCATGTCCGGGTGGTCCTCGACGACCAGGACCGCCGGGCGATCGTCGTCCTCCGTGGTCCCTCCTGAGCTCGGTTCGGGCGGGCCGACACTCATTCCGACCGCAGCGGCGCCGTCCCGCGGCCGCGGCTGCGGGTCGATCTCGTCCAGGGTCAGGTGCGCCGCGCCCAATGGCAGCGTGAACCAGAACGTGCTGCCGACGCCGACCTCGCTCTCGACCCCCACCTCGCCGCCGTGCAGCGCGACCAGCTCGCGCACCAGCGCCAGCCCGATGCCGACGCCCTCGTAGCGCCGCTGGTCCCCACGGTCGACCTGAAAGAAGCGGTTGAAGATGTGCTCGTGCTGCGCCGCCGCGATGCCGATGCCCGTGTCCTGCACCGAGACCCGCGCGAAGCCCTCGTCCTGCGCGTCCGCCCCGCCATCGACGCGCACGCTCACCCCGCCCCTCGCGGTGAATTTCAGCGCGTTGCCGACGAGGTTCGCGACGATCTTGTCCAGCAGGTCGCGGTCGAAATACAGCGCCGCGCTCGCCGGCGCCGCTTCGACCTGGAGCCGCAGCCCCCGCTCCTCGAAGGCCAGCTGAAAGCGCTCGCAGACCCCGCGGACGAACCCGACGAGGTCGTGCCGTCGCGCCCGCAGCCGCACCTGCCCGGCCTCGAGCCGCCCCACGTCCAGCAGCTCGTCGCTCAGCACCTCGAGGCGCGCGACGTTGGCCCGCACCAGCTCGAGCCGTCGCGTCGCCTGCGCGTCCATGGCGCCGACCAACCCGGCGGCGAGATCCTCGAGCGGGCCTGCCACCCACGCCAGCGGCGTGCGCAGCTCGTGGGAGAGGTCGGCCACGAAGCGCTGCCGCAGCTCGCTCAGCTCCATCAAGCGCGCGGCCTGGGCAGCCCGCTCGGCCGCGCTCGCCGCGAGCTCGTGGTTGGCTTGGGTGAGGTCCGCCGTGCGCCGCGCGATCTCACGCTCGAGCACCTCGCGCCGCCGCCGCTGTCGCCCGCCCCAGCCCAGCATCGCCAGCGCCGCCAGCAGGATCACCCCGAGGCCCGCGGACACCGGCAGCCACGCGGTCTCCGTGAAGCTGGGCGCGCGCTCGAGCGCCACCTGCAGCCGGTCGCCCCACACGCCGCCCAGCCCCGCCTGAATCTCCAGCACGACGCGGTGCGGCGGCAGCCCCAGCCAGGTCGCGCTGCGCTCGCGCGTCGGCCGCCGCCACTCGTCGTCGTACCCGGCCAGGCGGTAGCGAAAGCGCATGTCGGCGCCGTGGTCCAGCGCCACCGCCGACCACTCCGCCTCCAGCGAGCGCACGTCCGCCGCCACCGCCAGCACCTCGCCCTTCGCCAGCGGCAGCGACACCAGCACCTCCCCCAGGCGCAGCGACACCAAGCGCACCGCGGGCCGCGGCGGGGCCGGCACCTCGCGCGGGTCTACCCACGCCACGCCGTGTTGCGTCGCGAACCACAGGCGCCCGTGAGCGTCCCGCGCCGCGCTGTGCGGGAGGCCGCCGTTGCCCTCGCGGCTGACCATCCCGTCGCGCTCGCTAAGCCCGACCGCCAGGACGCTCGCCTCGCTGCCGTCGAGCACCGCGTCCACGGTGCCGCGGCGCACCCACGAGATGCCGCGGTTGCCGCTGAGCCAGAATCGCCCGCTGTCATCTGGCAAAATGGCGTGCACCACGTCGTCGTAGAGGCCCTCGGCTGTCCCGATGCAGCCGACCTGCTTCGTCGCCGGCGTCCAACGGCACAGCCCCGCGTCCTCGGTGCCGATCCACACGACGTCGAGCGGGTCCACGTACAGGCTGCGGATGCGGTCGCTGGAAAGCCCGCCCGAGGTGTCTACGCGCTCGACCCCGCTGTCTCGAACACGCAACACCCCGCCCGTCGCCGTCGCCACGTAGACGCTGCCGTCCCGCCCCTCGGTCGCGGCGCGGGCGTCTTTGACCACGGCGCCGTCTGGGTCCCGCACCTCGCGCCACATCTCGGTGCTGGCCGCGCCTTGCCGCACGAAGAGGCCGTCCTTGCCGTTGACCCAGGTGTCGAGCCCCCCGAACCAGGTGCGGCCGCGGCGGTCGACCAGCAGCGGGACCAGGACCTCTTGGGAGTCGCCTCGCCAGCCCTCGGCGCTCGCCTCGCACTGCGGCGGCGACTCGGCCAGGTCGCCCTCCACCGTCGCTGCGGCCGCGCCCGATTCGACCCGGCATAGCTGGACGTCCGTGCCCACCTCGACCGCGCCCTCCGCGTGCTCGACCAGCCCGAGGACGCCCGGGGGCTGGCCGTCGGGGCGCCGAATCGAGAACGCGACCGGGCTGTCGTCGCCGATGCGCCAGAGGCCCTCGGTGATCGACCCCATCCACATGGCGCCGCTGCGGCCGGCCAGGACGGCCTCGACGGACGGCCGCCGCCACGACGCGGGCGGCGCCACGGCGTGCACCAGCCGCGGCCGCAGGCGCACGAGGCCATCGCCCGCGGTGGCCACCCAGGCCGCCCCGTCCGCGGAGACGAGCAGCGACACGATGGGGTGGCGCGACGTGTAGACCGGCGCCGCGTCGCGCGTGATTTGGGTGCCCGCGATGCGCCAGGGCCACGGGGACGCGCCGCGGGGGGCAAGCTGGCAGCGCGGGACGTCGGCCTTGAGCGCGAGGGTGGCCTCGTCGCCCGTGACGCGCCACCAGCCGTGGCGGTCGCGGACCTCGACGGCGCCGTCGGGGCGGCGCGTGACCTCGCACACGTCCGAGAGCGCGGCGCCGACGCCTCGGATGGAGGTCACCGCCTCGTTTGCTGCAATGCGGTATAGTCCGCCGCCGCCCGCCCAGACCGTGCCGTCGTCGTCGACGGCCAAGACGCGCAGCATGCGGTCGTGCTCGCGCGGGGCGAGGACGGCGCGGGCTGACTCGCCTGGGGTGTAGCGGAAGACGCCGTCGCCGTCGCTGCCGGTCCAGAGGGCGCCGTCGCGGGCGACGCTGACGCTGTTGAGCGAGGTCCCGGGGGGCGTGCCGACGACGAGCTCCGGGCGTGGTTCGAGGCGCAGGAGGCCCACGTCGGAGGTGCCCCACAGGGTGCCACCCGCGCGAAAGAGGCCCGAGATCTGGCCGGGCAGGTCCGCGCCGCGGCGATAGACGACCGGCTCGCGCTGCTCTGGGCCGAAGCGGACGAGGTCGCCGTCTTCGGAGGCCGCCCACAGCGTGCCGTCCGGGGCCGCGTCGAGGCTGGTGAAGCGGTTGGAGGGGAGGGCGGGGACGGTGGCGCGGCGGAGGACGTGGAAGCGCTCGCCGTCGAAGCTGACCAGGCCGTCGTAGGTGGCGATCCACAGGGTGCCGTCGGCGCGAATGGCGAGGTCGGTGAGCTGGTCGAGGGGCAGGCCGTCCTCGACGGTCCAGCGGTCGACGAGGAGATCGCCGCCCGGTTCTGGCGAGGTCGAGGCGCTGGTCGTGCTCGCGTGGGACAGCCGCGGCGAGGCCACCAGCCCGCTGAGCGCGCAGACCAGCGCCAAGAGCGCCAGGCGGCGACGGCCGATTGCGGTGCGTGGGGCCAAGGGCACAATCGGGTCGCGGGGAGGGGGTGGCGCGAGGGATCGGGACGCTACAGCAAGTGCGGTGCGGCGTGTAGGGCAAGCGCGCGGTGGTCGGCGCTTTGCGCGCGTCGAGCGGGGTGTGATCGCGAGGGGGGCCGCGGGATCGCGGGGTGTGTCCGGGTGGGACTAGGACCGCCGCGACAGATGGGACCGGCGTGTCGTCGTGGGACTTCGTGATGCCCGCGTGGGACATCGACGCGTGGCGAGTTGTGGCGGCGCCGGCCGTGGCCCAGCGTCGGGCGCGTCTCAGACGTTCGAGCGCGTCGCCAGCCGCCAGCACAGAGGTCGCCACACCATGAACGCCCATCAGATTCGCTGTCTCTTGCTGTGTCTGGGCCTCGCCGCTTGCGGCACCGACCCGGCCGCGGTCACCCGCGACACCTCCACGGCGGACGGCGGGGACACGGTCCTGCTGCCCGACAGCGGCGAGGACACCGGCACCGAGACCACCGGCGGCGACGTCGACGCGGTCGCGCCCGACGCCAGCGACGCCAGCGACGCCAGCGACGCGGGAGACGGCTCGGGCGGGTCCGACGCCAGCGACGCCACCGACGCGACCGAGACCGTCGTCCCCTGCGACGACGCCGACAAGGACGGGGTCTGCGACGACGTCGACCTGTGCGCGGGCTTCGACGACGCCCTCGACGACGACGGCGACGGGCGCCCGGACGCCTGCGACTGCGACACCGACGACGTCTGCGGGCCGGGCACCACCTGCACCGAGTCCACGGTGGTCGGCGAGCCGGTCATCTGCGACTGCGCCCCGGGCTACAGCGGCATCTGGCAGAACTGCGTCGACATCGACGAGTGCGAGACCAACAACGGCGGCTGCGACCACCGCACCGAATGCATCAACACCGCCGGATCGCGCGACTGCGGCCCGTGCCCCGCGGGCTCCACCGGCGACGGCGAGGTCGGCTGCGACGATATCAACGAGTGCCTCGACGACCACGGCGGCTGCGACCCGCTGGTGACCTGCACCAACACCACCGGGTCCCGCACCTGCGGCGATTGCCCCGTCGGCTACTCCGGCACGGGCGAGACCGGCTGCACCGACATCGACGAGTGCGCCGTCGACCACGGCGGCTGCGACCCGTTGGTGCAGTGCACAAATTCGGACGGCGGGTACGGCTGCGGTCTCTGCCCCAGCGGCTACACCGGCACCGGCGACGCGGGCTGCGTCGACATCGACGAGTGCCTGCTCGACAACGGCGGCTGCGACCTGCTCACCGACTGCATCAACGTCGCCGGCTCGCGCTTTTGCAGCGATTGCCCCGGAGGCTACGGCGGCGACGGCGAGGCGGGCTGCGTCGACATCGACGAGTGCGCGCCCGACCTCAGCACCTGCGACCCGCTGACCACCTGCTCCAACGAGCCCGTCGGCAGCTTCACCTGCGGCGCCTGCCCGCTCGGGTACGCTGGCACGGGCCTCTCCGGCTGCGTGGCCTGCCCGAGCGGCTACTTCGGCACCCCCGACAAGGGCTGCGTCGACATCGACGAGTGCGCCGACCTCGACACCAACGGCGGCTGCGACCCGCTGGTGACCTGCACGAACACCCCCGGCGACCGCGTCTGCGGCCCGTGTCCGGGCGGCTACACGGGCGATGGCGTCGCGGGCTGCGTCAACGTCGACGAGTGCGCGACCGGCAACGGCGGCTGCGACGCGCTGACCGCCTGCGTCGATCTGCCCGGGACCTTTAGCTGCGGGCCGTGCCCCGCGGGCTACACGGGCGACGGGCTCGCCGGCTGCGAGAACATCGACGAGTGCGCCAGCGGAAACGGCGGCTGCGACGCGCTGACCGCCTGCTTCGACTCGCCCGGGTCCTTTAGCTGCGGGCCGTGTCCTGCTGGATACACGGGCGACGGCCTCGCCGGCTGCGACAACGTGGACGAGTGCGCGTCGGAGAACGGCGGCTGCGACGCGCTGATCGCCTGCATCGACGCGCCCGGGTCCTTCAGCTGCGGCCCGTGCCCGCCCGGATACAGCGGCGACGGCGTCGTCGGCTGCGTCGACATCGACGAGTGCGCCGACGCCAACGGCGGCTGCGACGCCCTGACCTCGTGCACGAACACCGCTGGCTCGCGCGACTGCGGCGCCTGCCCGCCCGGCTACAGCGGCGACGGCCTCGCCGGGTGCGCCGACATCGACGAGTGCGCCGTCGCCAACGGCGGCTGCGACGCCCTGACCACCTGCTCGAACGCGCCCGCCGGCAGCTTCACCTGCGGCGCCTGCCCCTCCGGATACGCCGGCACGGGCAGCGCGGGCTGCGTCGCCTGCCCCGGCGGCTACGTCGGCACGCCCGACAAGGGCTGCGTCGACGTCAACGAGTGCGCCGACCTCGACACCAACGGCGGCTGCGACCCCTTCGTGCGCTGCATCAACCGCCTCGGCCAGCCCCGCGAGTGCGGCCCCTGCCCCGACGGCTTCACCGGCGACGGCGTCACCGGCTGCGTCGAGGGCAGCCCGCTCGAAAGCGGCGTCACCGAGTCCGGCGGCGCCACCCAGGCCGAGATGGACCAGGTCTTGCTCGACTGGAAGCCCACGCTGCCGCCCGACCGCAACGAGCTGGTCCCGCAGCCCGGCGTCGCCGTGACCACGCCCGCCCAGGCAAACCACGTCATCGTCACCCCCGAGGCGCTGAAGTTCTCGCTCAGCGCGCACCCCGAGGTCCTCGAGTGGGAGCCCGGCCGCATCATTACAAGCCGCAACGGCGACGGCGGCGGCGGCGGCTACAACCCCTTCGGTTTCATGCGCAAAGTGCGGGAGGTCCAGGTCAACGGCGACGAGGTCCTCATCCTGACCACCGTGCCGGCGCTGGAGGAGGTCGTCACCGGCGAGCTTCAGATGGAGTTCGACCCGACGACGGCGCGGGTCATCGAGTGGGACGAGTTCGACCACGCCTGGGCGGCCGACCACCTGTACGTCGACGTCGGCATCGTGGGCGACCACTTCCCCGAGCGCCTCACCAACGACGAGAGCGCGCCCGACGTCGGTGCGGACGGCAAGATCCTCGGCGGCGACCCCGGCTTCTTCGACGACCTCGCCAACGTCGCCGTGGACGCCTGGGAGTCGGTCGTGCCCAACAGCTTCGGCGGCAGCCTCAGGCTGGACAAGGAGCCAAGCCTGGGCGCCAAGACCGGGGTGCTCAGCTACGACTTCAGCAAGAGCTGGACCAATCCGGACATGGTGGCCAAGTTCGAGGGCACCGGCGAGTTCGAGGGGAGCATGCAGTTCAACCCGCGCACCTCGCTGTCCGTGCGCATCCCGAACCCCATCGGCGCCCACCCGGAGCCCTTCCGCATCGGGATGGACATCGACGCCTATCTCAACACGAAGTTGGACATCGACCTCATCCTGCAGGCTTCGATCGCCTCATCCGGCGGAGCGGCCGGCAGCGAGCTTGAGCAGAAGATCAAGCAGAGCGAGGACTTCGCGCAGAAGACGCTGACCTACTTCAAGGTCAAGTCGCTGGGCGATCCGGCCGCCAAGCCGGCGGGCGGCTGGAAGAAGGTCCTGTTCATCTCCAAGCCGTCAAGCCAGTGGATCGCGGCGGGCCCGGTGCCAGTCATGTTCACCCAGACCTTCCAGCTCGACCTCGAGTGCGGATTTGAGGTGAAGGCCTCGTTACACGTGAACGTAAAGAACCACACCGCGCGCACGCTGAAGTTCAAGGCCGCCTACGAGTGGGGTGGCGGCGGGTCCATCGAGGGGCCGGCCTTCAACAGCGAGACCAACCGCAGCATCACCGTCGAGGGCGGCGGTGAGGCGTCGGTGTCGTGCGGCCTCATCCCGCGCGTCAACGCCTTCGTCTACGACTCCGTCGGCATCAACCTGGGCGTGCGCGGCTCGGGCGTGGTCAAAGCGACCTACGCCTCGAAGTGCGACCCCGACCTCGCCAAACCGGTGGCGCCAAAGGGGACCGTGACCCTGGGCCTCTTCGCCAACATCGGCATCCAGTTCGGCGGGCGAGTCCAGACACCTGGGTCGAGCTACGCGGGCAAGGGAGGCACGGATCTTGGCTTCGATATCGGCCCCTACGAGCTGTGGACCAAGGAGATCCCCATCATCAAGCGCGACTGGGACGTGCCGGGCCTCGGCTACTGCCCGCCGATCTGTCGAGACACGGCGTTCGCGCACCCGGACCGCGAGACCGACGTGGACTGCGGCGGCGACTGCCCCGCGCCATGCGTGCTGACCCAGCGCTGCAAGGTGAACCGCGACTGCGCGAAGGGGTCGTACTGCATCCCGCCGGGCGTGTGCGACGAGAACCACTGCCTCGACGGGGTGCTCAGCGGCAGCGAGACGGCGACGGATTGTGGCGGCCAGAAGTGCGCCGAAAAGGGCGCCGCCTGTGGCCTCGGCCGGCGCTGCATCGAGAACCGCGACTGCGCCAGCGGGCTGTGCGCCAAGGGGCGAGCGGTCGCCCCGGACAGCGGCGCCGGCTTCTGCGTGGACGACCCCTGCCTGGACAACCAGGTCTCCCCGGGCGAGTGCGGGCGCGACTGCGGCGGCCCCTGCGCCAAGTGCAAGAACGGCGCGGCCTGCAGCATCGGCTCCGAGTGCGCCAGCGGCGTCAGCAACGGCTACTCGTGCGCGCTGAGCACCTGCGCCAACCTGAAGATCGACGGCACCGAGACCGACATCGACTGCGGCGGCGGGCTGCTCTGCTACCGCTGCGCGCCGGGCAAGCGCTGCCTGGCGAACTCCGACTGCTCGGCGGCGGCGCCCGTGTGCGACCCCGACCCGGCGGACCCGACGCGGAAGGTCTGCTCGAAGGCGCAGTGCCTCAACGAGCTCGCCGAGAACCCGCCGCTCGAGACCGACATCGACTGCGGCGGCATCTGCCACGAGAAGTGCATCGCCGACGAGGGCTGCTCGAGCTACGCCGACTGCGCGCTGGGCCTCGACTGCAAGCCGGGCGCCCAGATCTGCGCGGCGCCGACCTGCGACGACGGCTGGAAGGCCCGGCTCGAGGGCGACGTCGACTGCGGCAAAGGCTGCGACACCAAGTGCGCGCTGGGGCAGACCTGCGGGCTGGCGAAGGACTGCGCGTCCGGCATCTGCACCGGCGGGCACTGCGTCGCCACCGACTGCTTCGACCACCTCAAAAACGGCGACGAGAGCGACGTGGACTGCGGCGGCTCGTGCACGCGGCGCTGCGCTGCGGACAAGGTCTGCGGGATCTCGGGCGACTGCGAGTCGAACAACTGCGTCGGCACCGTGTGCGCCGCCGCGACCTGCGCCGACGCCGTCACCAACGGCAACGAGAGCGACGTCGACTGCGGCGGAGGCTGCTCGGGCTGTGACACGGGCGGGGACTGCCGGAGCGCGGGCGACTGCGAGAGCGCGGTCTGCGGTGCGGCGAGGACCTGCGTCGCGCCGACCTGCGACGACGGCAAGCGCAACGGCGGCGAGGGCGACGTCGACTGCGGCGGCGGCTGCGGGACGCGCTGCGCGCTCGGGGCGCGCTGTAACGTAGGCGGGGACTGCACAACCGAGACCTGCATCGTCGGGACCTGCGCGGAGGCGTCGTGCGGCGACCTGGTCCTCGACGGCAGCGAGACCGACGTGGACTGCGGCGGGACCTGCCCGGCGAAGTGCGCGGAAGGGCAGGGCTGCGACAGCGGCGGCGACTGCGCGTCGGGTAGCTGCGGCGTCAACGCGTGCCTCGCGCCGGCCTGCAATGACGGCGTCAAGAACGCCGACGAGACCGACGTGGACTGCGGCGGCGGCTGCGACGTGGAGTTCGGGGCGAAGTGCGGCGACGACAAGGGCTGCGCGGCCGACAGCGACTGCGCCTCCGGGGTGTGCGACGGCTGGCTCTGCCTCGCGCCGAGCTGCACCGACGCGGTCCAAAACGGCGACGAGCTGGGCGTGGACTGCGGCGGCGCCTGCGACCCGTGCCGCGCGGTCGCGATTGGGCCTGACCTCACCTCGCTGGGTTCAAACCCGCGCCACTTCGTCGCCTTCGGCGGCGCCTTCTACTTCAAGGCCTCCGACTTTGAGCACGGTGAGGAGTGGTGGGTCTCCGACGGCACTCCGGCGGGCACGCGCCTGCTCAAGGACATCGCGCCCGGGACCGCGGGGGCGTTCCCGAGCGGGCCCGTGGTGCCGGGTCCGTCCGTGGTGCTCGGCGACTTCTTCTACTTCGCTGCGAACGACGGCGTCCACGGCCACGAGCTGTGGCGGTCCGACGGCACCGCGGGCGGCACGCTCATGGTGAAGGACATCCGCGACGGCGCCACCGGCTCGGGCGTGACCGAGCTCATCGTGAACGACGGGAAGCTGTGGTTTCAGGCCGACGACGGCGTGACGGGGCCCGAGCTGTGGGTCAGCGACGGATCGGCCGGCGGGACCGAGCTGGTCAAGGACATCCTGGCCAGCGGCGCCAGCGGCTCGAGCCCGTCGCGCATCGTGGGCGGGATCGGCCGGGTCTTCTTTCAGGCCGACGACGGCGTCCACGGGCGCGAGCTGTGGACCAGCGACGGCACGGCGGCGGGCACCTCGATGCTGCGCGACCTCAACCCGGGCAGCGCGAGCGGGCTCCACTCGTCCTACAGCGCGGCTGCGGTGGACGTCACGCTCTTCTTCGCGGCCGACGACGGGGTCGACGGCGTCGAGCTGTGGATGTCCGACGGCACGACCGACGGCACGGTGCAGGTCAAGGATATCCAGACGGGGACGGGCGCCGGCAACCCCAGCGGCTTCATGCGCTTCGGCGACTCGGTCTACTTCTCGGCCAGCTCCTCCGCCAACGACCCCAACCTGTGGAAGAGCGACGGCACCGAGGTCGGCACGGTGATGGTGAAGGACCTCTGGCCTCAGCCCGGCTACGGGGTCACACCCCTCGGCGTGGCGAACGGCCTGCTCTACTTCACCGCGCGAAACGCCACCGCCGCCTACGAGTTCTGGCAGACGGATGGGACGTCGGCGGGGACCGTGAGCGTGCCCGGCGCCCCCGCCAGCTCCTCGTCGCTACCGCAGGGCTTCGCTGCCGTCGGCGCGGCCGCCTACGTCGGCATGGATGATGGCGTCCACGGGCGAGAGCCGTGGATCGTCGAGGCCGGCGGGGCCGCTCGCATGGTGCTCGACGTGGGGGCTGGCAGGGCTTCGAACACGCCGCGGAGTGGCCTGTACTACATTACGGAGTTCGTGGCCCTCGGAGGCGCCGTCTTTTTCTCAGGCGACGACGGGCTGGGAAGCGGCTACGAGCTCTTCACCAGCGACGGGACCGAGGCCGGCACGGTCCGCGTGAAGGACTGCAACGGGTCGCCCGACACACAGCTCGCCAGCGTCCTCATCGATGCCGGGGCCGCGTTGGTGTTCGCGGCCGCCGACCGTGAGGCCGGGCTCGAGCCGTGGAAGTCCGACGGCACCGAAGCGGGCACTCAGCGCATCGCAGACGTCAATCCGGGCGCCGACGACAGCGTCGTCCTCTACAGCAGCGGGTCGAACGCGCTGCGGCAAGCGACCGCGGCGGGCGGGGCGCTCTACTTCGGCGCCGACGACGGCACGCACGGGATCGAGCTCTGGCGGAGCGACCTCACCGAGGCCGGCACGACGATGCTGACGGAGATCCGCGCCGGCAAGGTGGATCCGAGCTTCGGGCCCTTCAAGGCCGTCGGCAGCCGGGTCTACTTCGCCGCGGACAACGGCGTCGTCGGCAACGAGCTATGGAAGACCGACGGGTCCTCCGCCGACACGGTGCTCGTGAAGGACCTCAACCCGCTCGCCGAATCGTCCAACCCGAACGGCCTCGTGGCGTTCAACGGCAAGATCTACTTCCAGGCATACGGCCAGTACCCCAACCAGTTTGGCGGCTTCAGCTACTCGGGCCGAGAGCTCTTCGCGTCCGGCGGCGACGCGGCCTCCACCGGCATCGTCAAAGACATCCGCAGCGGCAGCGGCAGCTCCGACGTCAACCCGATCTTGGCGACCAGCCAGTACCTCTACGTCTCGGCCATCGCAGACGGCTACGACCGCGAGCTTGTGCGCTCGGACGGCACGGACGCAGGGACCGTGGTCGTCAAAGACATCTCACCGGGCGCCTTCAGCGGCACGAACATCCAGTTCATGGTCGCCGTCGGAAACACCGTCTACTTCAGCGCGAACTCAGCGCTTTGGAGGAGCGACGGCAGCGGCCCGGGCACCGTCTCCGTCAAGGCCTTCCCAGCCGCGCCCACCCAGACCGTGGCGGTCGGGTCGACCGTCTACTTCGTGGTCAACGACAGCGTCCACGGCGCCGAAATCTGGAAGTCCAACGGCACCGAGGCGGGGACCGTGCTGCTGAAAGACATCGTCGCGGGCAGCGCCGGGTCCGCCCCTGGCAACCTCACCGCGGGCGGCGGTCGGCTCTATTTCACAGCGGACGACGGCGTGACCGGCGAGGAGCTGTGGGAGAGCGACGGGACCGAGGCCGGCACGAAGCTGGCCCTGGACCTCGCGCCCGCGGGGTCGTCGTGGCCGCGCAGCCTGCTCTACCGCGCGGCCGAAAACGCCCTGTACTTCGTGGGCTACGACGGCGCCGCGCGCACCCTGCGCCGCCACATCCCGGCGCCTTGACCGCAGCGTTGACCCCCGCCCCGTCGTTCACCGTGCTTGAGTGCGGCGACGGGCACGCCTGATGAGGTAGTCGGCCCGCGCTGTGACGCGGTGCCGGCCGCCGACGACGCTTTTTCCCTCGCCGCGCGCGCCGAGCAGGCCCGCGGGCTTCCTGGAAGCGCACGGCCTGTGGCCCGCGGCCGGAGTCCCGCTGCCGGTCCTGGTCGTCGGCGCGCCTTACCCCGGATCGCTGACCGTGCCCGATCTCGGGCTGGCGCTTGGCCCACAGTGGTCGGGCCGGCCCGGCATCCTCTTCGGCGACCACCAGGACACGCCCACGGCCAGCATGGACGAGGTGCTCACCCACGAGCTGGTGCACCACTGGCTGCGGCAGTCCGGCGCGACCGAGCCCCGCTGGGTCCTCGTCGAGGGCCACGCCGATAACCAGCCGGCCCTGATCCAAGAGGGCCTGGCGAACTTCGTCGCGGCGGCGAGGAGCGGCGACCCCGTCATCGCCCGCGCCGCCGGTCCCCACGCGGCGACGTCCCTGCGGGTCTTCGCGCGCTGCCCCGACCACCTCCACGGCGAAGCGCACGATGACTCGCTGGTGCTGTCCGGGGCGCTCTGGGAGGCCCGCGAGGCCCTCCCAGCCGACCTGTTGCTCGGCGCCATCGCCCAGGCGTCAGCTCGGCGGCCCGCGTGTCCAACCTCTCCGGCGCGCTCGAACGCACCTCAGCCACTCGCCCGAGGCCGTGCACCTGGGCCGAGATCGCCGCCCGACACGGCCTCGACCGCCGCGACCAGCCCCTGCGCCCTCACCCCCGGCGAGCGCCTCAGCGCCAGCCGCGAGGGCTTCGTCATCCCGGCCCCCAGCGCCTTCACCCCGCCGCCACCCCACGTCACCAGCCCCCAAGCCTTCGCCCTGGCCCTGCCGCCCGGCACCCCCAGCGTGGGCCTGACCCTGCGAGCCAACCGCAAGGACGCCGCCACCCTCGAAGTCCAATGGCGCGCCCCCGGCCAAGCCGACACGCGCGAAGCCGCCCCCCTGGCCGGCTGGCCCATCGCCACCGCCAACCTCGCCGTCCCCCCTGGCGCCACCGAGCTAATCTTCCGCCTGGCCTCCAAGTCCCCAGACGAGCTGACCTTCAACGACCTGCGAGTCACCCCCACAGCCCCCGCCCCAAGCGCCGAAGCCCTCACCGCAGCAGTCGTCGCCGCCCCGTCCGCCCCGCCCCCATCCTGCGCCGGCTGCGCCGCGACGACCGCCGACACGCTGCTGTGGGCCGCAGTCATCATCGCGTGGTTCCTGCGCCGAAACCCGCTCGCGAAGGCCCCTCGCGCGCGCTGAGGCGCCCGCGGGGCGGCGCCCCGTTCAGACCGCCAACCAACCGAGCGCCCCCCGAGCGCGGCTGCGGGCCCTCAGGCGCGAATCCGGGCTCCAGGCCCGCCCCCGCCCGTCAATGGCTCCCCGGATTTGCCCACATCTGCAGCGGGAATTAGAGGTAGCCGCCGAGGCGCGCTTCCGCGCGTGCTACGACATACCGGCGCCTGAGCCACAGCGCGCACTCCGGAGGCCCCCATGCTCGCACTCCTCGTCCACTTGGCGACCACCGCGGTCTTGCTGCTGCTGGTCAGCCGCCTCGTCAGCGGCTTCCAGATTACGGGGTTGGGCCCGGCCTTCATCGGCGCCATCTCGCTTGGCATCGTGAACGCCCTGGTACGCCCGCTGATGGTGCTCCTCACCCTGCCCCTGACGGTGCTCACCCTCGGGCTCTTCCTGCTGGTGGTGAACGCCCTGATGCTCTGGCTGGCCTCGTCCTTTGTCTCCGGCATCCGCGTCCGCGACTTCGGCGCCGCCTTCTGGAGCAGCCTCGTCCTCTCCGTCCTCAACCTGCTGGTGGCCTGGCTGTTCGGCCAACCCTGACCAGGGGTCGTGTCAAGACTTAAGACTTGCTCGCCGGCGACTACACCTCCGCGCCTTCTCCCCCAGCGTCCGCGGCCGCCCACACGTCAGTACGGCGTCCCGTCCTTGTGGGCGAATCGCCAGCGCCCGTCGGGGCCCTGGGAGGCCGCGATGTCGTCGTCGGGGTAGGTGGCGGTGTCACCGGGCTGTCGGTCCCCGATCTCCAAGATGACGACTGGCGAATCCGTGCGATTGACGAGGTGGTGGCCGTCCCCACTGCCGGCGCGAAAGCCCGCGCACATGCCAGGCGCCAGCGGGGTCTCGCCGGCGTCGGTGACCAGCGTGGGCTGGCCTTCCAGGACGTATACCAGCTCGTCTTGCACCGTGTGAGCGTGCCGCAGCGCGGTCATCGCTCCCGGCGCGAGGGTGGTGCGGTTGACGCCAAAACTGCGGATGCCGAAAGGGTCTCCGAGGGGCCGCTTCACGCGGCCAGCCATGCGCGAGGCGAAGGGCTCGGGGTAGTTCGACGAGATGGCGCGGGGCGCGGCGTCGGCGGCGACCAGCGCGACGGGCGGGCGGGCGTTGTCAGCCATGGGTACTCCGGGGCAGGTGTGGCGGGCGAGCGGGCTCATCACGACGCGCTGTAGCAGCGGTGAACAGCGGGAGGCCGGCGGTGCGGCGAGGGGGCACCGGGCTCGGGGTCGCGACGCGCGGGCTCTCCAAACGGCAGGGGCAGCTACGGAGATACCAATGGCCGACGGGCTGCACAACACGCCGCGCCGTGGGCCTCGGACCCCGAACCGTCAGGTCCCGCCTGGTCGCGGCTCACTTCGGAGAGGGACCGTCCAGCGCACCCGCCAACCACGCTGCCAGCGGGTCGTCGGCGTCGATGAGGCCACGCGCTCGCGCCAGCTTGGCGGCGGCGAAGGGACCGAGGCTTGCGGGCAGGTCGCTCGCCACGGCGCCGGCCTGCTGCTGCGCTCGCAAGTCAGCCAGCAGAAACACTTCATCGCTGGGCAGCATGAACTCGACGCGCCCCAACCACACGCGGACGTGGGCCTCGGGCGCTGGGTCCAGGGCCACGCTGACGTGCTCCGCGGCCCAGGCCGGCGGCATCACGTAGATGAGTCGGCGACCGTGGGTGCGGAAGACGCTGTGGTCCCACGCATCGACCAGCGCGTGCGCTTCGTCGGCCCGCAGCCCCAGGCTGGCGAGGTCCGCTTCCAACGCGCCGCGGGCCTTCAACTCGAAGACGTCGACGTCCAGCTCCTTCGGCGTCGGCAGCCGGATGAAGCTGCGCGTGCCCTCGATGGGCCCCAGCGACGCGATGAGGCCCCCGCCCCCGTGCACCCACACGTACCAGGCCATCGGAATCACGCGGTCCGCCGCGGCGCCCGAGGCCGTGTTGGTCGCGGTGATGGTCTCCGAATCGGCGCTGCTCACGGCGAGCGGCAGGTCGGCCCCGGCGCCCGCGTCCTGAGCTTCATAGTAAAGGAAGCGCTCGGACACGCCGGCGGTCTTGACCAGCGCCGCGTCGACCGCCCGCAGCGGGTCCCAGACGCTGCCCGAAATCGCGAGCGGGTCGAGCACGTCCGCCGCCGCGCCGACATCGAGGCTCCACGCGATTCGCCCGGTATTTCCTGACGAATCGCCAGCCGCGGACGGGGAGGGCGGCGGCCACGCGGCCAGCACCCGACCGCCCGAAACCTCCAGCGCCAGCTCCAGCCGCCCCGGCACCGCGGCGTGCACGTAGAACGCCGGCGCCTGAAGCCGCCACGCAGGCAGGGCCGTGCCCGCCGCCGCCGAGTCCCGCACCACAAACCCCGGCAACGCCTCCTCAGGAATCACCGCCCCCGCGACCGGCACGCCGTCCGAACCCTGAAAGCTCGTCAGCGTGCCCCACTCGTGAATCGAGTAGGCGCCGACTGGCGAAATGACGTTTGTGTCGACCCCGGCGTCCGCGCTGTCGCCGGTCTCCACGACATCGGCGCCGGCCGCCGCGCCGCCCCCGTCGCAGCCCGCCGCACCCAGCGCCACCGCCGCGGCGACCACGACGCCGAGCCAGCCCAGCCGGCCACCCCACGCCGCCGCCCGCCCTCGGCCCGCCGCCGCCCCACGCACCCGCATCGCAACCTCCCAGCCCGCCTCCCCAAGATAGTACTCCCGCGCGCCCGCCACACCCTCCTCCCGCGCCCCTTACAACGCCGGCTCCGCCGCGTGCTCCGCCTCGCCCGCGCAGTACTCGCCCATCGCCGTCCCCGCCAACAGCGCGCAAGCCCGCCGCAGCCGCGGCTCAAAGAAGCGCTCGTCCCCCTCGGCGCGCAGCCCCAACTTGCCCGCATACCCCGCCTTCACCGCCTCCACCGTCGCCGCCTCCACCTCCGGCGTCAGCACCTCGATGCGCCCGATCAGCGTCCGCACCAGCGCGTCCGGCTGCGGGTCGATGCGAATCGGCAGCAGCGCGTCCGTCCACCCCCGCGGCACCACGTACAGCACGCGCACCCCCGGCGTCCCGAACCAGCTACGCTCCCACGTGTCCACCATCGCCTGGGCCTCGTCACCGTAGAGCCCCGACGCCGCCAGCGCCTCGCCGAGCAGCGCCTTGCTCGCCGCCACGAAAGACGCCCGCCCGAGATCCAGTGGCGGCACCTGCGCCTCGACCTGCTGCCCGCCCCCGAGCGCCCCGAGCGCCACGACGCCACCCGCCTCGCCGTCCGTGCGCATCAGGAAAACCCCAGGCAGCGCCTCGTCGCCCAGGTTCGCCACCCGCAGCCCGCCGCCCGCCTCGCTGGTCACCCGCACCGGCAGCTCGAAGCGCCCGACCCCCCGGTAAAAGATGAACCCCTCGCGCTCCGCCCCGACCGCCAGCGGCGTCGCCTTCGTCCGCCGCGCCGGCGCCCAGATGTCGTGCTCGGGAACCCACGGCGCGCCCGCCCCATCCAGCGCCGGGTCCACCGTCACCAGCCACTGCATCGAGCCGTCCGCGATGGCGCCCATCTCGCCCAGCGCCGGCCGAAAGCTCGCCGCGTCCGGAAACCATTGGCTGATCACGCCCTCGGGGAAGTCGACCTCCACCGAAATCTGCCGCGCCTGCTCGCTGTAAAAGTAGATGACAGGCGTCTCGAGCTTCTGCGTGACCCCCTCGGGGATCTCCTCGACCGACTTCTGGCCCGGATGCAGGCACGAGGGCATGGCCGAGCAGCGCCCGTGGACAAAGGGCGGCAGCGGCTCGTCCTCGTGGTGGAGGCCCTCGAGCGTGACCCCGTCGCTGCCCTGCAGGCTGGTGAAGGTCCCCCACTCGTGGGCGATGAGCGCGGCGGCGGTCGGCGCGGCCGGGTCTGGGGAGGGGATCTCGGGCTGGCCTATCTCGCGCGGCCGCTCGCCGGGCTCGCGTCGAAGCCGGCCGCTGCCAGCCGCGCCAGACGCGCCGCCGTCCCGCCCCGCGCCAGCCACCGCCGCCACCGGCTCGCCCGTGGAGCCCGCCTGCCCGGGCGCGCCGCCCGCGTCAGCATCACAGCCTCCGGCCAACGCAACCGCCACCAGCACCGCCAAGCTCCGCGCCGTGTTCGCCCTGACCATCGCCATCCTCCTCAGCCGGTCTCTCACGGCTGCCTCGCGTCATTCGATGGTCTCATCCTGCGCCGGCTAACACTTGCGTTCCAATCATATGATTTCATGGTAAACCATCACGAAAGCTGATTAGTCGCCCGCCCGCCGGCCGGAGCCCTCCGTGAACCTCGAGCGCCTCACCATCTTCGTGAAGATCGTCGAAGCCGGCTCCATGAGCGCCGCCGCGGGCTTGGTACACCTGACCCAGCCCGCGCTGAGCCGAAACCTCAAGCTGCTGGAAGAAGAGCTAGCCGCCCAGCTCTTCGAGCGCCGCGGCCGCGGCCTCGTCCTCACAGCGGCCGGCCGCGCGCTGCTGCCCCGAGCACGTTCGCTGCTGGCCCAGGCCTCGACCATTACAAAGGAGGTCGAGCGGGTCGTCGGCCGCCGCTACTTCGACGTGCGCGTGGGCACCGTCGACAGCGTCGCCACCTACCTGTTCCCCAAGGTCGTCGACCCCTTGCGCGACGCCTACCCCGACCTGGGCGTGAAACTGGCGACGGGCCGAACCGCGGACCTGCTGCGCCGCGTCTCCGCCGACGATCTGGACCTGGCCATCATCGCCTGGTCCGACGAGCCGCCCGTGGCGCGCGCCACCCCCGTCGGCCACTACGACCTACGCTTCTGGGGCCGCGCCGACCGCTTCCCGGCGCTCGCCGCAGCGACCACCGAAGCCGAGCTAGCCGCCTTCCCCATCGTCCAAATCGAGTCCCTCCCCGGCCAGCCGACGATGATCCCCGAAGACGCCCCAACCTGGGCCCTCGCGAACAGCCTGGCGTCCGTCAAAGCCCTCGTCCTAGCCGGCTTCGGCGTCGGCGCCCTGCTAGGCTTCATGCTGACCCCCGAAGAGCGCTGCCAACTATCAGTCTCCCACTTCGACCACGACCCCCACTGCCGCCTCTGGGTCTGCGCCAGCCCCCACTGGGTGTCGGAGGCCGAGCTGGCGATCGAGTCCACGCTGGTGTCGGCGCTGACGCAGGCGCTGGGGTGACGTTTGCGGGGTCCGAGGCGGCGCACGGTTGGGAGGAGCTAGGGGTCGGGTCCGGACTTAGGACTTGCTCTTGGCTCGGCTCGTCATGTTGGCGGCGGAACCTGCCGCGCCGCCGTCCTGCTCGCGCGGGGCTTCGCCTGGCCGGTGCGACTCGCTATACTACGGCCATGGTCGTCGAGTCCCAGCCCGCAGTCCGGCGCTTCACCTCCCTTGAGGTGCAACAGATGGTCGCCAGCGGCATCCTGGCCGAGGATGAACCCCTTGAGCTTATCGACGGAGCGCTGATTGTCGTGAGTCCCCAGGGCCCGGTGCATGCGAATCTGATCTACGCCATCCGGAGGGCGCTGGAGGCGGTTGTTCCGCACAGCGTCTGCGTTCGGAGCCACAGCCCAGTGGACGCCGGCGAGGCCAGCCTGCCGGAGCCCGACCTCGCGGTGATACGTGGCGACTGGCGACAGTACTTCGCCCGCCACCCGCGGGGGGACGAGCTGCTGCTCGCGGTCGAGGTGGCCCACACGAGCCAGGCTATCGACCGTCGCAAGGCGCGCATCTACGCGGCCGCTGGCGTCCCCGTCTACTGGCTGGTCGATGTGCCCGCGCGGTGCATCGAGGTCCGCAGCGACCCGCTGCCGGACGGCACCTACGCGCTGACCAAGCTTGTCGGCGAGGCCGAGTCGCTCGAAGTCCCTGGCGCCGAGGCGCGACTGCCTGCGAGTGAGCTGCTGCCCTGAGCGGTGGGTGTGAGGAGTGCTCCGCTGCTGCACCGGAGAGCGCGAAGCGAGCAGGTCCGACCACGGCGCGAGCCTCTACCCCGGATCGGCCCTCGGGCCCGCCGGCGGCGCGCGGGTTAGGGGGGGCCGGCGGCGCGACAAGTGCGTACTGCGGGTGTCAGGAGTCGGCTCCTCTTGGGAGAGGCGGTGTCTGCTCGCGTGTTCACGACGGGGTCTGCGGCGCCGCGGCATCGCGGGGGGCGGCTTGCCGCGCAGGATTGGCGCGGAACCCGCGTAACAGGCCATGGACGCTGATGTCCTCGTCGATGTCCGGCCAGTGGATTCCCAGCCCGTCGCCGAGCAATTGCCACTTCGCGCGCTCCGCGCTGGTTGCATGCAGGAGACGAGGGAACCACGCCAGGGGAATGGCCAATCGTCGCCCATCCACGAGCTCGACCACCAGTTCGTCATCCGTCGTCGAGACATCGCTGGCTCGCGGCTCGATCTCAACCGCCGAAGTGACCATCCCACGCCTCCTGGAAGAGCGCTCTGTGTTCATGCACTAGCGCTTCGATATATCTGAGCTCCCGCCCGCTGTACCGATACGACGACGCCAGGGACACCGACGTCAGCCAGAACTTCGCCAGTGCACGATCGCGCTGCACGTGGATGTGCGCCGGCTCGACTCCCTCGTCGCTGTAGAAGAAGAACCTGTACGGACCGATCCGCAGGACTGTCGGCAAGGTGCGTCCCTCCGCACATTCGTGATCTCACTCAACCATCCGCCGCAGCGGGACAACGCCCGTGGACCGGGCCCGGTCAGCTTCGGTACGCCGAGCCTGATGACCGCCGCATCGGCGCCGATGATACACCGGAGCCGTATCGGGGTGAATCTGCCGACGGGAGCACTCCCAGCATGCTGGGTGCCGTCTACCCGGCGCCGCGTCACCCGTGTGGGTGATGGATCACACCCTGGTGCGTGGTCAACAACGCCCACCACTCGCTTTCGGAGGGTGCGGGGTCAAGACCACTCATTTCTCATTTTTTCAGTCCCGCCGGCGCTCGACGATCCCTTGCCGGTTGCTCGACCCCGTCAGATCAGCTCCGGGTCTGCCATCAGCTCCACCAGCGCGGGGCCGTCGTGGGCGAGGGCCTTTGCGAGGGCTGCGTCCAGCTCGCTCTCGTCGCTGACCCGCATGCCCATGGCGCCGCATAGCTCGGCGTAGGCGGCGAAGTTGGGGTTGTGGAGTTCGGTTTGCCAGACGGGCCAGGCTCCTGCTCGTTGTTCTTTGGAGATTTTGCCTAGGACGGCGTTGTTTAGCAGGACGTGGGTGATGTTCATGCCATACTTCACCAAGGTCGTCAGGTCGCCCATGTATTGGCCGAAGCCGCCGTCGCCGGAGACTGACACGACTTTGCGGCCGGCGAAGCGGGGGTCGGTCTCTTGGGTGGCGGCCCAGGCTCCCATCGCGGCTGGCAGGGAGAATCCGATGGAGCCGAGGTAGCCGCTCATCAGGACCGATTGCTGCTGGCACTCGAAGTAGCGGCCGAAGCTGTAGGTGTTGTTGCCCACGTCGACTGCCATGATGGCGTCTGCGGGCACTTGGCGAGTCAGGGCGGCGAAGATGCTTGCCGAACTGAGGCCCTGGCCGCGGTGCTCGGCTCGCCGCCTCGCCTTCTCCTCGCGCCAGATGGCCCAGCGCGCGGCGACCTCCGCTCGGTGGTCGACCGCCGCTGCGTTGCCTGCCAGCGCGCGCTGCATCGCCGCCGTCGTGACGCCGATTTCGCCCAGCAGCGGCACCTCGACCGCGTGGAATTTGCCGAGGATCATCGGGTCGAAGTCGACCTGGATGATGGGCTTTTTCGGCGTGATGCCCGTGTGGTTCGAGAAGCTCGCGCCCAGCACCAGCAGCACGTCCGCCTCGTTCATGAACCAGCTCGCGATGGGCGTCCCGCTGCGCCCCAGCACGCCGCAGCCCAGCGGGTGGTCGTCGGCGATGAGCCCCTTCGCCTTGAAGGTCGTCACCACCGGGCAGCCAAGCTGCTCGGCCAGCGCGGTGATGGCTGCCATGTGCTCTCGCGCGCCGTGGCCGACGATAATCAGCGGGCGCTTCGCCGGCCGCAGCAGCGCCAGCGCGCGTTCCAGCTCGCCCGCCGCCGGCGCAATCGCGCGGTCCGGCAGCCTGCCCTTCGGCGAGCCAGCCCGCGCATCCGCCGCCGCCGGCAGCGTCTGCACCTCGTCGGGAAATATCAGGTGCGACACGCCCCGATTCAGAATCGCGCTCTTGCACGCCAGGTTCACAAGCTCGGCGTGCCGGCTGGTGTGCAGCACGGTCTGGCTCCACTGCGCCACCTTCCCAAACGCCGCCTGCAGGTCGATCTCCTGAAACGCCCCCGGCCCCAGGACCTGCGTATCCACCTGCCCCGTCAGCGCTAAAACCGGCGCCCGGTCCACGTTCGCGTCCCACAGCCCCGTCAGCAGATTCGTCGCCCCCGGCCCCGCGATCGCCAGACACGCCGCCGGCCGCCCGGTCAGCTTCCCGTACGCCGACGCCGCAAACGCCCCCGCCCCCTCGTGCCGAATGCCGTAGTAGTTAAGCTCGCCCGCCGCCTCCCGCCGCCGCAGCGCGTCCGCCAGCCCGAGATTTGAGTGCCCCACCATGCCCCACACATGCCGAACGCCCCACGCCACCATCGACTCGGCCATCAGGTCGCTGACCGTCCGCACGTGCGCCGATTCCTCAGGCACCGCCACGTAAATCCCGTCGTCGCGCACCTCGGTCTCGTAGGTCGCGACGCCGTCGTCGTAGCCACCCGGCGGCTTGCCCGTCAGCGGGTCGAAATCCCAGCCGTGCCAGGGGCAGCGGAGGAGGCCGTTCTCGATGGAGCCCTCGCCCAGCGGGCCGCCCTGGTGGGGGCAGCGGTTGTCCAAGGCCGCGAAACGGCCCTGGTGGTGGGTCAGGCAGACGGTGAGGCGGCCTAGCGCGGCGGTCTTGACTCGGCCCTCGGCGAGCTCGCCGGGTGTGGCGGCTTTGAGCCAGATGGTCTTGGGTTCTGGGGCGCCTTGGTCATCTTTCATGTGTGGTTCCAAGGGGTTTTGGCGGGCGCTCGGTTGAGGGGGGGACTGGGGATGCGAATTTTACCACGGAGACACGGAGGGCACGGAGGGCACGGAGCGCGGCATTTCGGCGGGCGGGGGCTGGTGTGGACTTGCCGGGGTGGGCGGGCGCTCGGTTGAGGGGGGACGGGGGACGCGACTTTTGCCACGGAGGCACGGAGGCACGGAGCGCGACGTTTTGACGGGTGCGGAGGGCTGGTGCGGGTTTGCCCAGTCCGGTGGCGTCGCGTTTTGGGGTTAGCGGGCGCGTAGTTTGCCTGCGACGCTGCGGGCTTGAGCCAGCGACTCGGGGGGCAGGGGAGGTGCAGCGTGTGGTCGACCTCGCCGGATTCGCCCTCGGCGACGTAGTGGATTTGCAGGCCGGCGGGCTCTTCGACCGCCGTCGCGCCCACCAGACGGACGCCGAAGCCGCGCCACTGGTAGACGACGCCGTTCATGACGGCGCAGCGGTGGCCGATCACCACCGGCACCGAGCCGGAGCGGGGCAGCTTCAGACCTCGGGCGGTGATGCGGTTGAGGATGGTTGCGGAGCCGAACGCTACGACCAAGGTGATGGCTGTCGCGATGGCCGCTTCCGTCCACGCGCCGTCGGCTGCGAACAGGCTGATGGTCGTCACGCCCGCAAGCGCCAGCGTGCCGCCCAGCACCCACGGCAGCTTGCGCGCTTGCTTGGCGCGCTCGACCGCCCAGGTCTCGAACTGCCGCGGCGAGACCTCCCAGCGCGCGAGCTCTTCGCCCCGCCGAAAGGACTCCAGCTCGCTCTCGATGCCGCGCCCCGTGAAGGCGAACGCGATCCACAGGATGACGCCGACGGTCGCCGCCATCGCCCCCAGGCCCGCAAAAAGAGCAGTTGGCACCTGGGGAATCGCGGCCGGTACGCACGCGAACGCGACGCCGGCCAGCGTGGCGTTGCGCGCCGTCTTCGCCCACGCGCGGTACGGGTTCGGGAAGCTGCGCTCGTCGGGGGTCATCGCCCGAGCTTACAACGTGCGCGTCACTGTCGACACCGCGCGCCCACCGGCGTCGACTCGCGGCCGCGCGCTTGTCTTGCAGTGAATAATGCGCGTCGTGATAGGCTTCCGCGGCTGTCCACGGAGGGGTGATGCGGCGAGTATTCTGGGGCGCGATTTGGCTCTCGGGCCTCTTGGTTTTGGGCGGTTGCGACGCGGGTGATTCCGGCGCGGGCGACGCGGTGGCGGTGGCCGATGTGGTGGCCGACGTCCAGCCGGACCTGCCCCCGGTCAGCCCGCGCGAGGTCGAGCTCGTCGCGGTCTCGCCGACCATGCAGCGGCTGACGCGGGCGCAGTACACGCGCGCCGTCCACGACGTGCTGGGCGCGCACATCGTCGTCCCGCAGACGCTGGAACCGGACACCACGAGCGAGGGATCTCGGGCTGTGGGTTCAGGCCTGGCCACGATCTCGCCGCGTGGGGCCGAGCAGTACGAGGCCGCGGCCTTTCAGATCGCGTCGCAGGCGCTGAGCGCGGACAAGCGGGCGGCGTTGGCGGGCTGCGCTCCGGCGGCCGCGGGCGCGCGCGATGACGCCTGCGCGCGGGCGGCGCTCGGGCCGGTGGTGAAGCGGCTGTGGCGACGCCCTGTCGCCGCGACTGAGCTCGACGAGCTTGTCGCCATCTCGGGCACCGCGGCCGACACCCTTGGCGATTTCTGGGAGGGCCTGCAGTTCGGGTTGGCCACCGCACTTCAGGCGCCGGCCTTCCTGTTCCGCATCGAAAATGGCGAGGCGGATCCTGAGCATCCGGGGCAATTGCGGCGCACCGATTGGGAGCTGGCTTCGCGCTTGTCCTTCTTGTTGTGGGACGCGACGCCTGACGACGCGCTGTTGGCGGCGGCCGAGGCCGGCGAGCTGACGACCAGCGACGGGCTGGAGCGCGAGGCGATGCGGCTGATGGCGTCGCCGCGGCTCCGCGACGGGCTGCGCGCCTTCGCCGAGGACTGGCTGGAGCTCCACGACATCGCGGAGATGCAGAAGGACCCGACGCTCTTCTTGCACCTGAGCCCGGAGCTGGTCGCGGCGGCGAAAGAGGAGACGTTGCTTGGGTTCGAGCACATGGTCTTGGAACTCGATGGCGATTTCCGAGACCTGTTCACGACCCGCGAGACCTTCCTCGACCGGACGCTGGCGGCGCTCTACGACGTGCCGGCGCCGGGGCCCGAGGGGATGACGCTGACGACCTTGCCCGAGACGAGCACGCGGCGCGGGCTGCTGGGGCAGGCGAGCTTTTTGGCGCTGCGCTCGCACCCGACCTCGAGCTCGGCGACCTTGCGCGGCAAGTTCATCCGCGAGCGCTTCTTGTGCGGGGAGGTGCCGATCCCGCCGGTGAATCTGTCCACGGGGCTGCCGCCGGTGACCGAGGACGCGCTGACCCGGCGCCAGCGCTCCGAAGCGCACAACTCGGAGCCCGGGTGTAACGGCTGCCACATCATGATGGACCCGATGGGGCTGGGGCTCGAGCGCTTCGACGGGCTGGGCCGCATGCGCTGGACTGAGAACGGCGCGATCATCGACCCGACCGGCGACGTGGACGACGTGCCGTTCGCCGACGAGTCGGGGTTGGCCGAGGTGCTGGCGAAGGCGCCGGAGCTGCCTGGCTGTTTCGTGCAGCAGGTCTACCGGTACGCGGCCGGGCGGCTCGACGGCAAGGCCGAGGCGGAGCTTCTCGAGGCGCTGACGCGGCAGTTCGCGACGGACGGGTTCCGCGTGAAGGCGCTGCTGGTTGAGATTTTCATGAGCCCCGGGTTCCGACGCATCGGCCCACCGGCGACGGCAGTGGAGGTGTCGGAATGAAGCGGCGCGAGCTGACGCGACGGACGGTGTTGAAGGGGCTGCTCGGCGGCGCGGTGGCGACGTTCGCGCTGCCGCCGCTCGAGTGCCTGATGGGCACCAGCGGGCAGGCGTGGGCTGACGGGACCGGGCTGCCGGTGCGATTTGGGCTGTTCTTCTGGGGCAACGGCGTGCTGCCGAAGCGCTGGATCCCGGCGGGCAATGGGCCTGAGTGGGAGGTCTCCGAGCAGCTCGCGCCGCTGCTGGAGCTCGGCGTCAAAGACCAGGTCACCGTGCTGACCGGCATGAACATGCTGCTCGAGAACATCAACCCGCATTGGTCGGGGGCGGCCGGGTGGCTGACGGGCAAGCCGCTCATCGACACCGACGACCACGACACCTTCGCGGGGCCGACCATCGACCAGATGATCGCCCAGAAGATCGGTGGCAGCACGCGGTTTCGGTCGCTGGAGGTCGGCATCGAGGCGAAGCGCGGGCAGTCGTTCAGCGCGGCGAACACGCGAAATCCCATCGAGAAGTCGCCGCACGGGCTCTACGAGCGCGTCTTCGGCGTCGGGTTTACCAAGCCCGGCGACGAGGTGACGGTGGACCCGCGCGTCGGGCTGCGGCGCAGCGTGCTGGACGCGGTGCTGGGGCAGGCGAACCGGCTGAAGGCGGACCTCGGGGCCAACGACGCGCTGCGGATGGAGCAGCACATGGAGAGCGTGCGCGAGCTTGAGCTTCGGCTGGCGCGTATGCAGGAGAACCCGCCCGCGCTGGACGCGTGCGTGGTGCCGGCGGCGCCCACGGGCGTCTTTGTCGACGAAGACGCGCAGATTCACCTGGCGGACACGAACCGGGCCATGTGCGACCTGCTGGCGCTGACGCTGGCGTGCGACCAGACGCGGGTCTTCTCGAACTGGTTCAGCGACCCGGTCAGCAACGTGCAGTTCCCGGGCGGGGCGGCGGGCTACCACCAGCTGACCCACGAAGATCCGGGCGAGCAGGAGGAAGTCCACAAGGCGGCGGTGCAGATCGTCGCGCAGTACGGCTATCTGGTGAAGGCGCTGAAGAGCGTGCCGGAGGGCGACGGGACGCTGCTGGACCGCTGCGCGGTGCTGGGGACCTCGGACGTGTCGCGCGGTCTGAATCACGGCGCTGAGAACATCCCGGTGCTCATCGCGGGCTCGGCGGGCGGGCGCTTGAAGGCCGGCATCCACCACGCGTCGCCGACCGGCGCCAACATCCACCGGGTGATGCTGACGCTCATGCGGGCGATGGGGATCCCCCAGGCGTCCGTGTCCCAGGACGAGGCGTTCACCACCGAGGGCGTGTCGGGGATCGAAGTATGAAGCGCTTTTTACTAGGGATATGCTGCCTGTTTGCCGCGGCGTGCGACGGCGGGTCGTCCAGCGGGACGGCCGACGTGGTGGGCGACGCGGCGGGTGGCGCCGACGCGAGCGCGGATGTCGCGGTCGACGTGCCGACGCCGGACTTGGTGCCCACGCCGCCCCCGAAGCTGACCAGCGTCATCTCGGTCGTCCAGGTCATGCACTTCGTGGCCGAGGGGCCGCCGGGCGTGACGTCGGGGCTGAACCTCGACGGCCTGGTCACGACGGCCACCGACTCGACCGGCTGCGGACAGCCCGATTTCGTCGGCCCCGACGGCCGGCCCGGCGTCGACAACGCCTTCGCCCACGTCTTGCCGCCGCTCGAGGCCACGATGAGCTCGACGGTCAACGAGACCGCCCAGGAGGCCATCAACACCGGCGAAGTGCTGCTGCTGCTGGCCGTGGACGGCATCGACGACCCGCAGAACGACGACAAGGTCACCGTCAGTCTGTACCGCGCCGACGGGCGGCCGAACCTCGGCACCGACGGCCGCGTCCTGGCCGGCCAGTCCTTCTACATCGCCGAGGGCGAGGCCTGGTCACGCGACGAGAACGCCACCATCAAAGACGGCGTCATCAGCGCGGGACCGTTCCCCATCGTGCTGTCGCTGGACTTCTTCGACACCCACATCGACCTGCTGATGGACAACGCCCGCGTCGAGTATCGCCTGGACGCGTCCGGCAACCTGACGGGCGTGCTGGGCGCGATGAGCCACGAGGACACCCTCTATAAGATGGTGAACGACCTGGACGCGGACTTCCTGCCCATCGCGCAGGTCCTGCTGCCCGAGTACGCCGACATCGACATGGACGGCGACGGCCGCTGCGACGCGCTGTCCCTGGGCGTCGAGCTCACCGGCGCCAGCGCGCACCTGTACCAGGACGCGGTGATCCCGAAGTAGGGCGCGCGGGCGGGAGCGAAGCCTGCCTCTAGTTGCCCACGACGATGTCGACGTGGGCGGGGGCGGAGGTGAGGATGCCCTGTGCGGAGCTGGCCCACACCACAAGCTCGAATCGATAGGTTCCGGCCAGATCTGGCGTCACGCTGACGGTCGGCCCCACTACGTCGACGTTGAGCTTCACTTTGGAGCCGGCGGGTTTGGCGGCCAGGTTCCAACTGTAGCTGTCCGGCGTGTTCGACCACCCCGCGCCGGACTTGCTGCCGCTGCCATTCAGCGCGATGGGGACACCGATCTTCGCGCCTGCGTACGCAGCGGCGGCGCCGGGATCGGCGGTCGGACGCAGCGCGCCCATGCTGTCGGACGCGATCAACTGCAGCACTTCGTCCTGACTCTTGCCTGCGCCGGGGTCGAAGTAGGTGATTCGCAGCATCTCGTTGGCCCCGCTTCCTTTGACCTTCGCCGCGTTCCAATTCAGCCCGACCAGCAGGACGCCGTACGCCGGCACCGAGAGCCCGGCGTCGGGGGGCGACGCGAGGCTGAACACCTCGCCCGGAGCGCCGCTGGGGAATGACGTCTCGATTTTCAGTCCGTTGATCTGCAGGGCGCCGTTCCCGTCGTTGTAGATGTAAGCGGTCCGGGTCCCGGACTCTGCCCCGGCTACATCGGCGCTCACGTAGACGTTGGAGGAGGCCGGGCCCACACCCAACTTCGGTGCCGGAGGACCCGCCAGCAGGGCGACCCGAATCTCCGATGGCGTCGGGGTGTGGACCGGAATGATCAGTTCTGCGTTGGTGACGGCGGTACCGTCTGTCGGCGGCGCGTAGCAGACGGCGCACCCGAGGCTCTCCCCCGAGGCGATCGCCTGCGGGTACTTCTTCGCGACACCATCGATGGGAACGTCTGATTCGCCGGGCTTCGTCGCCGGTATGGAACACACGACGGAGAAGAATTTCTGCCCCGCGCTCGGCTCGACCGC
>JAWKRR010000073.1:0-32695 GCA_041389525.1 Myxococcota bacterium | reverse complement strand
GAGGTCGACCACGCCGCCGACGCTCGACAGCTCGACACCCTTGATGACCGCGCCCGAGCGGTGAACGCCCGCGGCGATCATCATGTCGTCGTAGGTCGCCGGGGACGCCGCGGCCACGCCGGGTGTCGCCCGCACCGCGTCGAGCAGCTCGGGGTACTCGCGAAAATCGCCAGCCCGCTTGATGACGACCATGTGCGGGTAGAGGCCCAGGATGCGCTCCTGGAAGGCGCCCTGAAACCCGCCCG
This sequence comes from Myxococcota bacterium, assembly GCA_041389525.1. Taxonomy (GTDB): domain Bacteria; phylum Myxococcota_A; class UBA9042; order PHBI01; family JACKFB01; genus JACKFB01. The sequence continues at coordinate 32,450 of JAWKRR010000073.1, read as the reverse complement.
TCACGCCCAGCACCATCGTCAGGGCCCAGACGCCGCAGGCTACACCGACGATGGAGATGAAGGTGACGGCGGAGAGCCGACGTGAGCGCCGCGAGCGGACCAGTCGCATGGCGACGAAGGCCGTGAGGGCGAAGCGGCGAAGTGGGGCGAGCAAATCGGTTTGACGCCTTGAAGGCACGTTGTGTAGAACGCTCGGAACGGCGTGCGGGCCTTACCACCGGCGGCGCGCAGACGGCAAGGCCAAGGTCGGGCTGGCCTCGACTCGCGGCCCGCGATGCGCAAGGCGGTGACGCGATGAGCACGAAACGAATCCAAGCCACGAACGCACGAATCGCGTGCATCGGACTGGCGATTTTCGGACTGGCGAGCCTGGGTGCCTGCGGTGACGAGAGCCTCGAGGGGCTCGGCGACGCGGCCATCGGCGACCTCGGCTTCTTCGACGTGGACGCGACTCAGCCCGACGCGGTCCCGGATGCGGTCGGCGACGCGGTGCCGGATGCCGACGCCAGCGCGGAGGTCAAGGTCGACGGCGCGCCCGACGTTGTGCCGGACGCCACCCCCGACGCCGAGACGGTCGAAGACACCGGGCCCGACCTCGTCGAGGACAACACCCCGCCGACGGTCGCGCTCACCAGCCCTGAGCAGGGCCAGGGCGACGTCAGCGTCCCCTTCAAGGTCACCATCGTCTTCAGCGAGGCCGTGTCGCCGAACAACATCGTCAATCAGACCGTGAAGCTCTACGACGTCGACGACAAAGAGGTGCCCATCGTCATCGCCATCGCCGCCGACAACATGACGGTGACGTTGACGCCGACGACCCAGAACTTCATGCGCGCGTCGAGCTACCGGGCGCGCATCCAGGGCAGCATCATCAGCGATTTCGCGGGCAACAAGATGGTGGACCCCTTCGAGCTGCGCTTCTACACCGAGAGCTACCCCGCGATGGACGCGCACGCCGACCTGGCCGCGCGCTACGCCCCGCGCATCGTCACCGACACCACCGGCGCGGCGTCCCGCTCGCGGGTGCCGCTGGCCTTTGACGTGGACGGCGACTGGGTGGGCACCAACACGCAGGCTTGGCTGCAGAAGGACGCCGCGGAGCTGGTCCCGGCCGTCTACTTCGACGTGGCCGAGACCACCACCCACTACTTCATCCATTACACGTACCTCTTTCCGTGGGCGCAGACGACCGACGCGGCGCTGGCGCGGGCGAACGCGGTGAGCGGCTTGATGGTCACTGTCGAGAAGGCGCGCGGCGAGACGGCGGAGCGCCCCATCGCGGCGACCACCTACTGGCGACAAGGCACCGGCGAGAGCCAGGCGGTGTTCGCGACCACCGAGGGCGGCATCGTGGGTCCGCTGGGCAAGGCGCAGTACGGCGAGGTGAGCGATGTCCTGGCGCAGGCGACGCTCTTCCCCGACGGGCATTTCAGCTCGTACATCTCGCCCACCTACGAGAGCTGCGCGTGGATTCACACGACGAACCCGGGCGCCTTCGCCACCTGCGTGCTCAACGAGGGCGTCAAGGCCTCCATGAGCAAGCTGATCTTCGCGTACGATCCGCTGGGCCCGACCGCCATCTCCAAGGAGAACGGCTGGCCTAACGACATCAGCGACCTCGTGGACGAGGACGACAAGCCGCTGGAGTACATCGGCTACGAGCTGCTGCCGACCTTGCCGACGCTGTGGGCCCGCCGCACCGCCGTCGGCGACGCGCTGGTCTACGCCAGCACCTTCGACTACGCGACCGAGGCTGGCCGGCCCGGCGACGGCGCGCTGCTGCCTGACAAGTTCGTCGACTCGATCAACGCGACCGACGCGCAGTTCGGTCGCCCGCCGTGGGCGTGGCGCCACGAGCCGGGCACCGGCAAGCTCTTCGGCATCAAGGCCGGCTGGCTGGGCATGGACCCCGCGCTCTACACCTGCAAGCGCCACGGCAGCGTCGCCGGCGACAGCGCCGTCCCGACCTGCGGCGCGGCCACCTCGACGACCTTCTCGACGACCTACTGCTTCAACGGCTACGCCGGCATCGACGCCCGCGCGGACAACCCGCTCTGCCTCTAATCGGCAGGCGCCGCCTCGCTAATCGAGCTCGATCTCGTCGGCGTTGACCGACGCGTTGTGGCCCCCGGCCTCGACGCGGTACTCGGTGCGATCGCCGACGGTGGCCAGCGCGCGCACATGGACGTGGGTGCCCGCGGGCCACGCGCCTGAGGGGGCCTTGAGCCGGGCCCCGCGCCCGCGCACGCTGAAGTCCAGCGTCGCGAACAGGTATGGCTCGTCACGCGGCTCGGCGAGCAGCGCGATGGGGACCGAGGGGAACTCGCGCTCGTCCCAGCGTACCGTGACGCTGCCTGGGTGCGCCGGCAGGTAGCCGGTGACCACCAGCCGCATCTCGCGGTCCATGCTGAAGCTGACCAACACGTCGGTCAGGCCCAGCCCCTCGATGATCGGCAGCTCCAGACGGTCGGCGTGCGCGTGCAGCTCGCGCGCCAAATCGCGAGCGAACTCCTGGTCGAAACGCTCGCGCCCTGCGCCGAGTCGCTCGATGAGCTCCGCCAGGCTTCCGTCGTGGGTCACTTGAGGTCTCCGCTGCAGTCGCGCGCCTCCTCGGCGCTGTGGGCTCGCACCACACACCGATAGGTGGCGACGCTGATGCCGAGACCCATCAGGCGGTCGCGGCAGTCGAGGAGTAGCTGCGTCTCGTCGTCCATCGTGGTGCAGGCCGTCGCAGCCACCGCGTTCGCGATGCCCGCCAAGGCTGTATCGGTCGCCCCGGCGGCGTCCATGAGCCCCAATTTACAAAGCTGCCGGCAGGCGTGGCGCGCCTCGGACTCGTCCGCGCTCAGCAGGTGCTCGTGCAGACGCAGCGAGTACGCCCCGAGCAGGGCACCGACGACCACCATCAGGGTCACGACCGATTTCATCGACATGGAGACTGGGCCTCTTGTGTGCGAGCCGCCGTCAGTATCCGTGCGACCCGGCCTCCTGTCGACGCCTGCGCCCGCTCTGAATGGTCCGGCCCCCGCGCGCGTCCGCACCCCTCGGCGCGACGGAATGCCTGCTACCGTCCCGCCCTTTGACAGCAGGTGCCGCGTTCGGTACTACGCTCGCCCCCGCACGGGGGCCGGAGGTTTCCCTTATGTCCCGAGACCTAACCGCCGCAGCTCCGGTCGCGTCTGCTTGGCCGCGCGCAGCAGGGCCGCGTCGCACCTCGTCGCCGTCCTCCAGGGTCGCGCGCCTCCTCGTCGCCGCCTCGCTCCTCGCGCTCGCGCTCCCCGCAGGCCAAGCCCTCGCCGCCGACCCCGCGCCCGCCGCCGCGGACCTCTCCAAGGTCACCCTGGACCAGGCCGTCGACGGCGTGCACGCCTTCTACGCGAAGGTCACCGACTTCAAGGCCCGCTTCCGCCAGACCGTGAAGCGAAAGCACCTGCCGCGGCCGCTCAAGAAGAGCGGCATGGTCTACTTCAAGAAGCCCGGCATGATGCGCTGGGACTACACCCAGCCCGACAAGGTCTACTACGTCTCCGACGGCTCGGTGCTCTGGTCCTACGAGCCCGACGACAAGGTCGTCTACAAGCTCGACGTCCGGGAGAGCGAGCTTTACTCGGCGCTGAAGTTTCTGGTCGGCCAGGGCGACCTGCGCGCCGAGTTCAACGTCAGCCTCGAGGCACCCGAGGATGGGCTGGTGGTCCTCGCGCTTGCCCCGAAGGACGCGCAGACCAACTACAAGAAGCTTCGGCTGATGGTCGCGCCCGGCACCTTCGAGATCCGCGCGACCGAGCTGGTCGACCCGCTCGACAACGTCAGCCACATCGTGTTCGAGGGCGCCTCCTACGAGGACCTCAAGCCCGAAGGGTTCAAGTTCAAGGTGCCCAAGGGCGTGCGCGTCGAGGATCTCGAATCGCGCGGGCCGGGCGGTGGAGGAAGCGACCCGTGACGATCAACCTGACCGACCTGCCCACCACCGCGCCGCCTTCGGGCGGCAAAGTCTTCTTTGTGTCTCTGGGCTGCCCGAAGAACCGGGTGGATTCGGAGATCATGCTCGGCGAGCTGGCGCAGCGGCACTACGAGGTCATCGACAACGCCGAAGAGGCCGACCTGCTCGTGGTCAACACCTGCAGCTTCGTCGAAGAGGCGCGCGAGGAGTCGGTGGACACCATCCTCGACCTGGCGCGGGCGAAGACCGAGTCGGGGACCGCGAAGAAGCTGGTCGTGGCGGGCTGCCTTGCCCAGCGCTACGAGTCCGAGCTGACCAAGGAGATCCCCGAGGTGGACCTCTTCTTGGGCACGGGCGATCACTGGCGCATCGGTCAGATCCTGGACGGGAAGCCCGCTGTGGCCGAAGCCGTCGGCAACCCCGAGGCCACCGAGCCCGCCGCGCGCTCCGTCGTCGGCCGCCCCGGCTACAACTACGACGCCTACAGCCCGCGCCTGCTGACGACGCCGGTGTGGAGCGCCTACGTCAAGATCGCCGAGGGCTGCAGCCAAGTCTGTGCCTTCTGCATCATCCCCAAGCTGCGCGGCGGCCAGAAGAGCCGCCCCATCGACGACATCGTCATCGAGGCGCGCAAGCTGGCGGCGGGCGGCGCGCTGGAGCTCAACCTCATCGCGCAGGACCTGACGCATTACGGCGACGACCGAAAGGACGCCGCCAGCCTCGAAGCGCTGCTGCGCGAGCTGGTGAAGGTCGACGGAATCCGCTGGATCCGCCTGCTCTATTGCTACCCGCACAACTTCACCGACGGCCTGGTCGAGCTCATCGCCACCGAGCCGAAGATCGCCAAGTACGTCGACATGCCGCTACAGCACATCGCCCAGCCGATGCTCGAGCGCATGCGCCGCCGCTTCTCCGAAGACGACACGCGCCGCCTCATCGAGAAGCTGCGCAGAGACGTGCCCGGCATGACCTTCCGCACCACCTTCATCGTCGGCCACCCCGGCGAGACCGAGGAGGAGTTCCAGGCGCTGCTGGATTTCGTCGCCGAGAGCCGCTTCGAGCGCGTGGGCGTCTTCAAGTACTCGCGCGAAGACGGCACCCGGTCCGCGCGGATGGAAGGCCAGGTCATGGGCATCGTCAAAGACGACCGCTACCACCGGCTGATGACGCTGCAGCAAGGGATCTCGAGCGAGATCAATCAGGCCATGGTCGGCCGCGTCGTCGACCTGCTGGTCGAGGGCACCAGCACCGAGACCGACCTGCTGCTGCAAGGGCGAATCCAGGGTCAGGCCCCCGATATCGACGGCGTCACCTACATCAATGAGGGCTACGCGCCCGCCGGCACCATGGTGAAGGCCGAGATCGTCGAGGCCGGGGACTACGACCTGGTCGCGCGGATTCTCTGAGAGGGTGTTGACCTTGAGCCGGGCGTCCCAGGCCGCCGCGCTCAGGGTTTTTTGAGCAGCAGCGCCTTGAACTCGTGGGGGACGAGGCCCATCAGCCGGTCCTCGATCTTGTCGTAGCGCAGGTCGCCGATGCGCTCGGGGTCGATGGCGCCGCCCAGCAGCTCCGCGACCATCGTGTCGGTGTAGGCGCGCTTCTCGAGCGTGACGCCCGCCTCCGCGAGCATGGCCGCCAGCGCGCGGAAGTAGCTGCGCGTGGTGGCGAGGCCGCGGACGTCGCGGTCCATGTCGATGAGGTCCATGACGTACGCGAAGTCGGCCTCGAACCTCACCGCCTTGGCGACCGTCATCAGGTGCCCGAAGTGGATGGAGAGCTCCGGGTGGTCGAGCTGGGTCGACAAGATCGGCCAGCGCCCCATCTCGCCAAACTCGCTGATAAACGCTGCTCCGCCGGAGCGCAGGGCCTCAAAGGCCAGCTCGACGAAGCGGATGGCGCCGACGTTGACGTAGAAGGGATCCGGGGCGTCGCCGATGGGGATGGTGTAGCGGGCCGCGACCTCGCCGGCCGGTCCCAAGGACGCCAGGTGGGCCTGAAACGCGTCGCCCTCGAGCGACTCGTCGTCGAGCCGGGCCTCCGCGTGGGTGAGGCGGGCGGCCGGCAGATCCCCGACCATCTCGTTGGAGATGAGCAGGTCGTAGCCCTCGCCCGGCCACGGGTCCGACAGCGCCTCGCCCTGATGGACGGTCACCGGCAGGTCTGCGAGCTCCTCGCGCTGCCGCGCGGCGAGGGTCGGCGACAGCTCGAGGATGTCGTAGCGGACCTCGTGGCCGGCGGCTTGGAGGGACTCGATGACCGCGCGAGCGACCTTGCCCAGCCCGGCGCCGATCTCCAGCACGCGGAGCGGGCCCTCGGCGATGAGGCCGCGGGCGCTCAGTCCGGCCACCAGCACGTCGCCGTAGCGGCGGCCGGCCAGGGCAGGGTGCGGGTCGCGGAACAGGTGCGAGAGCGTCGTCTCCTGATGGTCGAACTGGGCGTCCGCGTCGTCGATCGCGCCCCGGTAGTACGCCTCGGGGTTGGGCAGATCGCCCAGGGCCACCGGCGCCGGGTCCGTGTCGGGGTCATAGTCCGCGTAGGGCATCGTGCTGGTGAGGTAGGGCGGCTGCATGTGCTGGCGCCCCTTGAAAAAGGAGAGGCCGACGCCCGACAGCTTCAAGGCCTGCAGGTCGTGGTGGGCCAGCCGTTGCACCAGGGCTGCGACCGCGGGCTTTCCAAACTCCTCCGCCAGCGCCGAGAGCCGGACCTCGCCGTCCATCCGCCTCCAGATGGCGGTCTCCTCCGCGCTCAGCCGGTGCGTCGCCACGGGGCGCTCGCCCCACGCGGTGAAGAAGGTCAGCCCGCCGTCTTCTTCCAGGCGCCAGACGTTCCACGGCCCGGGCACCCCGACCATGTCCCACAGGCCGTCCAGCTCGTCCTCGCCCGGCGTCGCGAGGCACTTGAACTGCTGGAAGATGCTGACGAAGCTCTCCGGCGTCTGCTCGCCGAACGCGTTGCCGAACTTGCTGCACACCTTCTCGGGGTCCGCGGGCGCGCGAAACGCCTGCAAAAACTCAAGAATATCGGGGCTCATCTTGAGGATGAAGCCGTAGAGGTCGTGGTAGACGTAGACCTCGCCCATGTGCGCGAAGGTCGAGATGTGGGCGGAGCGCACGAGCGCCCGCGGATCGTGGATTACTTCGGCAGACACACGCCCTCCGTACAATCGTACCCATCGCCGACTCGGCAATCGCTGGATTTTGAACACTGCTTCGCGCAGAGCGTGCCGCCGGCGGGGTGCGGGCGGCAGGTGGTGCCTGCGGGACAGGTGACGCCGCCCTCGCTGCAGCCGAGCGTGGCGCAATAGCCTTTGGCGGCCGAGAACGTGCACACGTCTTGGGCGGCGCAGTCCACGTGGTCGTAGCAGGCCCCGCCGGGTGCGCCCGAGCCGGCGATGCCGCAGTGCAGGCCGTCAGAGAAGCCCTTGCAGGTGTAGCCCAGCGCCTTTCGGCAGTCGGCGGCCACCGCACAGGGCGGCGCGCAGTAGGTGTCGAGGCACGCGTGGCTGCCAGGGCACTCGCCCGCGTCGAGGCAGAAGTCGCTGACGCACTCGCCGCTGGTGGCGTCGCAGACGTCGTAGAGCGGGCAGCTCAGCTTGGTGCACCCCGTCGGGGGCGGCCCCTCGCCCTTGCTCACCAACCATTCGAGATCGTAGGTCTTTCCGATGGGCGCCTGCACGCGGACCAGCACCGAGCCACCCGCCGGCACGGTCGCGCCGACGGTGGCGGTGGTCGCCGAGGGCCCGCCGGAGTCGAGCGGCGTGGTCCCGTCCGGCGCGAAGGCCGTCAGCGTCAGCTCGCCCGGACCCGTCGCCGTGGCGCCCACCAGCACGTCGTCTCCCGGCGGTGCGGTCACAGAGAACCAGTCGGGGGCGCAGCACACGCGCAGCCCGAGGTGCTCGCCCTCGGCTCCGCTGAGCGGCGCCGCGCTCGCCGCGGTAGCGTGGGGGCCCAGCGCGTCCTCGGCGCAGGCCCCGCTGTGCTCGGCGCTCAGCGTGTAGCTGCCGGCAGCCGACCCCGGCGGATACCCCGAGACCCGCAAAAACCACGTCCCGGCCGAGGGGATCTTCGCCAGCGAGACCGTCTCGACCGACGCCAGCGTGGCCGACTGCGCCACGGGCGCCGTGTCGCTCGCCGAACGCCACAGCCCGAGATCGAGGTCGGCCATCCCCAGGGTGTCCAGGCTGGCCACCAGCGTCTCCCCGCAGCCCAGCTCCACCGAGTAGAAGTCGATGTCTCCCGGGCAGATCGACCGCTGCGAGCCGGCGGGGGGCAGCGCCTTGGCCGCCCCGAAGCTGTCGTTGGGCTCGCTGGCGTCCGGCGTGCACTGGGCGGCCTCGGTGAGCTTCGCGCTCAGGGCGTAGGCCATGTGGAAGCTCTCCTGGCCCACGCCGGCGACGACCACGTAGACCTTGGTCTCGCTGCTCGCCGCCCAGCTCAGCGACTCAGCACTCGCGGCCGTCTCGCTGCTGGCGAGGATCTTCTCCGCCGAGTCCAGCAGGAAGAGGTCCAGGTCCCCCGCGGCGGCGTCAAAACTGATGTCCAGCTCCAGCGTGCGGCCGGCCGGGATGGTCAGCACGTACCAGTCGAGGTCGATGGGCACCAGGGTGGTGTCGCAGATGCTGGCCGCGAGGTCGCCGATGGCCAAGGGCGTCGCCTGGGCCGCGCTCTCGTTGGGCTCGCCCGCGTCGTCTTTGCAGTCGGGGTTGCCGGTGGTCGTGGTCTTCGCGACCGTGATGTCCAGCGACGCGAAGGCCGTGTAGACGCCGTCGGTCACCGAGAAGGTCACGACGAAGGCCTTGCCGGCGGCCGCGGCGGGGGCCGTGTAGGTGTACTTCGCGCCGGACAGCGAGGCGCCGTCGAGGTTCTCGCCGTAGACCGCGAAGGTCAGCGTGTCCCCATCGGGGTCCGTCGCGGCCAGCGTCACGGTGACGGGGGTGCCGACCTGCGCCGTCACGGGGGCCAGCGCGCCGAAGACCGGCGGTCCCGGGCCCGCGCCGCCGGTCACCCGCACGACGAAGCTCACCTCCAGCCGCGCGGTGAGGGCGCCGTCGCTGGCGGTGAACGTCACGCGCACGGTCTTGCCGGCCAGGGTCGACGGCGGCACCCACGAGAAGACGCCGGTCTGGTCGTTGAGCGTGGCGCCGGTCGGGAGGTCGCCGACCTGCCCGTAGACCACGGTGTCGCCGTCGGCGTCGGTGGCGCGCAGCGTCAGGTCGTAGGCCTTGCCCACCGTCACGATCTGGTCGCCGATGGCCGTGAAGACCGGCTCGTGCGCGCCCTTCTCGGTCACGACCTCGATGCGCACCGTCTCGCGGTCGAAGGCCTGCCCGTCGCTGACGACGAAGGTCAGGAAGACCGTGTCGGGCGCGGTCTGCGGCGTCCACTCGAAGCGGCGCTCGGCTTTGATGAACTTCGCGCCCTCGGGCAGCGTGCCGAAGACGCTGTAGGTCAGCGGCGTCTGGTCGGGGTCCTCGCCCTCCACCACGATGGTCAGCGCCTCGCCCACGGTGGCGACCCGGTCGCCGATGCGCGCGAGCACGGGCGGCGCATTTTCCAGCCCGGGGGTGTCGGGCTTGCCGATGTCGCCGGTGGGGTCGTCGATGTCGGGCTCGGCGTCGCGGCCGGCGTCGCTGACGGTGTCGGGTGCGCCCGCGTCCGGGCCGCCGCTGCTGCCACCGCCGCCGCAGGCGTAGGTTGAAAAAACCAAGGCGACGACTACGAAAAAGCGGGTCACGCGCGCCCCCCGAGCAGCTCGGCGTGCAGCCGCCGCACCAGGTCGGCCACCTGCGCCTCGGCGACGGTCAGGGTGACGGCGAGGGGGCCGAGGCGAAGGGGCGGGGTGCCGCCGCAGAGATCTCGGGCTGTGGCGACAACACGGCGCAGCAGCGTGGGCTCGTCGCCCAGGCCGTGCCCCACCACGGTGACGCTGCCGCGGTCGGTGCGCAGGGTCACCGCGTCGCCGAAGAGCTCGCGGAGCCGGGCGCCCAGCGCCTCGAGTCGGTGGGCGTCGTCGAGCGGAAAGGAGAGGTTGAGCGGTCGGTCGCCGCCGCCGTCGAGGGCCTCGGCATAGGCGCCGTGGCGGTCCATGGCGTCCAGGAGCTCCCCCGGGTCGCGGTCGGCCGCCAGGGTGATCTCGCCCAGGCGCAGGCGGTGGGCGATGGCGGTGACCGGCGAGGCTTCGACGCCCGGGTTGACGCGCACCACCGTCCCGGTGTCGTCCCGCGGCCCGAAGGTGGACTTGGCGAAGATGGCGACGCCGTGCCGCGACGCGTACTCGACGCAGTCTTGGTTCAGCACGCGGCTGCCGTGGCGCGCCAGGGCGACCATCGCGTCGTGATCGAGCGAATCCAGGCGCGCGGCGTCGGTCACGATGCGCGGGTCCGCCGTGTAGACGCCGTCGACGTCGCTACAGATCTCGCAGTATTCGGCGCCCAGCGCGCTGGCCATGGCGACGGCGGTCGTGTCGGTGCCGCCGCGGCCCAAGGTCGTAATCTCACGGGCGTAGCTGACGCCCTGGTAGCCTGCGATGATCACGACCTTGCCGGCGTCCAGCTCGTCCAGCACGCGGTAGGGGCGGACCTCGATGATGCGCGCGCGGTTGTGGCGGGTGTTGGTGATGACGCCCGACTGCGAGCCGGTGAACGACACCGCGGGCGTGCCAAGCTCGCTGATGGCGATGGCCAAGAGCGCCGTCGACACGCGCTCGCCGGTGGACAACAGCATGTCCAGCTCGCGCGGGTTGGGGTTCTGCGCGAGGCCCTTGGCGCGCTGGAGCAGCTCGTCGGTGGTCTTCCCCATCGCGCTGACGACGGCGACGACGCGGTGTCCGGCGCGCACCGTGTCGACGATGCGCTGGGCGACGGCGCGGACGCGGTCGAGGTCTGCGAGCGAGCTGCCGCCGTATTTGTGAACCACGATGGGATGCATGGCGAGGCATGGTAGCCGAGGCGCGCGCCCCCGGCCAGCCAACGCGCAAGCGCCTCAAGCGGGCCCACAGGCTTGCGGCCGGACCCCTGTTGTGGTTTGAACAGTGGCCGATCACGCGCCGCATCGAAGGCCACGAGGAGAACTGTAAGTTCATGGAATTCAAGCTACATACGGCTGACGTTGCCACATTGGAGACCCCGCTGCTCGGGGTCCCGGTCTTCGCCGACGACGCCAAGCGCGGCGCTGCCTTCGAGGCGGCGGATGCCCGGACGGGCGGGATGTTGAGCCGCATCGCGAAGGAAGAGGGGTTCAAGGGCGAGACGGGCAAGCGGCTGCTGGTGCACACGCCCGACGGCAAGTCGAAGCGGGTGCTCCTGCTGGGCGCGGGCAAGGCCGGGGCGGCCACGGCGCTGGACCAGCGCGGGCTGGCCTCTCTGCTGGTCAAGGAGGCGAACTCGCGCAAGCTGAAGGGCGCCGCCTTGGTGCTGGCCGCTGACCTGCCGTCTATCGGCGCCGCGGTCGAGGGCGCCGTGTTGGGGGCTTATCGCTACGATAAGTGGAAGACCAGCGACAACGAGGCGGCCTCCTGCGTGAAGTTCGTGCTGGCCTCGTCGGGTGCAGACGCCAAGGCCGCGAAGACCGCGATCAGCCAGGCGGCCACGGTGGCGACCTCGGTCAACATGGCCCGCGACCTGGTCAACGGGCCGCCCATCGAGGTCACGCCGGAGCGGCTGGCCGAGGTCGCGTCCGAGATCGCCCGCGAGCACGGGCTCGAGCTCGAGATCTTCGACCGCGCCGAGATTCAGCGACGCGGCATGAACCTCCTCGACGCCGTCGGCATCGGCAGCGACAAGGAGCCGCGCTTCATCCACCTGACGTACAAGCCCAAGGGCGCGAAGGCGAAGACGCCGAGCATCGCGCTGGTGGGCAAGGGCGTCACCTTCGACTCCGGCGGCTACAGCCTCAAGCCCTCGGCATCGATGGAGGACATGAAGATGGACATGGCCGGCGCCGCGGCGGTGCTGGGAGCCATGAAGGCCGTGGCCGCGCTGGGTTCGCCGTACATCGTGCACGGCATCATCCCGTCGGCCGAGAACCTCGTGAACGGCATCGCGTACAAGGTGGGCGACATCGTGCGCTCGCTCAACGGCAAGTCCGTCGAGGTGATGAACACCGACGCGGAGGGCCGGCTGATTCTGGCGGACGCGCTGTGCTACGCCGAGCGGCTGAAGGTCGACCGCATCGTGGATCTGGCGACCCTGACCGGCGCCTGCGTCATCGCGCTCGGGCCCAACACGGCCGGGCTCTTCAGCAGCGATGAGGCCTTCGGCTCGCGCGTCCAGTCCGCGGCCAAGGCCGCCGGCGAGTCGGTGTGGCCGATGCCGCTTGAGAAGAAGCTCGAGTCCATGCTCAAGACGCCGAACGCCGACCTGAAGAACGTCGGCGCGCGCTGGGGCGGGGCCATCACGGCCGCGCTCTTCCTCAAGGAATTCGTCGGGGACACCAAGTGGTGCCACCTGGACATCGCCGGCCCCGCCTACGCCGACAAGGCTGACGGCTACGTGCCCAAGGGCGGCACGGGCTTCGCGGTGATGACCCTCATCGAGCTCGTGCGCGGGGAGATCTAGCCATGTCCGGAAGTGTCAACAAGGTGATTCTTATCGGGAATCTCGGGGCCGACCCCGAGGTGCGCACGACGCCGTCGGGACAGCAGGTCGCGACCTTGTCGCTGGCGACGTCGCGCAACTACAAGGACCGCGAGGGGAATCGCCGCGAGGAGACCGAGTGGCACCGCGTGGTGGTGTGGAATCAGCTCGCGGAGCTGGCGCAGCGCTACCTGGCGAAGGGGCGCAAGGTCTACATCGAGGGGCGGCTGCAGACGCGCTCGTGGGATGACCAGCAGAGCGGGCAGAAGAAGTACACGACCGAGATCATCGCCGACCAGATGACCTTCCTGGACAGCGGCCAGTCCGGAGGGCAGGGCGCGCAGCAGGGCGGCGGCTACGGCGGCGGCGGTGGTGGCGGTTACGGCGGTGGTGGTGGCGGCGGCGGCTACGGCGGCGGCGGCGGTCAGCAGCGCGGCGGCAACACCGGCGGCGGCGGCGGTCGCGACACGGGCGGCGGTCGTGACATGGGTGGCGGTCGCGACACGGGCGGCGGTCGTGACACGGGCGGCGGTGCTCCTGCGCAGGGCGGACCGCCTCAGGGCAACGACCCCGGGTTTTACGACGACGACGACATCCCGTTCTAGGCCGGCGACACCACGCCCTTCATGGGCGCGGCCTCGGGCCGACGGGTGTCGCGAGAACTCCCGCTAGAGCCGGTCTAGAATCGCCCGCACCTCGGGGGAGCTGGTGCCGGTCGGGTAGTGCTTCAGGTAGAGCTTGTAGTAGGCCTTCGCCTCGGAGACCGGCCCCTGCTCCTGGGCGATAGAGCCCATCAGCAAGAGCGCGCGACCGTGGGTCGGCTCGGCCTCGAGCAAGCGCTTGACCTCGCCGCGGGCCTCGGTGGTGCGGTTGCTCTCGTAGAGCGCTTGAGCCAAGCCGAGGCGCGCTTTGCTGCTGGTCGGATCCGCCGCCAGCACAGCCCGGAACCCTTCGATGGCCTGGTCGGGCGCTCCGGCACCCATCTGCCGCCGCGCGGTGTTGAGCGCGGCCCCGACGTTGGCGGCCGGAATCGCGGACGTCGGTTTGGCGGCGGGCGCCTCGGCCTTCCGAGCTCGCCCCGCGGCGGCCGCGTCGTCGGGCTCGGCGTTTGCCCCGACGCTCGCACCGGCGGCCTCGCGTTTGGAATCCCCCTGCTTCGGCCGCACCTCGGGCATCCCGCCGAAGGTCACCGACTTCGCGCCCGGCGTCGACGGGATCGCCTTCCCGTCCGCGTCGCGGAGGTCGTGGTACACGTCGCTGGGAGTCGGCGGGGCCTCGGTGTGCGCGGCCTGCGCGGGGTTCGAGCCGGAGGCCTCCGCGAGCCCCTCGGGCAGATCGCGCAGCGCCTCCTCGAGCATGGAGTCAGCGACCGGCGCGAGCAGGCTGTCCACGGAGGCCGCGGCCCCCGCCTTGAGCGACTTCGCCCGCGCCACCCCCTTGGGATCGACGCCGCGCGGCTTCGTCCAGCCGAACTCCTCCTGCCCGGGCCCCCCGAACGCGCCAAGGCTGATGGCGACGCCGGTCATGACCCCGATGCCCACGAAGAGCGCCACGAGGATCGCCACCTGCGTGCGCGTCCCCTCGGGCTGCTCATCCACGAGCCCGCGCTTGGCGGGAATCGCGGCCGCATCCATCGTCGCTTGTGGTCGCCCCATCTCCGTTCCTCGGCAGCGCGCATCGCGTGAGTCGTCTCGTAGTCCTTCGTCACGCCACGCCGATTTCTTGAGCGCCTTGCAGAGGGCGTCCCCACATTCTCCCGCCTCCCGGCCCGCTCACGCGCTTTCGCGGCCTCCCGCGCGTCGGCTCCTCGCGCTCGGCGAGCGCCCCCCCTCGCAAGCCCCCGAAACGACGTCGCCAGCGCCCCGCTCCGTCCGAAGATGGGAACACCTTCTCACCCGCCCCCACCCTGTGGTACCGGAGGGCCCCGCGGCGCCGCCGCACCCGAGGAGGCCCGATGAGCAACGCCAACGCCGCCGAAGCTCGCCACGCCCGCCGCGGCTTCCTCTTCATCACGGGGGCCAAGGGCTGGTTCTTGGTCTGCGGCACGCTGCTGAACCTGGGCCTGCCTCGGCTCTTGGGCGACCCGGTTCAGTTCGGCGATTTCGGCTTGGTAAACACGCTCATCGCGGTGCTGAACGCCGTGATGGTCGCCGGCGTGCTCCAGGCCGTCTCCAAGCGCACCAGCGAGCGCCCCGACGCCGCGGCCCTGGTGCGCCGCTCCGCCCTTCGTCTGCAGACCGGCGTGGGGGCCGCGGCCCTCAGCCTGCTGGTCTTCTTCGCCACCCCCATCTGCAACGTCGTCTTCGGCGACCCCAGCCTCGCCCCCTACCTGCGCATCGCCGCCGTGGTCACAGGCGTCTACGCCGTCTACGCGGCCCTCATCGGCGTCATCAACGGCCTCGGCCGGTTCGCCCTCCAGGCCTCCTTCGACATCGCCTTCGCCACCCTCAAGCTGCTGCTGATGGTCGGCCTCGTCCTCGCCGGCTACGGAGTGCAAGGCGCGCTCGGCGGCTTCGCCATCACCGCGCTCATCATCGCGCTCGCCGCCTACCGCGTGACCGCCAAGATCGTCCCCCCCGCCCCGCCCGGCGCCGCCGCCCCGCCGCTGGTCGGCTTCCTCCTGCAGGTCATGGGCTACGTCTTCTGCATCAACGTCCTGCTCCAGGCCGACCTCTTCATCGTCAAGCAAGCCGCCTTCGAGCCCGTCCGCGCCGCCATCGCCGCCGGCAACACCGCCTGGTTGACCGGCCTCGTCGACCCGTCCGCCCTCCCCCCCGGCGCCGACCTCGCCCGCGAGGCCACCAGCGCCCTCGCCGGCCTCTTCAAGGCCACCAAGAACGTCTCGCTCATCCCCTACCAGGCCGTCGTCGCCATCGCCTTCGTCATCTTCCCCCTCATCTCGCGCTCGACCTTCCAGTCCGACCGCGCCGCCACCCGCACCTACGTGTTCCAGGCCGTCCGCGCCTCGACCCTGCTCGTCTTCCTGCTCTCCACCCTCATCGCCGCCGGCGGCGACACCCTCCTCGACCGCTTCTTCGGCGCTGCCTACACCGTGGCCGCCCCCACCCTGCTCCCCCTCCTCGGCGCCACCGCCGCCTTCGCCCTCTTTTACGTGCTCGCCAACATCCTCACGGCGGCCGGCCACCCCCTCGACGCCCTCGCCCTGGCCGCCTCCGCCGCCGCCCTCGAGCTGGTGGCCCTGCACCCCGTCGTCAGCGCCGCCCCCCCGGGTGGCGAGCTGCTCTTCCGCGCGGCCCTCGTCGTCCTCGCCGCCAACGTCGCCGTCCTCCTCGCCGCCGCCATCGTCCTCGCCCGCCGCCTCCGGGTCGCGCTCCCCTACCTCACGCTGATCCGCGCCACCGCCTCATCTGCGGCCGCCCTCGGCCTCGCCGCCCTCGTCCCCGGCCAAGGCATCCTGGTCATTTTCGTGCGCGCCCTGGTCGCTGGAGTAACCTTTCTCGCGGTGGCGTGGCTGACGCGCGAGATCACTCGCGCCGACCTCGCCCTCGCCCGCAGCACCGTGAGCCGGAGCCCCTCGGCATGAAGAAATCCACCCTCGCCCTGACGCTCCTGCTGGCCCTCGGCGCCTGCTCTCCGGCCTACCAGACCAACAAGGACGCGCTCCGCGACGACTCGCAGCGCTTCAACGAGAACCTGCGCTGGCAGCGCTTCCGCGAGGCCTCGGTCTCCGTGGCGCCCGAGGTCCGCGAGGCCTGGCTACACAGCCAGGAGCGGGCCGGCAGCGTCTTCAACATCGCCGACTACGAGATCAAACCTGTGGAAGTTGGCCGCGAGCACGCCGTGTTGCTCGTCGACCTCATCTTCCACCGCGTAGGCGACGTCACGGTGCACCAACAGCGCCGCCGCCAGATTTGGCGCTATCAGAAGGGCACCTGGTTTATCGAGTCCGACCGCGAGATCCCCCGCGAGGACGGCCCGCCGCCCGACGCGCTGCCTGAGTTCGGCGACCCGCTCATCAAGGGCGCGACCGGCTAAGCGAGCGCTCCCGCGTTCGGTTCGAGCGTCGGAGCAGCCTCCAACGCCAGCCCGCTCGCTCAGCCCTCGCCCTTCACGGGCCTCGCCACCAGCGCGACCTTGCCGTCCTTGACTCGCACGGCGTAGTCGATGTCCTTCCAGCCATGCTTCGAGATCTGCTCTTGCTTCTGCCGCTCCAGCTTGTCTCGAAACTTCTCGTAGTCGACCTTCGCGGTGTTCCCGAGCTGCGACTGCGCCGCCTGCCACGTCTCGAACACCTTGCGCGTCGGGTCGTCGCTCGCCGCGGCCGCCGAGGCCCCGCCCCCGCGCGTCGTCGGCGCTCCGGCCTTGGGCTCGTCCTCCACCGTCCGCACGCCCATGCCCTGCAGCGCGTTCCGGTCTCGCTTGAACTTGCCCTCCTCGATGAGGCGCATGATGCGATCCCAGCGGGTGGCGTTGCTGATCAAGCTCTGCCGCATGTTTCGGAACCGGAACTTCACGCCGGTCTTGTGGGACTTGCCCAGCTTCGAGTCCCGGACGAAGCGCTCCAGCTCCGCCCGCGCCTTCAGCGGCGGGATGCGGTCCAGGCCCATGAAGTACCGATCGTACTGAACCTTGAGCTGGCGGATGCCCTCGGCGATTTGGCCGAGCTCTTCCTCCAGCCTGGCGTTCTGGGCGCGGATCGAATCTGCCGAGTTCTCGGCCATGAGCTCCTCGGGGCCGCGCGGGCAACGGTGCGATCAGGGGCGGCGGAGCGAAAGTATAGCGCCGATCTGACCGTCCGGGGAAGACGACCGCGACCGGATCCAACCGGATGGTCCAGCTTGACACCCCCCAGGGGGGACACGATGATGCCGCGAAATCGTTGGGAGGTAAGCGAATGAAGGTCTTTCCGCGATGGGGCGCCACCCTCGCCGTGCTCTATGCCGCGGGTGTGATGGCGTGCCAGGGACCGGTCACTGAGGAAGACCTGCACAAGTGGACCCACAATGATCTGGGGATCCAGCGCATCGGCGAGGTCGTGTCCGACCCGCTGCAGCCTGTGCCGACACGAATTCGCGCCCTCGAGGTGATCGTCGAGAAGGGGCTGTCGAGCAAGCTGCGGCTGCTGCTCGATGAGGTCCCCGAGTCCGCCGGTCGCGCGGAGGTCGTCGCCGGCCTCCAGGCCGAGCTGCTCGACCACCTCGTCAAGAAGGACGACGCCCAGTACGAGTCGAAAGACGCGCTGATGCAGCTCCAGCGCTACGTCAGCGTCGAGCAGTTCGCGGTCGTGCAGAAGGCGGTCGCTGACTGGGCCTTCGCCGACGTGCAGTGGGACACGCCTGAGGGCGAGGTGAAGCAGAGGGTCGAGCGTCGCATGACCTCGGGCCAAATCGCCGATCTGGGGCCCGAGGGCTGGCGAGGCGCCGCGGTCCTGGTCAGCTACGGCTTGGCCGTCGACCGCATGCTGACCTACCTGACCGACGCGAAGGATCCGGAGGCCACGAAGCTGCTGCTGGAGGCGATGAAGCGCCTGCACAGCAACATCGGCGTGCGAATCCATCACCTCGAGGCGCTCGCCCGCACCGAGAGCCCGGCCGCGGCGACTTATCTTCTCGATATTTATCTCGATGACACCAAAGAGGCGGACATCCGCAACTCGGCCTTCAACGCCGCCATCGGCATGCTGGAGGCCCCCGCCCTGGCGAAGGACTCCGCCGGCATCGTCGAGCGACTGCTGAAGCTGATGGAGGCCAAACAGCCCGGTGACCGCTGGCTTGGCGCCCTCAACATCATCCGCCTCGATGGCGTCGGGCGCCTCGAAGACGTCCTCAAACTGCTGAAGGACGACGTGGACTACTCGACGACGGACATCCCCGCGCGCAAGTCCGTGATGGACCTGTGCCTCGACGTGTACGACGGCGGCCACGCCGAGCGCGCGGTGCCGATCTTCATGAAGCACGCCACCGACAGCAACCCGGTGGTGGCGGCGGTGAGCATCGTGTGCCTCAAGGCCAACCAGGCTCAGCGCGCCAAGCCCGTGCTCGAGGCGATCGTCGGCAGCGCCGACGAGGCCGTGACGCGGCCGCTGACGCGCTTTTTGGGCGAGTCGATGACGCTGGCCGGCTTGGCCCGGAACGCGGCCGAGGGCCTGACGATGATGAGCGAGGTCGACGCGGCCGCCGCGGCCGGCAAGCTCGACGCGGTGCGGGCGCGCAACAAGAAGCTCATCATCACGTTCGCGGTCGACGAGACCGGCGAGGCCTACACCGCGGTGGTCGCCGAGCGGTACGACGCGTTCGACAAGGAGTTCCGCGAGAACCCCGACGCGTTCAAGTAGCCGCCACCGGCTCGGCCGCGTCGCGCTCCCAGGGCTGCGCGCGCCGGCCGAGGGGCGCTAACCGCTCCAGCAGTGGGCCCAGGCTCTTCGGGTCGAGGGCGCTGGTGGGCGTCGCGAGGGTTCGCCGGCACAGGGACGCGAGCGACGCCTCGCCCTCGTAAGCATCCGACTTATTGAACACCACGATCTCGGGCTTCTCCTGAAGCTCCAGCTCGCCGAGCACGCGGCCGACCGCGGCCATCCGCGCCTCCCAATCAGGCGTCGAGATATCGACCACATGGATGAGGGCGTCGGCCTCGCTCAGCTCCTCCAGCGTCGCCTTGAAGGCCGCCACGAGGTCCTCGGGGAGGTCGCGGATGAAGCCCACCGTGTCGGTCAGCACGAGCTGGCCCGTCGCCATGGACAGCCGCCGCGCCGTCGGGTCCAGCGTGGCGAAGAGCTTGTCCTCCGCCAGCACCTCCGCCCCCGTGAGCGCGTTGAGCAGCGTGGACTTCCCGGCGTTGGTGTAGCCGACGATGGCGACCACGGGCAGGTGACTCTGGACCCGGCGCGCACGCCGATGAGCGCGCTCGCGAGACAGCCCCTCGACCTGCTTCTGAAGGTAAGCGAGTCGGTCCTTCGCGCGCCGCCGGTCCACCTCGAGCTTGGTCTCGCCAGGGCCGCGGCCGCCGATGCCGCCTGCCAGGCGGCTCAGCGCGGTGCCGCTGCCCGCCAGACGAGGCAGCAGGTACTTGAGCTGGGCCAGCTCGACCTGGAGCTTGCCGTCCCGCGACGTCGCGCGCTGCGCGAAGATGTCCAGGATGAGCTGGGTGCGGTCGATGACCTTGGCCTCGGTCATCTCCGCGATGCTGCGCGCCTGCGCGGGCGTCAGGTCGCAGTCGAAGATGATGAGCTCGGCCCCGCGCTGCATCGAGGCCAGCATCAGCTGGTCGAGCTTGCCTCGGCCGATGACGTAGCGGGGATCGGGCGCGCGTCGACGCTGCACGAGCGTCTCCACGATGTGGACGTTGGCGGTGCGGGCGAGCTCGCGTAGCTCCGAGAGGCTCTCGTCGGGGTCGCGGTCGCCGGTCGCCACGTGCACGGCCACCGCCAGCGTCGAGCCGTCGCCGGCGTCCTGGGTGCGGGCGTAGGCGGCGAACTGCCCCTCGAGATCCTCGATAAATCCTCGGAAATCGAGGTCGACCGCGTGCAGCGCGCGCGGGGGCAAGACCTCCCACAGGGCCTCGTCGTCCCGCGGCGGTACAAGGTGAGCCAGCTCCAAGGAGACCGCCCGGCCCTCGGAGTCCACGTCGATGACCCCCATCAGGTCGAGCTGCAGCAGGGTCAAGTCTGTGAGGTCGTCGCGGTCCAGCCGCTCGCCCGACAGCACCGTGTGCACGACGCGGAGCCCGCGGAATCGCCCCCGACCCGCGCGGTGCCGCCCAAGGTCCGGCAACATCAGCTTTTGCGTGTCGCCGACGACGACGAATTGCACGTGGCCGCGGCGGTCCAGGATGACGCCGACCTGCCGGCGAATCTCGCGCGAGATTTGCGCGATGAAGTGAGCCAGCTCGCCGGTGATGACCTCCGACGTGGGCACGGTGCGGCGAAAGATGCGCTCGAGCGCGTGACGCTGGGCGGGCTTCAGGCCTGTGGTGTTGCCGCTGAGTTGCGCGCTGATGACCGAACCTCCTGGGACTCCCAAGCATAGAGCCCGCGCCTCCGAGCGAGCAAGGCGTCCCTCGCCTTGCGCTGCCGCCCCGGCGCTCACCCGAGGGTTCATTCTAGCGAACGAGCCGTAACAGACTGAAACTGCAGGCAAAACGCCGGTCACCTGCAGCTTGTCTCTCGCGGCCCCTTCCCCCAGTATACCAAGGACGCTGGGGGGGACTGGGCCTCGTGCCCGCCTAATCAGCGACCACGGTGCCGGCGACACGACGCCGGGGCCGGCAGCTTGACACTCGTGACAAGCACTCGGTAAACGCTTCGCCTCGCTCCGCCATGAGGAGTGCCCCGCGAAGGGCACCAACAGGACCTCCCCCCGTGAAATTCCCGAATTCTGAGACGACGCGTCCGATAGCCCGGGCCTGCGCCCGTCTAGCGGCCGCGCTTGTCGTTGTTGGCCTAGTGTGGGGCACGCCCGCCCTCGCCCAGAACGAGCCAGCCCCCCAGCCCGCCCCGGCGGTCCCGACGCTTGGCCCGGTCTCCACGCCCGCGGGCGGCCCGTCGTCCAGCGTCGTGACCACCGCGGAGTCCGCCGAGGACAAGTCGGGACTCGACCTGCCGTTCAGCGCCTCGCTGACCTGGACCACCTCGGTCGGTCTGGGCACCTTCGTGAAGGGCGTGCAGCGCAACGACCTCGTCGTGTCGGCAATCACCCCGGTCTTCGTCGTGCCGATCAAGAAGACCGGCGTCTCGATCTCCGCAGGCATCTCCGGCACCTGGTTCAACATCCCCGACCAGGGCACGCCGCTCGCGAAGAACACCTTCCTCTGGAGCGACCTCGCGCTGACCCTGAGCCACGGTTCGATCTACTCCAACAAGGACAAGGGCCTGGGCCTCTCCGGCTCCTTCGCGGTGCTGGTCCCCACTTCGCGCGCCAGCCGCTTCCTCACCCGCGTCGCCAGCATCCGGCCCGGGCTCGCGTTCTCGTGGAAGGTGGGGCCGGTGACCTTCGGCGCCTTGGCCAACCTGACCAAGCACTTCATGCGTTCGCGCAGCCCGCAGATCGACTGCGACAAGTGGCCCGACGGCAGCCAGTGCCCGACCGGCCGCGACCCGTCCGAGCCCGGCTTCGACAACGGCGCCATCGCCGGCGTCGCCGAGCTTGAGGACCTGACCTCGCTCTTCTCCGGTGAGCGCGCCAGCGGCGACCGCACCTTCATCCCGTCGGCCGGCGTGACGTCTTTCGCGGTCGGCTACGGCCTCAGCATCGGCTGGGAGATCGTCGACGGGCTGGCGCTCAGCGGCGCGGTCTCCATGGCTCACGCGTACGGCGTGCGCAGCTACGGGATCGACGGCCTCTCCAGCGACAACGCGAAGTCCGGGCGCAGCCAGGTCGACGCGCTAACCAGCTCGCTGGGCCTCTCCTACGCGATCTTCGACCATCTCACGGTGGGCGCCTCACTCGACACGAGCACGCTCCGGCCGCTCGGCGACAAGGGCAACGACATCGTCGTCCTCGACTTCAAACGCGCTCCCGACAACATCACCACAGTCAGCGTCTCGGTTACTGGCTCCCTGTAGCACCGCGCCGTTCAGGCAGCCCGCCCTCTCCTGGGCACCCTCGGAGGTTTCCCTCATGCATGTCGTCTCCAATTTCACGCGCCGCGGCCGGGTTCTGGCCCTCGTCGCGACCCTCGCGCTCGCTCTTCCATTCGCGGCGTGCGTCGAGGACGTCGGCCTCGTCAACCGCACCGACGGCGACAAGATCGACAAGCGGCTCTTCGAGGGGAACTGGCTCTTCGTGCAGACGACAGCCGACGTGCCCTACAGCTCCGCGGTCAGCTTCACCGGCGAGACGAACTTCGGCGGCACCGCCAAGATCATCTTCGACGTGCAGGAGAAGTGGCTCATCGCGTACCCGATCGTCGAGACGGTCGTCGGCACCGAGGAAGGCTACCGCTTCCAGAGCATCCGCAAGTACTGGGACCCCGACCACCGGGACGAGTTCCAGGAGATGTACGTCGGCCAGCCCCTGGCCAAGTGGCCCATCAAGAGCCACTTCGACGTCATCCGCGACTACAACACCTACAACGGCGCGCAGTCCAACGAGGTCGTTGAGAACACCAAGGATCGCCCGTGGTGGCAGCGCGACTTCATCCGCGTCGGCTGGCACCAGCAGGACGTCCGCGACTTCTTCTACGACCTCAAGGGCGGCCAGGGTTCCGACAGCTACTTTGTGGCCCAGGACAAGCAGGGCGAGCCCGACGAGATGACCATCGACGTCGACGGCGGTTACTTCGACTTCATCGTGCGCTCCGACGTCTGGTCCGCGGGCCAGGACTACTGCAGCACCTTCGGCTTGAGCCCCTACGACTGCGCCAAGACCGAGGTGAAGGTCCGCAACAGCTTCCGCCGCCTCGACCCCCGGCGCGACTACCAGCCGATCCGCTATCACAACAACGAGCAGCAGGAGAAGTTCGGCTTCTTCTCCTCTGAGATCCCCTACTACGACGAGGATTTCGGACCCAGCTACGACGGCAAGCGCGCGTTCGCCAACCGCTGGAACATCTGGAAGGACACCTACGACTTCAAGAAGCCCGTGGATGACAGCGGCAATGAAGTCACCCTGGCCTGCCACAACGACTACGAGTGCAACACCCAGGACGGCGAGCGCTGCCAGCGGGACCAGACCTGGTTCGGTGAGGGCTACTGCGCGACGCCGGTGGCCAAGCGCTACAGCGAGCGAGGCCAGCGGCCGATCATCTACCACCTGAACACCGACTGGCACCCCGACTTCATCGCCGACGCCTACGCGACGGCCGCCGGCTGGAACGACGTCTTCAAGGACGCCGTCTCCTGGTTGCTCTTGTACGACGAGCGCGGCGAGGCCGAGACGCGCTCCTGCACCACCAGCGCCGACTGCACGGTCCCCGGGATCCTGCTCGACGAGATGGTGACCTACTCCTACAGCGGCATCCCCTGCCACACTGACGGGCAGTGCGGGACCGCGAAGTGCGGCGGCGACGGGTTCTGCGGCAACCCGCGGACCTGCAACGCCACGACGCCCTGCGCGATCGGCCAGACCTGCTCGAGCGGGCAGTGCACCCTCGGCGGCCAGCCGGTGGTCAAGCGCATCAACGCGACGCGCAACCGCGGCTCATCGGTCATCTACGGCGGCGCCGCCAGCGTCATCACCCACGACACCATCGACCAGTCCACGGTGGCGGCCCTCGGCCTCGGACCCGCCGCGTCCTTGGTCCGCTTCATTCACTTGGCGCCCGACGCCGGAAACCTCGGCCTCACGGTCAACGGCGTCACGATCCCCGGCGGGCAGTACGACGCCACCCGCGACTACGACCCGCAGGACCTCGCGACGGTGAACTTCATGGGCGCCGTCCCGCCCGGCTCGGGGCTGAGCTTCACGGTCGTCCGCGACGGCGCCCAGGTCGCGACGCTGCCCGCCGACCTCGCGGCGAACGCCTCCTACACCGTGGTTTACAACGGCACGGACGTCCGCGTTTACGGCGTGCCGTTGAACGGCGGCAACCAGGGCGTCCGCTTCATCCACATGGCGGCCGACACCGCCCGCCTCGACTTCGCCCTGACCGGCGTGCGACTCGGCAAGGCGATCTCCTACTGGGAATTCACGC
This sequence comes from Myxococcota bacterium, assembly GCA_041389525.1. GTDB lineage: Bacteria > Myxococcota_A > UBA9042 > PHBI01 > JACKFB01 > JACKFB01. The sequence continues at coordinate 8,349 of JAWKRR010000073.1, read as the reverse complement.
CCTACCAGGTGTTCTCGGGCTCGCTGATTCGGGCGACCGTGACCCCCGCCGGCGGACGCGGCGACCTCACCTGCTACACGACCAACAGCATTGGCCGCTGCGTGGGTTGGAGCGCCGAGCTCGACGACAAGGCGATCGCCCGCCGCGAGGAGATCAAGCGGGACATGCCGGACATGTTCTTGCTCTGCCAAAACAAGTTCGACGCCAACGAGGCGTTCGACCAGGCCAACGTGACGTCGGCCAAGGCCACCAAGGCGACCATCCTCGAGGGGGAGCCCGACCGCGACGGCGGCTACTACGGCGACGCCTGGTACACCTACACGCGCGACGGCGAGCTCTACAACCCGTGCAACGACACGCAGTTGGTGCCGCACCCGACCGACGCGAAGAAGATCGGCGACATCCGCTACTCGTTCTTCTACTGGGTCAACGAGGCCATGCGTGCCGGCCCGCTCGGGTACGGCCCGTCGATGGCCGACCCGCAGACGGGGCAGATCATCACCGCCACCGCGAACATCTACGGCGGCGGCCTGCTCAGCTACGGCCAGTACGCTGCGGACATCCTCGGGCTCATCAACGGCGACATCAGCACGGACGACATGGTCACCGGTCGTTGGGTGCGCGAGTACCTGAAGAACAAGGCCGCGGATGAAGATCCCGACCTCGCGACTCAGTTCGGCGCCGCCACGGCGGAGGCCGGCGCGGGCGCCCAGATCGACCCCCACGCCGCGATGCGCGACCACAAGGGCATCGACCTGCACACGGGTCACGCCCACCCGGCGATGAACCTGAAGACGGCCGCGCGCATCCCGCAGATGTACGAGTTCCCGGAGATGATGGAGCACCTCCGTCACCCCGAGAAGCTCAAGGCTGACATCGAGCAGGCCTTCCCGACCGTCGACCCCGGCTACTACCAGGATCGACTCAATCGCGTCCGCGGCACCTGGATGGAGCAGCTCCTCATCAACAATGAGGTCCGCGTCGCCGAGAAGGCGATCGATCCAGCCGGAGAGATGAGCCGTGACCAGCTGAACGCCCTCCTCTCGCCGGCGAGCTGGTCCAGCCAGAGCGCCCTGCGGGCCGAAGAGAACCGCACGCGCTTCTTCGCCGAGCGCAACATGTACATGGCCGACTTCGTCGACGACTCCCTGTGGGGACTCGCCAAGGAGCTCGAGGCCAAGGGTCTAGACCCCGTCGAGTTCCGCAAGGAGGTCTCGCGCCGCATTCTGCGCGGCGTGCTCGAGCACGAGGTTGGGCACACCATCGGCCTGCGGCACAACTTCTCTGGCTCCACCGACGCGTTCAACTACTTCGACGAGTACTACAATATTCGCGAACAGAGCGTGATCCTCTGCCAGGAGAACTCGTGGTGCGACCAGTACACCAAGCAGGTCTGCGCTTTCCAGGCCTGCACCCAGGACAGCGATTGCTTCTCGGGTATCTGCCAGGCCGGCGAGTGCGTCGCCCCGACGAACGCCGAGGCCACCACGCAGGTCCCGACGGGTGTGTGTGCGCAGCCGGTCGGTGACACCTCCTGCAGCACCAACGCCCAGTGCGGTACCGACGAGCTGTGCTTCGCCACGCGGTGCCACTCGCTCATTGAGCAGATGGTCCCGCGCGGCTTCATCACGGACAACGAGAAGGCCGCCAAGCGAACCGAGTTCCAGTACTCGACCGTCATGGACTACGGCGCGAAGATCAACAGCGACGTCCATGGTCTCGGCAAGTACGACTACGCGGCCATCCGCTACGGCTACACGCAGCTCGTCGACACCTACACCGACCGCTCGCGCCTCGACGCGCGCGTCCAGTCGGGCGCTGAGGTCACCGGGCAGCCGCTGACCGACCTGTCCTTCTTCTACAACACCCGCAACTGGCCGACTCGCGGCACCGGCGGCTACCACGTCTTCGACTACCTCACGAACTACATCGGGGTCGAAGAGAACCTCAAGCGCACGCCCCGTCCCTACGACCAGGTCAAGTACCAGCGCGACATGGTCGTCAACGACCGGCGCGAGTACATCGACCTCGAGTCCATCGAGGTCCCCTACGCCTACTGCTCGGACGAGTACCGCGGCAACGCCGGCTGCTACTACTTCGACCAGGGCCTGGACATGGAGGAGATGGCCGGCAACGCCGTCGACCAGCTCGAGCAGTACTACGTGTTCGACGCCTTCAAGCGCGAGCGCCTCTACTACGGCCAGTACGAAGCGCTTCGGCTACTACAACCGATCCTGACCGCTACTTCCGCGTCATCGGCGACGCCGGCCAGTACTACGGGTTCTTCGACGCGCTCTTCTTCCGCTACAGCTGGTACCAGTCGTGGCGCGACAGCCCGCTCGGCGGCCGCACCTTCGAGCGTGCCGCGCGCAACGCGTCTGGCCGCCGTTGCAGGACATCGTCTCGTCGCCGGCGCCGGGCTCGTACACCTTCGACACGAACCGCAACGCTTACGTGAACACCAGCCTCGAGACCGGCGCACCGGGCAGCCAGCTCGACATCCCGCTGGGTATCGGGCGCTACCCGTACACCCGCTTCGGCTACGAGCTGGGCTACACCTACGCAGAGCACCCCGTGGTTCGGCAGCTTCTGGGAGAAGATCGCGGCGTTGATCACGCTGGCCGACTCCACCGCGTACTTCGTCGACACGGCCGTCGGCGAGCAGATCGCCGGCGGCGGCGCGACCATTGGGTTCAACACGGTCTTCGCGTCCGAGATGAACAGCTTCCTCGGCGGCATCGTCGCCGACGAGATGCCGCTCTTCGCTGGACGCGCGATTCAGGGCAAGTACGCCGCGCCGTCGTCATCGCTGCGTCAGCCCGCGAACGTGGGCGTCAACGTCGCGCCGGGTCTGAACCAGTTCACGCTGCAGCTCTACGCCGCGTTCCTCGGCCTCGCCTACCCGCTCGCCGGCTTCGACCCGCAGTTCGTCGACTCGACGGCCGTCTTCCTCGAGGGCGAGGCGACCTGGTACGAGCACGCGGCGGCCGCTGGCATCCAGCCCCACCGATTCGCCGACCCGATCGGCGGGAAGGTCTACGTCGCCTACGACAACAACTACGCCGCGTTCGGCGAGACCAGCATCTCCGCAGGTGCCGTGCTCATCGACAAGGCCCGCGCGCTCGCCACGCAGTGGGAGCAGGCGACTGGCGCTGACAAGAAGGACCTCGAGCGGCGCCTCCACGAAGTGCGCGAGATGCTCGACCTCTTGCGCGGCTTGAATCAAACCTTCGGCGCCTCGACCGGGCTCTAGGAGTACCAGAAATGATCTGTACGCCCACCACCGGGATGGCCTCGAATGACTCGTACTTCTAATCTGCTCGGCGCTCGCGACCCTTCGCGCTGCCGCGTTCGCCTTCGCCGCGCTCGTCACGTCGTTTTGCGGCTGCGCCGATCCCGAAACGATCGACCGCGTCCAGCCCGGGAATCATCGATGAAGTCCAGCTCGAAGGCGAGTGGTATCTACTCGATACCGTGGTCAAGGCGCTCCTACGCCTCGGTCACGCCTTCAAGGGTGTGCAGAGCGACCTGCTCCGGGGCGTCTGGGAAGTCGAAGAGGACTTCCTCTACTTCTACCGGACCTACGGAGTTCGTCGATGGGGTCGAGAGCTAGCATCAAGAGCGACACCGACACGCCGCTTCTGGACGCGAACGGAGACCCCGTCACGACCACCAAGCAGATGGCCGACGGCACGACCAAGGAAGTCACGCGCTACGTCTTCCGCAGCTCGCCGCTCGCCCGCTTCCCCATCTCGGCCCACGTCGACGTCCGCCGCTCCTACAACACCCTGACCGGTGAGGAGTCCAACGTCGTCGTCGAGGACTCCAGCGAGAAGTTCTGGTGGGAGCGTCAGTCGATCCGCGTGGACTTCGCCAACGACAGCGGTGGCAGCCAGGCCCGCATCTCGGGCCAGTTCTCACTCGGCTCTGTCTACGAAGGCGAGGTCGGTCCCGAGGAGATCAAGCTGCGCTTTGAGGACGACGGCAACTACATGGACTTCGTGGTCAAGCACTGGCTGACCGCGCCGTCGGTCTGGTACGGCGGCTTCGGCTGGGTCCCCACCTGCCTGTTCTTCCCCTGGTACACAGGCGGCTACTACGAGTGCAACACGGAGGAGCTGCAGGTGCGCACGGCGTTCATGCGCGTGCCCGAGGAGAACTCGTACGAGCCCTTCGACTACAACGACCAGATGCTGGGTAAGTTCGGCTACTTCCGCGCCGAGCGGGCCGACTACGATACCTACTTCGGCATCACCTACCAGGACGCCGCCCGTCAGATTCAGCGCTTCCGGATCTGGGATGAGTACGTGGTGGGCGCCGACGGTCGCCTCGACTACACCCAAATGAACCCGAAGCCGGTCGTGTACTACCTCTCGCCGGAGTTCCCGCGCGAGCTGGTGCCGGGCGCTCTTGACCTCGCCGACCAGTGGAATCAGCCCTTCGTCGAGACCGTCCGCGCCCTCAAAGACCCCGGCTTCAACGGCCGCATGTTCGTGCTGTGCGAAAACACACAGGCCGAGGCCGACGCCGCGCGCGCCGCCGGTGGTCCGGTCGCCGAGACCGACGCCGCCTTCTGCAAGGACATGGAGCGCCCGCGCTACCTCGGCGACGCCCGCTACAACATGCTGGTCAGCGTCAATGAGCCCACGCAGATCGGGCTGTACGGCTACGGCCCGGCGCACTCCGACCCGCTGACGGGCGAGACCATCGTCGCCTACGCCTGGATGTACACCGCCAACATCCGCCAGGGCGCGCAGACGGCCATGGACATGATCGAGTACGAGGCGGGCGTGCAGAGCTTCCGCGACGTCACCGACGCCGAGAACATCATCTCGAAGGTGAACGCGGGTACGGTCAAGGGTACGCAAAACGGGCCGCGCAGCTACACCGTAGAGGACGCGCGCATCGCCGCTTCCGCAGTGCTTGAGCCGGGCATCGGCGCCGCGCTCACGACCCTCGGCCTCCCCACCACCGACACGAACATCGCGGAAGCGTCGATCGCCCGGCTAAAGGGCACCGATGAGTACGACGCCCTGCTCTGGAAGAACCCCGAGATGGCCACCATGGCCGGCCTCCCGGTCGACACCCTGAAGAATCTCCAGGACCCCGACGGCTTCTTGCGCTCGATGGTGCACCCCTCGGCGATGGCCACCGAGGATTACATCCTCTGGCAGGAGAAGCAGGATATTGCGCTGGGCCACCAGACGATCTGCATGGGCGACAAGTTCGACGACACGTTCCGCGGCCTCGGTCTCGAGTACAAGAGCGAGTACGACAAGGCCGCCTGTGACGGATTGGCCAACCAGCCCGACCTCATCTTCAACTTCGGTGCCTTCTCTGAGCCCGGCGCCTCGTGCGAGAGCAGCGACAGCGTCTGCACCGGCAAGCAGGTGTGCACCGCGCTCTCGCAGGGTGAGGTCTCGGGCAAGTTCTGCGTCACGCCCTGCAACGTGGCGGACCTGCGCGACCAGCTTCGCGCCGAGATCACCCGGGTGAACGCGATCGACCCGGCTCTCGACTACTGGGGCCCGAACGCGCTCTACGCCGACGTGAAAGACGACCGCGTTCGCCGCTCGCAGCTAGCCCTCCGCGAGATCGTCGAGGCGGTGCGTGCGCGCGTCTTCGTCGAGACTCAGGACCGCATCTGGTCCACGGTCGCGCTGCACGAGGTCGGCCACAACGTGGGCCTGCGCCACAACTTCGCGTCCTCGACCGACGCGCTGAACTACTTCCCCGACTACTGGGCGCTCAAGGGCTTCGTCGGCAGCGACGGCAAGTACCACGCGAAGAACCTGTGGCAGTCCGACACGACCGACCAGGTGGTGTCGCGAATCCGCGAGTACCAGCAGAACTCGGTCATGGAGTACGGGTCCGGCTTCAACGCGCGCTATCGCGGGCTGGGTTCCTACGACCACGCGGCGATTCACTTCGGCTACGGCGGCCTGCTCCACGTCTTCAACCAGCCGCCGGACATGGCGCAGCTTGAGGCCGACGGCTACCTGTCGGAGCCCGAGGACGACGACCCGACGAACTACCCGGTGACCAACGTGGGTCGCGAGCTGCCCCTGGCGCGCGTCTTCCGCAAGATCCACCACACCAACTACCCGAACGTCTTCGGCTCGGTCGCGGCCATGCAGGACCGCAAGCTCATCCCGTGGCAGGACCTCATCGCCACGGACGCCGACGGCAAGCCCAAGTCCTGCGATTTCCTCGACAGCGCCTACCGCTCCAGCGTGTGCGGCGAGCAGGGCTCCTACTGCGAGGCCTTCCCCTCGGGCTTCTTCTGCACGAAGGCCGGCATGGTCGAGGTCCCGTTCCGCTTCTGCTCTGACGAGTACAACTCGCGCTCGCCCACATGCCAGACCCGTGACGAGGGCGCGGACGGCTTCGAGATCGTCGCCAACAGCATGGACGACTACGAGGAGTACTGGCCCTTCGTCGCCTACAAGCGCGACAGCGACATCTGGGATCCGAACAGTTCGTACTTCAGCTGGGTTTACGGCCAGCAGCTCCAGTGGCGGAAGCACTTCGAGCACTGGGCCTACAACTACGCCCGTTACAACCGCGCCGACTGGTGGGAGAAGAAGTTCGGGGTGCCGTGGCACATGGACGTCAACGGCGGCCTCGGCGACACGCTGGCGGCGCGCGAGATCTTCACCAAGATGGCCAACATCTTCGGGCGCCCCTCCGACGCGCTCTACGCCTGGAACGTCGCCGATCGGCAGTACGAGCCCGCGGTCGGCAACGGCAAGAACCAGTACTGCAACTTCATCCAGATTCGGGAAGACGTCGGGGCGCGGCCCATCTACCCGTCGTATGACTACGACGGCTACCTGTACACACCTGCCCGGGCCGGCACCTACTACGACCGGTACGTCGCCATCCAGATGATGACCTACCCGCAGATGATCTTCGTGCGCGGGTCGGACACGACGTCGGACGTGCAGCGTTTCCGCCTGAACTTCGCCGACGTCTGGCCGCAGCGCATGCAGAACCTCTTCTCGTCGCTGCTCACCAGCGAGCCGGTCGGCATGGGCTGGTGCCTGGAGCACGAGGGTGGCCCCTCGCCCTCCGTCAGCGGTTGTGGTGGCGCGGGCACCCCGGTGCGGGTGAAGCCGCGCATGTGGTTCGGCACCGACGCCGAGCTCGACGCGTACTACGCGAACTGCGAGCCGATCCAGCCCGAGCCCGAGTACAGCTTCCCCACCACGCAGTTCCGCTTCCCGGCGCTGGCGATGTACTACGGCATCTCCTGGATGAGCGGGAACTTCGACCGCACCTTCGTCGACCGCACTCGGCTGTGGCTCAAGGGCGATGGCACCGACGTCGCCACCACCGCGGGCTTCGAGATCATCGAGTACGCCGACCCGCTGTCGGGCAAGATCTACCGGGCGAACTACGATCCCGACGAGACCGACCCGACCCAGCGTCTGACCCCGCGCCAGATGGTGCCGAGCGAAGACGAAGAAGCGCACGGCAACCGCTACTGGCCCGCAGCCCGCATCGTGGCGCTGGCCAACGAGCGGAAGTCGGAGGCGCTGGGTGACAACTACCAGTTCAGCGAGCTCCAGCAGCTGATCGGCCGCCTTGAGGTCCTCCGCGGCCTCTACCGCCGCTACGACTTCGGGTTCTAACGAGCCCCTTTGAGTGAACGCCGACGGCCCCGACTCTCCCGAGAGCTTGGGGCCGTCGCATTTCTGGGTCATGACACCGCGCAGCACCTCTGGTAGTACCAGCGGCCCGCGCCAGCCTCGTGCCGGCGGCGCGAACAGGACATCTCGGAGGCCTCCCATGCGCATGTCGGCCCTTCACGCCCCCACCCTCCGCGACGCCCCCCGCGAGGCCGAGGTGGTCAGCCATCAGCTCCTCGTCCGCGCCGGCTACATGCGCCAGCTCGCCGCGGGCATCTACAACCTGCTGCCGCTCGGGCTGCGCACGGTTCACCGCATCTCCGCCATCATCCGCGAGGAGATGGACGCCGCCGGCGCCCAAGAGGTGCTGATGCCCGCCGTGCAGCCCGCCGAGCTCTGGCAAGAGTCCGGCCGCTGGCAGAAGTACGGCCCGGAGCTGCTTCGCCTCAAGGACCGCAAGGGCAACGACTTCTGCCTGGGACCGACCCACGAGGAGGTCATCGTCGACATCGTGCGCACCGACGTGCGCTCCTACCGGCAGCTCCCCGTGAACCTCTACCAGATCCAGTCGAAGTTCCGGGACGAGCTGCGACCGCGAGCGGGCTTGATGCGCGGTCGCGAGTTCATGATGAAGGACGCCTACTCCTTCGACGCAGACGCCGAGGGCGCGAAGGCCAGCTACGACGCCATGTACGCGGCCTACGAGCGCATTTTCACC
>JAWKRR010000072.1:0-32956 GCA_041389525.1 Myxococcota bacterium | reverse complement strand
CCGCTAGCTGCGCCTGGGCGCCGAAGAGGTAGACGCCGCCCAGCGCGTCGGCAAGCACGTAGCCGTCGAGCGAGACCGCCTTGTCGCTGGTGTTTCGAAGCTCGATGCGGTCGGTGCCGCTGGACTCGAGCTCGTTGATGCGCACGCTGCCGACCAGCGGCCCGCAGCCCGAGGTGTCCAGGGAATCGCAGCCCGTTGCACAGGTCAGGTGCCCCGCGCCCAGGCCCAGATGTTCGCAGGTCAGGCCGCCCAGCTCAGCGCCATCGCAGACCTCGCCGATCTCGAGCCCACCGGCCCCGCAGGTCGGGTCGGGGTTCGCCACGTTCGCTTCGCCGGGCGTCGGGGTGGCCAACACGCCGAGCTCCCCGGTCGCGTCGGGGATCCGCCCGTAGCTGCGCCCGCCCAGGATCGCCCCCGGCGGCCACGCGGCGCGGTCGACCTGCGCGCCCTTCGCGCTGTAGACGACCACCGAGTCGTCCGGCGAGAGCCCGAAGTCGAAGCCCTTCGCCGGGTCCCGAACCAAGACCAGGTGCGCCTTCGGCCCCAGCTTCGAGCCGCTGGGGAAGGTGTAGACGTGGGTGGGGTCGGAGTCCGTGACGGCCCAGCCGCTGAGGTCCACCACCGTCTCGCCAGGGTTCACAAGCTCGATCCAGTCGCCGGGCCCGTCCTCGGCGAAGACCTCGTTGAGCACCACGCTGCCCTCCACCGGGCCCACGACCTCGGTGTCCGCGCCGCTGTCGGCGTCCGTGCTCCCGTCGCCAGGGGTGTCGCCGGGAGTGTCCGCCACGACGTCAGCGCCGCCGTCGGTCCCGGCCCCCGCGTCCCCGCAGCCGCCCGCCACCCACGCCGCGACCACCACCAGACCCAGCAATATCCGCCCGTTTCGCAAGCTCACCACTCCTCCAAAAGCGCCATCGCCGACGTGCGGAACAGCTTCCCAGCGTTCTTGCACTCCTGCTCGGCCGCGAACTCGAAATCCGCCCACTCCACCGTCCCATCCCGCGACGCCGCCCGGTACGCCGCCCGCACCACCGCGTTCTTGATGTGCCCGCCCGACAACTCGAAGCAGTCTCCCAACCGCTTGAAGTCGATTCCAGCGTCCACCGGGCACTCCTTGGGGATCAGCGTCTTCCAGATCTTGGTGCGGTACTCCGACTCGGGGAATGGGAACTCGATCTTGAACTGGATGCGCCGCGCGAAGGCGTCGTCGATGTTCTTGTCGAGGTTGGTCGTCATGATGCAGACGCCCTCGAAGCGCTCGATCTCCTGCAGCAGCAGGTTGGTCTCCATGTTCGAGAAGCGGTCGATGGCGTTCTCGACCGAGACCCGCTTGGTAAACAGGCTGTCGGCCTCATCGAAGAGCAGCATCGAGTGATTCGCGCGCGCCGAGTGGAAGATCTTGGCGATGTTCTTCTCGGTTTCGCCTATGTATTTGCTGACGATTTTGGGGATCGAGATCTGGTAGAGCTTGATGCCTAGCTCGCTCGCCAAGATCTCCGCGCACAGCGTCTTGCCGGTCCCCGGCTCGCCCTTGAAGAGCACGCAGATCCCGCGCCCCGTGCTCAGTCGCTTGCCGAAGCCCCACTTGCTCATCACGAACACGCGGTTCTTACAGGCCTGCAGCACCTCGTCGATCAGCTCCTTCTCCTTGTCCGGCAGGATCAGGTCGTCCAGGGTCAGCCCGACCTTGCTGCGCACCGCGTAGTCGCTCATGTTCGCGCGGATCTGCGCCTGCGCCGCCTGCATGATGTCGGCCTGCGTGACCTTGCCGGCGTTCTTCTCCTTGCCCGTCCGCGCCTTCGCCCAGCGCTCGGCCACCTCCCACGCGCGCTTGACCTGCCCGCCGGTGACCTCGAAGCGCGCGGCCAGGTCGACCACGTCGATGTCCTTCGCCGTCTCGACCCCGCGCGGCCGCGTCAGCTCCCAAATCCGCAGGCGCTCGTCGACGTCCGGCAGCTCCAGCTCGACCTTCCACGCCACGTGCCGCTCGACGCTCCCGTCCAGGTCGTCCGACGCCGTCGTCGTCAGCACCACCAGCCCGCCGAACTGCTCCATCGCGGCCAAGAGCGCAGGCGTACGCTGGTTATTCTTCGCCAGCAGCGGCTCGCAGCGGTCCAGCAACACCACCGCGCCCTGCACCCGCGCCTCGCTGAAGAGCCCGTCCACAAGCTCGCGAAACTCCGTCGCGCCGTTGAGGCTGGCGCTGTTGACCTCGATGAGCGGCCGCCTCAGCTCGCCCGCCAGCGCGTGCGCCAGCAGCGTCTTTCCAGTCCCCGGCGGCCCCGCCACCTCGATCGCCACGCCGCGCCCGACCAGAAACGGCGGCGCCGTATTGATCCCCGGCGGCCGCGCCTCAAAGCGCATCGCCGACACCAGCCCGCTCAGCGCCTCGACCGTGCCGCCCGGCAGCACGACGTCCGCCAGCCCGAGATCGGGCCGCAGCAGCTGCGCGTGCATCCGCAACGTCGGGTCCAGCGTCTCCCGCCCCAGCACGTAGTCGGCGAGCCGCTCGGGCGGCCGCAGCTCGCGCGTGAGCAGCCCCGTACCCTTCGATTCCTTAGGCGCCACCGGCGTAATCAGCCGATGGGCCATCAGCCGGCCCTCCACCCCGAAGTAGGCGCGGGCCACCAGCCGCTCCTCGCGGGTCGGCACCAGCAGGCTCATCGCCAGGTCGGCGTCGACGAAATCGAAGAGGACGTTGTTGTTGTAGCGCGCCAGCAGCTTGCGAAAGGACACGTCGATGAGCGGCGCCAGCGCCAGCTCGAGGATCGAGGTCTCGAAGGCGTCGAGGCCGTAGCTCTCGACGATCTGGTCCAGCGGGAGTGCTGCCCCCAGCTCGATCGCGCGCCGGCGCATGGCGTTGCGCTCGACGTCGAAGGTGGCCTCGACGGCGCCCGCGGCCTCCTCAGCGGCCGCCCGGTCTTCGGTGCTCAGCTCGCCCCGCTCCATCCGCGTCCGGTGGGCGATCCACGCCTCCCAGCGGCGCAGCGTGCGGTCGATGAAGGCGGCGTTGAGCGCCCTGAACTCAGCTTCCACGTGGCTCCTTACGCGCGGGCACCTGCCGCCGTCCCATCGTTTACACCCGCTCCCCGACTAGCGGTCGCGGTGCAGCTCAGCGTCCATCAGCGCGACGGCGGGCGCGAACATCTCGGCGTTGTCCTCGCTCATCTCCATCAGGCGGCGGTGGGCTTCCAGGATGAGCTGCAGCATCTCGCGTTGGGTGCCCTCGACCAGCGGCAGCTTCGTCAGCTCGCCCGTCGCGGCCAGGCGCTCGCCGACCACGTTGAAGACCTTGTCGAACCCGACGCTCTCGAGGGTGCGCGTCACGTCGGGGTTGGTCGAGACCAGCGTCGGCTTGCGGCCCCCGTGCTCTTCCATCCAGGTGTAGAGCCGCGCCAAAAGCCCCAGGTTCGTGCTGTCGATGGCGGTCGTCTCGGTCATGTCGACCACGACGTCCTGGAAACCGCCGGTCGCGAAGAGCTTGTCGAAGAAGGTGTCCAGCGAGCGGCTGATCACCGCCGCCGGTCCCGTCGTGTAGCGGATGTCGCCGATGAGCTTCAGCACGCAGACGCCGTCCTGCTTGGCGTAGCGAATGTCTCCCTCCACGCTCACGCCTCCCCGCGCCGGACCATCAAGAACGTGATGTCGTCAGGCAAATCGCGCTCCCCGGCCAGTCCCAGTCGCTCCATCAGCGTGTCGATGGTCACGTCCCGCCCGGCCGCTCCGTCCACCATTCCCAACAGATGTGCCTCCTTGTCTACGACGTGCTCGCCGTCGATGACCTCAAGGGCGCCGTCGCTCACGATGGTTATTGTGAAGGTTGGAGGCAAGGCCACCTCCTGGTCTTCCCACGTCGCGAACGAGAAGTGGCCCACGCCGAAGCCCTTATGCTCCAGAAAGCGCGCCGAATTCCCGTCGTGGAACATCGGGTAGGGGAAGGCGCCTGCGTTGACGTAGCGCAGCCGGTCCTCCTGGCGGTCGATGACTCCGTAGAAAATCGTCAATGACTTCTTTACCTTGCGCGAGAGGAGCTCGGAGTTGAGGCGGCTGACCAGCGCGGCGGGCTCGATGACCAGCCGCTCGCGCCCCTGACGATACGCCTCGATCTGCTGGTTGACGAAGTCGTGCAATACCACCGTGACGAAGGCTGAGGACACGCCGTGCCCTGCGACGTCGGCCACGAAGAAACCCAGGTAGCGGTCGTCGGGCTCGAAGTAGTCGACGAAATCGCCCGACAGGTAGCTGGACGGCAGGATCCAGCGGGTCACGGCGAGGTCGCCGAAGCGCTGGCGCGCCGAGGGCATCAGGTCGAACTGGACCTGGCGGCCGGCGGCTTCGTCGAGCTGGAGCTGTAGCAGGCTCTCGGCGAGCTCGATGTTCGCGGCCTCGAGGTTGGCGCGGTAGCAGCGGTTCTCCTCGATGAGGGCGGCGCGTTCGAGGGAGCGCTTCACCGCGAGGTCGAGCACCGCGATGTCGCCCAGGGGTTTGAGCAGGTAGTCCCAGGCGCCGAGCTTGAGCGCCTGCACCGCGTCGCGCAGCTCGCTGGAACCCGAGACGATAATGACCGGCGTGTCGGGCGACTCGGTGCGGATGACCTCCAGCACCTCCATGCCGGGGACCTCGGGCATGCGCAGGTCGCAGATCACGAGGTCCGGGGCAGAGTCGTGAAAGCGGTTGATGCCCTCGCGGCCGTCCTCGGCCTCGATGGTGGCGTAGCCGCTCTCTTGCAACCAGTCCGCGAACAGCGAGCGAAGCAGCTCGCTGTCGTCGATGATGAGGATCTTCTTCGGCTCGGCCACGCCGGCTGCTCCGGGACCTGCGCTGGCGCCCGGTGTGGGGCTGGCGCATCGACAGGCTTCCGCCCCAGGATACTCGCTTCGGCCAAGCGCGGAAGGGGGCGGAGGCAAAGAGGCGCAAGGGCCCGTGCTACGGGGCTGTGCGCGTTCGCCTCGTCGGGCGGCCGGGGGTAGGATTGACCCATGGACACACCGGACGCGGGACTTCAGAGGGTGGCTGAGCGGCTGCGGCGCGACTTCGAGGGCGCGCTGGGGGGGCCGGGGCTGGCGAACCCGGAGGGCTGGCTTATCGTCGACACCCGGGTCTTTCCGCGCTGGGTGCCGGTGGTCGAGCTGCGGCTGACCAACGGCGCGCGGACCCTCTGCTTCATCGTCGCGCCCGCCGACCCGGAGCAGCCTGCGTTCAAGCGGGGCGCGCGCTACGACATCGTCTACTACTCCGACGATCTCGCGGTGGCTGAGCACGAGGGGCTCTACGCGCGCGACCGCGAGTCCATCGAACGCATCGCGCGCTGGCTGGTCGCGTGGGACGCGGCGACCCAGAACGAGCAAGTGTGATCGCGCCTCCGCCGATTTTTCTCAACGAAGGCCCCGGGCATCGCGAAAGGAAGCGCACGGTCCCCCCAACGAGGAGCGGGAGTGGCCGATAACACAACGCGAGACGACCTGCTGCGCGACGACGCGCGCTGCAGAGAGGCCTTCCGACGAGGAGAGCGCTGGGCGATGGAGCAGGTCTACCGGGCATACATTCCGCTGGTCCACACGATCTGCACGCACGGATTCGGTGGGTTTCGCGGGTTCTTCGACCCGGTCGACCGGGACGACGCTCGGCAGACGATCTTTGCGGCCGCCTTCGAGGAGCGCGCGCGGCTGTCTTACAACGGCGTGGACCCCTACGCGGGGTTTCTGCGGGGCATCGCCCACAACACGATCCGCAAGATGCTGTCGAGCCAGAAGCGCTTCGATCGGCGGCCCGAGGCGCCCGAGCCCGTCGGGGAGGACCCGGAGGAGCGGGTCTTCGAGGACCAGGCCGCCGCGGTGCTCTGCGCCTTTCGGGAGAGCCTGACCGACCCGCGCGAGCGCACCATCATCCAGCGGTACTTCTGCGATGGGTGCGCCGAGGAGTCCCTGGCGGAGGAGATGGGGCTGACCCGCTACCGGCTGCGAAAGATCATCGCCACCGTGCACCGCCGCATGAAACGGCACCTGGAGGCCCATGGCATCACAGGCTGCTGAGCGGGCGACCGCGCTGGTGCGACGGTATCTGGACCCGGGGCGTTCGTGGGACGCGGGGTTGGACGCCGAGCTGCGTGGGCTGCTGCGCGAGGACGACGCGGCGCGCGCGGTGTATCGGCGCGCGGTGACGGCCCACCGGCTGATGGCGTCGGGGAGTGCGGAGGCGCCGAGCGGTTTTGAAGAGCGGCGCATGATGGACGCGGTCGTGGGGGCCGTGGCGGCGCCGGCGCGGCAGGGCGCGGCGCGTGGGATCTGGTCGGCGATACGCTGGCCGGCGCTGGGCGTGGCGGTGGCGGCGGGGCTGGCGCTGCTGCTCGTCCAGCCGCCGGGACTCGTGGGAGAGGTCGGGGGAGAGGTCGGCGACCCGACGCTGCGCGCGCGTGGCGGCGAGGTGCAGGCGCCGCTGGTGGGCCTGGGCATCTCCGGGGTCACCGAGGGCGGCGCCGAGTACGAGGTGGTCGCGTCGGGCGAGGCCTTCCTGGGCGACTGGGTGCGCTTCTACACATCCAACGATCGCGCCGATATCTCCTACGTATTCGTGGTGGGACTGCAGCCCGACCGGCCGGTGGCGTGGTACGCGCCGCTGCCGCCCGAGGAGACGCAGAGCCTGCCGATCCCGGTCGAGCGGCACCACATGCTGCCGATGGAGAACAAGCTCGCCGCGCGCCACGAGGCCGGGCCGCTGCGGGTGGTCGCGCTCTTCACGGGGCGGCCGCTGGACGCCGACGTCGTGGGCCGGGTGCTCACGGCCGACCTGAGCGCCTTGGTATCATCGGAGCTTGAGAGCGCGCTGCGCGAGCGGCTGGCCCTGGGCGCCGGCGACGTGGTCCAGATCCTCGAGACGCGCGTGGTGCCCGGCAAGCAGAAGGAGACAAGCCGTGAATGATACGAAACCGGCTTGTACGCGCTGGGTCTTCGCCGCCTTGGTGGCCGCGGTGACGCTGAGCGCGGCGAGCGCTGAGGCCGCCGACCGGCGCTTCGCGGTGGTCGTGGGGTTCAACGGCTCCGACGACAGCACCCTGGCGCCCCTCGCCTACGCCGACGACGACGCCCTGCGCTACGGCGAGCTCTTGGGAAATCTGGCCGAGCGCGTGGAGACCCTGACAACCACTGACAGCGAGTCGCGCACCTTGTGGGGCCGGCCGTCGACGACCGCGCCGACCCGCGCCGCCGTGCTCTCAGCGCTGGAGCGCACCCACGCGGCCATGGCCAAGGCGAGGGCCGCGGGCGACCGGGCGATCCTGTACTTCGTCTACAGCGGGCACGGAAACTACGACGCCGAGGGCCGCGGCTACGTGCACCTCGCCGACGGGCACTTCACGACCCGCGACCTGTACCGCCATGTCATCGCGGAGAGCCAGGGCGCGCCTGTGGTTTTGGTGGTCGACGCCTGCAACGCCGCGCTGCTGGTACACAGCCGCGGGGCGCCCGAGCGGCGACCGGCGGGCGAGACGACGCTGCGCCTGGAGAGCTGGCCGAACGTGGGCGTGATCTTGGCGTCCAGCGCGGTCGCCGAGACCCACGAGTGGGGCAAATACCTGTCGGGGATCTTCAGCCACGAGGTGCGGTCTGCGCTTTTGGGGCCGGCGGACATCAACGACGACGGGCTCATCACCTTCGGCGAGCTGGCGGCCTTCGTCGCGGCGGCCAACGCGCGGGTCACCAACCCGACCATCCGCATCACGCCGTACATCCGGCCACCGCTCGAGGATCCCGAGCTCGCCCTCGTCGACCTGCGCACGGCGCGTTTCCCGGCGCGCATCCGGGTCTCCGAGAGCTTCGTCGGCAAGGCCCACCTCGTCGACGACAACCTCGTGCGTCAGGCCGACTTCCATAAGACCGCGGGCGAGCGCTTCTGGCTGTCGCTGCCGAACGCCGGGCCCTTCGTGTTGGTCAGCGGGACCACGGAGTACCTGGTGCCCGCCGGGCTGTCGGGGCCGGTGGACCTGTCGGAGCTGGAGTCTCGCGAGCGGACGGTGCTCTCGGCGCGCGGGGCCGGGTCGGACTATTTCGAGCGCACGCTCTTTCAGGAGTCCTACGGGCGCGAGTACGCCAAGGCCTATCTGGGCGGTGAGTATCTGCCGGGCCTGGAGGTGCGGCGTCTGGTCGAGCGGCCCTGGTACGAGAACAAGGGGGCGTGGGGGCTGGCCGGCTCGGGCGCGGCGGTCTTGGCGGGCGGGCTGGGCTTCTCTTTGGCAGCCCGGGCCAAGGAAAAAGAGGCGTCGCGACCTGACACCTTCGGCGACCGGCGGGCGCGGCTCAACGAGGATATCGACCGCTTCCAGACCGGCGCGTGGGTCATGTACGGTGTGGGCGGAGCAGCGGTGCTGGGCAGCGCGCTTTGGTTTGCGCTCGACCGCCCCGTTGCCGAAGAGCGTTACGTACCACCGCTTTCGGTCAGCGTTTCGCCAGGTGGAGTCACGCTGAAACGGGATTTCTGATCCGACTATCGCGCGCTTGGGCCCTCGGGCTGGCGCTCTGCCTGCTCGCCAGCTTGTGTGTCTGGGGGTGCGCGGAGCGAGTGCCCATCGAAGGCAGCCGCTGCTCTCCCGAGCACGCTTGCCCCAAGGGCTACGTCTGCAAGGTCGGGTTCTGTAAGCCGCTGGCGATCCCGAAGTTCTGCGGTGGCGACAGCGACTGCCCCGGCGGCGTCTGCAACCCCGACACGCGCTTCTGCGTGAAGTGCCTGCAGGACCGCGACTGCCCGACCGGCGTGTGCGCGCTGGCGGAGAACTTCTGCGTGCCCTGTCTGGCCGACCACCACTGCGTCACCGGCGTCTGCGACGAGGCGAGCCGGCAGTGCCGCTCGTGCACTGGCGATATCCAGTGCCACGGCGGCGTCTGCGGACCTGACGGCATCTGCCTGGAGTCGCCGTGAGCTCAGCCGAAGAAAACCCGACGGAAGCGCTGGCGGAGGCGAAAGGAATGCTTGTGAAGGCGAGCAACAGAGCATGGACGTCAGCGCTGGGTGTCGCGCTGGGCGTGGCCCTCGGCGTGGCCGGGGCGCTGAGCGCGTGCGACTCGGGCGTGGGTCCGGCCGCGGACGTGGTCGGCGACACCGAGGTCATTCAGGTCGATACCAGCTGCTCTTTTGACAAGGACTGCGGCGGCGGGCGCGTGTGCGACCCGATCAAGCGCGTGTGCGTCGGCTGCCTCGACGACGGCGACTGCCCGGCCGGGGCGGCGTGTCACCCGACGATCCACGCCTGCGTGCAGTGCGTGGACGACGGCGACTGCCCGAACGGCGTGTGCCAGACCGAGACCGCCACCTGCGTTCAGTGCCTCGAGAGCGCGGACTGCAAGAGCGGCGTGTGTCACCCCGACAAGCAGCAGTGCGTGAGTTGTTTGACCCACCGCGACTGCCCGACCGGCAAATGCAACGCCGTGACCAACAGTTGCGTGGGGTGCGGCAGCGACGCCGAGTGCGCCGACGAGCAGCCGTGCACGGTCGATACGTGCCAAGCGAACGGGGTCTGTGCGCACACGGCCGTGGCCGACGGCACCTCGTGCGACGACCGCGAGGCGTGCACGGCGGTCGACGTGTGCCAGGCGGGGATCTGCGTGGGCTCCGGCGTCAACCCGGCGTGCTGCGCGCCGATCGAGTGCGGGCCGTGCTGCGAAGCGGTGGACAGCGACGGGGGCGGCTGCGCGGACGCCTGCGTGTGCCCGCAGGTGAAGTGTGAGGGCGGGCTTATCCCTGCCGACCTGGACGGCGACGGCTGCGAGGACGGCTGCGGCTGCCCCGAGGGGCCGGTCTGCCCCGCGACGACGACGCCCGCCGACAGCGACGGGGACGGCTGCCCCGACACTTGCGCGGGGGCGTGCACCGCGACGAGCCAGTGCGGCCCTGGGAAGATCTGCGCGAAGCCGGCGGGGCAGTGCGGCGGGTTCGGGGTGTGCCAGGCGCGGCCGGTGGCGTGCGCGAAGACCGACGCGCCGGTGTGCGGGTGCGACGGCACGACGTGGCCCAGCGCGTGCATCGCCGGGCTCGCCGGCGTGAGCGTCGCCAGCAGCGGGGCGTGCGTGGGCGAGTGCGGCGGGGCCAGCGGCAAGACCTGCGGCAAGGGCAAGGTCTGCGAGGTCCCGGCGGGCCTGTGCGGCCACCCCGAGATCGGCGGCGCCTGCGTGGCGCTGAACCTGCCCTGCTCGGACGTGGGCCTGGCGCCGGTCTGCGGGTGCGACGGCAAGACCTACGCCTCCGAATGCTTTCGGCGCGCAGCGGGGGTCGCCCGCGACCACATTGGCCCCTGCTGCGCGCCGTTCGCATGCACCGGTGGCTCCCTGGGCGTGGACAGCGACAAGGACGGGTGCCTCGACGCGTGCGTGTGCCTGTCGGGCGCGCTCGCGGGCCCCGCCGGATGCGGCTGCGAGCCGGTCTGCGAGAAGAAGAGCTGCCCGGCGCGGGGGTACTTCGCCGACCTCGACAGCGACGGGTGCGGTGACACCTGCGCCCTGTGCCCGCCCGGGAAGACCGGCGTCGACACGGACGCCGACGGCTGCAAAGACGCATGTACCGCCTGCGAAAAAGTGAGCTGCCCCAAGGGGGCGACGCCCAAAGACGCGGACGGGGACGGCTGCGCGGACACCTGCGTGTGCCCGTCGGGGGCTGAGGGCTCGCCGGAGTCCTTGAGCGGCGGCTGCCCCTGCGATTTCGCGTGCGACGACGCGAGCTGCCCGACCAACGCGGTGCCGCGCGACACCGACGGCGACGCCTGCCCGGACCTGTGCGCGACCTGCCCGGCGGGGGCGCGGGGCGTGGACACGGACGCGGACGGCTGCCGCGACAAGTGCGTGAGCTGCCCCGGGGTGGCGTGCCCCACGGGCGGAAAGGCCGTGGACGGCGACGGCGACGGGTGCCCGGAGTCGTGCGATTGCGGCGGTGGGCTGGGCTCCTGCGCGTGCCCGGTCGCTGTCGGGTGCGCGACCAGCGCGGTGGCCTACGACCTGGACGCCGACGGCTGCCCGGACGCGTGCGTGTGCAAGTCGGGCGCGACCATCGCCCCGGGCGAGGCCTGCGCGTGCGCCTTCAGCGTGGAGTGCCCGCCCGGGACCAGCCCGGCGGACGACGACGGCGACGGCTGCGCGGAGAGCTGCGTGTGCCCCGGCGGCGCGAGCCCCGGCGCGTTCGGAAGCTGCGCGTGCCCCGCGGCGCCGGCCTGTGGCGCGGGGCAGGTGAGCGTCGACGCCGACGCCGACGGCTGCGCGGACGGCTGCGCGTGCCCGGGCGGTCTGGCGCCGAACGCGGCAGGTCAGTGCGCCTGCGGGACCGTCGTCATCTGCAAGGCTGGGGCGGTGCCCTCCGACGACGACGGCGACGGCTGCCCCGACCGCTGCGTCGCCCCGTGTGCGAGCGCCTGCGACTGCGTCGGCGCGCTGGCGACGGCGCAGCCCGAGTGCGACGCCTTCTGCCCGACCTGCGACAGCTACTTCGCCTGCGTGTCCGGGAGCTGCGTCGCCCGATGCGGCCCGGTGCCTCAGTTCGCCGCGGCGTGCTCGGCGTGCAAGCCCGCGCCGACCTGCCCGGTAGGCCAGCAAGCCGTGGACACCGACGGCGACGGCTGCCCCGAGACCTGCCAGTGCAGCGCGGGGGGCCAGGCCGCCAAAGGATCAGCCTGCGCCTGCGCGTTTGACGTGGTCTGCGGGGACGGCCAGGTCGCGCGGGACACCGACGGCGACGGCTGCCCGGACACCTGCGCGTGCCCGGCGGGGACGGTGGCGACGGCCGCGGCGACCTGCTGCGCGAACTTCGCGTGCTCGGGCGGGCTGCGGGCCGTGGACGCGGACGCCGACGGGTGCCCCGAGACCTGCGTGTGCCCGACCGGAGACGCGCCGGACGCCTCCTTGCTGGGCCCCTGCGGCTGCCCGGGCGCGCTGCAGTGCGCGGCGGGCCTGGTCCCCATCGACGCGGACGTCGACGGCTGCGTGGACGACTGCGCGTGCGGTGACGGCGCGAAACCGGCGGCCGACGGCAGCTGCTGCAACACCGTCGCCGTGTGTCCGGCGGGGGCCAGCTCGGTGGACCTCGACGGGGACGGCTGCCGCGAGAGCTGCCAGTGCTTGGGCGGCGGCGCTCCCGTGGGCGGCGTGTGCCCGTGCAAGGCGACCGTCCTCTGCCCCAGCGGCAGCGTGGCCAAGGACGCGGACGGCGACGGGTGCGCCGAGAGCTGCGTGTGCGGAAACGGAGCGCCCCCCGGCCCTAAGGGGTTCTGCTGCCCGGCAGCGCCCGTGTGCGGGCCCCTCGCGGTGGCCAAAGACGCAGACGGCGACGGGTGCAAAGACACGTGCGTGTGCTCCAGCGGAGCGGCCGTGGGCAGCGCCGGCTCCTGCTGTCCCAAGTTGGCATGTACCAGCGGCGCGTCAGCGACCGACACCGACGGCGACGGCTGCCCGGACGCGTGCCTGTGCCCGCCGGGACAGGTGGCGACGGGCGGGGTCTGCGCGTGCGCGGCGGCCCCGACCTGCCCCGCGGGGCTGGTGGCCGCGGACCTCGGCGGCGACGGGTGCGCGGAGTCCTGCGTGTGCCCGGGCACCACCAAGGTCGCCAAAGACGCCGCCGCCTGCTGCAAGGCGCTGGTCTGCCCCGAGGGCGCGCTGGGCACCGACGCCGACAAGGACGGCTGCCCGGACTCGTGCGTGTGCAAGAACGGCGGGACCGTCTCCAGCCAGGGCTCGTGCTGCAAGGCGCTGACCTGCCCGGTCGGAGCCACCGGGAAAGACGCCGACGCCGACGGGTGCAAAGACACCTGCGTGTGCGCGGACGGCTCCTTCCCGGGCGCCGCGGGCTGCGCGACCTGCGTGCCGATGACGTGTACGACCCCGCTGCCGCCCTACGCGTGGTTGGTCGACCAGGACAAAGACGGCTGCTACGATCTGACCGACGCCTGCCCGCTGGGGAGCCAAGGGGCCGACAGCTCAGGCGATGGCTGTAACGACGTCTGCAAGGCCTGCGCGAAGTCGGTGAGCTGCCCCGCGGGTGCCGTGCCCGGCGACACCAGCGGCGACAACTGCTTCGACAGCTGCTTCTGCAAAGACGGCACGGCACCCAGCGCCGGCGGTACTTGCTGCGCCAAAGCGCCGGTCTGCGTCTCGGGAGCCGGCGCCACCGACACGGACAAGGACGGCTGCGTCGATACCTGCCTGTGCGCCAGCGGCCAGAAGCCCGGCGTCAACGGGTGCTCGGTGTGCTTGGCCTTGGCGTGCCCGGCGGGGACCAAGGCCAGCGACACCGACAAAGACGGCTGCCCGGACACCTGCCTGTGCCCGAGCGGCGACAAGCCCGACGCGAAGGGCACCTGCGCGGCCTGCGCCGGCTTCGTGTGCGACCAGGACCTGCCGGTGCACGCGGTGCTGGTCGATAAGGACGGCGACGGGTGCTACGACCTCGTGGACGCTTGCCCGCTGGGGACGCAGGGGGTGGACGGCTCCGGCGACGGCTGCCACGACGTCTGCAAGGCCTGCGCGAAGCCAGCCCCGACCTGCCCGGGGGCGAGCACGGCGGTCGACACCGACGGCGACAACTGCCCGGACGCGTGCGTGTGCAGCGGGGGCCAGAGCCCGAGCGCGTTGGGGTGCCCGTGCGCGGCGTTCGCGGGGTGCCCGGCCGGACAGGTCGGCGCCGACACGACGGGCGACGGGTGCGACAACACGTGCGTGTGCGACGCGCCGCCAAGCTGCCCGGCGGGCGCGAAGCTGGTGGCGGCCGATGGCGCGAAGTGCGCGACGACCTGCGTGTGCGAGGGCGGCGCGGTGGCGCCGGCGGGCGGGTGCCCGGTGACCTGTACGCCCGTGGCCTGCGCGCCGCCCCTGACGCCGAGCGGCAGCGACGCCAGCGGGTGCGCCAACGCGTGCAGCCTGCCCTGCGCGAGCGACTGCGACTGCGCCGAGAGCGGGCTGGCCCCAGCCGCGTGCGACCCGGCGTGCAGCGGCTGTGAGGCGGCGCTCACCTGCGAGGCGGGCGCCTGCGGGACGACGTGCAAAGCGGGCCCGATCTCGGTCGGGCTTTGCTCTGACGGGCTGTGCGCCGCGTCCTCCGATTGCGTAGACGGCGTCTGCCTAAAAGAGACCTGTGCGGGGCTGGGCCGCTGCGCGAAGAAGGCCGAGATCTGTCCTGCGGTGGTCAGCACCGAGCCGGTCTGCGACTGCCAGGGCAAGACCTGGCCGAGCCTGTGCGAGGCGGTCTCAGCCGGCAGCGCCATCGCGCGGCAAGGCGCCTGTAGCGAGGGCTGCCCGGCGCTGCTCTGCGCCGCGGGCCAAGACGCCATCGATCTGGACGGCGACCTCTGCCCCGACCACTGCGCCACGCCGTGCAGCAGCGACGCCGGTTGCACGGCCGACGCCTTCTGCCGCCGCGCCGCGGGAGCGTGCGCCGAGAAGGGCCACTGCCTCGCCCGCCCGAAGACCTGCCCCTCGATCAGCGCGCCGGTCTGCGGCTGCGACAAGAAGACCTACGACTCCGCGTGCCAGGCCGCCCAAGCCGGGGCCTCGGTCGCGGCGACCGGAGTCTGCAAGTGACAGGCCCGCCCGCCCCAAACGAGCGGGCCAGTCGGGGGGAGCGGCGACCGCCCGGGCCCTGAAAAGCCCGGCGCGGTCGCTGTCGTCGCCGAGGCGGCGAGGGGCCCGCGCGGAGCCGAGGCCGCCGGGGTCTGAGTCCTCAGGCCGCTACGGGCTAGGCGAGAAGATCGAGGGGTAGTCAGAGATAATCTTGTAGGCGCCGCCGGGCTTCGTGGTCAGCGTCACCTCGCCGCTCGGCCACTTGAACGTCGCGACCTCCCACATGTCCGCCTGCTTCAGCTCCACCGACTTCTGAAAGACGAGCGACGAATACAGGTAGACGCGCACCGTGGCCGTCGAGGGGCCCTTGGTGTGATCCGCCCAGTAGTGAACGCCGATCTTGTAGGTGAGCCCCTCCTCGGGGAGGTTCAGGTTCATGTTCTCCGGGCCGGCTCCGTCGGTGTCGTCGCGGTCCAGACCCGGGTCGTCGTCCACGGAGATGTTGGAATCTGCCCAGTTGGGGTGGGGGTTGAACCAGAAGCAATCGAACGGCTTGTCAAACCAGCCATCGGGGCTGCCGTCCTCGTCGACGTCTGGGCCGGTCGCGTAGGGGTGCACGAAGTGGAGATCGAGATCCGCGCCGGCCTCGGGCCCAGTGTCGGTGGGGTCTTCATCACCGGGGGTGTCCCAGATCAGCTCGATGTGTAGCGCCTCGTCGGGGATGACCAGGACCACGAACTCCGCTGGCTCGCAGGAGACCTCGCCCTGGCTGTCGGTGACCGTCAGCCGAAAGACGTACTCGCCGGCGACGTTGGCCTCGAAGGTCGGGTCGGGCACGCTCCCGTTGGGCTTGAAGGTCGACGCAGAGCCGGTGGGCTGTGTGACGGTCCACGCGTAGCTCGCGACGGTGCCCTCGGCCGCGAAGCTCTGCGAACCGACGAGGTGTAGCTTGGTCTGCGGGATGACCTCGTCACCCTCCTGGACGACGATGACGGGCGTGGGCATGTCGGGGCACTGGCACTCACCGCACGAGCCGCCGCACCCGTCGGGCCCGCAGGTCTTGTCGGTGCACGACGGCACGCAGGCGGCGACGCAGGTCTTCGGGTCAGCGCCCGTCTCGTAGCCCGCCCCGCAGTCGCAGATCGCGGCGCCGGTGGAGCTGTTGCAGACGCCTTTTCCCGAGCAGGTGACGGACTCGCAGACGCCGGGCGTCGGGGCATCGGGGCTCGAGTCGGGGCTCGAGTCGGGGGACGAGTCGGGGGACGAGTCGGAGGAGCCGTCGGAGGTTGAGTCGCCTGAGGTGTCGGGGCCTGGGTCGGCGACCGCGTCAGAGCTGGTGTCTCCGTCCCCATCGGACTTGGCGTCGGCGACCGCGTCCGCCCCTGCGTCCGTCACCGCCACGTCGCCGCTGGCGTCCGCGGAGACCTCGCCGTCCCCCTGCCCGTCCCCGCCGACCGGGAGGAAGGTCGTGGAACCAGGGTCGCAGGCGCCTGTGAGCGCCATCGCGGCCACGAAAATCAATCGAACGCTGAGTCGCATCATCGCCTCGTCGAAGCCGGGGGACCGCGTGGAAGTCCGGCGCGAGGGACGCCAGAGGGCCGCGTCAGTATACCCACACGCCCCCTCGACGCGAACCGCGGCCGCGGAGGGCGCCTTACCGGCGCGTGGTCGCGCGGATTCGAGGCGTCGTGGTCGGGCCTCGGGTCTTGGGCCCTCCCTAGGGCGAGTCGGGGTCGCCCAGACGCGCTCGGATGGCCGGGTAGCGGGCGGCGAGGGCGACCGCGCGCAGCACGACGAAGGCGATGAAGGCCCACCACAGCCCGAGATTTCTCCACGTCGGTATGAGCAGCAGCGAGAGGCCCAGGAAGGCGAGGCAGGACAGGGCGCTGGCGTTGCGCATGTCGCGGGTGGCGGTGGCGCCGACGAAGATGCCGTCGAGCTGGAAGGCCGCGAAGGAGAGGGCGACGTAGATCGCGGTGTGCGGCAAGAGCTCCAGGGCGAGGGCGCGGACGGGGGCGAGGTCTGTCAGGGCGAGGACGGCCCAGGGTCCGGCTAGCCAGACCGCGGCGGCCAGCCCCGCCGCGCTGACCGCCGAGAGCTGGGTGGACAGGCCGACGGCGCGGTCGAGGCGCTGTCGGCTGCGTGCGCCGACCGCGCGACCGACGAGCAGCTCGGTGCTGTGGGCGTACCCGTCGAGCAGGTAGGCGCTCAGGGAGATGAGCTGCAGCAGGATGTGGTTGGCGGCCAGGATGGCGTCCCCAAAGCGCGCGCCCTGGTTCATGAACCAGCCAAAGCCCAGCAGCAAGAAGAGCGTGCGCACCATGATGTCGGCGTTCGCGCGCAGCATGGCGAGGGCTTGGGCGCGGTCACGAAGGCGAGCGGTCGGCCACCAAGGCTCGGCGTCGGCGCGGTCGGCGCGGAGCACGCGAGCGAGCAGCCACAGGGCGACGCCCACCGCGCTCCACTCGGCCAGGGCCGTGCCCAGGGCGACGCCGGCGACGCCCCAGCCCAGAACGCCGGCGAAGAGGAGGTCCAGCGCGATGTTCAGCCCGTTCATCACGAGCTGCACGGCCAGCACCGAGCGCGTGCGGCCCAGCCCGATGAGCGCGCCGAGCACGGCGAAGAGCGTCAGCGACGCAGGCGCGGCCCAGATTCGGATCTGGAAGTAGCGCAGCGTCAGCGCCTCGACCTCGGGGGTGGCGCCGAGCAGCTGCAGCGCCGCCCAGCCGATGGGGACCTGCAAGACGAGCAGCGCCGCGCTGAGCCCCCCGGCCAGCACCAGCCCCCGCGCAACAGTCGCCCGCACCTCCGCGCTGTCCCCGCGCCCGCTGGCCTGCGCGACAAACCCAGTCGTCCCCATGCGCAAGAAGCCAAAGCCCCAGAACACAAAGGAGAAGATCAGCGCGCCAAGCCCAATCGCCCCAAGGTCGGCGACCTCACCGGTGTTGCCGATCACCGCCGTATCGACCAGCCCCAGCAACGGCACGGCCGAGTTGGCGAGCACGATAGGCCAAGCCAGCGAGAGGATATCGCGTCTGCGCAGCGGGGAAGCCATGATCCGCCCACCCTTCCGCGGCCCCACCGCGCGAGTCAATCGCCATCACGCGGTCAGACGCGGGCGGCCCACCGCCATACGGCGCCACCGGCCCGCCCGGACCTGAAGACCGATGGCCGGCGCACCGGCCGCCGCGACCGGCATCGAGCTTGCCTGCACGGCGCGGGTCAGCGATGACCGCGCCTCTCGCCCGCGCGGCGACCGGATCGACTCGGATGACCCCGAAGTGGAAGGCCCGCCCCGGAAGCCAGACGCAAAAAAGCCCCGGGGCCGTGGACCCTGGGGCTTCTCTGGAGTTCCGACCTGCGCCGGACCTTAGATCTTCTTCAGCTCGTCGATGATGGCTCGCTTGAGGGCGCTGCCCTCGAGCGGAGCTTGGACCACCGCGGGCGGGCGGAGGCGGCGCAGGGCGTCGGCCTCTAGCATCGCTAGCTTGGTCGAGAGCTCGGCGTCATCTTGACCCCGAAAACTGAGCCGGGTGCTCGGGGGTTCAGACAGGCCTAGTCGCATGCGAACGAGCTGCTCCTCAGTTGCGTTCAGATCCGCCTTGCGGAGGGCCTTGCGCAAATCGGTGCGGGTCGTCGTCGCACGACGGGTTTCGGTCGTCGTGGTCTTAATCGGGCTACTCACGTGTTGTTCCTCCACACGGCAACGCCACAAAAAACGAGATCCCCCCGGACACGTCGAGGACGAGGATAGGGGCATCGGTGGGTCGCGTCGAAAAAATCGCTCGGAACGGCTCGGAGCGGGGGGACGAAGCTGAGTTCCAGGCTTTCCGCGCAGATAACCGCGCGAAGTCGCTAGAGATCTTCGTGGACGTCGCCGCGTAGGTCCAATTTCTTCATGAGGTACTCGAGGCTCTTGCGGTGGATGCCGCCGCGCCGCGCCGCCTCCGACACGTTCCCCTCGGTCTCTTCGAGCAGGCGCAGCCAGTACCGGCGCTCGAAGGTGTCCAGCAGCCGCGCCTTCGCGTCCTTGAACGGCAGCTCGTAGTCGGCGTCGACGCTCTCGCGGTGGTCGGCGGCCTCCGCACTCTCCCGCGCCGCCAGCCCGCGGTCGGTGAGAAAGCGCGTCTCGAGCCGCCCGCTGTCCGCCAGCACCACCGCCCGCTCGACGTAGTTCTTCAGCTCCCGGACGTTGCCCTGCCACGGGTGCTGCTGCAGCCGCTGCATCGTCTCGAAGCCGACGTGGACGCCCTCGGACCCCGAATCTGCGAGGAAATGCTTCACTAAAAGCGGGATGTCCTCGGGCCGCAGCCGCAGCGCCGGCAGCCGCACCTTGATGACCGCGAGCCGGTAGTACAGATCCTCGCGGAACTGGCCGCTCTCGATCTCGCGCTCGAGGTTCCGGTTGGTCGCCGCCACCACCCGCACGTCGGTGCGCCGCTGCTCGCCCGACCCGACCGGCCGCACCTGGCCGCTCTCCAGCACGCGCAAGAGCTTTGGCTGCAGCTCAAGGGGCAGCTCGCCCACCTCGTCCAAGAAGAGCGTCCCACCGTGGGCCTGCTCGAACACACCCTTGCGCGCGGCGACCGCCCCGGTGAAGGCGCCCTTGACGTGGCCGAAGAGCTCGCTCTCGATGAGCTCCGGCGCGACCGCCGAGCAATCGAAGACCACCAGCGGCGCCGCGGCGCGCGGTGAGTGGCTGTGAATCGCGTCGGCGACCAGCTCTTTGCCGGTCCCGCTCTCGCCCTCGACCAGCACGGTGGCCCGGGTCGGCGCGATCTTCGCCAAGAGCGCAAAAATTTCGCGCATTTGCGACGATCGCCCGATGAGCTGCCCGTAGCACTCGGCCCGCGACAGCGCGACCTGCACCGTCTCGTCCTCGAGGCGAAACTCCATCTCGGCGGTGCCCAGCCGCACGCGCGAACCGGCCACCACGAAGGCCTCGGTGATGCGCACGCCGTCGACGAAGGTCCCGTTCTTCGAGCCCAGATCTCGCAGCACGTAGCCCGAGCCGTTGAACTCCAGCCGCGCGTGCTGCCGCGACACGGTGGGGCTGTCGACGACCAGGTCGTTGTCGGGCGCGCTGCCCAGGTGAATCAGGCGCGCCGAGAAGGTGTGGGTGCCGCGCTCGGGCCCGGAGCAGAAGCAGTATCGGCGAAAGCGGACCTCGTCCTCGCCGTCGTCGACCGCTGCCGTATGGGATGTGGCTGCCACGGCGGCGATGGTAGCTGAAGGGGTGGCGGCCGGGAAGGCTGCGATATCGGGGCGGGCCGGGCGCTCGGGCGGCGCGCGTGACCGGGGCGTGGGCTCAGGGCTCGTCGGTGCTCGCGCCCGTGTCGACGGTGATCTGCCCCAGATTGTTGGTCTTGCCCTCGGTGACGGTGAAGGGGACGCGCTTCTCGAAGGCTGGGCTGGCGCTGACCAGCAGGACGTGGGCGCCGACGGGCACCGACAGGTCGCGGACCAGGTTGCTGCCGGTCTTCGGCACGGGGCGACCGTCGATGTAGACGTCGGCGTTGGCGGGGTAATAGCGGAAGCTGACGGCGCCGAGCGCGGCGGCGGGCTTCGGCGACGCGGTGGCCGGGTTCTTGGCGGTGTCGGTCTCGGAGCGGGGTTTGGGGAGCGTGAGGCTGGCCAGGGCGAGGCCGGTTTGGCGGCCGGCGGTGCCGAGGTCGGGCGCGTCGGCCGAATCTGGCGCGACCTCCGCGGGGGCCGGCGCGACCTCGGCGGGAGCGGCGATTCGCTCGGCGGGGGCGGGCGCGATCTCGGGCTGGCCTCCGTCGGTGGGCCCGGCGGCGGCGGGGGTCGGAGGAGCGGTGGACGCGGGCGCGGCCTGCACGGTGGTGGCGCGTGAGGCGGCCGCGACCTCGGGGCTGGTGCTGTCGGGGCCGAAGGAGAGCCAGAGCAGGTAGCCGACGGAGGCGAGCAGCAGCACGTTGAGCGCGATGAGCAGGCCGAAGGCGCCGAGGACGCGGCGGCCGGGCGGCGCCGGGGGCGGGACGGTGACGCCGTCGGTGACCAGGGCGGGCGGCAGCGGCGTGCCGGAGGCGGCGGCCGAGGCGGGGGTGAGGTCGGCGTATCCTGGCGGGAAGGCGGCCGAGGGCGTCGCGGGCGTAGGCGTGGGGGCCGAGGTGCCAGGTGCGAGCAGCACGTCGCGGGTGACGAAGGCGGCCGGGACGGGCTCGGAGGCGACGACGCTGACGGTGGCGAAGGCGCGGGCCGGGGCTTTGCCTTCGAGCGAGATTCGCAAGGCGTCGTCGAGGGAGAGGCCGGCTGCGGAGGGGGCGCGCAGGGCGTCGGGGGTGGCGGCCATGACCGCGGAGACCCAGGCGCCGATCTCGCGGGTGCCCACAAGCTCGCCGACGCGGAAGAGGTAGCCGTGGAGCGCGCGGGCGGCGTCACCGGCGCTTGGGAAGCGCTCGTCGGGGGACTTGGCGAGCATGCGGTCGATGGTGGCGGCGAGCTCGGGGGGCAGGGAGGGGTCGAGCTGGGCCAGGGAAGGCTGGGCGTGGTGGCGGATGCGGTCGAGGGTCTCGAGATCCGTGGCGCCGTCGAAGGGGCGGGGGCGGCCGAGCAGCTCCCAGGCGACGACGCCGACGGCGAACTGGTCGCTGCGGGCGTCGAGGGCGGCACCCGCGGCCTGCTGGGGCGACATGTAGGCGAACTTGCCCTGGACGGCGCCGGACACCGAGTTGCCGAGGCGGTCGGTGGCCCTCGCGATGCCGAAGTCGACCAGCTTCACCTCGCCGGAGCGCGAGATCATGATGTTCGAGGGGCTGACGTCGCGGTGGATGATGCCCAGGGGGCGGCCGTCGTCGCCGGTCTTGGCGTGGGCGTAGTCGAGGGCCTCGAGGATTCGAATCAGGATCCCGGTGACCACCGCGACGGGCGGGGCGACGCCGGCGAGGCGGGCGAGGCGGAGCAGGTCGCGGAGGTCGCGGCCGTCGACGTGCTCCATGGCGATGAAGGTGACCCCGCTCTCCTCGCCCATGTCGAGGATCTGGGCGATGCCGGCGTGTCGGAGCTGCACCACGAGGCGGCCCTCGTCGGTAAACCGCTGAACAAACGAGGGGTTATCGACGAGATGAGGCAGGATCTTCTTGATCACCACCTGCTTCTCGAAGCCGCCGGGGCCGGTGGTGCGCGCGAGGAACACCTCACCCATGCCGCCGACGCCGATGCGTTCGAGCAGCTCGTAGCGGCCGATGCGCGCGAGGCTCTGGGGCTCCTGGCTCATGGTGCCGGCGTGCTCGAGGGGGCGGTGGCGCTCGGGGGCGGTGACTCCGCGAGGCGGGCGAGTGTCCGGTCGATCAACCGACGAATCGTCTTACCACGCACCCACATCCAGACGTAATCAGGACCTGTGAAGCGGGCGACGATGTGGTCGGCGAGGGCCGGCGCGCGGGCGGCTTCGGGGCCGTAGAGCTGCCAGGTCGCGACGAGGGTCTCGCGGTAGGCCTGCCACTCGATGAGGGCGCGACCGCCGGCGAAGACCGCGGGCAGCGGCGCCACCAGGTAGAGCAGCATCATGCCGGGCCAGGTGAAGCGTCGGAACTGGGCGATGTGGACGGCTTCGTGGCGCATGATGCAGTAGCGCTCGCCCGCGCGCATGGCGTCCCAGCGGTCGGGGACGTAGACACGGGCGCCCAGGGTGGTGATGAACGCGTCGAGGAAGCGGGCCTGGCGGCCGCCGGTGATGAGCCGGAGCGCGCGATCGAGGGCGCGACTGACGGGGCTTTCGGATTTGCGGATGATCCGAAAGCCTGGGTGACGTTCGCGTAATTCGTCAAGCAGCGCCTGATAAATCGCCTCGTGCGGGTCGTCGGCGGCGGTGTGCGCGCGCGGGCTCACGGGGTGCGCAGGACGTCCAGCATGTCGTAGCGGCCGGGGCGGCGGCCGGGGCTGGACAGCCAGGTCGCTGCGCGCAGGGCGCCGCGGGCGAAGACGTCGCGGTCGGTGGCGCGGTGCGTGAGGCTTATCTGCTCGCCGGTGGCGAGGTAGTAGACGGTGTGCTCGCCGACCACGTCGCCGCCGCGGACGGTGGAGACGCCGATCTCGCGGTCGGTGCGGGGGCCGATGAGGCCGTTTCGCTCGGCGCGGGCGGCGGACTCGTAGGTCTCGCCGCGGGACTCGGCGAGGACCTCGACGAGGCGGCGCGCGGTGCCCGAGGGGGCGTCGACCTTGTGGCGGTGGTGGGACTCGACGACCTCGAGGTCGAAGCTGGGGCCCAGCATGGTGGCGAGCTCGCCGGCGAGGGCGAAGAGCGCGTTGACGCCCACGGAGTAGTTGGGCGCGAAGACGATGGGCGTCTGCTGGGCGGCGAGGTCCACGGCGGCGCGGTCGGCTGGCTCGAGGCCGGTGGTGCCGAGGGCCAGCGGGATCTGGTGGGCGCCGCAGAAGGCCGCCGTGCCGGCCACGCGCGCGCGGACGGAGAAGTCGATTACGCAGTCAATGACTGACGGATCGCAGGATTCGAGGGGGGCGGTGTCGCGGTCGACGGACGCGACCACCGTGAGGCGCGGGTCGTCGGCGGCGAGGGCGGCGAGGCGCTGGCCCATGCGTCCTTGGGCGCCTACCAGGGCGAGGCGGATCTCGGGGCGCGACATCTCAGCACTCCGCTTCGACCGCGAGGGCGCGCTCGAGGGCGGCGCGCAGCGAGGCGAGCTGGGCGTCGTCCATGGCGTCGGCGGTCAGGGGCAGGCGCACGTCGGGGCCCATGTGGCCGCCGAGCGCCAGGGCGCGCTTGACCGGGATGGGGTTGGTCGTGAGGAAGAGCGCGCGGAAGAGCGGCAAGAGGCGCTTCTGCACGGCGCGGGCGGCGTCGAGGTCGCGGGCGGTCGCGGCGCCGACCAGCCGCATCATCGCGCGCGGGATGACGTTGCTGGCGACGCTGACGATGCCGTCGCCGCCCAGCAGCAGGGTGGTCAGGGTCCAGGCGTCATCACCGGAGAGGACGCGGAAGCCGGCCGGCACGCCGTTGATGATCTCCTGCAGCAGGTCGAGATCGCCCGAGGCCTCCTTGATGGCGACGATGTTGGGGTGCTCGGCGAGGCGGATGATCGTGTCGGCGTTGATGCGGCACGAGGTGCGGCCGGGGACATTATAAAGGACGACCGGGAGGCCGCCCTCGTCGGCGACCGCGCGGAAATGCGCCAGCAGCGAGGCCTGGGGCGGCTTGTTGTAGTAGGGCGTGACGACGAGCGCGCCGTCGGCACCCATGTCGGCCGCCCGGCGCGTGTTGGCGATGGCGGTCTTCGTCGCGTTGCTGCCCGTGCCGGCGAGGACAGGGACGCGGCCCGCGGCGACCTCGACGGCGGTCGCGATGAGCCGGGCGTCCTCTTCGTGGGTGAGCGTCGGGGTCTCGCCGGTCGTCCCGCACGGGACCAACGCCACGCCCGCGGCCACCTGGCGCTCGCAGAGGGCACGGTAGGCCCCGAAGTCGATGCTGCCGTCGGCCGAAAAGGGCGTGACCAGAGCGGTGAACACGCCGCGCGGGTCAAATGATATCAGCGGCTTCGCGGACATCAGCGGCTCCTGTGGCGGCGGATGGCGTCGGTGGCTTCGTCGATGGCGACGCGGACGAAGAGCTCAGGTTCGTTGGGGAGCCACGCGCTTAGCTCGCTCATGGCGTTGTCGCTCTTGGTGTCGCCCAGAGCGCGGGCGCAAGCTTCGCGGATTTGTGGGTTGGAGTCACTACGAACGCTCGCCAGCGTGTTCACCACCGACTCGCCGAAGCCGCGACCGAGGGCGCGCAAGGCTTCGCGGCGCAGGAGCGTGCCGAGCGAGTTGCCCACGAAGGCGCGCTCGAAGACGACGCCGGCGAGGAACTGGCGCGAGCGCGTGCTGGGGTAGACCGCGAGGGCGCTGATGGCCCGCTGGCGCACCGTGGCCACCTGCCCGGGGTCGCCGGCAAACTCGACGAGCAGCTTGTTGATCTCGCCGCCCAGGCCGTCGAGCGCGCGCTTGTCGACCCGGAACTCCTGGGACTCGAGCCAGGTCAGCAGCGAGCGGCGCACGTCGTCGCGGCTGCGCTCGGCCGCGGTCGCCGACGGCGCCACGGCGATGGCGCACAGGGCGAACACCGCAGCGAGGGAGAGGTTTCGGGCGTTCATGGGGCCTCCTGGGGCGCGTGCAAGGTCGGGTTGCGATGGATGACCTGGAGCTGCTGCGGGCTGAGCGTGCCCTTGGTGCTCGCTGCCCAGAACATCAGGTTGTCCGCTCCACTTCCCTGGCATTCCCAGGGCTCGACCTTTCCGTTCTGATCGGTGTCGACTGTGCATTCGGGGGTGTCGGCGATGGGGTCGTGGGCCACGCCGCTCGCTTCGCTGCTGTGATAGAGGCCAAGCTGGTGGCCCATCTCGTGCGCCATGGTCACGCCGAGCACGGGGACGGCGGCGGCCTTTGAGCCGGCGAAGTAGTTGGCCATGGACACGATGACCCCCGAGCCGACGACGCCGTGGTGCAGCGGCGGGCCGGGGATCGAGCCGGCCTTGGCGATGACGCCGGGCACGCTGACGCCCATGACGAAGTAGAAATCGAGGCCCCGGTTGGTCGAGGGCAGGTTTTGAGAGAGCTTCACGAGTTCGCTGTCCTCGCCGGGCTCCAGCGGCCCCGTGGCCAAGTCGAGGTAGGAATACTTCTGCGCGTCGACGCCGACGACGTCAAAGTATTCCGTGGCGCCCACGCTGATGTTGAAGAAGGCGAGGCGGCTGGTCAGCTCGGCGAGGACGGCCTGGAAATCGGGGTCGGTGGGGGCTTTGACGGCGCCGAGGTTCTCGTCGAGGCCGACGAACCACAGGTTGAGGTCGATCTCGGAGCCCGCGGGCTCGGGCCGGCGGTTCTCGATGACCCGGAGCCACACGTGGCTGGTGGGGCCGTTGCGGAAAAGCGTCACGGTCCACGCGCCCGCGGCGGGGACGTAGCCGCCGCGGTCGGGGACCTGGACCACGGCGGTCGCGAAGCCTGGCAGGTCGCGGACCTGGTGGCCGAAGGGGTCAGAGACGGCGGCGACCAGGGCGCCTGCGGGGTCGCGCAGCTCCCAGACGGCCATGTGCTCGTCGGAGCCGTCGGCGTCGAGCAGGACCACGTCGAAGCCGGAGACGCCGGGAGCCAGCGTGAAGGTGTAGGCGGTCGAGACCTTGCCCGCGCCGACGAGCACCAGCCCGAGATCGTGGACCACCGCGTCGGCGGAGAGGGCGACCGGGGGCCCGCAGCCCGTGTCGACGAGGCCGTCGCCGTCGTCGTCGAGGCCGTTGCAGGCCTCGGTGGGCGAGGCGTCGGGCGAGGCGTCGGCGTCGGGCGCCGCGTCCAGGTCGGGCGCTACGTCGCGGTCCGCGTCAGCGTCCGGGCCACCGTCGATTCCGTCGCTGCTGTCGGGCGAATCGAGGTCTCGCGCGTCGCTGCGCCCGTCCAGGTCAGGGCCGGCGCTGTCCGTCGCGTCGGAGCGCCCGTCGCCGTCGGCGAGATCGGAGGCATCGCCGGTGGCGTCGACGCGCGCGTCGTCCGACGGCCCACCGTCCAGCCCCTGGGAGCCACCCACCTCGGCGCAAGCCCATAGGGTCATTGCGAAAATGGCTAGAGCGCGCGCGAGCATGGACCTCCTCGCGGGGGAGGGTAGCAGGCGGCCCGGACCAACGACAGAAGCGAGGTCGCCCCCAGGCCGCAGCGCCACGGAGCCGCGCCTACTTCTTGCGGTTCTTCTTGCGCTGCTTCGCGGCGGCCTTGGACTTCTGCAGCGTCTTCTTGCGCTGCTCGAGCCGCGCCCGCATCTCGGCCGGCGAAGGGCCCGGGGTCGCCGCGCCGCCAGCCCGGCGCATGGCCGCCGATGGAGCGCCCGCGCCCATTCCGCCCATGCCGTCCATGCCGTCGAAGTCCTCGAAGAAGTCTTCCATCTGGCCGCCGCGCAGCTTCTTCAGCATGCCGAGCTGCTTGAAGCCGGGCAGGTTGCCGAGGAGTCCGGGCTGCTTGCCGACCTGCTTCATCACGTTGCGCATCCCGAAGAAGCGCTGCGTCAGGTCTTTGACTTCCTTGACCGAGGTGCCCGAGCCGGCCGCGATGCGGCGGAGGCGGCTGGGCTGCTTGAGCAGGATGTCGGGGTCGTTTCGCTCGGCCTTGGTCATCGACAGGATGACCGACTCGACCCGGACGAGCTGCTTGTCGTTGAGGTCGGCGGGCATCGCGTCGTCGAAGAAGGGCATCTTCTCGAACACGTCGCGGATCGAGCCCATCTTCTTGATGGTGCGGATCTGTTCGAGGAACGTGGTCATCGTGAAGTTGCCGCTGAGGATCTTCTTGGCGTCCGCCTCGGCGGTCTCCTCGTCGACGACCTTCTCGAAGTCTTTGACCAGGCCGATGATGTCGCCGAAGCCGAGGATGCGGCTGGCGAGGCCCTCGGGGCGGAACTCCTCGAGCGCGTCGAGCTTCTCGCCGATACCGAGGAACTTGATGGGCTTGCCGGTCACGGCCTTGACCGAGAGCGCGGCGCCACCGCGGGCGTCACCGTCGAGCTTGGTCAGGATGACGCCGGAGAGATCGAGGCGCTCGTCGAAGGTCTTGGCGGTCTTCACCGCGTCCTGACCCGTCATCGCGTCGAGGACCAGGAAGACGTTCTCGGGGCGCGTGCGATCGCGGATCTCGACGAGCTCGTTCATCAAGAACTCGTCGATGGTGAGGCGGCCGGCGGTGTCGAAGATGATGACGTCGTGCTTGCGGAAGCGGGCCTCGCGGATGGCGGCTTCGCAGAGGTCGGGCGGGGAGACGCCGGCCACGGAGTAGACGGGGACGTCGAGCTTCTTGCCGAGGACCTGGAGCTGGTCGATAGCGGCCGGGCGGTAGATGTCGGCCGCGACGAGCAGCGGCTTGTGCCCATCGTCGAGCAGCTTGCGCGCCAGCTTGCCGGTCGTCGTCGTCTTACCGGCGCCCTGCAGACCCACCATCATGATCGAGGTGATTTCGTGCGAGCGGGCGAAGCGAATCGACGTGTCCACGGGGCCCATGAGGGCCTCGAGCTCGTCGTGACAGATGTTGATGAAGTGCTCGCCAGGGCCCAGCTCACGCTTTTGGCCCTTGCTCTTCACCCGCGTGACGATCAGCTCGCCGATGGCTTTTTCCTCGACGCGAGCGAGGAAATCTTTGACCACGTGGAACTCGACGTCCGCCTCAAGCAGCGAGATGCGCACGTCGCGCAGCGCGTCCTTGATGTTGGACTCGTCGAGGGTGGTGCGGCCGGTCAGCTTGGACCGGGCCGACTTGAAGCCTTTGGAGAGGACCTCGAGCATGAAACCTGCGCTGGGGCCGGGGGTCGCGGGACGCCCGGTCTACTGCCGGCCGAGGTTCGTTGTCAACGAGGAGCGCACCGGGCGGTCACCCTGAGGCCGCGCTACGCGAGGCGGGTGGACATGGAGTGCGGGTGGACCGAGGCGCGCGGGGCGACGGCGGGGAGCGTCATCTCGGGGACGGCGGCCACGGCGACGACCAGCGGGCCGCGGGAGGGGTCGACCACGAGATCGATGGCGAGCTCGGGCAGGCCGATGGCCTTGGCGGCGCGGGCGGCGGCGGCGCAGATCACCGACCAGCCGCGGACGGAGTTGCCGAGCAGGGCCGAGACGATGGGCGGGTGAGCCGCGCCGATGGCTGCGCGGTGCCAGAAACGCTCGACGACGCCGTGCTCGGGCTCGAGGCCCAGGACGACGACGCCGGGCGCGGGCGCGGAGTCGGGGGCGGTCACGGTGTCCAGGGGGTGGAGCTCGGCGGCGACGGCCTGGCCATGGCGCGTGCCGACCCGGATGCGGAGCGCGCCGGCGGCGCCGATGTGCTGGAAGAGGGAGGCGGCGCGGATGGGCTCCTCGATGACGGCGCCGTCGCTCTGGCCGTCGACGAAGGCGCCCTCCAGGATGTGGGCGACGTAGCGGTTGAGCGCGGCCGGCGACATGTGGCGGCCGTTGGGGCCGATGAAGCCGCGCTCGACGCGGGCGACGGGCAGGGTGCCGCGGTCGCCGCCGCGCGCGGAGCGGACGACGAAGGTGGCGCGCTCGGCGAGGCGGAAGGGCAGGTCGCCGAGCTCGTGGAAGTCCGAGATGGTCGTCACCAGGGGCACCATCGGGACGTTCGCCGCGGTCAGGATGCGGCGCAGGACCCGCAGATCCGCGACGATGGCCTCCACCGTGGCCAGCGGCGCGCGCGGGCGCATGATGCCGCCGGTGCCTCGCGGGGCCCTCGGATCGTAGTCGTCGCGCAGCCTGCTCATCGCACTGCCCCGGATCGTGTAAACGGCGCCCCGCTGCGCCTTTCCGGAGGAATGGTAGCCGCCATCCCACCGCATCGCAACACGAGGGGGCCCACGTCCTGCTCAGAGTCTACCCGGACCCCGAATCGGCGCCTGAACCCCTCAAGCGACAACTTTCGCAGTTTTTCGCGTATCGAGTCAACCAGCTTCCGCGCGGATTCCCGCGAAATCCCGGCTACGCTGGCCTAAATGGACATTGAGCGGTCGCGGGTGGCTGTGGCAGGTTGGCCCGCGATGGCTCGAGACGACAAGTCCGAAGAGGTGCGTCAGGCGGCGGGGCGGCGGGTGGTGTTCGCGCTGCTCGGTCCCGCGGTGCGGCTGGCGTTCACGCTCGGGATCCCGCTGCGCGAGCTGCGGGACTCGGTGCGGCTGGCCTACTTCAAGGAGACGCGGCGGCGCGGGCAGGTCATGCGCGAGGCGGCCGAGACGCTGGACGTGAGCATGCGCACGCTGGCGGTGCTCTCCAGTGAGCTGAAGCAGCAGTTCCTGGACGGCGAGGACGAGGTCGGGCTGCCGCGGCGGGTCGAGTTCATGCTGTGGGCGGCGCCACTGAGCGCGGCGCGGCTGCGGCAGGTGCTGCGCGGGGTCGAGGACGCGGCGGTGGACCGGGCGCTGAAGCAGCTCCTGGCGCAGGGGCGAATCCGCGAAATCCCAGGCCGCACCGTGCGATTCGAGGTGGTGCGCTCCGAGTTTCGGCTGGTGGACGAGAAGGGGTGGCTGGCGCGGGTCGACGCGCTCGAGAACTTCATGGGGACCGTCGCGCACGCGGTGTACGCGCGGTTCTTTCGCGAGGAGCCGCGGGCGTTCGCGCGCACGCTGAGCTTCTATGTGCGGCCGGAGTCCATGGATCGGCTGCGCGAGCTCTACGAGAAGACGGTGTGGGAGACGTTGCGGACGTTGGACGCAGAAGCGAAAGGGCATCCCGACGCGGAGATGATCGACCTCTCGATTCTGTGGGCTCCCTATGATTATCTGGCGACCTTGGAGGAGGGCGAGTGATGAACACGAGACGCACGGTTGTGGGCAGGATTTCGGGCGTCGCGGTGGCTCTCGGCTTGACGCTCTTCGGCGGCTGCGATGGCGGCGACAGCCACACGCTTTGCCCCGGCGGTGAGGAGGCCGCGATCCAGGGCAGCGCGCTGTGCGTGTACCGCGGGCCTATCTCGGAGACGGGCTTCAGCTGCCCGCCGGAGATGCCTTTTGCGTATGAATCGTCGGGCTACTCGGCGTGTGCGGCGCAACCGGGCATGACCATCGCGGTGGCCGAGCTGCTGGCGGCGATGCCGGCGCTGAACACGGGCGAGGTGGACCCCTTCGCGCTGGACGAGGCGGGCTGCGTCGGCTCGGCGTGCTTGGGCAACGTGGGCACGGCGTCGGCGGGCGCTGGCGAAGGCGCGGCGACGAGCGGCGGCGCGTTCAGCGACGCTTCGGAGCCGGAGACGCCCACGACGGCGCCGAGCGAGGCGGCCCCTGAAGCCAACCCGAGCCGGTCGTCGGGCGCGTCGTCCAAACACGACGACGACGACGACGACGAGAAGTCCGGCTCGTGGTCCAAGGACGACGACGACGAGAAGTCTGGCTCGTGGTCCAAGGGCGACGACGACGATGACGACGACGAGAAGTCCGGCTGGTGGTCGAAGAACGACGACGACGAGGAGTCCGGCTGGTGGTCCGAGGACGACGACGACGACGAGAAGTCCGGCTGGTGGTCCAAGGACGGCGGACAGGCCGAGGGCGGCGCACCCGCCAGCGACCACGAGGCCTCCGCGTCACGGGACTGCGACGAGGGCCGGGAGCGAACCCCATGGGCGTTCAAGAAGTACTGAGCCCGCGAGAACTACCGGGCCGGCGCTGAGGCCAAGCCCCCGCGGCGATGCCGTCCGCGGAGGCCGGGGGACCTGCTCAGCTCTTCTGGACGCGCTTGCGCTCGTTGTGATCGAGGATGCGCTTGCGGATTCGGATGCTGTCGGGGGTGACCTCGACCAGCTCGTCGGCGGCGATGAACTCGAGGGCGTCCTCGAGGCTCATGATGCGAGGCGGCGTCAGGCGAATCGCGTCGTCGGTGCCGGAGGCGCGCACGTTCGACAGCTTCTTGCCCTTCGCCGGGTTCACGACGAGGTCGTTCTCGCGGCTGTGGAGGCCGAGGATCTGCCCGGCGTACATGCGCTCGTTGTGGCCGACGAAGAGGACGCCGCGGTCCTGCAGCGCGTCGAGGGAGTAGCCGGCGGTGGTGCAGGACTCCAGCACGATGAGCACGCCGTTGGCGCGCAGGCGGCGGCGGGCGCGAGCGGGCGCGTAGTGGCTGAAGATGTGGGCCAAGGTGCCCGTGCCGCGCGTGTCGGTGAGGAAGTCCGAGCGGTAGCCGATGAGGCCTCGGCTGGGGACCGACCAGGTCAGGCGGGCGTGGGCGTGCTCGTCGACGACGAGGTCCAATAGCTCGCCGCCGCGCTGCTTGATCTTGTCGATGACGATGCCGGTGTGCTCCTCGGCGCAGTCGATGACCACCTCTTCCATCGGCTCGTGGACGACCCCGTCGTACTCCTTGAGGATGACCTGGGGCTGGCTGACGCCGAGCTCGAAGCCCTCGCGCCGCATGTTCTCGATGAGCACGGAGAGGTGCAGGGTGCCGCGGCCGCTGACGACGAAGCTGTCAGCCGAGGGGCCGGGTCCGAAGCGCAGGCCGACGTTGGCGAGGGCTTCGCGCTCCAGGCGCTCGCGGATCTGGCGGCTGGTGACGAACTTGCCCTCCTGACCGGCGAAGGGGCTGCTGTTGGTCAAGAACGTCATCGACAGCGTGGGCTCGTCGATGGCCACGACCGGCAGCGCCTCGGGGGCGTCGAAGGGGCAGATGGTGTCGCCGACCGTCGCGTCGCCAGCGCCGGCCAGGGCCACGATGTCACCGGCGAGGGCGGAGTCGGCGTCCACGCGCTCCAGACCGTGGAAGGTCATCAGCTTGGAGATCTTGAAGGACTCGCGTCGCCCCTCGGGGTTGACGACGATGGCCGTCATGCCGCGCGACATCACGCCGCGGAAGATGCGGCCGATGGCGATGCGGCCGAGGTAGGGCGAGTAGTCCAGGGTGGCGACCTGGAACTGCAGGGGCTTGTCGCGGTCGACGTTCGGCGCCGGGATGTGCTCGAGGATGAACTCGAAGAGCGGCGTGAGGTTCTCGCGGGGATCCTCGAGGGTGCGCGCGGCCCAGCCGTCGCGGGCGGCGGCGTAGATGTACGGGAAATCGAGCTGGTCGTCGTCGGCGCCGAGCGAGGACATCAGGTCGAAGATCGCGTTGAGCACGTAGTCGGGGCGTGCGTCTTTTCGATCGATCTTGTTGATGCAGACGAGGACCTTGAGCCCCAAGGCCAGCGACTTCCGCAGCACGAAGCGCGTCTGCGGCATCGGGCCCTCGGCCGCGTCGACGAGCAGCAGCACGCCGTCGACCATCTTAAGGACGCGCTCGACCTCGCTGGCGAAGTCGGCGTGGCCGGGGGTGTCGACGATGTTGATGCGGGTGCCGCCCCACTCGACGGCCGTGTTCTTCGAGAGGATCGTGATGCCGCGCTCGCGCTCCTGGTCGTTGGAGTCCATGACTCGCTCGACCACGTGGGCGCCTTCGCGGAAGGTGCCGGACTGGCGGAGCAGGCCGTCGACGAGGGTGGTCTTGCCGTGGTCGACGTGAGCCACGATGGCGACGTTGCGGATATCCATGCGATCCCCGGGCGAGCGCGACAGCGATTTCCGTCGGCGCGGGCGCGACTGGCTATCAGTGCAAGGGCTTGCGGTCAATCGGCTTGTGATAAAGGCCTCGCCGCCGCGGGGCGCTCAGGGCGCCTTTTTCCGCGCGCGGCACCGTGTTAGGAACGGCGGCATGATGCTGCCCTGTGTGAAACTGCGCGGCGCGCTGGCCGCCAGGCTGGGCCCAAGGCTTGGGTTGGCGCTGGGGTTGGCGCTGGGCGCTGCCGCGTTCGGGTCGCTCGGGTGTCGCGACGGCGCCGCGAGCGCGCCGACCGCGCCCGCCGAGGACCCCAGCACGCGCATCGCGTCGGTGCGGG
Source organism: Myxococcota bacterium (assembly GCA_041389525.1). Lineage (GTDB taxonomy): Bacteria > Myxococcota_A > UBA9042 > PHBI01 > JACKFB01 > JACKFB01. The sequence continues at coordinate 101 of JAWKRR010000072.1, read as the reverse complement.
CGCTCGTCGAGGCCGGGGATGGCCGCGAGGCCGTCGCCCGCGCGGAGGTCCTGGTCGCGGGCTGGCCTAAGTCCGCGGACGCGCAGCTCGTGCTCGCAAGC
>JAWKRR010000071.1:0-33318 GCA_041389525.1 Myxococcota bacterium | reverse complement strand
GGACGCAGCGGGCGGGCCGGACGGGACGCCGGTGGTCTGCGAGCCGGGCGAGACCTGGGTCGCCGGAACGCCGCTCTTCGAGGAGGCCACGGAGTCTTGGGGCCTTCGCGATTTGGCAGTCCAGGGCTCGCGGATCAGCGTCACGGACCTCGACGGGGACGGGCGGCCTGACCTCCTGGTGCGGCGCGGCGGGACCCGCTCCGATGACCTCGCCGAGGGCGGGACGCGGCACACCTGGCTGCTGCGAAATACCGGCGCGGGCTTTGAGGATGTCACGATCTCGAGCGGTGTCTTGACCACGCGCCAGCGCCTCGGTGCGGCGGTCGGGCGGCCCAACGAGGTCTGGGCCAGCGCCGACGTCGACAACGACGGCGACATCGATCTCTACAGCGGGATGGCGACGACGGATCCCGCGGTCAGCCTGGGCGAGACCAGCGAGCTGCTGCTCAACGATGGCAGCGGCCGCTACGCCCTGGGCCCGGCGGACAACCCGCTGCGCGCGGTGGGGCTCAGCGACAGCGTGGCGGGCGCGGCCTTCACCGACCTCGACCGCAACGGGGTTATCGACCTGTGGACGCCCCAGGGCAGCTACGAGGTCCCGACGGGGACGGTGATCCCCCAGGATCGGGTGTGGCTGGGGACCGGCGGCGGCCAGTTCGCCAACGCGACCGAGGCCTTGGGAATGACGACCTCGGCGTGGAGCTCGGTGGCCGCGCTGAACGCGGGGCTGGCGCACAGCCGGGCGTGGTCCGGGGCGGCCTGCGACCTCAACGGCGACGGCTGGCCCGAGCTGCTCGCCTCGGGCTACGGCCGCTCGCCCAATCACCTGTGGCAGCTGCGCGGCGGCGACGGCGGGCTGTTCGCCGAGAACCGCTCGGTCGCGTCCGGCTACGCCTACGACGACAACCTGGTGTGGGAGGACAACGCGTTCTCCCAGTGCTACTGCTCGAAATCCCCGGCCGCCGACGGGTGCGGCGCCGTCGGCCCGCCGGTCATCTCCTGCGCCCAGACCAACTGGAACCACGCTTCGGACCGCGAGCCCTTTCGGCTCGGCGGGAACTCGGGGACCACGGTCTGCGCAGACCTCGACAACGACGGCGACCTCGACCTGCTGACCACCGAGATCAAGCACTACTGGGCCGGAAGCGGCGCCGACGTCAGCGAGCTGCTCGTGAACTCCGGCGAGGACGCGGTCCGCTTCTCTCGGCCGGGGCGCGCGGCGATGGGGCTCGGCGTGCCGCACAGCCAGCCGACCTTCTGGGACGAGGGCCACATGACCGCCGCCGTGCTGGATGTGGACGGCGACGGCTGGCAGGACATCTACGTCGGCGCCTCCGATTACTCAGGCAATTACGGGCTGCTTTACCGGCAGGCCGCGCCGCTGATGTTTGAGCGCGTCGACGTCGCCGACTACTTCGAGCACAACCGCAGCCACGGCGTGGCCTTCGCCGACTTCGACGGCGACGGGGGGCTCGATCTCGTCGTGGGCCACTCGCGCTCGCGCTGCGACGCCGCCGCCCCCAACGACTGCTACCCGACCACCCAGGTGCGGCTCTTCCTCAACGTCTTCGCGCACCGCAACCGCTGGCTCACCCTCGAGCTCCAAGGCGGCCCAGCCACCAACCGCGCCGCCATCGGCGCCCGCGTCACCGTCTCCGCGGGCGGCGTCACCCAGACGCGCGAGGTGGGCGGCGGCCACGGCCACTACGGCCTCCAGAACGCGCTCGCGCAGACCATCGGCCTCGGCGACGCCTGCGAGGCGACCGTGACCGTCCGCTGGCCCGACTGGCCGCTGACCACCGAGAGCTGGACCCTGGCCGCGGACAAGCGCTGGCGGCTCGTGCAAGGCGAGGCGCCGGTGGAGATCGCGGCCCCGCCGCAGTGAACGATCGGCGCGGCCGACCGGCTCGAGAGTCGCCCGGCGCGGCACCGCTACCCCGCGCGTCCTAGGACGGGTCAGTCCTAGCGCTTGCGGGGCAGCGCCAGCGCGGCTCGCGTCCACATCTGCACGGCCTCGGCCGGAGTCGCGCCGTCCAGCGCGGCGCGCACCCGCTCGCTCATCTGAGTCGCCGGCGCCAGGAGATCGTCGGCGGGGACCGTCGACTCACGGTAATAGAGCGCCGGTTCTGACAGCGCGAGGTCCGCCGCGGTGTGATGCGCTTCCGGTTGCAGCCAGAGATCCGCGCCACCGCCCTGACCGTTCGCGATGCGCACGACCAAGCGACCGCGCTCAGGCCAAAGTGACGCGATATGCCAGTCATCGCCAAGCGAATCGCCCACGACCAGAGGCCCCACTTGGGCTGACTGACGCGGGCCCTTGGCGGGCGGATTCCAGTCTGCCGCATAGGCGCATCGAAACCCGACGTCGCTCTGCCGCTCATCGGGAGCCAGTCGCCATCGAGCGGCCGCCCGCAGGTCGACGCGGTCGGTGTAAAGCCAGCTCCCTCCGCGCGTGACGCGCTCGATTCCCGTCGCGGGACCGGTCGGATCGACGTCCGATTCGGCGCTCGGCGCGGGCGCCGGCCCGTACCAATCCGCGACCCACTCGGCCACGTTGCTGGTCAGACCAAACACGCCATGGGCGCTGCGATCCGACACCGAGCCGGTCGGGATCGTGGAGGCAAACGCGCAGTTGGTGCCGGCGTCGCCCCCGGCGCTGCGATCCAGCGGCTTCGCCATGAGGCGCCCGCCGTTGGGGGCCCGGAACTCCGACCACGAGCACGGATCGTTCGTTCCGGTCGGGAAGCGCTCGGACTCGGGGCCGCGCGCCGCGAACTCCCACTCGGCCTCCGTCGGGAGGCGGCCGCCGCGCCACGCGCAGTACGACGCCGCGAGCTGCCAGGTGACCCCGTTGGCCGGGCGATCCTCGTGGCCCTTCGCGCCTACGTTCAAGAAGCCCCCGCTCCGGTCGACCTCGCCCTCGGCGCAGGCCCCCACCTCGAGGCACTCTTGAACCGCGCCCGCGGTGACCTCGTGGGCGTCGAGCCAGTACGTCGAGAGCGTGACCCGGCGCGGAGGGCCCTCATCGGGCCACGCCGCCGAGTCGTAGTTGGGCCCGTTGGGGTCGGTCGACTGGGCCCCCATGACGAATGTGGCGCCACTGATCAGCACATGGTCGCCCTGCTCGTCGGCAGGCAAGATCACCTCGGCGTCAGCTCTCGGCGCGACCTGAAAAGGCCCCACCGCCACAGCCAACAGCCACCAACCAACCGCGATCGCGGTCAGGGTGCTGGCCCCCGCAACCCACATTCTGCTTGTTCCCGTCACGAGGCGGATGATAGGCCTCCGGGCGTGAACTACAAGAGCGATTTCACCCGATGGCGTCGGGCGATACGGAGTTCTCGCCGGGCTCAGCGGTTCCTGTTTGTGGCGTCGATCTCGCTGTTCATGTGCCTGCCAAATTCGGCGGCAGCGAAGGCGGTTGGCTGGCGAGCCCACGGTGACGGGTACTTCTCGAGTGCCGCTCCACCGAAGGAGTGGAGCGACGACCACAACATCGTGTGGCGCACCCCGCTGACCGGCTGGAGCAACGCATCCCCGGTCGTCGCCGGCGACTACGTCTTCGCGGCGGTCGAGCCGACGACCCTCATCGCGGCCCGCGCGACGGACGGGAAGGTCGCTTGGCGAAGCAGCCACGCCGTCATCGACGCCCTGCCTCCGACGGAGGCCGCCGCCCTGCGCGCGCGCCTCGCCGCGGCCGACGCCCTCCAGATCCATCTGAACGCCGCGCGCGACGAGCTGGGCCGCCTCAAACGTGCCGCCCGACGCGGCGGCGCCGGCCCCGAACCCGCCGCCGCCGCCGCCAAGCTGAGCGCCGAGGTGCAGCTCTGGCGCGCCGAGCTCGACGCCGTCGCGGTCTACCGCACCCCCGCCGACCGCGAGATCGTCGGCTACAGCTCCAGCACGCCGGTCACCGACGGCCGCTCGGTCTGGTGCTTGTTCGGGAACGGCGTGGTCGCCGCGCACAAGGCGAGCGGCGAGGTCATGTGGCAGAAGTGGCTGGGGCCGCCGCCCTCCGGGATGCTCGGCTTCGAGTCAGGACACGCCGCGTCGCCGCTGCTCGTCGACGGCGTGCTCGTCGTTCCCTACGGCAAACTCCGCGGTCTGGACCCCGCCACCGGCGAGGAGCGCTGGGTCGCCGGCGACTACCGCAGCTTCGGCACCCCGGCGGTCATGCGTATCGGCGGCGAGGCGCTCCTGGTCAGCCCCCAGGGCGAGATCATCCGCGTCCGCGACGGCCGCGTCGTGTCGAAGCGCCTCGCGACCATCTGGTTCGTAGGTCCCGTCGCCGACGGCAACCAGCTCTATTTCGTCGGAAACGACGGCCCCCCGGGCGCCGGCATCCGCATCCAGAACTACCGGGTCAAGCCGCTGCCCGGTGGCGAGCTGCTCATCGAGGCCGGCTGGGAAGAGCGGATGCGCGGGATGGACGAGCTCTTCGCCCAGCCCCTGCTGCGCGACGGGCTCATCTACACCGTCAGCAAATCCGGAGTCTTCCGAGTCATCGACACGGCGGTCGGCCGCATCACCCACGCCCAGCAGCTCGATCTCGGCGAGAGCGCCGTGTTCCCGAGCCCCTCGTTCGTGGGAAGCCACGTCCACGTCAGCGGGACCGACGGGCTGACGCTCATCTTCGAGCCCGGGCGCGTCCCCAAGCTGGTCGCGTCCAACCGCCTCGGCGAGTCCTTCCGCGCCAGCCCCTTCTTCGCAGGGAACCGGATGTACTTGCGCTCGCTCACGGGGCTGCTCTGCATCGGCGCGCCCTGAGGCGGGTTCAGCGCGGGCAGTTCCGAGCACGCCGAAAGCCCGCGGCCTGGGCTTCGGATTCGGTCGCGAAGAGCTCCCGATTTCGCGGCGAGACCTTCTCGCGGTCCGGGCAGCCGGGCGCGTGGTAGATGCGCGAGCCGCGGTTGCCTACCACAGCGCCCGCGGGTGGCGGGGCCGTCTCGGTCTTGGCCCCGTCCCGCTTGGCGGCGCGGAAGTCCCACGGCGCGACCGGCTCGGCGTCCGCCCACAGGCCGAGCTTCTTGCGCCGGGCCTCGCGCTCCAGCGCCGCCAGCGTCGCGTCGTCGGAGTATTTGGCGTAGTGCCACGCGAGGCCCTGGGCGACCAACTGTCGATTTAGCGAGGCGCCATCAGCGGAAAAGATCTCCGCCAGCCGCCGCTTCCGCCCATCGTTGGCCGCCCCGACGACCTTCACGACGCCGCCGCGGGTAGCGCGCTTCACGAAGTCGCGGGCCTTCGCGCCGTAAGCCTGGGCCTTCTCCGGCGTGTCGATCCCCAGAAAGCGCACCCGCACCGGCGTCTTGCGCCACAGCACGTCGATGGTGTCGCCGTCGAGCACCTTGACGACGCGCCCCTCGAAGACCGCGGGCGGCTCGTCGGGCACCGGCGCGGGACGGGCGCCCAGCGCGGCGGCGGGGACGAGGAGGACCGCCCACGCGAGCAGCGGCGCGGTCGCGGCGGGGCATCTTCGCATGGGGCTCCTCGATTCGAGCGACGGACCGCACCTCGATTCGCGGCACAGGCAGGCGTATTGTGGCCATGAACCCGCCCGCGAAGCGAGGACATCATGCGCCGCACACGCCTCATCCTGGCCGCCCTGTTCGCCGCGACCCTGACCGCCTGCCCCCCGGCGGACGACGGCTCCGACACCACCAACGACTCCGGCGATTCGGCCGACTCCAGCGGCGCACTTCAGTGGTACCTGACCTGCGGCGACCCCGTCTGCATGGGCCACAGCGACCACCCCGGCGTGGCGGACTGCACCTCGGAGATGGCCGGCGCCACATGCACCGACGCGGGCGCCAGCTGCGACCCCGCCAACGCCTGCAACAGCCTGCTCTTGTGCACCGACAAGGACCCCCAGACGCAGACCGGCGGCTGCCCCATCAGCCGGCGCGCGACCAAGCGCGACATCGCCCCGCTAGACGAGGCTCAACGCGACGCCCTGTACGACGCGCTGCGGCGGATGCCCCTGACGACCTGGCGCTACCTGAGCGACGCCGTTGAGCGGCCGCCTCGCCTCGGCTTCATCATCGAGGACGTGAGCCCCAGCCCCGCCGTCGACGCCGAGCGGGGCATGGTGGACCTCTACGGCTTCACCACGATGGCGGCGGCGAGCCTGCAAGCGCAGGCCGAGCAGATCGAGGCGCTGCGCCGCGAGGTGCAGACCCTGAGGGAGGAGCTTCGGGACGCGCGGACGCCGAGAGCGCTGGAGCAGTGAGGCGTTCAAGCTGGCGAGCGACGATCCTCGGGCTGGCGATTCTCGGTGTGACCGCGGCCGCAGGAGCCTGCGCGGACGCCGAGAGCGCGGCCGACGCGAGCTCGGACGCAGGCGCTGACTCGGACTCAGCAGCCGCGCCAGACGCGACGGGGCCCACGGACACAGGCGACGACCTGGACCTCCCCCGCGATCTCGACGCTGCCGCCGACGGGGAGGTCCTGACAGACGCCACGCCGGGACCGGACCTCCACGACGCCGACGCCAGCGAGGCCGAGATCGACGCCAGCGAGGCCGATCTCGACGCCAGCGACGCCGACACGAGCGACGTCGAGACCGACGCGCCGCCCGTACCCCTCTCGGCCTGCGAGGACGCCCTCGGCGCGCCCAGCGCCTGGCTCCCCGCCGACGCCGAGGTCCCGTGGCCGGGCGCGCTTCAGCTTGGGCAGACCCACGTGCTCGACGTGCCGGAGGCTCGCATCGCGCCGCCGCTGGTCACCGAGCGCGCCGCCCTCGCCCTGTTCACCCCCGAGGACCCCGTTTCCCCAGACGCGGTCGTGCAGATCGGCGCCACCGACGCCACCGGCGCAGACCTCGGCGTGCTCGAGATGAGCCCGCCCGAGCTCCTCTCGCCGCCGCTGGAGGCGGACCTCAGCGCGGTGCCCCTGGCTCCATACAGCGACGCCGCCTGGAGCGCGGACCTGCCCTGGTCCTGGCTGCGCGCCGGCGTGACCCTGCGCGTGGCGCGGGTTCAGGCCGGCGTGCGGCAGGTGCACGAGCACACCCTGAACGCCCTGGGCGCGCCTCATCGTTTCACCGTGACGCGGTCGAAGATCCTGCTCTTCGGCGAGGGCGAGGCCGGCGGCGAGGTCGACACCCGCACCCAGCCCGCCCCGCGCATCGCCCGCGAGTTCTTCGCCGCCCTGCCCTTCGCTGAGCTGCGCTGGGTCGACACCTCGGTCTGGCACCTGGACGCCGTCGTGGTCCAGACCGACGCCGGGCCGCGCCTGGTCGCCTCCGAGGCCGAGCGGCTGGCCGTGGTCCCGCCCGAGACCGACCACTGGTCCATCCTGAAGAACCAGTTCGCGCTGCGGATGAGCCTGGCCAACACCGGCCGCGGTCTCACCCTCACCAAGCCCAGCGACGGCGACAGCTCGCCCTACAGCTTCGGCACCTCGGTCGCCATGGGCTGGTATTTGGGGACCGACGGGCTGACCCACGACATCGACGACGCGCCCTGGGCCGCCGGCTGGACGGGCTGGACCGCCATGTGGGCCGAGGAGTGCGGCAACGGCTTCATCCACGAGCTTGGGCACTCGCTGACGCTTCAGCACTTCACCGCCGGGACCGCGGCGGGCTGGGGAATCGCCGAGCAGTACCCGCTGGACGGCACCCACCTGGCGACCCACCCGTGGGGCTACGACACCGTCCGGCAGCGGCTGCGCACCTGGTACCGGGTCCAGGGCGCCGGGCCGGTGGTCGACGAGGCGACCGGCGCCCTGGTCGGCAAGCGCGACCCCATGAACGGCGGCGAGGCGGCCACAGCCACCGCGTGCTTCCCGCCGTACACCGCCTACCACGCGTCGGTGGCACAGGCCTGGGCCCAGGCGGCGCCCACCCTGGCCGAGGTCGGGGGCGTCGTCGGCGTGTATCGCTGGGACGCATCCACACAGGCCTACGCCCCGGCAGCCCTGCCGCCGAACGCCCAGCTGCCGACGGCCGTGGACGTGCCGGTGGTGACCGTCATCGGCGTGCTCACCGCCGACGACGCGACCTCCCGCAGCTACCCCGCCGTCGCGTCGCCCTCGGGCAACCTGTTCTCCCTGCCCGACCCCGACGCAGCCCTTCTGCCGGCGGCATTTCAGGGTGCCCGCTGGTTCTTGGAGATCGACTACGCCGACGGCAGCTCCGAGCGCGCGCTGATCGCCCGCGGCCTGCTGCTCGACGAAGAGATGGCCCACTACGCGGTCAACCTGGACGCGGCGCGCGAGCCGGTCTCCGTCGCCCTCTATCGCGCCGACGCCGGCTGGCCGGCCCTCGATCCCGCCGCCGCCACCCTCGTGCACACCCGCGCCATCACCGCGCCGCTCGCCCAGCCCGCGCCCGTGCAGCGCGTCGGCCGCGGCGCGCTGGCCGGCGGCGCGCTGCACCTGAGCGCGCGCTGCGAGCCCGGCCTCAACTGCGCCCAGCGCTGGGTCGAGGCCACCTGGCGCTCGCCCGGCGCACCGCTGACCTTCGCCCTGGGCGACGACGCGGCCCCCACCTTCTGCGCGGAGGCGGGCACCTTCAGCGCCCTGACCCTGCCCATCGTCGGCGCGAGCGGCGCCAAGACCACCCTGACCTTGCACGGCCAGCGGGTGGTGCGTGCAGGCCAGCTCGAGATCGCGGTGCCCCTGACCGACGCCACGCCCTGGCTGGCGAACCCGGACCTCAGCGAGTCGATCCGGCTGTGGATCCCCTTTGCTGAGAACTCCGATCTGCCAGTCGATACCTGGCGGATCGACGGACCGGCGACCCTGACCGCCTTCGCCGACGGCGCGCCCTTCGCCAGCGTCCACGTCGACCTCCAGCTCGAGATCCTGCCCGTCACCCCAGTGAATCTCGGCAGCATCTTCGCGGGGAAGGCCGTCTCCACCTCGCCGGAGGCCTCGATCTACTTCGTGCTGCGCGACGCAGCCATCGGGCCCACGGCGGGCGTGTGGTGGGACGACGGCATCCCAGGCCCCACCGCGCTGAGCGTGCCGGTCTACGAGACCACCACCGGCGCGGCGGCGACCGTCGTCGTCCACGCCCAAAACGACGAGTGCGGGACCTCCTCCTACGACCTCAACGCCGGCCGCGTCGCCAATAGCTGCCTGCATCGCCCGCTCTTCTTCCTGCCGACCGGCGACGCGGTCTCCCAGCCCCCCAGCGGCACCTGGCGCACCGCCCCCTCAGCCCCGGTCCTGCTCGACGCGCGGCGCTGGCACGCGCCCCAATCCGGCCGCGTCGAGGCCAGCTACGCCTTCGAGTTCACCTACGTCGCGCCCTGATTTGGGTCGGCGCGATCTGGTCCTTGCTCACGGCCCTCGCGGGGAACATCCTGGCGCCGTTGCCCCATGACCCGGAGGGAGCCGCCGTGCGTTTGACCATCCCCGCAAAGGGCCGCGCCCACGACGAGCTGCTCGAGACCATGGCCGGCTTCCGCGAAGGCGACGCGGACTACGCCGGCGGCCGCACCTGGTCGATGGTCTACTACGTCAGCGACGCCCACCACGCCTTCCTCGAGAAGGCCCACAACCTCTTCATGGCTGGCAACGCGCTGAACCCCATCGCGTTCAAGAGCCTCAAGAAGATGGAGACCGACGTGGTGCAGATGACCGCGTCGATGCTGCACGGGCCGCCCGACGCCGTGGGGACGATGACCCTGGGCGGCACCGAGTCGCTCTTGTTGGCGGTGAAGACCTATCGCGACCTGGCGCGGGCCAAGAAGCCGTGGATCCGTCGGCCCAACATGGTGGTGCCGGAGACCATCCACGTGGCCTTCGACAAGGCCGCCCACTACTTCGGCGTGCGGATGCGGCGGGCCAAAGTCGACGCCGACGGGCAGGTGGATGTGCGCGCGATGGAGCGGCTCATCAACCGCAACACCATCTTCATCGCGGCGTCGGCGCCTCAGTACCCGCACGGGACGGTCGATCCCATCGAGGAGCTTGGCGCCCTGGCGACCAGCCACGACCTGCCCTTCCACGTCGACGCCTGCTTCGGCGGCTTCATCCTGCCCTGGCTCGAGCGCCTGGGCGTCGCGATGCCGGCGTGGGATTTCCGCGTGCCGGGCGTGACGTCGGTCTCGGCCGACATGCACAAGTACGGCTACGCGGCCAAGGGCGCGTCGGTGCTGATCTACCGCGACATGAACACCCTGCGGCACCAGTTCTTCGTCGCCACCAACTGGTGCGGCGGCATCTACATCTCGCCCAGCCTTCCCGGCACGCGGCCCGGCGGCTGCATCGCGGCGGCGTGGGCGGCGATGCAGGCTGTGGGCGAGGACGGCTACATCGCGCTGGCCGCCAAAGCGTGGGAGGGCGCGGAGCGGCTGCGGGCGGGCATCGCAGAGATCGACGGGCTGCGGGTGATGGGCCTGCCCCACTCGCCGGTGGTGACCTGGACCTCGGACGACAAGGCCGTGGACGTCTACGCCATCGCCGACCGGCTGCAGGAGCGCGGCTGGGCGGTGGATCGCCAGCAGAAGCCGGCCAGCGTTCACTGCTCGGTCAACGCCAACAACCTGCCGGTCATCGACACCTACCTCGACGACCTGCGCGAGGCCGTCGCCCACGTCAAAGCGCACCCCGAGCTCGCCAGCGAGGGCGAGGCCGCGGTCTACGGCCTGATGGCCAAGATCCCCATGCGCGGGCTTGTGAAGAAGGAGGTGCTCAAGGTCATGGAGGCCATGTACGGGCCCGGCGGCGGCGACGTGGATCTGGCGGCGAACGCCAAGGACGACAAGCTCGGCGCCCTGGTGCGGAAGTACGGCGACCCGATCTTCGGCGCGCTGGACCGCGCGGCCGCGCTGCGGGATCGGGCGAAAGACAAGCTGAGAATGGGCCGGCGATGAAGCGCATCGGCTACGTCCGCATCGCTCAGGAGTCCAACGCCGGCTCGCCGGTGCTGACGGAGCTTGTGGATTTCGAGCGCAGCCACCTGCTGGCGGGCGCGACGCTGCACGGCGCGACCATGGCCCGCGGCGTCGAGGTGAAGGGGTTCCTCAACAACGCCGAGCTGTCGGGGTTTCGGCGGGCGGTGGAGCGCGAGGGCGGCGGGCAGGTCGTGGCGGTCCCGCTCTTCTCGGCGTGGGCGATCTCGGGCGGGCCTCTCTCGGCGGACTGCTTCGCGCACTTCCGCAGCCGGCTGCGCAGCGCGCTGGAGGCCGCCGCGCCGCTGGACGGCCTCTTCTTCGCGCTGCACGGGGCGATGGGGGCGGTCGGGACGCTGAAGCCGGAGGTGGAGTTGCTGCGGGTCGCGCGCGAGGTGCTTGGCGACGCGGTCCCCATCGTCTGCACCATGGACCTGCACGCGCAGATCACCGCCGACGACATCCGCCTGGCCGACGCCATCTGCGGGTTTCGCACCAACCCGCACCGAGACCACCGGGCCGTGGGACAGCGGGCGGGCGGCATCCTGGTGGACCTGGTGCTGGGGCGGATGAAGGCGACGGTGGCGTGGCGTTCGCTGCCGATGGTGACCGGCGGCGGGACCACCGTGGACATCTTCCCGACCATGCGGCCGCTCTTTCGCAAGATGCAGCGGATGGAGCGGGACCCGCGCGTGCGCTACGTGTCTCTCTTCATGTGCCACCTGTGGAATGACCACCCGGACCTGGGGTGGAGCACGGTGGTGGTGACCGACGACGACGCGGCGCTGGCCGAGCGGCTGGCCGAGGAGCTTGCCGACGCGGCGTGGAAGGTGCGCAAGGTCGAGCCGCCGCGCTTTGACTCGCCGGAGGAGGCCATCGCCAAGGTGCGGAAGGCGCGGACCCTGAGGCGCCTCGGCACGGTGTGCATCTGCGACGCGTCGGACGTGGTGGGCGCGGGCGGGACGGGCGAGAACACGCGCATCCTCGCCGCGCTGCTGGAGCAGGCGCCCGAGCTGATGAGCTACGTCCCGGTCCGCGACCCCGAATTCATCGCTACGCACTGGGAAAAAGAGGAGGGTGCGGCGGTCGAGACGACGCTGGGCGGCACGCTGCACCCGGAGCTGAACGCCCCCCTCCCCGTCCGCGGCACCCTGGGCCCGGCGCGCAAGATGGCCGGCATCGGCCGCTGTCGCGTGCTGCGCCTTGGCAACGTCAGCGTGGTCGTCACCGAGGGGCCGTCGATGGCGATGAAGCCGGCCTTCTACCGCGACATGGGCCTGCCGCCGGCGAAGGCCGACATCTGCGTGGTGCGCAGCTTCTTCCCCTTCCGCATCTACTTCCTGGCCCACAGCCGGATGAACATCTACGTGCAGACCGAGGGGATCACCGACCGCGACGCGGTGCAGAAGCTGCAGTTCAACGACCCGGTCTACCCGAAAGACGACGTCGCCGACTGGCGAATCGCCGACCGCCGGCGCCGCGGATTGACCCGGCGCTGAGCCTCTCGCGCGCCGTGGGTGACGTTGCCAAGCGCGCGCAGATTGGCTAGGAACAAGGGGTCCGGGGCTTTGCGGTGCTCCCCGGAATCGGTTCGGTCCGACCTCGACGGGTCTCGGAGGATGGTCATGGCCAAGACGGAGCAGGCGGCGGTCTGCGATGGGGAGGCTGCAGACCTCGTCGGGCGCGAGCGGCTGCGCGAATATCTCAAGCAGATGCAGCTCATTCGGCGATTTGAGGAGCGCGCGGCCCGCGAGTATGCGGCCGGGCGAATCAGCGGGTTCTGCCACCTCTATATTGGGCAGGAGGGCGTCGCGGTCGGCGCGCTTGGGGCGTTGGAAGCCCGAGATCATGTGGTGACCGCGTATCGGGACCACGGGCACGCGCTGCTGCGGGGCTGCTCGGCGCGCGGGGTCATGGCGGAGCTGATGGGCAAGGTCACCGGCGTCGCGCGGGGTCGCGGCGGCTCGATGCACATGTTCAACGCCGAGGAGCGCTTTCACGGCGGGCACGGCATCGTGGGCGGGCACATCCCGCTGGCCACGGGCTTCGCCTTCGCGTCGGCTTACGAGCAGAAGGGCGACGTCTCCATCTGCTTCTTCGGCGAGGGCGCGATGAACCAGGGGGCCTTCTACGAGTCGCTGAATCTGGCGAGCCTGTGGAAGCTTCCGGCCATCTATGTGATTGAAAACAATCAGTATGCCATGGGGACGCCGCTGAGCCGGGCGAGCGCTATCAGCGACCTGGCCAGCAAGGCGTCGGCCTTCGGGATGGAGGGCGAGGTCGTCGACGGCATGGACGTGACGCTGGTGCACGCCTGCATCGCGCGGGCCGCCAAGCGAGCGCGGGAGGAGCGGCGGCCGACGCTGATCGAGGCGCGCTGCTATCGGTTCCGCGGGCACTCCATGAGCGACCCGGCGAAGTACCGGACCAAGGACGAGGTGGACGAGCGCAAGGAGCACGACCCGATCAGCCTGGCGACGAACACGCTGCTCCAGCGCGAGTGGGCCAGCGCGGATGAGATCGAGGCGTGGGACGCGGAGGCCAAAGAGACGGCGGCGGACGCCTCGGAGTTCGCGATCGATTCGCCGCAGCCCTCGGTGTCGGACCTCGGGCGTTATGTGTACGCCGAGCCCCTGGGGTGGACCCCCGACGAGGCGATGACGCCGCACGTCCGGACAGAGGAGTAGCTCGCGATGGCGAAACTGAGCTTTCGGGAGGCCCTCAATCAGGCCATGGACGAGGAGATGGCGCGTGACGAGCGCGTCTTCCTCATGGGCGAGGAGGTCGGGCACTACGACGGCGCCTACAAGGTCAGCCAGGGGCTGCTGGCCAAGTACGGCGAGCGTCGCGTGGTGGACACGCCCATCACGGAGCTTTCCTTCGCGGGCGTCGGCGTGGGCGCGGCGATGGTGGGGCTGCGGCCGATCATCGAGATGATGACCTTCAACTTCTGCATCCTGGCCCTGGACCAGATCTGGAATAATGCCGCGAAGATGCGGCTGATGAGCGGCGGGCAGTACCAGGTCCCCATCGTGTTTCGCGGGCCCAACGGCGCGGCGCACATGCTGAGCGCCCAGCACTCGCAGGCGACCGAGAATTGGTTCTGCAATGTGCCCGGTCTGAAGGTGGTCGCGCCGTCGACGCCCAACGACGGCAAGGGGCTCTTGAAGGCCGCGATTCGCGACAACGATCCGGTGATCTTCTTGGAATCCGAGCTCATGTACAACGACGTGGGCGAGGTCTCCGACGCGGCCGACTACCTGCTGCCGCTCGGCAAAGCGAACGTGGTGCGCGAGGGCGCCGACGTGACGCTCATCGGCTTCTCCCACGGCATGCACGCGGTGAACGCCGCGGCGGAAGCGCTGGCGAAGGACGGCATCGACGCGGAGGTCATCGATCTGCGGACCCTGCGGCCGCTGGATATGGAGACCATCGCGCGCTCGGTGCGCAAGACGAACCGGGTCGTCGCGGTCGAGGAGGGCTGGCCCTTCGGCGGCATCAGCGCGGAGCTGTGCTACCGGATTCAGCACGCGCTCTTCGACCACCTCGACGCGCCGGTCACGCGGGTGACGCAGCTCGACATGCCCATGCCCTACGCGGAGAACCTCGAGGCGGCGAGCCTCCCGAACGCGTCGGACATCATCCGTGCGGCCCGCGCCGTCACCTACCGGACCTGAGGAGGACGCGATGGCGAACATCGTCGAGATGCCGCGTCTGTCGGACACCATGCGCGAAGGCACCATCGGGGCGTGGCACGTGGAGGTGGGCGCGAAGGTGTCGACGGGCGAGGCGCTGGCGGACATCGAGACCGACAAGGCGTCGATGACCTTCGAGAGCTTTGACGACGGCGTGATGCTGGCGCGGCTGGTCGAGGAGGGCGACACCGTGCCCCTGGGCACGCCGATCTGCGTGCTGGGAAAGAAGGGCGAGGACGTCGCCGCGCTGGTCGAGGAGCTGAAGGCGAAGGTCGCGGCCGCGAAGGCTGGCGGTGCGGCTGAGCCCCCCGATGACGCAGCCGATGACGCGCCCGATGACGCAGATGACGCGCCCGATGACGCAGATGACGCGCCGAATGACGCGGGCGCGGACGCGAGCCCGGACGCGGACACCGCGCCCCATGAGGCCGTGGCGACCGCCTCGAAAACCCAGGCGGCACCTGAGAAATCGCCGACCCCTGAGGCGAAGCCCGCGGCGGCGGCGAAGCCCAAGTCGGCGCCCAAGTCCGCCGGCGGGCCCGTCCCCGAGGCACCGTCTGACGAGGACGGCGTGCGCGTGCGGGCCTCGCCGCTGGCGCGCCGGCTGGCGGCCGAGCGCGGCGTCGACCTGCTGACGGTCCACGGCTCTGGCCCCCACGGCCGCATCGTGGCCGCCGACGTGGAGGATCAGCCGCCGGGGTGGCGGATGCGGACCGGCGCAGCGCCGGCGTCAGCCCCCCGCGAAGATCAGACCATCCGCGTGACCCAGATGCGGAAGACCATCGCCCGCCGGCTGGTCGAGTCCAAGCAGTCCGCACCTCACTTCTACCTGACCTCGACCTGGCGCGCGGACAAGCTCGTGGACCTCCGCGCCGAGCTCAACAGCGCGCAGGACACGGTGAAGGTCAGCCTCAACGACCTCATCATGCGGGCCGTCGTGCTGGCCCTCAACGCCCACCCGGACGTGAACGCGGGGTGGGAAGACAAGGTCATCCGCCAGTTCGGGCCTGTGCATCTGGGCTTCGCCGTGGCCCTGCCGACCGGCCTCATCACGCCGGTGGTGCGCGACGCCCAGCGGATGGACGTGGTCAGCCTGGCCCTGGCCGTGCGCGAGCTTGCCGAGCGGGCCCGCGCGGGGTCGCTGGACGAGGCCGACTACACGGGCAACTCGTTCTGCGTGTCGAACCTCGGCATGTTCGGCATCGAGCACTTCACCGCCATCATCAACCCGCCCGCCGCCTGCATCCTGGCCGTGGGCGCGGTCCGCGACGCGCCGGTGGTCGACGCGGGCACGGTCCGCGCCGGCAAGCTGGTGAGCTGCACCCTGTCCTGCGACCACCGGGTCGTCGACGGCGCCATGGGCGCGGCCTTCATGCAGACCCTGGGCACCTTCATCGAGACGCCGCTGCGGCTGGTGCTCTAGCCCTGCCCTTTCCCCTTCTGGAGCCCCCATGTCCGAGACGCGACAGAGCTTCGACTTGGCCGTCATCGGCGGCGGTCCCGGCGGGTACACGGCCGCCATCCGCGCCGCCCAGCTCGGCCTGAGCGTCGCCTGCATCGAGCGCGAAAACCTCGGCGGCATCTGTCTGAATTGGGGGTGCATCCCGTCGAAGGCGCTGCTGTCGACCGCCGCCCTCTACCAGCAGATGCAGGACGCGAAGAAGTGGGGGCTCAGCGCGGACAACGTCGGCGTGGACTGGCCGAAGGTCATCAAGCGCAGCCGCCAGGTGGCCGCCCGGCTGGAGAAGGGCGTCGCCTCGCTCTTCAAGAAGTACGGCGTGACCCACATCACCGGCACGGCGCGCCTCGAGCGCCCCGGCGTCGTCCAGGTGGGTGACGGGTTCATCGACGCCAAGCACATCATCGTGGCCACGGGTGCGAGGCCTCGGCCGCTGCCCGGCGCGGCCTTCGACGGCGTGCGCGTCCTGAGCTCGCGCGAGGCGATGGTGGTGCCCGAGCAGCCCAAGCGGGTGCTCATCATCGGCGCGGGTGCTATCGGCTGTGAGTTCGCGTACTTCTTCAACGCGCTGGGCACCGCGGTGACCCTGGTCGAGATGGCCGACCGCATCGTGCCGGTCGAGGACGCCGAGATCTCCGACGGGCTCGAGAAGTCCTTTCGCCGCCAAGGCATCGTCGTGCGCACGGGCAGCGTGGTGCAGGACCTGGTGGTCGACGGCGCCATGGTCCGCGCGCAGGTGGTGCAGCAATCCGGCGAGACCGAGCCCGCGGCGGTCGAGGCGGACCACGTGCTGGTCGCCATCGGGGTCATCGGCAACGTCGAGGAGCTCGGGCTGGCGGAGTGCGGCGTCGAGGTGGAGCGTGGGCGCGTCAAAGTCGACCGCGATCTGCGGACGACCACGCCCGGCATCTACGCCATCGGCGACGTGGCGGGCCCGCCGTGGCTGGCCCACAAGGCGTCGTGGGAAGGGATCCACTGCGTCGAGCGCATCGCCGGACACGCCGGAAAGCCGGTCGCCTACGACAACATCCCGGGCTGCACCTACTGCGAGCCGCAGATCGCCAGCGTGGGCATGACCGAGGCCGCGGCGCGCGAGAGCGGTCGTGAGCTGAAGATCGGCCGGCTGCCCTTCGCGGCGCTGGGAAAAGCGCTGGCGGTCGGCCACACCGAGGGCTTCACCAAGGTCATCTTCGACGCGAAGACCGGCGAGCTTCTGGGCTGCCACCTGCTGGGGCACGGCGTGACCGACCTCATCGCCGAGGCCACGCTGGCGCGAAGCCTCGAGGCGACGGAGGCCGAGATTCTGGGCACCAGCCACCCCCACCCGACCCTCTCCGAGGCCATCCACGAAGCCGTGGGGCAGGCCTTCGGCGAGGGCGTGAACTTCTGACGGCGCGCGCCGTGGACCCTGCAGAATACGGGCGGATGGCCGAGGCGGAGGCGGACTCGTGGTGGTTTCGCGGACGGCGGCGGGTGCTGGACGCGGTGGTCGGGCGCATGGACCTGCCGCGGGACAGCCGCATCTGCGACCTGGGCTGTGGGACCGGGGGCAACCTGGCCATGCTGGCGCGCTACGGCGTGGTGACCGGTGTGGAGCGCGACCCGATGGCGGCGCGAATGGCGCGCGAGGCGACCGGCTTCGAGGTGCAGGTCGGGACGGCCGAGCAGACCGAGCTCGCCTCCGATTCCTTCGATGTGGTCTGCCTCTTTGACGTGTTGGAGCACCTGCCCGCCGAGGGGCCGGCCCTGGCCGAGATCCGCCGCATCCTGCGCCCGGGCGGCCGCCTGCTGCTGACCGTGCCCGCCTTCCCGCTCTTGTGGAGCGGCCACGACGTCGCGCTGCACCACTTCCGCCGCTACCGGCGCGCCGGGCTGGCCCGCGTCCTGCTGAACGCGGGCATGGATCTACAGTGGCTCAGCTACTACAACGCCGCGCTCTTCCCGCCGGTCGCCGCCGTGCGCGTGGGGCGCCGACTGCTGGGCGGCGGCAGCGCGAGGGCCGACCTCGGCGCCTCCAGCGACGGCCTGGGCTCCAGCGTGCTGGAGGCCATCTTCGCCGCCGAACGCCACATCGTCGGCCGCATCCCGCTGCCAGTCGGCGTCAGCCTGATCGGCGTCGCGACGACTTGACAGCGCGCGCCCGCGCGAACCACCGTCCCCGGCACGTCCCTGCTCTGGAGAAGCCCCCATGCGCACCGCCCTGTCCCTCATCGCCATCCTCATCGCCTTGCTCTCGGGCGCCGGGCTCGGCTACGTCGGCTACCAGACGCTGACGGCCCAGGCCGACCAGTCGGACATGGCCGACGACCTGGCGGACATGGGCCTGGAGCCCGAGGACATGCCCGCGGTCCAGCCGGCGCCCACGCCAGCCTCCGCTTACGGCTTCATGGCCGGCGCCCTCGACGCGCTGCTGGGCCTGGTGCTGGTGGTCACCCGCAAGCGCACGCTGGCGGCTGCGCTCTTCGTGTTGGGCGGGGCGAGCTCCATCGCCATCGCGCTGGCGACCGGCGCCACGACCGGCACCGGATTTCTGGGCATCGTGTTCGCGGGCCTGCTCATCCTGGCGGGCATCCTCGTGCTGGGCAGCCGCCCCGTCGCGAAGCAGGCCTGAGCCCACGAGCGCGCGGGGACTCAGTCCGCGCCCGGCGCGCCGGCCAGCAGCCACCGCACCAGCAGGTCCAGGGAGTCGGCGCTGAGGTCGGGATAGGCCGGCATCACGCCGTCTTCGGTGTCGAGCGCGCCCCCGAAGAAGCTGGGGTGGCCGGCGTTTCGCACCAGGGCCCGCACCCACTCGTAGGACTGAAAGCCGCGCAGATCGGGGCCGGTGGCGTCCAGCTCCCAGCCCTCGCCGCCCACGTCCACGCGGGGGTCGTTGTGGCAATCGGTGCAGCCGCCCTCATCGAAGATCGCCAGCCCGCGCTTGATCAAATCGGGGGATGAGGGCTCGACGCCGGAGAGGCTGGTGAGCCACGCGACCAGGGCGGCGCGGTCGGCGTCGGGGCCCGTGAAGGGGTCCATCTGCTCACGCAGCGGGGTCTTGCCGAAGAAGTCGGCGTGGTCGGGGGCTTTGAGGAAGCGGTCGAGGCGCGCTTCGGTGGCGTAGCCGGCGAGGAGCGGGGCGTGGTCGTCGCCCTCGACCTCGCGGGCGTGGCAGCTCACGCAGCCCTTCTCGCGGAAGAGGTGCAGGCCCGCTTGCAGCACGATGCGGCCGGACGCGTCGACGCCGCCGGCCTCGGCGAGGGTGTGGGCCTCGGCTGCCGCTTGGTCGGCGGCCTCGCGGCCCTCGAGGAAGCCCTGGTCGGCGCGGTCGGTGGACATGGCGGCGACGGTGAGGGCGGCCGCGCCCCCGATGAGCAGCACGAAGGGGACGGCGACCTTGGCGGCGGGCCAGCCGCGGCCCTTCTTGTCGAGGAGAGGGACGGCCATCAGGAAGAGCATCGCCAGCCCGGGGATGACCACCGTGCCCACGATGAGGAGTGGCCCCTCGAAGATGCGCAGGAGCTGAAAGAGGAAGAGGAAGTACCACTCCGGGCGGGCTTCGTAGGCGCCGGCGGGGTCGGCGGGGGCTTCGAGGCTGGCGCCGACCAGGACGACCAGGGCGATGAGGATGCCGAACACGATCAAGGCGAACACGGCGTCGCGCAGCCACTGGTAGGGCCAGAAGGGCTCGCTCTTCGCGGTGAGCGTGGCGGGCTCGGCGGCGGGGGACGGGGTGAGGCCGTGGCGGCGAAAGAGCGCCACGTGGCCCACGATCAGGGCGATGAGGGTGGCCGGGAGGAGCAGGACGTGGATGGCGTAGAAGCGGGTCAGGGTCAGGTTTCCGGTCTGCGGACCGCCCTGGAGCAGGGCCTGCAGGTGCTCGCCTCCGGGGGTGCCGGCGGTGATGCTCATGGCGACCTGGGTGGCCCAATAACCCTTTTGATCCCAGGGCAATAGATAGCCGGTGAGGCCGAAGCCCAAGACCAGCAGCAGCATGACGACGCCAAGCCACCAGTTGGCTTCGCGGGGCGGGCGGTAGGCGCCGAAGAAGAAGACCTGGGTCATGTGGAGGACGCAGAGCACGACCATGGCCGAGGAGCCGAAGTGGTGGATGCCGCGGACCAGCCAGCCCAGGGTCAGGTGGTGCTGGATATGGTGGACGCTGGCCCAGGCGTCGGTGACCGAGGGGCTGTAGGCGGTGGCGAGGGCGACGCCGGTGATGGCCTGGAGGGCGAAGGCGAAGAGGAGCGCGCTGCCGAAGACGTAGGCGAAGCGGGCGCCGCCGGGGACGGGGTGGTCGGCGGCAGACGCGATCATCGCGCGGTGGCCGATGCGGAGGTCGACGGCGTCGCCGAGGGCGCGGAGGCGGGAGGGGGGTCGGGAGTCGGGCATGTCAGGCCGCCGGGACGCGGTCGGGGGTGCCGGTCTGAAAGCGCACCCAGCGGACCTCGAGGCGGCCGTCGCGGACGCGCCACTCGAGGGGGTCGAGGCCGCGCGGGGAGGGGTTGGGGGCGCCGTCGGGGTTGGGGGTGAGGTCGCCGGAGAGCGCGAAGGAGCTTCGGTGGCAGGGGCAGCGGAAGCGGGAGCCGGCGGCGTCGAAGGCGACCGAGCAGCCGAGGTGGGGGCAGACGCCGGAGTGGACGGTGAAGGCGTCGGCGGCGGTGCGGCGGACGAGGACGTGGCCGACGGGGACGTTGGGGCGGGAGAGCCAGGCGTCGGTCTGGTCTTCGGAGAGGATGACCGCTTGGGGGGGGCCGTCGATGGGGAAGCGGTCGAGGGTGCCGAGGCCGGTCCAGCGGGCGGCGGCGGAGGGGGCGGCGCGGCGGCGGAGGGGATCGAGGAGGAGGGCGGCGGGGGCGGCGACGGCGGCGAGGCCGAGGAGGCCGCTGACGCCGAGGGCGAGGCGGCGGCTCATGCGACGGCGCGGGCTGTCCGGGTCGGCGGGCGGTGGCGAGTGGGGGGCGTCGTCCATCGGGGGCTCCTGGCGGCGGGTGGCCGGTCTGCAGCCACGCCACGGTAGGAGCGGGTCACAGTGTCTGTAAAGCAGGCGGGGGGGCCGGCTCGACATCGCCGCGAGGCGCGTGACAGCATGAGCGCGAAGTCAGGGAACATTCGGGGGAACGCAAGATGGAGTACCGGCGGCTCGGGGGCAGTGGTCTGCGCGTCTCGGCGCTGTCCGTGGGTGGGTGGCTGACCTTCGGGGCGACGGAGGACGCGGAGGCCACGGGGCGCATCCTCGACGCGGCGGTGGCCGGGGGCGTCAACTTCATCGACCTCGCCGACGTGTACGCGCGCGGGGCGGCCGAGAGCTGCGTGGGGCGGTGGCTGCGCGGGCGGGACCGCACGGAGCTGGTCATCTCGAGCAAGTGCTTCTGGCCGATGGGCGCGGGCCCCAACCAGCGCGGGCTGAGCCGCAAGCACATCATGGAGAGCGTCGAGGCCTCGCTCGGGCGGCTTGGCGTCGACTACCTCGACATCTATTTCGCCCATCGCTTCGACCCCGACACGCCGCTGCGCGAGACCCTGCGGGCGATGGACGACCTGGTGCGGCGCGGGCGCGTGCACTACTGGGGGACCAGCGTGTGGAGCGCCGAACAGCTCGATGAGGCCTGGGAGATCTGCGAGCGTCACGGCTACGAGCCGCCGATCGTCGAGCAGCCCCGCTACAACCTGCTGGACCGGCACGTGGAGGCGGCGATCGCGCCGACGGCCATGGGGCGCGGGATGGGTCTGGTCGCGTGGAGTCCGCTCGCGGGCGGGATCCTGACCGGGAAGTATCTGGGCGGGCGGCCGGCGGAGAGCCGGGGCGCGCGATCGAGCTGGCTGGACGACCAGCTCACCGATGAGAACCTGGCGAAGGTGGCGCGGCTCGCCGAGCTGGCGGCGGAGGTCGGCCTCAGCCCGGCTCAGCTCTCGCTGGCGTGGCTCATCGCGCAGCCCGGGGTCAGCAGCGCGATCACCGGGGCGACGACGACCGCGCAAGTCGAGGAGAACCTCGCCGCGGCCGGTCGCGCGCTCCCGCCGTCGACGCTCGACGCCCTCCACAGGCTCTTCCCCGCGTGACGTCCTCCCCAACGAGCGCGCGCATCACCGGACCCGTCCTCGCGTTCGCGTTCGCCGTATCAGGCGCCGCGGGGCTCATCTACGAAGTCGTCTGGGCCGATCTGCTCGGCCTGCTCGTCGGCGGCACGACCGCGACGCACACCGTGGTGCTGGCGGCGTTCATGGGCGGGTTGGCCCTGGGAAATCGCTTCGGCGGGACCCTGGCCGACCGCACGACGCGCCCCCTGCGCTTGTACGCGCGTCTGGAGGCGATCTCGGGCGTGCTCGCCTTGCTGTCTCCGGCCCTGGCGACCGTGGCCGGCGACGTGTACGTCGCGCTGGCGCCGATCCCCGAGAGCGCCTTCGCCTTCCTGGATCTCCCGCTGCGCCTCGCCTTGGCCGCCGCCGCCATCCTGCCGGGCGCTGTGGCCATGGGCGGCACCCTGCCCGCCCTGGTCCGCGCGACCAGTGAACGCCTGGGTGATCTCGGCTCGACGGTGGGCTGGCTCTACTTCATCCACAGCCTCGGGGCGACGCTGGGAGCCTTCGGCGCCGGCTTCGTCCTGGTCCCCACCTTCGGGCTGGACATCGCGGTCATCGCGTCGGGGATCCTGTACGTGCTCCTCGCCGGCCTCGCCGCGCTGCTCGACGTGGTGTCGGGCCCTGTCAGCGACGCCCCGGACGGCGCCGCCGACGCCGCCCAGGCGAGCGCAGCCCGCGTCTACCCAGTGGTCCAGCGCCGCGCGGCGATGCAGGCGGTCTTCATCTCGGGCATCGCCACCATGGTCGTCGAGATCGTCTGGACCCGCGTCCTCGCGCTCACCATGGGCGGCAGCGCCCAGGCCTTCTCGATCATGCTCTGCACCTTCATCGGCGGCATCGCGTTCGGCGGGCTCATCGCGGCGCGGGTGGCCGGCGGTGACCGCGACGCCTTCCGCCCGCTGCTCATCGCCGAATCCGTCGCTGCGGGCTCGCTGATCCTGCTGCTGCCCTTCTACGAGAACCTCCCGCTGATCTTCCACGACCTCGCCGGCAGCGTCGCCCGCGAGTCCAGCGCCTACCCGCTCTACCTGGCGATCTGCACCTTCATCGCCCTGCTCGCCATGGCCATCCCGACCATCGCCATGGGCGCGACCTTGCCCCTGGCCAGCCGCGTCGCCACCGCCCGCCACGACGAAGCGGGCCGCGGTGTGGGCTCGACCTTCTCGGTAAACACGGTCGGCAACGTGATCGGCGCGTCGGTCGGCGGCCTCGTCCTGGTGCCCACGCTCGGGCTGGAGCTGACCCTGCGCGCCGGCGCCGTGGTCCTCTTGCTCTCAGCGCTCCGGCTGGCCCTCATCGGCGCCTCACCGGTGTGGTTTCGCCGCCCCGCGGTCCTCACCCTCGCCGCCCTCGCCGTCCTGCTGGTCGTCTCACCGCGCTGGAGCCCGGCGATGATGCACGCGGGGCTCTACCGCTCGCTGGACACCGACTACGGCAGCGCCGACGAGTTCCGTTCGACCACCGAGGACGTCGAGTTCCTCTTCGCCGAAGACGACGCCGAGGCCACGGTCAGCGTGGTCGAGAACGCCGTCGGCCACCGCCTGCTGCGCATCGACGGCAAGAGCGACGCCTCCAACCGCGGCGACGTGCCGACCCAGGTGCTGGTGGCGCAGCTCCCGGTGCTCTTCCGGCCCGACGCCAAGCGCGTGCTCATCGTCGGGCTCGGCTCGGGCATCAGCGTGGGGACCCTACTGGCGCACGACATCGAGCGCATCGACGTGGTCGAGATCTCGCCCGCCGTCGCCCGGGCGTCGCGCTTCTTCGACGAGTGGAGCGGCGCGCCGCTGAGCGATCCGCGCGTCCACCTGCACGTCCAAGACGCCCGCAGCTTCTTGCGCACCTCGCCCCCCGACGCGCGCTGGGACGTCATCGTCAGCGAGCCGTCGAACCCGTGGCAGCCGGGTTCGGCGAAGCTCTTCACCACAGAGTACTTTCAGCTGCTGGCGTCGCGGCTCGCCCCCGGCGGCGTGATGAGCCAGTGGGTGCAGACCTACGAGGTCTCCGACAGCGTGCTCAGCACGGTCCTGGCGACCTACGCCAGCGTCTTTCCCAACGCGCGAGTGTGGAACTCGCGGGGTAACGACCTGGTGATGGTGGCCGCCGAGGGCGAGCTGCCGGTGGACTTAGGCCAGCTCGAGGGCGTCATCACCAAACCGGCCGTCGCGCGCGAGCTGGCGCGGATCACGCCAGACGGGGAGCCCCTAGATATGCTGAGCTTTTTGGCGCTCGAGGTCATGGGCGCGACCCGCTTCCGCTCGTATTTCGGCAGCCTGGACCGCGTCACCGTCCATCACAGCGACCGCTTCCCGGTGCTGCAGTACGAGGCGCCGCGGGCCTTCTTCGTGGGCGAGGCCGCCGAGCAGTTCAAGCAGCACGACGGGCGCCGCACGCCGCGCACGCGCTCGGATCTGCTGATCGCGCGTTGGCTGGGGGAGCGCGTGCTGCCCGAGAGCGAGCTGCGGCGCATGGCGACGCTGTTCCGGGAGCGCGGGCGGATGCTGGACGAGCCGATCGCGCACGCGCTCACGAGCGCGCTGTGGGAGCGCCACCCCGAGGATCTCGGGCTGCTGCGCGAGCTGGAGCGCTCGGGCAACCTGGAGATCATCGCCGAGCGGGAGATCTGGGACCGCGCGCTCGCTCTGGGAGCGCCCGCGGATGAGTCGACCTGCCTGTCGTGGGTGGACTACGAGTTTCGGCGCATGGCGGCCACGGTGTCGGTCTTCACCGAGCCGGACTTCGCCCGTTACGACACAGCGCACGCCAACTGCCGCGGGCGCTTCCCGGGGCTGGCGGAGCGGCTCGCGCAGTTCACGCGCCGGCTGGCGATCCACCGGCCGAAGTCCTGAGCGCTGCGAGCGCCGAGCGGGTCCCGGGTCCTGTGCGGGTCCCGGCTCAGCCCGGACCGCGCTCCTCGGCGGCGCGCATCCCGTCGACGTCGATCTCGAACTGGCGAATCCAGCGGTAGATCTGCTGCCGATGCTTGCCGTAGTGCCGCGCGACGCGGCTGATGACGAAGTCGTGCTGCCGGAGGGCGTCGACGAGCTGCCAGCGCTCCTCGGGGGCCGGCCGCTCGTCGTCGGCGCGGCGATGGCGGGGCTGGTCGGTGGCGATCGCTCGATGCGGCGCGGGCACGGCGACGTTGAAGGTCTCCTTCTCGAGCATCGCGCGCATTCGAGTCGTCAGCCGCACCGAGCGCGCACCGTCCCCTGACTCGACCGCGGCAGCCTCCACGACCGCGGCGAGCTGCGGGACGTTGTGTACCCAGTCGTGCTCGAGGAGGGCCCACACGAACTCGCTGCTGGCGACGAGGCGATCGCGCACCGTCGGGTTCGCGAAACGCGCCAGGTAGTAGGCCAGCAGCGTGCCGGTATCGAGGGGGCGCTGCCGGAGCGGCGAGATCTCGACCGACCAGGCGACCAGGCGCGCGAAGAGGTCGGCGCGGAATCGCCCGGAGGCGACCTCCTCGCGGAGCGACGAGCGGGTGGTGGCGACCAGGCGCGCGGTGACGGCGCCGCCTCGCTCGTAGCCACGCCCCATCTCGTTGAGCGCCCACACGAGCCGCGTCTGGGCGCGCGGGCTCAGCCGGTCCACGTCGGCCAGCACCAAGGTCCCGCCGCGCGCCTGCTGAAGCGCGCTGCCCTCGAAGATCTCGCGCTCGACGTCTTCGGGGTCGGCGCCGACGCACTCCACGATGATGAGGCGGCCGCTGCGATGCGAGAGCCGGTGCAGCTCCTGACCGACGGTGCGCTTGCCCGTGCCGAGCTCGCCCGTCACCAGCACCGGCGTGTTGGCGGGCGCGACGACGGCCACCGCGCGCCGCAGCGCCTCGATCTCGGGGCTCTTACCCTCCAGGAGCGAGCCCTTGTCGAAGTAGGGGTCGGGGCTGGCGACCGTGTACTGCATGAAGGTGGCGCCGATCTGGATGACGTCGCCCAGGTGCAGCGGGCTGGAGCCGACGCGCTTGCCGTTGACGAAGGTGCCGTTGGTCGAGCCGCGGTCGAAGACCTGCACGCCGCTGCCGTCGACCGAGAAGGTCACGTGGTGGCGCGACATCTGGCTGTCGGCTTCGAAGGTGCGGTTGGCGAAGTGGCGGCTCTCGCGGCCGAGCTCGAGCCCGTCGGACAAGGGCGCGCGCTGCCCTATACGCCAGTGCTCGCCCGTATACAGGAGCACGAGCAGCGGCTGGGGGGCGTCGCTGCGGCCGTCGACGAGGACAACCGACTTCTGGGTGGTCGCATAGTGTGACGTCACAGTGCCACTGTAGCAGCCGGAACATGGGTTGCGAAGCAGGGCGGGCCACTGGATTCGAGGATGCTCACTTCGCCTCCTGGGGCCACGAGCGTGACGCCACAGGGGGGGCGAAGGGGCGCGCCGCAGCCGAGCGGCCTGGGTTTTTGCGGGCTCGCCGGTGAGCCGCCCGCGCGTGATCGCGATGCGATCGACCCCGAGCGCCGCTCAAGCCTCAGGGCATCTTGGAGGCGTACCAGTGGAAGAACGCCGCGTCCACCGGGGCCCAGCCGAGGTCGGGTGCTGAACCCTTTGACACGCTGCGCACGGCGTCATGGACCGTCAGCGCGGGGCTGCCGGATGTCACAGCCACCTCGAAGAAGCTCACCCTGACCGCGGGCGGGCCCGGGGCGCGCCCCTCCCACAGCCGCTCGCCGACGCGCACCTCGATGCCCAGCTCTTCGCGCAGCTCGCGGGCCAGGGCGCTGGCGTGGGTCTCGTGGGCGTCGACCTTGCCGCCCGGGAACTCCCACGCGCCCGCGTGGTGGCGACCGGGCGCGCGCCGAAAGGCCAGCACGCTGCCCGGCTCGGGACCCGGCATCACGCCGGCGACGACGACCAGCTCGTCAGGGGGGCGCACCGGCCTACTCGAAGGGATCCTTGCAGAGCTTCTGCGAGTTCGGTGCGCCGCCGGTGCCTTCCACGCTCACCGTCGAGCCGATGCGGCAGTACAGATCTTGGGTGGAGCCGCCCGGAGCGATGCCGTCGCGCCAGTTGAAGATCATCCCGCTCAGCGGCCCGTCCATGAGGAGCTCCGCGGTGATGACGATGCCCTCCTGCCAGCCGAAGGCGCCTGGGTTGGCGACGCTGGTGACGACGAAGACGCTGCCGCGGGTTGAGATCTCGGAGGCGTCGCCGCAGAAGTACCAGCCGCTGACGGTCTGGGTCTCGAAGGTGTTGGTGAAGGAGTCGGTGCCGTCGGACACGAAGCTCCAGGTGTTGCCGGAGAGCTCGAGCCGCTCGCGGTAGTCGTCGTCCAGCGGGACGTCGGGATCTTCGGTCTTGCCGTCGATGTGACGCCAGCGCCCCTCCTGAATCTGCAGGCCGCCCGGGCACTCGTTGCACGTGTAGGTCTTGCCCTCGTAGACGAGGCCGCCCCAGGGCACCTTCGGGCCTTTGGTGTTCTGGTTGGGGATGACCGGCCCGCAGTTGGGCCCGGGCGTGATGGTGGCGTCCGGCACGTGGGCCTGGGGCAGGTCTGTGGCGACGTCTGTCGTCGTGACGGGCACGTCGCCCGAGGCGGCGTCGGCGTCCGCGATCGAGGTGTCGGACTCGGTCACGAACTTCGCGCCCTCGTCGCAGCCCGCGGCCACCAGGATCAGGGCCGCGGCGAGGCTAGGGAGGAGCAGGTACTTCATGGCGCCAATATCCTCGGGTCGCGGGACGAAGGGGGCGGGCGGGCGCTCCGGGGTGGCTCGCCGGGGTTTCACCCACCTAATACAGGAAGCCGCACCGCGGAGAAAACCGGCGGGTCGGCTGCGGTGCTGCGGCGGGTCAGCCGCGAGTCAGCGGCAGTGTCCCCACGTCGTGCGGAGCTTGGCCGCGGCGGCGGCCGTCTGCTCGTCGGGGTCGGCGTCGGCGTGGCGCTGCCAGATCGCGCAGACCTCGCTGGCCCGCGCGGGGTCCGCGGACATGAACGCGGCGAGGCCCGCGCGTCGGACCTCGGCGTCGGTGTCATTTCCGAGGCGCTGATCGGTGAAGTCGAACCACGCGTCGCCGCCGTAGCCTAAGAGCTCCGCCAGCAGTGCCGCCCGCATGGCCGGCAGGGGGTGCTCGGACGCGAGGCGCTCGAGGGCGGCCCGCTCCTCGCCGAGGAGGGCCGCGTCAGGCGCGTCCGCGGGCTGCATCCGCCGGATCTGGGTGCGGGCGAGGGCCGCGCCGAGGGCCTTCGCGGCCGCCGGATCCACCTCGCCGCGGGCGGCCTCCAGAAGGCGCCCACGCAGCGCAGGGTCGTCGTGGAACTGCCGCCCGCGACGCGCCAGCCCCGTGGCCCCCAGCCAGCGCTTCTCCGGCGCGGGGTCCTCGACCAGCGCGACGAGGCCGTAGTCGTCGGGCCCGCCGTCGAGGCTGTCGAGGAACGCGGCGTAGGCCGGGCACTCCAGCGAGTAGCCCTGCGCGTACTCGCAGGACGCGACGGCGGCGGCCTGCGCGGCGACGTCGTCACCGGAGCCCCCGGACTTGCAGCCCGCCAGGGGCCCCGCCCCGAGCACCACGATCACGATGAGGATGAGCGGTCGCGCCATCCCTCGACGCTACCACAACGGAACGGGCGCGCGACGGCCTTGCCCGAGGTGCGGACGGATCGCTATGCTCCCGCTTCCTCGATCCGGAGTCCTCGATGGCGTCCAGTGTCTCGCGAATCGTCGCCATCTCGCTGCTGGCGTGCTCGTCCGCCCTGGCCAGCGCGTGCACGACGGTGCGCGAGAAGCCACGTCCCGACGCCGACGCGGGCCCGGAGACCGAGATCGTCGGCGACTCCACCGCCGACACGCCGAAGGACACGCCGATCCTCACCGAGGATGTTGGCCCCAAAGACCCCTGCAAGCCCGACCCCTGCGCACCGCTGAATCGCACCTGCACCGAGGGCGTCTGCGGCGACTGCGCGCTGGGCTTCGTCGACGACGGCACCGGCTCCTGCATCCCCGAGGGCGACCCCTGCGACCCGGACCCCTGCGCCAGCGTCCACAAGGAGTGCATCTCCGGCTTCTGCGCGGGCTGCCTGCCCGGCTTCATCGAAGGCGCCGGCGACACCTGCACCCAAGCGAGCGCCTGCTTCCCGAACCCGTGCACCGAGGCGGCCCGCGGCATCTGCAAGATCGACGACGCCGGCCTGCCCGTGTGCCTGTGCGACCCGGGCACCCACGACGACGGCGCGGGCGGCTGCACCTACGACCCCTGCCTGCCAAACCCGTGCGTGGCCCCGCAGACCGCCTGCTCCATCTCCGCGGGGCTGGCCCTCTGCGCCTGCCCAGCCGGCGAGATCCCCGACGGCGCGGGCGGCTGCGTCGACGACGCCTGCGACCCCAACCCGTGCAGCGAGTACGCCAAGTCCGTCTGCACCGCCGACGCCGCCAGCGCGGTCACCTGCGCCTGTGACCCCGGCTTCGCCGACGACGCGGGCGCCTGCGTCGAGGTGCCCGTGGTCAACGCCACCACCCTGCCCGCTCCGGTCGGCGACGTGGTCCTGGACACGAGCTGGCAGCTCTTCGTCGACGACTGGCTGGTCAACAGCCGCGACGGCTACTCGCGCAAGGTCCACCCCGCCGTGCGACTGGACGCCGACTACCTCGTGCAGCCCGACCCGGACGCCGCCATCGGCCGCGCCCAGGCCGGCGGCAGCCTCATCCACCTCGACGCGGCCGAGCTCGCCGCGCTGCCCGCCGACGACCCCCTCGCGGCCTACCCGTGGCGCCTCTACTACACGGGCTATCGCCAGCCCTGGGCCCTGGACGCGCAGCCCTCGTGGCTCTGCGTGGCCGTCGCGCTCGACCCCGCGGGCCCCTGGACCAAGCCCGCCCTCTTCCCCGAGATGCCAGCCCCCCACTGCGTCCTGCGCGTCGACGGCCTGGTCATGGGCGAGGTCACCCGCACCGAGACGGGCTACCTGCTCTCGGCCAGCCGCCGCGCCCTGGGCTCGGTCACCCAAGCTGGCGTCTACCTCTACGGCTCCGACGACGGCGTCAGCTTCACCCCGCTGTCTGACAGCCCCGTGCTCAGCTTCACCGACGCCGCCGTCCCCCCCGGGATCTACGGCCGCGTCGGCGAGCGCACCCGCGTCGTCTGGGACCCGTGGAATCAGCGCTACGACGCCCTGGTCTCGCTGGTCTCGGGCACCGACGGCGACGCGCGCGGCGTCATCCGCGGCGGCACCGACCCGCTCACCGCGTTCCCCATCGCCCCCGACGCGCTGGCAGCGCCGGGCATCTTGGGCCCCACGCCGGCCGAGGTCTCCGGCAACCGCTTCTACGGGGACATGGTGGCTTGGCGCGTCGGCAGCCTCTGGCTCGGCCTGGTCCAAAAGCGCGAGAACATCTGCCCCAAGACCGCGTGGGCGTCCTTGGTGTCCAGCCGCGACGGGCGCCACTGGAAGCTCGCCACCAGCGAGCCGAACGGCCTCGAGATCCCCTTCATCGAGAAGGCCTTTACGGTCCAGGAGCCCGACACCGCCATCGCCACCCTCACCGGCGGCGCGCCCGCCAGCGCAGGCGGCCTGTGGCACTTCTTGTCGGGCGGCACCCGCGAGGGCGGCTGCGCTGAGCCGGCGGCCGCGGGCGGCATCGTGCGTCACGTCGTGCGCGAAGGCGGCGCGGTGGGCCTCGAGGCCGCGCCGACGCAGTCCACCCTGGTCACCCGGCCGCTGACGATGCAGGCCGGCAGCCGCGCGTCGGTCCTCACGCTCAACGCCTTCGTCGCCGACAAGATGGTCATCCAGATCGAGGCGCTCAGCCCCATCAACAGCATCCTGGCCACCCAGCAGAAGGTGGTGGCCGAGGGCGACTACCGCGGCGAGGCCATCGCCATGCCGCCGCTGAACGCGCTGACCAGCGGCCGCTTCCGGATGCGGTTCACCCTGACCGGCGGCGGCGAGATCTTCGGATTCCGCCTCAGCGATCCGCTCTGCGACGCGACCGCCTGCGACGACCCCGAGCGCGCCGTCTGCGACTCGTCCACCGGCAGCGCGCTCTGCGTCTGCACGCCGCCGACCCACGACGACGGCGCTGGGAACTGCACCCTCGACCCCTGCCTGCCCGACCCCTGCACGGCGCTCCACCAGGAGGGCTGCACGGCGTCCCCCGCGGGCGACAAGGCCGTCTGCGGCTGCGAGAAGGGCTGGGTCAAGGCCAACGGCATCTGCATCCCGGACCCCTGCAACGTCACCGGCCCCGACGCGCCATGCCAGCCGCCCGGCCCCGACCGCTGCCACGCCGTGGGCGGCCTGCCCGAGTGTTACTGCCCCGAAGGCAGCGTGGAGAGCACCGCGGGCTGCGTCGAGACGGACCTGCGAGCCTTCGTGACGTCGATGCAGGTCACCGGCGCTGGCGTCGGCGGACAGAGCGGCGCGGACTTGCTCTGCGCGGGCCTCGCGTCGGGCGCGGACCTGCCCGGCAACTACGCGGCGTGGATCTCCGACGCGTCTTCTGGCGCGGCGGCAGCACGCTTTTCGGGCGGCGGGCCGTGGCGAACCTACGACCCGGAGACGAAGCTCTGGACGCGGCTCGTCGCGGAGGACATCGGCGCGCTGGTCGGCGGCGGCCTGGCCTCACCCATCGACCGCACCCAAGCGGGGAACGAGGCCACCGAGCCGTGCGCCGTGTGGACCGGGACCCTGATCTCGGGCGGGCCTCCGGTGGGTGAGGAGCCGGGCAGCGGCCTCTGCGTCGACTGGACCTCGGCCGCGCCCGAAGAGATCAGCCTCGCGGGCAACTGCCGAGCCACCGACAGCACCTGGACCGCGGGGACGGTCGCCTCCTGCGACATGCCACTGCGGGTCTACTGCCTGGGACTGCCGACCGAGTGATTCGGACCGACATCGCGACGATCGCGGCGGAGGCCGACGCCTTCGACGCCATGGCGCTGAACACGCCGCGAGTCGACGCATTCTGCACCTCCAGCGCGTGGATCCTCTCGGCCCATCAGGCCTTCCACCCCGAGCAAGAGCCCTACGTCTATCGCTCGGACGCGGGCTGGCTGGTGTTGGCGCGGGGTCACGCCGCGGGCCTCGGCGCCTACCTGTCGCCCATGGAGGCGATGTGGGGGTTGGCTAGCCCGCTGCTGGGCGGCGGTGACGACGACGCGCTCTTCGACGGCTGCGAGCGGGCGCTGCTCGAGGTCCAAGACGACTGGGACGCGCTGTGGCTGTGCGGGATGGACGCGGGCTCGAGGGCCTTTCGCCGCCTGTCCCAGCGCTTCGGCAAGACCCACCGGCTCTTCTTGGGGCCGGTCACTCGCCGCTACGTGGCCGATCTGAGCCGCGGCATCGAGGGGTTCTGGGCCGACCGGGCGCGGGTCTTCCGCAAGAATCTCCGGCGCGCCCGCAGGCTCGCCGACGAGGCGGGGGTGGTCTGGCACTGGCACGACGTGGTCGCCGACGAGGCGGAGCGCCAGCGCCTCTACGCGCGCATCCTCGACGTCGACAAGCGCAGTTGGAAGGGCCTGGCGCACGAGGGGCTTGGCGACAGCGGGATGGCGACCTTCTACGAGCTCATGACGCAGCGCCTCGCCAAGGACGGCCGCATGCGCGTGGTCTTTGGGCGCCTCGACGACGAGGACGTGGCCATGGGCTTCGGCGCCACCTTCGGCGACAGCTTCCGAGGGCTGCAGATGAGCTACGACAACCGGTTCCGCTCGCTGTCCCTGGGAAACCTCGTCCAGGTGGAGCTGATCACGCGGCTGTGCGACGAGGGGATCGCCAGCTACGACCTGGGCACCGAGATGGACTACAAGCGCCGCTGGTCCGAGTTCGGGCTCGAGACGACGACCTTGGTCATCCGTCGCTGAGGCCTTTACGCGCGCGGCGCTCAGCCAGCGCGGCCAGCGCGGCCACCTGACCGGCGAGGGCGCGGGCGCCGAAGAAGCCCACCGCCGGCCCCGAGAGCCGCTGGAGCAGGCCGCCGCCGCTGGGCT
Organism: Myxococcota bacterium; assembly: GCA_041389525.1. Lineage (GTDB taxonomy): Bacteria > Myxococcota_A > UBA9042 > PHBI01 > JACKFB01 > JACKFB01. Next base: position 352 of record JAWKRR010000071.1, on the reverse strand, counting down.
CCGCGCTCCACGTCAGCCGCGATCCGCCGCCGTCCAGCGCCTCGAATCGCCAGCGCACGTCGACGCGAACGGGGCCTACCCCGACGCGCACCGCGATGCGCCGGGGCCGCTCCCACGCCAGGATCTCGACCTGCCACGCGACCAGCCGCCCGGCCATCCGTACCCGCTGGACGAAGGTGGCCCCGACCGGCGCGTCGCGGGTGTGCCCCGACGTCGCCACCGTGTCGACGAGGCCGTCCCGCCACGCCCTCTGCGCCTCGGGGTCATCCACGAGATCGAAGAGGAGCGTGGCCGGCGCGGCGACGTCACGGGTAAAGGTCAGCGCCACCGGCGAGCTATTTGGCTCCGCAGT
>JAWKRR010000070.1:0-34194 GCA_041389525.1 Myxococcota bacterium | reverse complement strand
GCCAGCTTGGTGTGCCCCAACGACGGCGCCTCCTTCGAGGCCGACTTCGTCCCGGCGACCGCCGCTCCGTGATGGCGCTCGCCACACGGCGAGGGCGCCGTTGAGCGGGGGCGGAATTCGGACGGCTACCCTGGCGGAGATTTACGCCCGCCAGGGCCACCTCACTGAGGCGTGCGCGATCTACCGCGAGCTCGTGGAAGCGCAGCCGCTGGACACGGCGCTGGCAAAGCGGCTGGCGGAGTTGAACGCGCAGCAGCGCCTCCACGCGCTGAGTGACGGGCGCCGCGCCCAGGTGGACGCGCTGCGATCGATCTTGCACCGCGTCCAGCGCCGACGGAGGCCCGCGTGACCGTGCGCCGCGTGGCCGTCTTTCACGGCCCCAACCTGAACCTGCTCGGCCGCCGCGAGCCTGCCGTCTACGGTACGACCACCCTGGCCGATATCGACCGCGCGCTGGCCGACCGCGCCCGCGAGCACTCCGCTGAGGTCGTCTGCTCGCAGCACAACGGCGAGGGCGCCCTCATCGACGCGATCCAGGCGACCATGGACGCCGGCTATTTCGGCATCCTCATCAACCCCGGCGGCTACACCCACACGTCGGTGGCCATCCGCGACGCGCTGATCGCGACGGGCCTGCCCGCGGTCGAGGTCCACCTCTCCAACGTCTACGCCCGCGAGCCCTTCCGCCACACAAGCACCATCGCCGACGTGGTCAAGGCGCGCATCATGGGCTTTGGAGCCCGCGGCTATCTGCTCGCGCTGGACGGTTTACTGGCCAACGACGGGATCTAGTGGCCGGATCACCCGCGATCCGCCGTCCGCGCCGCCGACACGGCTGTTGTGCCCCACGTCCTTAAACCGAGTCCGCGGCGAACCGTTGCAAGTGGCGCGAGGTATCAATGGCTGCTAACGTATCTGGGCGGAATCCGCTGGCAGTCGCCCTCCTTGCTGCCACCCCGACCCGATCCGCGATCGTGCCCACGCGATGAACAAAAACAAGCTCCTCGCCTCGGCCCAGAAGTACATGCGGAAGGGCCAGTACAAAAAGGCCATCGCGGAGTACGAGAAGGTCCTCAAAGAGTTCCCGGCCGACGTCCGGGCGCGCTTGAACCTGGCCAACCTCTACTACCGCCAGAAGGACCTGGACCGCGCCGTCGACTCGTTCTTGAAGGTCGCGCGCATCTACGAGGACGGCGGCTTCACGCTGAAGGCCATCGCCGTCTACAAGCAGGTCCTGAAGATCGTCCCCGACCGCGAGGAGCTCTTCGTCGCGCTGGCGTCGAACTATCAGCAGCATGGGCTGCTCAACGAGGCCGCGGCGCAGTACCGCGAGGCCTTGCGCCTGCTGGAAGGGAAGGGCGACCAGCTCGGCAAGCTGAACGTGATTCGCCAGATCCTCGAGCTGGATCCTGAGAATCTGCCGGACCGGCTGCGTCTGGCTGAGGCGTACAGCGCGCTGGGGCAGATCACCGACGCGGTGCGCGAGTTCCGGCGCGTGGCTGAGACCCTCGAGCGGCTCGGCTACACCGAGGACTTCCAGCGCACCGCGGAGCGCTTGCTCTACCACCAGCCCGACGACGCCGCGATGGCCAAGCGCGTGGCGGCCTCCTACGTCGCGGCGCAGCACCCGCAGAAGGCGCTGCCGAAGCTCAAGACGGCGTTCCGGGCGGCCCCGCGCGACCTCGAGGTCCTGGGGACCCTGGCCGACGCGTTCAACCAGCTTGGGCAGACGCACAAGGCCGTGACCGTCCTCAAAGAGATGGCGCGCCTCTACGACAAGAGCGGCCTTGAGAACGAGCGCAACGAGTGCCTGATGGAGATCCTGGTGCTCAACCCCGACGACGCTTCGGCGCGGCGGGTCGTGGCGCCGCGGGTCCCCGAAGAGCCAGGCGGCACCATCGAGTTCGAGGACGCCGAGGACCTGGACCCGGTCAACGTGGAGGCGCGGGCGCCACGCACTCGCGACTCGGTCGCCCGCGTCGCCGCGTCCACGGCCGCGCTCAGCCCCGTCGAGGCGGCGCGAGCGCAGCGCCGGCAGCAGACCATCGACGGGGGCCCGCCGGTGCCGCCGCTGCCGATGCTGCGACCTGGCGCCGCCGCCGGCCCCAGCGACGACGAGGCGGCTGCGGCTGCCGAGGCGCTGATCGAGCAGATGATCCGCGAGTCGGTCGCGGAGTCGCCGCAGTCCAGGCCCCAGACGCTGCCTCACGGGATGGGCACCGCGGGCGAGGATCTGCGCGGGCTCTTCGAGAGCGCGCTCAGCGAGGCGACGGGCCCCGGAAAGGCGTCGGCGCAGCCCGATCTCGGGGCCGCCGACAGCGCGGACGACTTCGACTTCGACCTCGACGGCGACGACGAGGACGACGAGCTGGGCTTCGCCGACGGTGGCGAGCAGACGATCCCAGACAACTCGTTCATTCCCCCCGACGTGCTGGCTCAGGTACAGTCCGGCATTGGGCTGGTGATCCCGCGGGCCGACAGCGCGGACCACACCGAAGAGACCTTTGGCGAGGGGCAGGAGTTGCTGCGCGACGAGCTGCAGGAACTCGATTTCTACATAAGCAACGGCCTGGGTGAGGAGGCGAAGACCCTCCTCAAAGAGCTCACGGAGCGTTACCCGGGCCATCCATACGTGGCCAGGCGGGTTGAGCGGGTCGCGACCCTCGGCGGGTAGCTCGCCGCGCGAACCGGGTCGCTGTGGACGGGGAGAACGTAGCGATGGGTGAGTCGACGGACGAACTGGAAGTTCGCGAGGCGGAGCTTTTTCAGCGCGAGGCAGCCCTCGTCGCGATGGAGGCTCAGCTTCACGCTCAGGAGGCGGGGCTGGTCGAGGCCGAGCGGGCGTTCAGCACGCGGACCGCGGCGCTGCGGGACCTGAGCGGGTACGTCGAGGAGCAGAAGGCGAACCTCACCCGACGGGCCGAGTCGCTGGGGCCGAAGGCGACGCGCTTGGTGAAGTCCGTGCTCGAGCAGGAGGTGGGCGGCGCGTCCGCCGAGCCGATCGCGGTGGGGCATCGCGACGAGCGCGAGGTGCTGCTGCTGCGTCGCGAGGAGCTCTTCGAGGTGCGGATGCAGCTCGTCAACGAGCGCGAGGCCATCTTTGGGCGGCGACACGAGCAGCTCGACGGGGCTGAGGCGCGGATGGCGAAGCTCGAGGAAGTGCTGATGACGCGCGAGCTGCACATGAGCCAGGCGCTGCGGCGGCTGATCACGTCGGCCGCGGAGCTGAGCGGGCCTGACGACGGGGCGGCGGTCGACGCCACCCTCCCCGAAGGCAGCGAGGCGGTCGCGCCGGAGGCCGAAGCCTCGGTGCGGCGCGTGGAGGGGAGAGGCCGCCGGCGGCGCGGGCGCCAGCACGCGTGGACGACGCAGGTGCGCTTCAACTTGGACGCCCCGATGCACGGCGACCACTCCCACTATTTCTTCGTCTACGGCGAGGACAACGGGACCGGCGAGCTGCCTGGCGTCTTCGTGGCGACGCCCAACCTGCTCAAGGAAGACCGCGAGGTGGAGCTGCAGGTCTCGCTGGTGCCGGACTCGCCCTACCAAGCCAAGGGGATCGTGGCGTGGCGGCGCAGCCCGGGCGAGAGCGGCGGGCCGCCCGGCATGGGCATCGAGTTGACCTGGCTCGAGGACGGCGCGCGCGAGGCCATCGAGTCATGGATGAGCGAGCACCCGCCGACCGAGGTCTGAGCGGGGGCGAGGGCGCGGCTGCTGCGAAAAGCGGGACGCGCGCGGGCTGGTCAGGGGTGGAAGTCCGCCCGCAAGCGCGGTATGAGCAGTCGAAGCTGCAGTCGTATTCAATGTCTCACGCGGGTGGCGCCAGGCGGCGCTGGGCGGAGACTGAGTGGCCGGAGGACGAGATGGAGCCTACGATCGAGCCAGTGGAGGTCGGACTTCTGATCCGGCACGCGAGCCTGCCCTCGAACGACGCTGTCCTCGAGCGCTTCGCTTCGTACTACCGCGAGTCGCTCGAGCGGGCGCTGTCGATCGCGGCCGCCGACGAGTCCGACGCGGCGCGCGCGGCGGGCGCGGCGATGGAGACCGCGGCGAGCTTTGAGGAGCTTGCGGCGGAGGCGGCGCTGTCCGGGATGATGACGGTCGACTCGGTTGAGGAGCCGCCCGCGTGGGACGGCGCGCCGGTCGACGAAGAGCCGCCCGCGTGGGGCGGCGGGCAGGTCGATGACGACCTGGCCACCAGCCACGACCTGCCGGCGCTGGCCGACGACGACGAGGCTCCGCCGTGGGCCAACGAGCCCGACGAGCCCGAGGACCCGGACGACGCACCCACGCGGCAGGCGCCCTTCGCCGCCGCGCCCGAGGACTTCTTCGCCGAGAGCGACGAGGCCGCGGTGCCGTTCGTGGACGAGGCAGCGGCCGCCGCGGCGTGGGCGACCGACGAGGATGAGAACCTCATCCAGGGCGACTTCGTGGAGGACGGCGAGGGTCCGGCCCCGGTGGTCATCGAGGAGGAGGCCACCCGCGCCATGGCCGCGATGCCGGACGACGACGGCGAGGACGCCACTTCGATGATGCAGGCGATGCCTGAGGAATCGGAAGGCGCGACCACGATGATGCAGGCGATGCCTGAGGAATCGGATGACGCGACCACGATGATGCAGGCGATGCCTGACGAGGTCGACGCGGTCTCGGTCGAGGCGCTCCCCGGCGACGACAGCGACAGCGATGGCGAGCCGGAGACGCAGCGCTCGGGTCGTAAGACGCGCAAGCGCAGCCGCAAGTCCAAGACGATGAAGTAAGGGACGCTGCGGAAATGGCCACGCCGATTTCGCAGCGGATGCATCCTCACCGGCGCGCCCTCGATCCCTCGCGGTGTCCGGATACCGCCTCGGATCTCGAGTGCGCGCATGTGACGCGCCTCCTCCCGCGCGCCATGTCCCTCTTTCCACACAGACCCTAAGGGCGGCCACAACCCGTGACGAGCATCCTCAACGCGGGAGATCCGACCCCGATCCAGTCTCGGCAGCAGCTGGTGGACTATCTCGCGCGCGGCGAGCGGCCGCGGGCGGGCTGGTTGGTCGGCTCCGAGTACGAGAAGATCGCGCTACACGCCCCCGACGGGGCGCCCCTGGCGTATGAGCCGAACGGCGCGATCCCGGGCATCCGCACGCTCTTGGAGGAGCTGACGGGCTGCTGTGGGTGGGTGCCGGGCTACGACGCGGGCGCGCTCATCTCGCTGAAGGCGAGCGACGCGTCGGTGACGCTCGAGCCCGGCGGCCAGTTCGAGCTGAGCGGCGCGCCCCTGCCGACCGTCCACGAGATGGTGACGGAGCTTCAGCGCCACGAGGCAGAGCTGGCGCACCTCGCCGACCGCCTGCCGCTGCGCTGGCTCTGGGTGGGGGCGAACCCGCTGCACTCGCTGGATGAGATCGACTGGATGCCGAAGCGCCGCTACGGGATCATGCGCCGCTACCTGCCGACCCGCGGCCAGTACGCCAAGCACATGATGCAGTCGACGTGCACGGTGCAGGCAAACCTCGACTTCGAAGACGAACGCGACATGGCCGACAAGCTCCGGACCTCCATGGGCGTGTCGTCGATCGTCACGGCGATGTTCGCGAACTCGCCGCTTCAGCAGGGCAAACCCTCGGGCTTCAAGAGCTTCCGCGCTCAGGTGTGGAGCGACGTCGACCCGCACCGGCAAGGGCTGCTCGACCACGTGTTTGATGAGGCGGGGCCCAGCTACGAGCGGTGGATCGACTACGCGCTCGGGGTGCCGCTCTTCTTCATCATGCGCGGCGACGACCTGCTCGACTGCGCCGGGCTGCCCTTCGGCGAGTTCCTGCGCAACGGCTACCAGGGCCACGAAGCGCGGATGGGCGACTGGGAGCTGCACCTGTCGACGCTCTTCCCCGACGTGCGGCTCAAGACCTACCTCGAGATGCGCACGGCCGACTGCGTCAAGCCAGCTATCCTCCCCGCGCTCCCCGCGCTGTGGAAAGGCTTGCTCTACGACCCCTCCGCGCGGGCGGCGGCGTGGGACCTCGTCAAGGGCTGGACGATGGAGGAGCGCTGGACTCACCGCGCGGCCGTGGCTCGCGACGCGCTCGCGACGCCGGCTCCCGGGGGCAAGTTCCAGACCTTGGACTTGGCGCGTGAGTTGTTGGCCATCGCCGCGGGCGCGTTGCGGGGCATGGCGCAGCCGGCCACCCTGGCGAGCGGCGAGGTGGTACCTGACGAATCGCTGCATCTCGGCGGGCTCGAGGCCCTCATCGCGTCCGGGCGCTGTCCGGCCGACGTGACGCTCGCGTGGTACGAGCGCACAAAGCCCAGCCGGGAGCAGATCATCGCCCACTACGAGGCGAGCTGGGCCGAGTTCTAGGCCGCTCGGCGCCGGTTCTCGCGCGGCTCCGCAGGCCGCCGCGCGAGCTGGCCCCTACGACGTCGCCACCGACCAGACCGCCGCGCCCGCGCCGGGGTGCCGCACGCGGTCCGTGCGCCAGGCCAGCGGGTCGACCTCTTGGAACGCGGTGTCCAGGGACTCGACCTCGGCTAACGCGGCCTCGTCGATCCGGTGTTCGCGCAGCTCGCGGTAGAGGCGGTCGAAGCGCGCGATGTGGTCGCGGGTGCGCCGAACCGCGTAGGGGACCACCGTGGCCATGGTGACGATGAAGGCCCAGTCGCTCGCCTGCGCCAGCAGCAGCTCGCGCGCCGCCTGACACAAGGCGCGGCGCTCCAGGGGCGACGGGTTCGGGTGGGCGTCGGCCAGCTCGACCATGTGCTCTTCGGCGCGGTGCAGATGCTGATACATCCACGCGTTTCCGCCGTTGAGCCACACCTCGTAGGAGCCGCCGTCGCCCCAGGAGCTAGCGCAGGGCGAGACGACCTGGGCCGTGGGGTCGTCGGCGAGGTAGCGCTGCGGTGTGGTCAACGCCAGCGTGTCTTGCTCGGCCGCGGCGCGGAAGAAGGCCTCCAAGAAGGCCGTGCCCTCGAACCACCAGTGTCCGAAGAGCTCGGCGTCGAAGGGCGCCAGCAGGTGCGGCGCGGCGCCCAGGTGGTCGGCGATGCGGCTGACCTGCGCTTGCCGGCTGGCGAGGAAGTGCTTGGCGTGCTCGGCGGCGCGCTCCAAGGCCCAGGTCGGGACCCACGGCTCCTTCTCGTCCAGCGCGACCTTGCCCGTCACCCGGTGCAGCTTGATCCCGACGCCGCGGCGCGGCCCTCCCATGAAGATCGGCGCGACGCGGGATTCGGCGGCGTCCCACCCGATGTCCCGGTAGAACTCGCGGTAGAGCGGGTCGCCCGGGTAGCCCTCTTCGGCGGACCAGACCTGCCGCGAGCACTCGGGGTCCCGCGCGAAGGCCGCGACGCCGCTCTCGGTGAGGACCGGGCGGTAGTGGCCAAAGCGCGGCCGCGGGCTGGCGTAGTTGATGCCGTGGGTCTCCATGAAGAAGTAGGTGATGCCGGCGTCGGCGAGCAGGCGCTCGAGTCCGGGCGCGTAGGCGCACTCGGGCAGCCAGATCCCGGTGGGGCGGCGGCCGAAGTGCTTCGCGTAGTTCGCGCAGGCGACCTCGACCTGGGCGCGGCGGGCGGCGTCGGTGGCCATCAGCGGCAGATAGCCGTGGGTGCCGGCGACGGTGACCAGGGCGATGCGGCCCGCCTCTTGGTGGCGGCCCAGGGCACGCAGGATGTCGCGCCCGCAGCGCTCCTGCCAGAGCGTCAGGGTGTCGCGGAGCAGCCACGCCGCGTAGTCGGCCGCGTCCTGGTAGGGCGTGCCGCGGCGCGCGTCGGCCTCCTGCTCAGCCAGGATGATCAGCGCGTCGAGCCGCTCGGCGTAGCGCTGGCGGAGCAGCGGGTCGGCCAACATCTCGCAGAGCGGGGGCGACACCGACATCGTCAGGGGCGAGTCCACGCCGTCGGCCTCGAGCCGATTCAGCATCCGCACCAAGGGCACGTAAGTCTCGGTCAGCGCCTCAAACAGCCAGTCTTCCTCTAGGAAACTCGGGTGCTCGGGGTGGCGGACGAAGGGCAGGTGCGCGTGCAGCACCAGGGAGAGGGAGCCCTTGCAGGGGCTGACTGTGTCCGTGCGGTCGCTCAACTCAGGTCCGCCTTGCGTGCGTCGCGCTGTGGCCCGCGCTGCTCGCGCCGCCAAGCCTGCCTGTTCGATCCGTCCCGCCAATGCCCGGCAGCCCATCCGCCGACCGGCCCGGAGGCGCGGACACCGTGGTCAGCTTCCCGTCCGCGCCCACCCGTGCCCAGCGCTCCTCGCGGTCGCCGGCCGGGCCCTCCGCCGGGGTCTCGAAGGGGAGGCTAGCCAGCAGCGTGGAACCTGCGCCCGTGGCGGCTTGTAGGCGGAGCAGCCCCCGCGTCCCAGCCGGCACCCGCAGCCAGGCCTCGCTGACCTCGGGCCCGAGCTCCAGCCGCGCCAGCTCCTCGCCGCGCGCGCCCTCGGCCCGCACCTGCCACCCGTGTACGCCGTCGCGAGGTAGCTCCCACGCGGCCCGGACCATGCGCGGCTCGACCGTCATCACCCGCACCCGACCGCCCTCGTAGCCTTCTGGCAGCGGCAGTCCCCAGTCGATGAAGGCCTCTCCGCTGTTCGGCGGCGTCGGGGCCGCGCCCAGCCGTTCACTGCTGCTCATCAGGCGCGCTCCTACTGGACGGTGGACGAGATCTGGCAGGTCTTCTGGGCGGCCAGCGTGACGTTGCCCCAGCAGGTGTCAGACGGGAAGCCGCACGAGGCGCTGGGCGAGCCGCAGGTGTCGTACGCGCTGCCCAGGGCCTTGCAGTCGTCGAGGTTCTTGCACACGGCCGCGCACAGGTTCGTCGTCACGATCTCGGGGTGCTCCACCGCAAGCTGGCCGCCGAGAATCAGGCACACCGTGGTCTGCAGACCCGCGACCTCGCCCTCGCTGGTGCAGCCCTCCTGGCCGCAGGCCCGCGTGCAGAAGCGGAACCCGCCCAGGTAGGCGCCCTCGTCGTAGCAGTAGCCGGTCTTGCACTCGCAGTGCTTCGAGCACGCGGCCATCAGGCTCTTCTTGCCCGCCAGCGCAGCTGGGCACTGCTGCTCGGGGTCGGGCCCTGTGTCGACGGACACCTCGACGTCGGCGACCGCGTCGGGCTGTGGCGTCACGACCACGTCGGGCTGTGGCGTCACGACCACGTCGGGCTGTGGCGTCACCACCACGTCGGCTTGAGCCGGGGGCGTGCCGAAGCAGCGGGTCTTGCCGTCCGCGCCCACCTCGACGCGGCCCACACAGATGATCTCTTGCCCACCGTCGCACGCGGGCACGCTGGCCACGGTCGCCAGGCAAGCCCACAGGGTGATCAGCGCGCGTCGCAAGGTCTGTGCTCCCGGAACGAGGCAGGGCGGTTCGGCCGCCTTCGGCCGAGTATCACCGCCCGGCCCCCCCGGGAGCAAGGACCGCTTGGCTACAGGAGATCCTTGACCGTCTCGCGCTCGCTGACGAGCTCGTCGATGGTGCCCTGCATCTTCTGCTTCACCGAGGCGCTCAGCTCGAGGCCCTCGACGATCTCGTACTTCCACGGGCCCGTGATGCGGACCGGGAACGAGAAGATGAGGCCCTCGGGGACGCCGTACTGGCCCTGCGACGGCACCGCCATCGAGGTCCAGTCCTGGTCGCCCGTGCCGAGGAACCAGTCGTGGATGTGGTCGATGGCCGAGTTGGCCGCCGACGCCGCCGACGACTTGCCGCGGGCCTGGATGATCGCCTTGCCGCGCTCGCGCACGGTCTCGTCGAACTCGCCAGCCAGCCAGGCGGCGTCGAGCACGTCGGCCACCGGGCGCCCGGCGATGGTCGCGCGGTCGGTGTCGGGGACCATGGTCGACGAGTGGTTGCCCCAGATCGTGACGTTCTTCACCTGGCCCGGCGTCGCCTGGGCGCGCAGGGCGAGCTGGCCGACGGCGCGGTTGTGGTCCAGGCGCGTCATCGCGGTGAAGTTCGCGCGCGGGACCCGCTTGGCCTGCGCCGCGGCGATGAGGCAGTTGGTGTTGCAGGGGTTGCCGACGACGAGGACCTTGGCGTCCTCGGCCGCGACCGTGTCGATGGCCTGGCCCTGGCCGGTGAAGATCGGGCCGTTGACGCGGATGAGGTCGGCGCGCTCCATGCCGGCCGAGCGCGGGCGCGAGCCCACCAGCATGACGATGTCGGCGTTCTTGAAGGCGATCTTGGGATCGTCAGCGACCTCGATGCCGTGCAGCAGCGGGAATCCGCTGTCGGTCAGCTCCATCGCGACACCCTCGAGGGCGTTCATGGCGACGGGCAACTCGAGGCCCTGAATGATGACGGGCTGATTCGCGCCGAGCATCTCGCCCGAGGCGATGCGGAAGAGGAGCGAGTAGCCGATCTGGCCGGCGGCGCCGGTGACTGCGATGCGCATGGGACGGGTCATTGAGGCTCTCCAAGGCAGGTCCGGAAGGTGGCGCGCGGAATACCAGAACGGGCCCGCCACGTCCACGGCGCCGTGCGTTTCGACGCGCGTCAGGCCCCGCTTGCCGCATCGCTGGCCGGCCGGTAGCCTCCCCCGACCTTTGATGGCCACGTTGGACGGAGCGCCCATGAAGCCCACGCACAGGACCGCCCCGGACCCGAGCATCACCGGCTACCCGCCGGGGATCGCGTACATCATCGGCAACGAGGGCTGCGAGCGCTTCAGCTTCTACGGCATGCGCGCGATCCTCTACATCTACGTCGTCGCGCTCTACATCAGCATGCGCGACATGGACCCCGAGGCCGCCAAGTCCGGCGCCACCGAGACCGTCCACCTCTTCAACGCGGCCGTCTACGCGCTGCCGATCATCGGCGCCATCGTCGCCGACCGCCTCTTCGGCAAGTACCGGACCATCCTCTGGCTCTCGCTGGTCTACTGCCTCGGACACCTCGCCCTGGCGGTCTTCGAGAGCCCGACCTGGCAGCAGGAGATGTTCGGCAAGGTCTTCGTCGACCCGGTCCAGGGCCTCTACATCGGCCTGGGCCTCATCGCCGTCGGCTCCGGCGGCATCAAGCCCTGCGTGTCCGCCCACGTCGGCGACCAGTTCGGCCGCGGCAACTGGGACAAGCTCGGAAAGATCTACAACGCCTTCTATTTCATCATCAATTTCGGTTCCGCCTTCGCCACGATCTTCATCCCGCTCATCCTCGGCGAGCGCGTCATCGACCCGGTCACCGGCATCGCCCACTTCTCCGGCAGCGCGAGCTGGGCCTTCGGCGTCCCCGGCATCCTCATGGGGCTCGCGACCTTCTCGTTCTGGCTGGGCCGCAAGAAGTTCGTCCACGTCCCGGCCTATCCCGGCGGCCGCCTCGGGCTCCTCGACGTCGTCGCCGGCAGCGCGCTCTTCATGGGGCTCTTCGGCTACCCGGTCTTCCTCAACGAGCTGACCTCGCTCCCCGTCACCATCGGCATCTGCGTGGGCCTGGTCGTGCTCTTCGCGCTGCTCTTCGGCTACCGCCAGAAGCTGGCGCTCGACGACGGCTTCCTCACCCAGTCCATGCTCTCGATTTGGGCGCGCATCACCCGCGCCCCCCAGGGCCCCGGGACCGCGCCCCCCGCCGGCATCCCCGACCTCCGCGACCACTGGTTCTACGGCCCAGCCGCCCGCCGCTTCGGCAGTGACGCCGCCGAGGGACCCATCGCGGTCTGGCGCATCATCAGCGTCTTCTTCCTCGTCAGCGTCTTCTGGGCGCTCTTCGACCAGCATTCATCGACCTGGATCGAGCAAGCCCAGCAGATGGATCGCCTCGTCGCCTTCGACCTCAACGGGTGGCTCGCCATCGGCGCCGGCCTCGGCCTCCTGGTCGGGCTGGCCATCTTCCTGTCCGCCAGCCAGCGCCCCACCGCCCGCAAGCTGGGGCTCCCCCTCGGCCTCATCATCGGCCTCGCCGTGGGCTACGCCGCCTTCGCCTTCGGCCCCACCTACGAGCTGCAGGCTTCCCAGGTCCCCGCGGTCAACCCCTTCATGGTGATGATCCTCATCCCCCTGACCACCTTCGGCCTCTACCCGCTGCTGGGGCGCATCGGCTTCGAGCCGCGCCCCCTGCGCCGCATGACCCTCGGCATGCTGACCGCCGGCTTCGCCTTCGTCGCCGTCGCCTTCCTGCAGATGCGCATCGACGCCATCGCCGACACCGGCGCCAAGGTCCACGTCGGCTGGCAGCTCATCCCCTACTTCATCATCACCCTGGCCGAGGTCATGGTCTCCATCACCGGCCTCGAGTTCGCCTACTCGCAGGCGCCGAAGAAGATGAAGTCGGTCATCATGGGCTTCTGGCTGCTCAACGTGACCATCGGCAACCTGCTGGTCGCGCTGCTCGCCGGCTTCAAGGGCCTGCCCCTCGTCAGCTTCTTCTTCGTCTTCGCCGCCCTGATGATGGTCGCGGCGCTGCTCTTCGGCCTCAGAGCGGCCTTCTACACCTACCGCGACTACACGCAGTAGGCCGACGGCCGCTCCGAAGCGCTGAGCCCTAGAAGAGTTCGGTGATCTTCTTTCGCGTGGCCGCGATCTCGGCGTCTTTGTAGCCGACGACCCGGTCCCGCACGACGCCCTGCCGGTCGATGATGAAGCTGGTCGGCATCGCGTTGATGTCGAAGTCGCTCATGGTCCGCGCGCTCGGGTCCAGCGCGACCGTGAAGTTCGGCGCCAGCTCGTCGATGTAGCGCTGGCCATTCGCCGCGGTGCGGTCGACGTTGATGCCGACGACCTGAAAGCCCTTGGCCGCCCACTCGTCCTGCCACAGCTTGATGGCCGGCATCTGCTTTTTGCAGTTGCCGCACCAGGACGCGAAGAAGGTCAGGTAGGTCACCTTGCCCTTGAAGCTGGCCGGCGAGAGCTTCCCGCCCGCGGTCGTCTCCAGCACCAGATCCTCAGGCACCTTGGCGCCCAGGGCCTGGGGCAGGGCGGGGGCCGCGACCTGCGCCGCCGTCGCGACGTCCTGGCTCTCGGTGTCGGAGCAGCAGCGGAACCCCGTCGTGCTGTTCTTGTAGCCGGCCCCAAAGGTCGCGGTGCTGCGCCGGCACGTCCCGCCGCTGCCGCTGCGCCAGTCGCCGCCCATCATCGCCGAGGTCTCGGCGGTGTCGCCGATCCACTCGAAGACGTTGCCGGTCATGTCGTAGAGGCCCTCGGGCGTCACGCAGCTCGGGCTGGCCCCCGTCGCCGTCGGCTCGCCGGTGAGCTCATTCTCGGAGTCGCGGCAAGCCCCCACCTCGTAAAACGCGCCATACGGGTACATGCGCCCCTGCACCGCGCCGTCGGTGAAGCGCCCGTTGCCTTCGGGGTCGGTGGCCGCCTGCCCGATGCAGGCCGAGACCCACTCCTCCTCGCTGCACAGGCGCTTGCCGGCCGCCTCGCACGCGGCTTTGGCCTCAAACCAGCTCGCCATCGCGGGCTTCACCTTGGGGACGCTGACCGCCTTCCCGCTGCCATCGATCGAGGCCTCGAACGCGTCGATCCAGAAAGGCCCGCTCGCCTTCGTCGCCTTCACCATGCGCGGCGTCGCGTCGGTCACCGGCTTGGCTTCCGCGCTGACCAGGATGGGATTCTCGAGCGCCTGCTGGATGTAATAGTCGAGTACGTCGGTCGCCGTAGAGCCGGTCACCATGCGCCCGTTGATATAGATGCGGGGTGTGCCGTTGATGCGCGCCCGCGCGGCGATCCGCACATCGCGCTCGATGCGCTGCTTGGGGCGGTCGGATTTGTAGCATTCGTCGTACTTCGCGAGGTCCAGGCCCAGCTTCTCGGCGTAGCCCCGGAGCTCGTCGTCGGCGAAGCGCTTCTGGTTCTGGTAGAGCAGCTCGTCCATCTCCCAGAACTTGCCCTGCTCCTCCGCGCAGGCCGACGCGAAGGCCGCCCGACACGCGCCCTCGTGCATCCGCTCGCCACCCATGCGGTAGTTGCAGTCGCCATTCATCGGGTAGTGCTTGAAGATGAAGCGCACCTTGTCCTTGTACTTGGTGTGCAGCGGCGCTTCCTGAGAGTTTACGTAGCGGCAGAACCCGCACTCGAAGTCCTTGAACGCCACGAAGGTCACCGGCGCGTCGACCGGACCGCGGCTGTGCTCGTCGTCGGCCAGCGGGGTCTCGAACCAGTCGAGGCCGTTCTCGGTGACCTTCGGCGTCGGCTTGGCGACCGCGGGCTTGGCAGCAGCAGGCGCGGCGGCGGGCGCGGCGGCGGGGTCGGCGGTGGCCCCGGTGTCAGCGACCTCGGCCGGTGGGACCTCGGCCGGAACCGGCGCGGCCATCTGCTGCGCGATCAGCGCCTTCGCGTCCTCGAGCATCTGCCCGCGGGTCTGCTGGAAGACCACGACGGTCGCGCCCGCGGTCACCGCGAAGAAGATGGCGGCGGGGATGAGCGGCGCCCGAGCGGAGAAGAGACCAGTCACCGCCTGACGAATCGTGCCCATCACGCCGGCGCCGCTGGCCACGAAGGCCAGGGCCGTCACGCCGAGGTTCACGCCGTAGAGCATCATGCAGTAGGGGCAGTAGAAGCCGATCTGCGAGTGGCTGACCCACGCGAGGTAGGCGGCGTGGACCACCGTCAGCAGGCCCAGGCCCGCGAGGTAGCCGGTCGCCGCGCCGGATTGGGGCCCGCGCTTGAGCCCCATGAACGCGAGCAGCGCCATCAGCAGGTAAGTCGGGACGGCGTAGAGCGCCACGGGCAGCCCGAACATCTCGGACGCCGGGTGGGTCTGGACTTGGTCGCAGTTGAGTTTGCCGCCGAAATTGCAGGCGCTCACGAAGGTGGGGTCGTAGCCCAGGCGCAGCTTTACGTAAGTCAGGTACGCGGCGATGCCGATGCCGCCGAGCAGCAGCAGCAGCGCGACGCCGAGGGGCCAGGTGCGGACGGGGCGATTTTCGGGGAGCGTTTCCATCGTCGGGCGTATCCACGGTTTGGGGGTTGAGGACTACGCGGGCCTTTGGCGGCGCAGTGGGCAACACCGCATCGGCCGGCGTGCGGGGCATCCGGCGACAATGCCGCCGCTATATAACCGAAGGGCGGCGCACCCTCCAAGCAAGGCGACACCTGGGCGAACCTTGGGGAGAAGCGCCGGCGTCATGGGCTGCGCGACGCGGCGTAGGGGTCGGCGCCCAGGAACTCGGCGATGACCTCGTAGCCGCCCGGGCGTTGGTCGGCGGGCACTTGGAAGCGCGCGCTGTAGCGGCCGGACGCGTCGACGGTGGTCAGGGCGAGCAATCCCAACGCGCGCCCGCCGGGCCCATCCATCAGCAGCACCTGCACCGAGCCGATGGTGACGGGGCGGCCCGCGGCGTCGAGCACTCGCCCGGAGGCCTCGAGCGCGTCGCCGCGGAAGACCAGCGCGTCGGAGAGCTCGAGGCTGGTGCGCGTGGCGCGGAGATCGGGTCGCTCTTGGCGGCGGCTGACCGGCGGAGGCAGGAGCGCGCCGCCCGAGAGGGGCTTGGCGGTGCCCCGGGCGGCGCTTGGGGCGGAGCGCTCGGCGCGCCTGACCGGCGGGAGCCCCTCGACGTGGGTCGCGCCGGCCGACGACTGCCCCTCGGCCAAGGCGCGGGCGAAAGGTTCGGGGCGCTCGAAGGGATCTCGGCCCCGCGGATGGTGCCGGAGCTTGTCCTCGGTGCCCTGGATGACCAACCGCTCCGCGCCACCGCCCAGATCGACGCGCATCCAGCCCGCGTCGCGCCCCGGGACCCAGACCTCCACGAAGACGTGCGCCTCATTGAAGACGTAGCGCGCCGGGATGCCCAGGCCGTGCGCGGTCACGACGAACCCGTAGGCGCGGTGGCGGCAGATCCCGCGCTTCCCCAGCGCCAGGTCTGTGTAGATGTCGTCGCTCTCGGGCGGCGGGTCGCCCGGCTCGAAGTCCCGGAAATGCTTCACCAGCGCGCCGAGTAGCTGGTCGTAGGGGGCCGACGCCTCCAAGCCGAGCCGCGCGGCGACCTTGCGGGCGCGGGCGGCGTAGTCGGCGTGCGGGCGCGGCCGTAGCTCCGGCGGGATGTCGCGGACGGTGTGGCCCAGGGGCACGCTGCGGCCGAAATAGCTCGAGGGCGCGTCGGTGAGGAAGATCAGCCGAAAGCGGCCCGGCGCCGTCGTGCGAATGTAGAAGTTGTCGGCCTGGTCCCGGACGAAGGTCACCGCCGTCTTCGGCGTGGTCTCGTAGGATAGAATGCGCGCGGACGGCGCGACCGAGGGGAGGGGGATGTCCTCGCCGGGGCGGCCCTCGACGAGCACCGAGCCCCAGAACACCTCGTGGTCCTGGCTGCCGTGGTTGCCCGTGGGGCGCACGATCTCGAAGCGCTGGGGGCCCAAGGCCAAGCTGCCGTCGGAGGCCACCGTGTCCAGCGCGCGGTTGCGCTTGAACGGGACGACGGACGGGTCGAAGACCGCGTGGTAGCCGAGGGTGCCCTCTTTCTCGGTGTCGCGGTCGGGCAGGGCGCGGCTGCCCAGGCTCTGGCGGGGGTCCATGCGCGCGCCGAAGGGGTCGACCTCACCGGGCGGCGACGCGAGCGGCGCCTCGGCGGACGGCGCGTCGGGGGGCGCTTCGGCGTCGGGAGCGGGCGGCGCCGCGGGGCCCGTCGCGCCGTCGTGGGCGTAGATGACCTCGCCGGGCGCGGGCTCCGGGTTGCCGCCGGGCGCCGGGAGCGACTGGCCGTCGCGCTGCAGCTCCAGCGGCAGGCTGCCGCCGCGCCGCGGGTCGTAGACGAAGACCGGCGGCCCCGCGCTCCCGCCAGTCGACGGCGGCAGTCGCCGGTGCAGGATGCGCCCCTCCGGCGTGGTCGAGACGTCATCGGCGGCCCACGCGACGACGGCGCACGCGCTCAGCGCCGCGACGGCACTCAGGACCAGGATGGGGGGGCTGGGTCGGGGCACGGCGACCATGGTGCGTCCAGTGGCCTTGCCTACACAAACATCGTGGCGCAGACGGCCGGCGCGAGGGGCTCGGTCGCGCGGCGAGGTCCGCGTGGGTGGAGAGGCGTCAACGGGTCAGGCGGCGTATGTGTTCCCGCAGGTCGCCCAGGCCCGACTTTGACCGACTCTTGCAATCCCAAGCGCCTGAGATAACATCGTTTCATTCTCTCGGGTCGGTCAGCTCCACCGCGCCGCCTTGCCATCGTGGCGAGGCGCCGCCGGGGTGGTTCCGCCCGCTGGAAACCACCGGACTGGCCGTCGAAATGAGGTCTGCGCCATGCCGACGTTCACCCCCCTCGACGCCCTGACCAAGTCCGCGCGTCCGGTCTCCGACGCCCAGGTCCCCGAAGGCACGGAGACGAGTCCAAGCCAGCTCGCCGCGGGCCTGCGCGGCATGGACTACGACCAGGGCGCGGCCGCGCTGGTGCCGCCCGCCGCTCAGACGCCGAAGGCCGCCGAACCCGCTCCCGAGAAGGCTCCCGAACCGGTGGCCGACCCCGTGATCGCGCCCGATCCCGCCCCAGCACCGCCCGAGATCATCTCCTCGATCTTCGCCGGAATTCGTGCGTTTCAGGACGCCCTCAGCGGGAAGGCCTTCATGCGGCCCGGCTGCGGCGACCGGCAGGCGGTCAGCGTGCTTCAGGGCGCGCTCAACCAGCTCGGCCATCACTGCGGCGCGGTCGACGGGATCTGGGGCCCGCAGACGACGGGCGCGCTCAAGGCCTTCCAGGGCTCGGCCAATCTGGTCCCGGACGCGATCATCGGGCCGCTGACCGCGGGCGCCCTGGACGAACAGGCGGGCACGCGCGGGCAGGTGGCGACCACCCCCTCCGGCACCCTGGTCGGCCCGGGTGGAGGCGCACCCTCAGCGCTGGGCTACAACGCCGACGAGGTCATGGAGTTCGACAACGCCGGCAACTACATCGGCACCAACACCTACGATCTCGACGCCAAGGCCGCGGGGCAGAAGGACACCGACGGCCTCGCGTGGTCGCCCTTCTTCCTGTCGTGGCAGCACGAGACCATCCTCAAGCGCTGGAGCCAGGTCGACATGACGAAGTCGACGCTGACCGACCGCACGCGCTGTCAGGCCCAGGTCGCGATGGCCGCCCGCATCGTCGCCGGCCCGGAACAGCTCACGGCATACGCGCGCGAGGTGAAGACGGAGCTACAGAACAACCTCATGATCCTGACCATGCAGGTGCGCATGAAGGACCCGGTCGGCACGGGGCCCGAGGCGAAGACCCTGGGCGAGCTGCCGGGCCGCCTGGACACGGCCATCGCGCACCTCGGGACGCTGTCACAGCGCCCGCAGTCGACGTTTGAGGACCTCAACTGGATCGCCGAGGCGACCCGCTGGGCGCTGGTCGGGCCGACCGACGCGCAGCCTGGCCCCGCGGAGGCCGCGAAGGCCCACGGCCTGGGACTCGGCGCCGGTGACGCGACCCCGATGAGCCAGACCGTCACCAGCCGCCCCCAGCTTGAAGGCCTGCTCAACGCCCTGGTCCCCGGCGAGTCCTACAGCGTGGGCGTCGATCCCACCGACGTCCCCGCGGGCATGGTCAGCACGGCGACCCACTCGATCACCCTGGGCAAAGACGCCGCCGGCAAGCTCTACCTGTACGACCCCTTCCCGAAGGCCGGCGATCAGATGATTGACGTGAGCTTCAGCGACGAGGTGCGCTTCTGGCCCTACTTCGAGAAGCAGGCGCCCGTCGGCCCGCGCCAGTTCAAGGAGACGGTCATCGACGCCAAGGCGAACGCGTCGAAGCAGGCCGGGGGCGGGCAGGGCACCAACCCCTGGGAGACGCCGCCGGGCACGCTCCCGGGCCTCGGGATCCCGGGCTGGGATCCCAACGATCCGTTGGGTCTGGGGCTTGGGCTCAGCCACTGAACGACGGTTCAGTCATCTCGGTCCGCGCCCGTCTCTTGATTTTCGGCGCAGGCTCCCCCACCCTGCCGCCCTCGCGTCCATCTTCGGAGTGTCTGCCATGCGTCTCAGCCGCAGCCTGTGTGTGTTTGCCCTAGTCCCCACCTTGCTCGCGGCCTGCGACGACTCCGGTTCGGACCCGACCACCGCCGCGGAAGAGGGCGGCGTCATCGTCGCTCCGGGCAAAGCGGACGATTTCCTCTCGCTGTCGGCGCGCGAGTACTACGTGACCGGCACGGCGACCATCGAGCTGCCGGCGAGCTGGGCGAGCAAGACCGAGGAGCAGCGGCGCGCCGAGGTCAAGCGGCTCATCCCTTATAAGCAGGTCGTCATCGGCTGGTTCTTGAACACCTATCTGGTGGACAAGGAGCACGAGGAGGGCGGCACGTACGGCGGCTTCAAGGCGCTGACGAAGAACGGCTCGTACGAGGACCTCGACGTGCGCGCGCAGAGCGACCTGGTCTGGGCCTTCGACTTCCGCCAGGAGGTGGGCGGTCAGCTCGACCTCGTCGCGGCGATCCCCGACACGGTCAAGCAGGACGACGGCAGCTGGAAGTTCGGCCTCGCGGTCGGGAAGGTCAGCGTCGCCGACATGCAGAAGCTGGACACGGACCGCGAGTGGTACCGCTCGTCGCCGTGGTCGAGCTTCAACCCGGCCAAAGTCGACGCGTCCAAGGTCGAGACCCTGGACCTGACGATTCGCCCCGAGCCCGCCAGCGATGACGCGTGGCTTGAGCAGGAGCGCCTCTTCGAGGACGGCAAGCTCACCGCGGGCATCCACTTCGGCTGGGATTACCACAACGCCTACCACGAGAAGCACTCGAAGGCCGTTTACGACTGGCTGCTCAAGCGCGGGTTCAAGTCGCCGGTGGCGAAGTGGGAGGACCTCCGCCACGACGCGGGCCCGCTGACCGGCGCGGCGCGCTACCGCGGGCGCAATATCACCGTGGAGATCTCGCTGTTCTGGGGCCGCAAGGGCGACGCGACCGACCCCGACACGTCGGCGGGCGGCAAGCAGCTCGAGAAGGACATGCTGGAGAGCTTGGCCACGCGCGAGCTGGTGATCTTCAACGGTCACTCGGGCCCCTTCTACGGGTTTGCGCTGGCGAACTGGCGCATGACCAGCGAGGGCGACCTTGACGACAGCGAGCTGGCCGAGGTGCCGCTGAACGAGGGGAACTACCAGCTCATCGTGGCCGAGGGCTGCGACACCTACGCGCTGGGGCAGGCCTTCTATGACAACCCGTCGAAGCCCGGCCTCGAGGACATGGACATCATCACGACGACCAGCTTCTCCAACGCCTCGAGCGCGGCGACGATCACCGACCTGCTGACGCGCCTCATCGGGACCAAGGGCGCTGAGGTTCAGCCCGCGCTCTTCACCGAGCTCTTGCGCGACCTGGACGGGAACTCCACGTGGTTCTCGACCATGTACGGCGTGCACGGCATCGACGACAACCCGACGGTTCACCCGTGGGCGGATCTCGGCAAGGCGTGCGGCGTCTGCAAGGGCAACAGCGACTGCGGCGCGGGGATGCGCTGCGTGACCATGGCCGACGGCGTCAAGGGCTGCGCGGCCCAGTGCACCGCCAGCGTCGGCTGCGGCGACGGCTACGAGTGCCGGAACGTTCAGGTCAGCGGCTACCTGAGCTCCAAAGTGTGCGCTCCCACCTCGCTGTCCTGCACGAAAGCTGTCGACGAGACCATCGTGCTGCTCAACGAGGTGATGCCGGCGCCGAAGTCCGACTACAACGGCGACGGCACGACCAGCGGCGTCAACGACGAGTACGTCGAGATCATCAACCACAGCGCCGTGGCGGTGGACCTCAGCGGCTGGTCCCTCTCCGACGCGGTCGGCGTCCGCCACGTCTTCCCCAAGGGCACGCTGCTCAGCCCCGGCGGCGCCTTGCTGGTCTTCGGCGGCGGCAAGCCGAAGCTGGTGGCCGGGACCACGATCGTCCAGACCGCGTCGACCGGCGCGCTGGCGCTCAACAACACCGGCGACCGCGTGCGCCTTGGCGACGTGGACGGCCAGACGGTCGACGAGGTCGCCTACCCGAAGGGCATGACGGCCGACACCGCGACCGCGCGCCGCAACGACGGCGGCAAGACGGCGGACTGGGTTGAGGGCAGCGCCCCGACCCCCGGCGTCGCTCACGACGGCAGCCTGTTCTAGCCGCCGCTGAGGGCCCCCCGCCGGCGCCGGGATCACCCGGTGCTGGCCAATTCGCGCGCGGACGTGTCAGATAGCGCGCTGCGAACGGGTTTTTTCGGGGCGGGTGACTGTGCGGACGCGATGTGGACTCTTCAGCGCCTGCGGGCTGCGCCTCAGGGCCAGCGCGTGGGTCTTGGCGCTCGTCGCGTGCGGCGTCTCTGGGTGCGGCGAAGAGGCGGCGCCGAAGTCGAAGGGCGAGCGCGTGGTGCCGGTCGAGGTGGCGCCGATACGCGTAGGCGCCATCGAGCGAAAGCGGACCTTCAGCGGATCGCTCGACGCCTTCGCCCAGTTCGACCTCGCGCCGAAGATCGCCGGGCGCGTCGCGACGGTCGCCGTGGATATCGGCGACACCGTGGCGCAGGGCAGCGTCGTGGTGACCCTGGACGACGAGCAGGCGCGCAAGGCGGTGGCGCTGGCCGAGGCGAAGCTGGCGGTGGCGCGGGCTGGGGTCGCGGGGGCGTCGAGCACCCTGGGTGGCGCGCGCCGCGACCTGGGGCGCGAGCGGACGCTGCACACCGGCGGGATAAGCTCCGACTCGCAGCTTGACGCGGCCAAGACGCGCGAGGGCGTCGCGGGGGCGGCCGCGCAGGTGGCGCGCGCGCAGGTCGCCGAGGCCGAGGCCCAGCTGGCGGTCGCGCAGCTCGAGCTCGAGGAGACCCAGATCCGCGCGCGCTGGTCTGAGGGCGACGACGCGCGGACCGTGGCGGCGCGGGTGGTGGACCCGGGAGACACCGTGGCCGCGAACACGCCGCTGCTGACCATCGTCGAGCTGGACCCGCTGGTCGCGGTGATCTCGGTGACGGAGCGGGACTACCCGCTGCTCAGCGTCGGCCAGACAGCGAGCCTGGTCACCGACGCGGCCCCCGGCGAGACCTTCGCCGCGACCATCAGCCGCATCGCACCAGCCTTCAGCGCCGCGTCGCGTCAGGCCCGGGTCGAGCTGCACGTCGACAACTCGAGTCACCACCTGAAGCCCGGCGCCTTCGCGCGCATCACGATCTCTCTCGCGCGCGCGGACGGCGCCACCATCGTCCCCGAGGCCGCCCTGAGTCGCCGAAAGGAGCAGGACGGCCTCTTCACCGTGAACGCCGACGGCACGGTGACCTGGCGCGTCGTCACCGTAGGCATCCGTGACGGCGTCGAGGTGCAGGTCGAAGGCGAGGGGCTGACGGGTCAAGTCGTCGTGCTTGGCCAGCAGCTCTTGGACGACGGGACGCGGGTGTCGCTGCCGGCGCCTGCCCACACCGAGCCCGCCGGCGGATGAGGCTCCCAGGCTTCAGCGTCGCGCGCCCGGTCTTCACCAGCATGATCACCCTGATGGTGGTCATCCTCGGCGGCGTCGCCCTCACGCGCCTGAACATCGATCTGCTGCCCGAGGTCGAGCGGCCGACCCTGAGCATCCGCACCTCCTACGACGGCGCCAGCCCCGAGGTCATGGAGCAGCAGGTCACGCAGATCATCGAGGAGATCGCGGCCACCGTCCCCAACGTCCAGGAGCTGACCTCGGAGTCCTCGGAGGGCGACAGCCGCGTCAACGTCACGTTCGCCTGGGGCACCAACCTCGACACGGCGGCCCTCGACCTCCAGACCAAGCTCGACGACGAGATCAACGAGCTGCCCGAGGACATCGTCCGCCCGCGGGTCGCCAAGTTCGACATCAACAGCTTCCCGGTCGTCCTGCTCGGCATCGCCAGCGACCTGGACCCGGTCGAGCTGACCATCCTCATCGAGGAGCAGCTTCGGTATCGCTTCGGCCGCGTCCCCGGCGTGGCCCAGGTCGACGTCTGGGGCGGCTTCACCCGCGAGCTGCGCGTCGAGCTCGACCCGGACGCCCTGCGCGCGCTCGACCTCCCCATCGACGAGATCCTGGGCGCCATCCGCGACTCCAACCTCGACCTCCCCGCCGGCCGCATCGAGCGCGGCCGCTTCGAGGTCACCCTGCGCGCCCCGTCCTACTTCGAGGACCTGGACTCCATCCGGCAGACCGTCGTGGCCCAGCGCAACGGATCGCCAGTCACCGTCGGACAAATCGGAGAGGTCGTCGACACCTACGAGCGCCCCACCCGCATCATCCGCATCAACCAGAAGCCCGGCATCCGCGTCGCCATCCGCAAGCAGGCCGACGCCAACACCGTCGAGGTCGCCAGCGCCATCCTCGCCGAGATCGACGAGGTCAACCGCAGCTTCCCGCAGATCCACGTCGTCTCCGTCCTCAACCAGGGCGGCTTCATCGAGCGCTCCATCCAGAACGTCGCTCGCTCGGTGCTCTACGGCGGCGCGCTGGCCATCCTCGTGCTCCTCTTCTTCCTGCGAAACATCCGCAGCACCGTGGTCATCTCCCTGGCCATCCCCATCTCGCTCATCGGCACCTTCGCGCTGATGTACAACCGCGGGATGACGCTGAACCTGATGACCCTCGGCGGCCTCGCCCTGGGCGTCGGCATGATGGTCGACAACTCCATCGTCGTGCTCGAGAACATCTTCCGGCGCCGCGACGAAGAGCACGAGAGCCCACAGGACGCCGCCACCCACGGCGCCAACGAGGTCGGGCCGGCCATCATCGCCTCGACCCTGACCACCCTGGTCATCTTCCTGCCCCTGGTCTTCATCCAGGGCGTCTCCGGGATCCTCTTCAAAGAGCTGGCCTACGTCATCGTCTTCGCCTTGCTCTGCTCGCTCTTCGTCTCGCTCAGCCTCGTGCCGATGCTCGCCTCGCGCCTCATCCGCGCGCGGTCCGCAGCCGGCGCCTCCCCCACCGCGGCCCCCACGCTAGTCCAGCGCCTCTCCGCCCGCGCCGAGCGCGCCATGGCCGGCCTCGACCGCGCCTACGCCGCCCTGCTCACCCGCGCCCTGCGCCACCGCGTCGCCACCGCCTTCGCCGCCGCCGCCCTGCTCGCAGCCAGCATTCTCCTCATCTTTCCGCGCATCGGCACCGAGTTCATGCCCCCCAGCGACGAGGGCGCGGTGTCGGTGACCGGCGAGATGGAGGTCGGCACGCGCCTCGACCTCCTCGACAAACAGGCAGAGAACATCGAGCGAATCGCCTACCCCGCGGTCCCCGAGGCGGTCGCGTCGGTGGTCAGCATCCGCGAGAACCAGGCCGAGATTCAGTTCAGCCTCGGCTCGGCCCTGGCGCGCGAACGCAGCAACACCGAGATCGCCGCCGACCTGCGCAAGCGACTCGACGGCAAGGTCGCCGGGATGACCATCCGCACCCGCGCGCCCCAGGGGCAGTTCCTGCTCGAGCGCCTCCTCGGGACCACCGAGGGCCTGGTCGTCGAGGTGCGCGGGTTTGACCTCGCGACCCTGGACCTGCTCGCCGCGCGCGTGGTGAGCGCCATCGAGGGCGTGGAGGGCGTGA
Organism: Myxococcota bacterium; assembly: GCA_041389525.1. Classification (GTDB taxonomy): domain Bacteria; phylum Myxococcota_A; class UBA9042; order PHBI01; family JACKFB01; genus JACKFB01. Next base: position 9,833 of record JAWKRR010000070.1, on the reverse strand, counting down.
CCGACGTCGACCTCAGCCGCGACGCCGGCATCCCCCAGGAGCGCGTCACGGTGGATCGTGCAAAAGCCGCCGATCTCGGGCTGGCGGTTCGCCAAGTGGCCGAGGCCTTGGAGACCCTGGTGGCGGGCACGAAGGCCGGCGATTTCCGCGCGGAGGGCAACTCCTACCGCATCCTGGTGCAGCTCGCCGACGCCGAGCAGCGCTCGCTCGACGAGATCCTCGACCTCACGCTGACGACGCCGAGTGGCCAGCGGGTGGCCTTGCGTAACCTCGTCACGACCGAGGCGGGGCTCGGCCCGCAGCGCATCGAGCGCAAAGACCAGCAGCGCATCGTCACGGTCACCGCCAACGTCGACGGGCGCGACATGGGCTCGGTGGCGGCCGACATCGCCGGGCTGCTCGAGGGCATCGCGCGGCCCATGGGCTACGACCTCTACGTCGCCGGCAATTTCGAGGAGCAGCAGGAGGCCTCGCGCGAGCTCTTGCTGTCCATGTTGCTGGCGCTGCTGCTGGTCTACATGGTCATGGCGTGCCAGTACGAGTCGCTGCTGGACCCGCTGGTGGTGATGCTGTCGGTGCCCGTGGCCGCGGTGGGCGTGCTGCTGACGCTTTACGCGACCGGGACCACCCTGAATGTCCAGTCGTACATCGGCTGCATCATGTTGGGCGGCATCGTCGTCAATAACGCCATCCTGCTCGTGGACCAAGCGGGGCAACTGCGCGCTCAGGGCATCAGCACCCGCGAGGCGATGGTCGAGGCGGGCCGCCGTCGCCTGCGCCCGATCCTGATGACCACCTCGACGACCATTCTGGGCCTGATGCCGCTGGCCCTCGGCATCGGCGAGGGCGCCGACGCTCAGGCGCCGCTAGCCCGCGCGGTGGTGGGCGGGCTGAGCGCGTCGACCCTCATCACGCTGCTGCTGATCCCGGCCATCTACTCGCTGGTCCACGGTGACGACGCCACCGCGACGGCCTCAGCCAGCGAGCCGGCGCCCCAGCCGAGCCAGAGCGGCTGACGCCCCGCCAAGGGCCAGCTCGTGGCGCTTGGAGCGCAGCGTGTAGCGGTACAGCGGGTAGTCCTTGTCGAAGCCGGCGCCCCCGTGGATGTGCTGGGCGGCCGCGGTGACCCGGTGGCCGCCCTCGGCCGCCCAGTAGCTGGCGATGTTCAGCTCCCGCGTCGCGTCGAGCCCCTGCGCCAGCCGCCACACCGCCTGCCAGGTGGTCAGTCGCATGGCCTCGACGTCGATGTACGCGTCGCCGGTGCGCTGGCTGACCCCCTGAAAGGTCGCGATGGGGCGGTCGAACTGCCGCCGCTCCGTCGCGTAGCGCGCGGTCATCACCAAGGCCTCGCCCGCCAGCCCAAGCTGAAACGCGCACATGGCCGCGGCGACGCGCTCCTGCGTCCAGCGCACCGCGACGTCCCCGTCCTCGGGGTCGCCAAGCACATCCTCTTCGGGCACGAACACGCCCTGAAGGCTCATGTCCCAGACCGGCTCGCCGTCGGTCGCCCGCTCCAGCGTCAGCCCGACGCGCTTGGCCTTCGGGTCGACCAGAAAGAGCCCCACGCTGCCCGGCCCGGTCGCCGCGCTGACCAGCACGCGGTGCGCGATCTGCAAGGCGGATGCTGCCAGTTTTTCGCCTTCGAGCCGCCAGCCGCCCTTGTCGCGCACCGCCGTCGTCATCGGCCTCATGCCCGGCTCCGCCCCCACCTCGGCCATGGCCGTGGCGAAGAAGCGCTCGCCGCGGACGACCGGCGGCAAGAGCCGCTGCCGCTGCGCGTCGGTGCCGAAGCGATCGATGGTCAGCGCCCCGCCGACCAGCGTCGGGATCAGCGGCGCGCGCACGACCCGGCGGCCCGCCTGCTCCAGCAACAGGCACAGCGCCATGAAGCCGAACTCGCTGCCACCCACGTCCTCGCGCAGCCCCGCGCCCAAGAGCTCGGCCTTCGCCAGCGCCTGCCACAGCTCCGGGTCCAGCGCGTCCTCGCGCGCCTCGGCGGCCCTCAGCCGCTCCGGCGTCGCCATGTCCTTGAAGATGGCCTTGGCCAAGTCCTGAACGGCCTTCTCTTCTTCGCTGAATCGAAAATCCATGAGCCGTCTCCTACCTATCCGCCCGCGGCATCCGCAGGCCGGCCATGGAGATGATGTCGCGTTGCACCTCGTTGGTGCCGCCGCCGAAGGTCAGCACGAGGTAGGACCGGTAGTAGCGTTCGAGCCGCCCGCCCAAGATGGCACCCGGCGACCCGGCCTGTAGCTGTCCCGCCTCGCCGGTGACCTCGAGCAGCGCGCGGTACGCTTCCACGTAAAGCTCGCTGCCGTAGACCTTCACCGCGCTGGCCTCCGCCGGGCTTAGCTCGCCGTAGGCCTCCAGGTTCCACGCCTGCCGCCAGTTCATCAGCTTCAGGACCTCGAGCTTCGCCTCGACTCGCCCCAGCACCATCTGCACCCAGGGCCGGCTCAGCACCGTTCGTCCGTTGCCGCCCCGGGTCTCGCGCGCCCACGCCGTCGTCTCCTCCAGCATCCGCGCCAGCGGCCCCACCGGAAAGAGCGCCACCCGCTCGTGGTTCAGCTGGTTGGTGATCAGCGTCCAGCCGCCGTGCTCTTTGCCGACCAGCGTCGTCACCGGCACCCGCACGTCCTCGTAGTAGGTCGCGCTGGTCAGGTTGTCGCCCATGGTGTGGATCGGCGACATCGACACGCCCGGGGTCTTCGCGTCGATGCACAAAATCGAGATGCCCTTGTGCTTGGGCGCGTTCGGCTCGGTGCGCACGGCCAGCCAGATGTAGTCGGCGACCGTCGCCAGGGACGTGAAGACCTTCTGGCCGTTGATGACGTAGTGGTCGCCGTCGCGCACCGCCGTCGTCCGCAGCGACGCGAGATCGGTCCCCGCGCTGGGCTCGGTGTAGCCGATGGCGAAGTGCAGCTCACCCTTCAAAATACGAGGCAGGAACTCACTTCTTTGAGCGTCCGTGCCGTACTTCATCAGGGTCGGGCCGACGGTGTTCAGCGTCAGAAATGGGATGGGGAACCCCGCCCGCTGAATCTCGTCGAAGAAGATGAACTGCTCGACCGGCGAGCGCTCCTGACCGCCGTACTCCTTGGGCCAGCCGAGCCCCAGCCAGCCGTCGGCGCCCATCTGCTTCATCGCCTTGTGGTACTCGGGCCCGCCGCTCTCGATCTCGTCAAGCTCGGCCCGGAGCGCGTCGGTCATCATCGCGTCGAAGTAGGCCCGCAGCTCCGTCTGCAGCGCGACGTGGGCGTCTGTCAGGTCGACGTACATCAGGCGCCTCCCGCCTCGAGCTCGAGCGCCCGGTCCTTCGCCCAGCGATAGTCCGGCTTCCCGCTGGGCTGCCGGGCGATCTCGTCGACCACGTGAAAAGCCCGCGGCACCTTGTAGCCGGCGACCTTCTTGCGGCAGTGCGCGTCCAGCGCCTTCGTGGTCAGCCGCTTGCCCTCGCGCGCCGTCACCAGCGCGGTCACCCGGTTGCCCCAGCGCTCGTCGGGAACCCCCACCACCACCGCGTCGTACACGCCCGCGTGGGCCTTCAGCGCCTCCTCGACCTCCTCGGGGAAGACCTTCTCGCCGCCCGAGTTGATGCAGACCGACCCGCGCCCCAAGACCGTGATCAGCCCGTCCGCCTCGACCACCGCCATATCCCCGGGCACCACCCAGCGCTCGCCGTCGATGGTCACAAACGTCGCCTTGGTCTTCTCCTCATCCTTATAGTAGCCCAGCGGCAGATAGCCCCGCCGCGCCAGCCGCCCGACCTTCCCCGACCCGGCCTCGACCGGCTTCAGGTCCTCGTCCAGCACCGCGTTGCTCGCGTCCATCGCGAAGCGCATCCGCGTCCCGTCGTCGCTGGCGACCGCCGTCCCCTGGTGTCCCGTCTCGGACGCTCCGAAATTATTGAGGATCATGGCGTTCGGCAGGTGCTTCTCCAGCACGTCCTGCACCGACTCCGACAGCACCGCACCGCCCGACGCCATCGCCAGCACGCTGCCCATGTCGTAGCGCCCCGGCTCGGCCTCCAGGATGTCGGCGATGGGCCGCGCCATGGCGTCGCCGACCAGCAGCAGCGTGTGCACGCCCTCGGCCTCGATCAGCTCAAGCACGTGCCGCGGCCTGAACGTTTTCCCAGGCGAGATCACCGTCTTCCCGCCCGAAAAGAGCGCTATCCACGCGCCCCACTGCGCCGCCCCGTGGATGAAGGCCGCCGCCGGCAGGACCGTCAGCGCGCTCCCCCCTTCCTTGGCGTTCTCAGCCAGCTCCTCGGGCTTGGCGATCGGCTCGCCGCCGGGCCGCCCGCCCTGAAGCCCCGCGTAAAAGACGTCCTGATGCCGCCACATCACGCCCCGCGGCATCCCCGTCGTCCCGCCCGTGTAGACGATGTACAGGTCCTCGCCCGAGCGCGGCGGAAAGTCCCGCTCCGGCGAGCTCTGCAGCATCGCCAGCTCGTAGTCGACCGACCCGAGATCGTCGGAGTCCAGCCCGCTCTCGTCGTTGACCACCAGCAGCGTCTTGAGCCCCGGGACCTTCGGCAGCACCTCGCGCACCACCGGCGTCAGCTCGCGCTGGTGCACCAACGCGACCAGGTCGGCGTTGTCGAAGAGATAGGCCAGCTCGTCGGCCACGTACCGGTAGTTGATGTTGATGGGCACCGCGCGGATCTTGAACGCCGCCAGCATCACCTCGACGTACTCGTCGCAGTTGTAGAGGTGCACGCCGATGTGGTCGCCGGGCTTCACGCCGCGTGACTGAAGCCAGTGCGCGAGCTGATTCGCCCGGGCGTCCAGCTCCGCGAAGGTGCGCCGCCACTCGCCGCTGACCAGCGCGGTCGCGTCGGGGATGGCGTCGGCGACCGACTCGTACAGGTCGGCGAGATTGTAAGTCATGGCCTGGGTCTTCTTGCTCACGGTCTCTCCTGACTGACTACCCACATGGCGAAAAACTGCGAGCCGCCGCCGTAGGCGTGGCCCAGGGCGTTCTTGGCGCCGTCGACCTGGTGTGCGCCGGCCATCCCGCGCACCTGCAGGGCCGCCTCGGCGAAGCGCAGCATCCCCGACGCGCCGATGGGGTTGGACGAGAGCACCCCGCCCGAGGCGTTCACCGGCAAGCGCCCGCCGAGCGCCGTGTCCCCGCGGTCGGTCATGCGCCAGCCCTCGCCCACGTCGGCCAGCCCGAGGTTTTCCAGCCACATGGGCTCAAACCAGGAGAAGGGGACGTAGATCTCGGCCGCGTCGAGGGTCTTGCGCGGGTCGTCGATCCCGGCCTCGCGGTAGACCGCCTTCGCGCATTCCTGGCCGGCGCGCGGGTTCACGGCGTCGCGGCCGGCGAACATGGTCGGCTCGCTGCGAACGGCCGTCCCGCGCACCCACGCCGGGCGCTCACAGCCCGCGGCCGCCTTGTCGCTGGCCAACACCATCGCGCAGGCCCCGTCCGACGAGGGGCAGGTCTCCAGGTAGCGGATGGGGTCCCAGAGCATGGGCGAGGCCTCGACCATCGCCCGGTCGATCCCCTCGATCTGCAAGTGCGCGTATGGGTTTTTCAGCGCGTGGAGGCGGTCTTTCACCGCGACCTCCATCCCGATGTGCGCCGGCGCGCCCGAGCGCTGGATGTAGCTGCGCACCAGCGGCGCGAAGTAGCCGCCAGCGCCCGCGACCAGGGTCGGCTGAAAGGGGATGCGCGGGCTGAGCGCCCACATGGCGTCGCTCTCCGACTGCTTCTCGAAGGCGACCGTCAGCACCCGCTGGTGGATGCCGGCCTGGATCAGGTGCGCCGCGACGACTGCCGTCGAGCCGCCGACCGAGCCCGCGGTGTGCACCCGCATCATGGGCTTGCCGACCGCGCCCAGGGCCGACGCGAGGTAGAGCTCCGGCATCACGACACCCTCGAAGGTGTCGGGCGCTTTGCCCAGCACCACCGCGTCGATGTCGGCGAAGGTGAGGCCGGCGTCTTCGAGGGCGCGCAGGGCGGCCTCGCGGAGCAGCCCCGGGATGGACACGTCGCCGCGCCGCGAGGCGTGCCGCGTCTGGCCGACGCCGATGACCGCGCAGCGTTCCATCAGCGGGCCTCCATGACACAGACGAGGTTCTGCTGAAGGCAGGGCCCGCTGGTGGCGTGGGCGAGGGCGCGGCGGGCGCGGCCGTCGTGGATGCGCAGCGCCGCTTCGCCGATGCGGGTGAGGCCCGCGACCATCATGGGGTTGGCCGCCAGCGCGCCGCCCGACGGGTTGAGCACGACGTCAGGGCCGAGGCCCATGGCGTCGCGCAGGATAAGCTCCTGGTGGGAAAACGGCGCGTGAAGCTCGGCGATGTCGAGGGGCGCGGTGTGAGCGCCGGCGCGCTCGGCCGCCAGCGTGGCCGAGGGCGAGCGCGTCAGGTCGCGAGAGCCCAGGTCCTGGGGGTCGATGCGGTGGTCGACGCCGGTGATCCACGCCGGCTCGACGCCGCGGGCCTTCGCGATGGCGATGGCGCGCTCGCCGGTGGCCAGCACCATGGCCGCGGCGCCGTCGGACAGCGGCGGGCAGTCGTGGACGCGCAGCGGCTGGCGCAGGTACGGCGCCCTCAGCAGGGTGTCGGCGTCGGCGCTCGAGCGTAGCTGCGCGTTCGGGTTCTCAGCCGCCGCCTGGCGATTTCGGCAGGCGACCTCGGCGAAGTCGCGCTCGGTGGCCCGGCCACTGTCCAGCAGCGCGCGGGCCTGAAGCGCGGCGAGGCTGACCGAGTCGGGGAAGAGCGGCGCCACCGTGTAGGGGTCGAGCTGCTGGCTCAAGATCACCGGCAGATCGCCCAGCGACGAGCGCCCGAACGCGTAGATGAGCGCGGTGTCCACGTCGCCGTGCTGAAGCCGCACCCACGCCTCGTAAAACGCGAAGGCGCCGTCCATCTCGACGTGGGATTCGGCCAGGGGCGGCCACGCGCCCACCGCGTCCAGGGCCGTCACGAACGAGAAGGGCCGGCCGATCAGGTAGTCGCAGGAGCCCGAGCAGATAAAGCCCAGGTCCGCCGGCCGAAGCCCCGCCTCGTCCAGCGCGCGCCGGATGATCGGCTGCACCGTCTCGACCTCGTCGCCTGGCGAGCGACGCAGCGAGGGCTGCTGGGCGAAGCTGACGATGGCGACAGGGACGGCCATCAGAGGTGCTCCGCGATGGCCTCGAGCGGCACGTCCGGCTCGCCCGAGGGCTGAAAGTACCGAATGGAATCCAGCGTCGGGCCGAGCGTGTCCGCCCAGACCCCCTCCACGCGCATCCCCATCCGCATGTCCTTGGCGGGGATGCCCTGGATGAGGAAGTAAAAGGGCAGGTCGGCGCCGTCGAGCAGCACCGAGGCGGTCACGTAGGGCAGCTCGAGGGTCTGGCCCTCGTAGGGCACGTTGGTGACGCACCAGGTCGTGACCGTCCCGCGCGCGTGTACCTCGACGTCTTCGGCGGTCATCACGCCGCAGCGGGGGCAGACGCCGCGCGGGGGCAGGTAGACCTTGGTGCACTCGGGGCAGCGGCGGCCCAGCAGGCGCCCCTCGCTGATGGCGCGCAGAAAGCGCGACTGCTCGCGCCCCGCGGCGATGGTGTAGGAGAGGCGCACCGGGCAATCGACGCGCTTGACGGGCACGATCGGCGGGCTGATCTCGAGCGCGAGGCCGGGCGTGGATGCGTCGCCGCTCATGTGGCCTCCGCCGGCTCAAAGCACGCGAGATCCGTGATGGCGCCTCGCCTCTCGCCGGCAAAGCGCGCCTTGACCCGCATCCCGGTTCGCATCTGCGCAGCACTCCCCGCGTCCACCGCGTGCAGCATGGCGGTGTCGGCGCCGTCGAGCTTCACCAGCGCCCAGGCGAACCCGTGCGGCAGCGGGTCGCTCGCCCGCGGCACGTCCACCCAGGTCCAGGTCGTCACCACGCCCTCGGTCGCGACCTCGACCAGCGCCGCCACGGCCTCGCCGCTCTGCGGGTCGTACTCGCTGGGCGGCACCAGCACCCGCCCGCCCGCCGTCCGCGCCCCGACGATGCGCCCCTCGCGCAACCCCCCGAAGAAGGTGCCCAGCACCTCGCCGGTCGAGCGCGTGTAGGTGTACTGGAGCGCGTAGGGCGCGACCAGCACGCCGTCATCAGGCGATTCCGACACGTCAGTTCCCCGGCGCGAGCGGGCCGTACTTGAACCAGGTGACCGCCTCCTCGATGGCCTCCTCGATGGGCCGCGGGTCGTAGCCCAGCTCGTTGCGCGCCTTGTCCACCGAGCAGTAGAGGTGCCGCCCGCCCGCGAAGCGCAGGCCCCGGTCCACCAGCAGCGGCGTCTTGTGCGTGATGTGGTCGGAGATCCACTCGTTGAGGCGCCCCATGCGGGCCAGCGGCTCGACCGGCATCTCGAAGCGCGGCGGCTTCTGCCCGGCCACCGAGCACACCATCGCGCCGAACTCTTTGTAGGTCATGTTCACGTTGCCCAGGATGTAGCGCTCGCCCGGGCGCCCCCGCAGCGCCGCCAGCCACGTGCCCTTCGCCACGTCGCCCACGTGCACCGCGTTGATGCCGCCCTGCAGCACGACGGGGCTCTGCCCGTAGGCGAAGCGCTGCACCAGAATCCCCGTGGGCGTCGGCGCGATGTCGCCGCCCCCGAACGGGAAGGACGGGTTGACCACCAGCACGGGCAGCCCGCGCAGGTTGAACTTCAGCGCCTCGAGCTCGCTCATGTACTTGCTGAGGACGTAGTGGTCGGCGGTGGCCCAGTGGTTGAACGGCGTGGTCTCGTCGGCGATCTCGCGCCCCGGAGCCAGCCCCACCGTCGCAAACGACGAGCAGTGCACGAAGCGCCCGACGCCCGCGGCCAGCGCGGCCTCCAGCAGGTGCAGCGTCCCCTCGACGTTGACCTGGTACATCAGCGCGGGGTCGGGCAGCCACATCGCGTAGATGGCGGCGAAGTGAAAGACGGTGTCGACGCCCTCGAGCGCCGCCTTCAGCGACGCCGGGTCCAGCAGGTCGCCAGGGATCTGCTCGACGTCCAGCCCGTCCAGGTTGCTCAGGGGCACGCCCGCCTGAATCAGCGCCCGCACGCGCACACCCTCGGCAAGCAGCACCTTGACGACGTGCGAGCCGATGAAGCCCGACGCGCCGGTGACCAGCGCCACCCGCGGCCGCCACTCGCCCGGCGCCGCCGCGGCCTTGCCCACGGTCGCCAGCGGTTTGCCCTTCGGCTTCGGGGTCGCCTTTTTCTTCGGCGCGGCCTGCTTCTTCGGCGCGGCGGCCTTGGGCGGCGGCCCCGGCGGCAAAAGCTCTTCCATCTTGCGGGCCATCATGATGTTGCCCGACACCTTCATCCGCCGCGTGAACACGGCCTTGGCCCCGGCCAGCTTGCCGTTGAGCACCAGCAGGTAGTCCTCGGCCGAGATCGAGATGGTCACGCTGGGCTTCGGGTGCGTCCCCTCGGCCACCGTCAGCGCGCCATCCTTGACCGTGGCGTTCCACGATCCGCCGCCTGTACCGCTGACTTCCCACTGGAAGACCGCGTCCACGCCGCCGGCTTTCTCAGCCCGGAAACGCTCGTTCAACGTTGCGAAGTAGCCCTTGACTGTGCTGACGGCGTCGGCCACCGTGTCCTCCGGGAAGTGAAACACGTTCTAGTGCTTCTACACCCCGCCAAATCGCCGCGCAACCCGCGCGCCCCCTTCGGGAGCAACCGCCATGGCCGTCGTCGAGACCGTCGCCAGCAAGTCCGGAGGCCGCCGCCGCCTCCAGGTGCGCAGCCCCGTCACCCTCGCGTCCGTCGGCGAGTTCGATGTCGCGACCGCGGACGACGTCGCCGAGGCCCTCACGCGCGCCCGCGACGTCCAGCGCCGCTGGGCCCTGACCTC
>JAWKRR010000069.1:0-34437 GCA_041389525.1 Myxococcota bacterium | reverse complement strand
CCTCGACAATGACGGCGACGGCATCCCCGACGACCGCGACAAGTGCCTCGAGGCGGCCGAGGACCCCGATGGGTTCGAGGACCAAGACGGCTGCCCGGACCTGGACAACGACAACGACGGCATCCCGGACGCGGAAGACCGCTGCCCCGACGACGCGGAGACCCGCAACGGCTTCGCGGACGACGACGGCTGCCCCGACTTCCCGGGCGTGCAGGCCGACGGCGACCGCATCCTGCTGGCTGACGGCATCCCCTTCGACGCCAAGAGCGACCAACCGTCGCCGCAGTCCTTCGAAATGCTCCGCAATCTGGCGCGATTCATCCTCGCAAACCCCGCCTACAAGCGGGTCCGCATCGACGTCCACGTCGGCGGCAAGGACAAAGAGGCGGCCGCGCGGCAGTCGGCGAGCCAGAAGCGCGCGGAGGCGCTGGTGCGCTTCCTCGTCATCGAGGGCGTCCCGCCGCATCGTCTGGAGGCGGTCGGGCTCGGTATCACCAAGCCCATCGCGGACAACGCGACGAAGGAAGGGCGCCTCGCCAACGAGCGGGTCGAGCTGTTCATCCAGAAGTAGCCAGCCGGAGTCGGGTCCAGCAGTAGCCGGCGCAAGTAGCGCGCTGCCACGGCCCGGCTCTTGTGGTAGCGTCCCCAGCCCCCGCCGACGCTGGCGGGGCGAGGGGGCGCCAAGTGTCTGGACGACTGGTGGAAGAGCTGAGCCGGCGCGCTGCGCAGGCCATGAAGCAGGCGTTTGAGGTCGACGCGGACCCGGAGGTGCGCCCGACCAACGACCCGCGATTCGGCGACTACCAAATCAACGGCGTGCTGCCGCTCGCTCGCCGCCTGAGCGAGAACCCGCGCAAGCTCGCTGAGCGCCTGATGGCCGTGCTGGATCTCGGCGACATGTGCACGGCCCCCGAGATCGCGGGGCCGGGCTTCATCAACCTGCGCTTGGACCCGGCCTACATCGCGCGGCAAGCGGGCCGCATCGCGGTCGACCCGCGGGCCGACATCAGCGCGGTCGAGGACCCGGAGTCGGTGGTCGTCGACTTCTCCAGCCCCAACGTCGCCAAGCGGATGCACGTCGGGCATCTGCGCTCGACCATCATCGGCGACGCCCTGGTGCGGACGCTGCGCTTCTTGGGGCACAAGGTCGTCGGCGACAACCACGTGGGCGACTGGGGCACCCAGTTCGGCATCCTGCTCTGGGCGTGGGAGCGGCACCGGGACGAGGCCGCCTTCGCGGCCGACGCCATCGGCGAGCTGGAGCGCCTCTACAAGGTGGGGAGCGAGGCGTCGAAGGCCGACCCGGAGGTCGCGGCCGCGTGCCGCGCGGAGCTGGCGGCCCTTCAGGCGGGAGACTCGGGCCGGCTTGAGCAATGGCGTCGCTTCGTGGCGGTCTCGCGCGCCGACGCGGAGGCTATCTACACGCGTCTCGGGGTCTCGTTCGACACGTGGCACGGCGAGAGCTTCTTCCACGACCGACTCGCGGGCGTGGTCGAGCGCCTCCAGGCGACGGGGCTGGCGCGCGAGAGCGAGGGCGCCATCGCGGTCTTCTTCGACGAAGAGAGCGACCTCGGCGCCACGCCCTTTCTCGTCCAGAAGTCCGACGGCGCCTACCTGTACGCGACCACCGACATCGCGACCTTCGAGTACCGCGTCGCCGCTCACGCCCCCGACCGCATCATCTACGTGGTCGATGTGCGCCAGTCCCTGCACTTCAAGCAGCTCTTCGCCGTGATCGCGTCCATGGGCAACGAGGCCGTCCGGCTCGAGCACGTCGGCTTCGGCATGATGATGGGCAGCGACGGCCGGCCGTTCAGGACCCGCGATGGCGGGACGATCACCTTGGCGGCGCTGCTCACCGAAGCCGAAGAGCGCATCTTGCCTATCGTCGTCGAGAAGTGGCCGGACGCGACCGACGCCGAGCAGCGCGCCATCGCCGCGCAGGTCGGCATCGGCGCGGTGAAGTACGCCGATCTCAGCCAGAACCTGACCACGGATTACCGCTTCGACTGGGACAAGTTCCTTGCCGCCGAGGGCAACACCGGCCCGTACCTGCAGTACGCCCTGGTGCGGATCCGCTCGATCCTGCGCGAGTACGAGGTCCGCTTCGGCGCGCCCTTCACCGCGACGGGTGCACCGCTAGTCTTTGAGGCCGACCAGGAGCGCGAGCTGGCCACGGAGCTGCTCAAGCTGGGGGACGCGCTGGACAGCGCCGCGCGGCTGTCGCGCCCGCACATCCTGTGCGAGTACCTGTACGGCGTCGCCCGTCGATTTAGCCCGTTCTACGCGGCCTGCTCGATCCTCGGCGCTCCGGACGAGAGGCTGCGCGACTCCCGCGTGGCGTTGTCGGTGGCCACCGCGCGAACGCTCGAGATCGGGCTCGCCTGCCTCAACATCCCGCCGCTGGAGCGCATGTAGGCTTGTCGCTATTAGCTCTCAGCGCTCAGCCTTCAGCCAGCGGCCCGGGCTCCTAGACCAGGACCAAGCTGGCTAGCTTGCGGCGCAGCTTCTCGACCTGCGCGTCGTCGCGGCCGGCGGCCTCGAGGATGGTCGCGGCGGCGGCGCGCGCCTTGTCGCGTCGGTCGCCGCGGGAGGTCGCGACGAGGCCGGTCAGCGCCTGCAGGCTCTGCACGAAGCGGCCGTGGACGGCGTCGGCTAGGCCCATCAGGTAGCGCGCCTCTTCGTCTTCGGCCGACGCTGCCAGCCGGGCGTTAAGCGAGGCGACGCCGCCCGCCGCCTCGACCTCGGCCCACAGCGAACCCAGGCTCAGCGCGGCTTGGGCTGCGTTGTACTCGGGCATCAGGGCGGTGACGCGGCCCAAGGTCGCCTTCGCCTCGTCCGTGCGCTCGGCCGCGAGGTAGAGGCGCCCGAGATGTAGCAAGGCCGCGCCGTCCGCAGCGTCCTTCTCCAGGCGCGCGGTCCAGAAGGCTTCGGCCGCCTCGGGGTCCGTCGGGACGGGCTCGGCTGCCGCAGGCCCCACGGACACGCCGCAGGTCTCGAGCACCTTGTCGACGAAGCGCTTCACGTCCGCTTTGGGGAGCGCGCCGACAAACTGGTCGACGATGCCGCCCTCGAAGACCGCGAGCACCATCGGAATCGACTGCGCCCCAAGGCTCTGCGCGAGGCGCGGGTTCTGGTCCACGTCGACCTTCGCCAGCACGAAGGCGCCGTCGTACTCGGCGGCCAGCCCCTCGAGGATGGGCCCCAAGGTCTTGCACGGCCCGCACCACTCAGCCCAGAGGTCCACCAGGATGGGCGTCTGCGCGCTGCGGCCGACGATGACCTCCTGGAAGTTGGCCTCGTTCACATCGACTACATGCGGGGCGCTCGGTGCCGTCATCGGGGGGCTCCTGGTCATGGCGTAGCAGGTGTGACCTATGCGACCCGCGGGCGCGGCGGTCAAGTGCGGACATCGATTTGTCCCTCAGGGCAATTGCGCGCGTGCTATGTCGCGCGCACTTGGGCCGCTATGATGCGCCGCTCGGAGGGAGGTCATCATGGCGCGGTCTGGGTTGTTGAGCTTGCGCGGGCTGGCGCCGGTCGGCGCGCTCGTCCTCGCGTGCACGCTGGTCGCGCCGCCGAGCCGGGCCGGCGCGCCTGAGCGCAGCCCCGCGAGCGTGCGGCTGCCGTGGACCTTCGGGCCCGAGTCCGACGGCGTCGAGACCACCGTCGGGCACGCGGCCGGCCTCGGCTTCCTCGACGGCTGGGAGATGGGCTTCGGCTTCTCGCTGCGGCTGGACGGCGCGGGGCTGGGCGACGGGTTGTTCGCGGGTGGGGCAGGGCGGCTGGGCCCAGTCGGCCTCGGCATCGCGGTCTCCCGCATCGGGGAGGACGGCATCGACGGCGGCACGACGCGCCTGGACCTCTCCAGCGCCTTTCGCTTCGCCCGCTGGGGCTCTATCGGCTTTCGCTGGCAGCGCCTCTTCGGCGACGGCGGCGCGGGCCTCAACCGCTACAGCTCCGTCTCGGTCTCGACCACGTTGCGGCCAGCGCGCTGGCTCTCGGTGGCCATCGGCGTCGACCAGGCGAACCGCCCGCGCTTGAGCGGCGTGCGGCGCCGGCCCGAGCTGCACGGCGAGATCGGCCTGCGACCGCGCGGCGACCGCGTGACCTTCGGGTTGGAGGGCATGGCCACCCTCGACGACAGCCCGGACTGGTCCGCCGGCGCCAGCCTGCGTATCATGCCCGTCGCCGGCCTGATCATCGGCGGCTACGGCCGCTTTGTGCACGACGTCGCCTCCGCCGAGCGCATGGAGTGGGGCGTCACCCTCAGCCTGGAACAGGGCAGGGGGGCTGTCGCCACGGGCTTCGACGCCCGCAGCCGCGTGAGCGACGAGGCCGTCGAGTCCCAAGCGGATCTCTCGGTGCTCTTCACCCAGGGCTCGCGGGTCCGACCCTCCCTCATCACCCCGGGCCGCAAGGTCATCCGCGTCTCGATGGGCGGCTCGCTGCCCGAGCGCCCCATGCCAGGGTTGCTCGGCTCGGGACCGCCGACCTTCGGGACCTGGTTGATGGCGCTGGACGCGATGAGCCGCGACGACGATGTCTCCGCGCTGTTCATCCAGCTCGGCGCTGCCCCCGGTTGGGCCCAGTGCTGGGAGCTGCGGCGCGCGATAAAGACCCTCCGGGACGCGGGCAAGAAGGTCATCGTCCACACGGCCGGCGCCGACATGCGGGCGATGTACCTGGCGAGCGCCGCCGACCGAATCTGGCTGCACCCGGTGGGCTTGCTCGACCTCCGCGGCCTGAGCGTCACGCGCACCTACCTGGCCGGGCTGCTCGAGAAGCTGGGCATCCAGGCGCAGTTCGTGAAGTGGGACGACTACAAGTCCGCGCCTGAGCGATTCACGCGTACCGGGCCTTCGGACGCCGACCAGGAGCAGGCCAACGAGCTGCTCGCTGCGTTCGATTCGGCGTGGCATGCCGCGGTCGGCCAGGGCAGGGGGATCGAACGGTCCGCCATGGACGCGTTGCTGGCCAACGGCCCGCAGACCATGACCATGGCGCACGAGCTGCACCTCGTCGACCGCATCGTCGCCGACACCGAGATCGCCGACTCCCTGCGCGACGAGATGGGCGGGCCGATCCGCCTCGAAGACGGCTACGATCCGCCGCCGTCGGCGTGGCCAAGCTGGGGCCACCCGCGCGTTATCGCGATCATCCCGGTGGTCGGGAGCATCGTCGACGGCGACGGCACCGACCTGAACCTGCCGTTCTTCGGGATCAGCACCGGCGACGTCGACGTGCAGCGCGCCATCGACGCCGCGGTCGCAGACGCCGACGTCGCGGCCATCGTGCTGCGCGTGTCCAGCCCAGGCGGCTCGGTGCTCGCGAGCGACAGGATGTACGCGCGGCTGCTGAAGGCGGCGGAGGCCAAACCACTGGTGGTCAGCTTCGGCGACCTCGCGGCCAGCGGCGGTTATTACGTGGCGCTGGCGGGCCAGGAGGTCCTGACGACGCCGCTGACCATCACCGGCAGCATCGGAATCTACACCGGGAAGCTCGACCTCAGCGCGCTCTTCGCGACCTTGGGCATGACCACGTGGACTCAGCGCAGCGCGCCCCACGCGGACGCCGACGGCGTGCATCGGCCCTGGACCGAGGACGAGATGGCCCGCGCGCACGAACGCCTCGGCGCCTACTACGACCGCTTCGTCGGCCTCTTCGCGACCGCGCGCCACCTCCCTCCCGAGACCGCCCGGGAGCGCGCCCGCGGCCGCGTCTACGTCGGCGACCGCGCACTGGCCCTCGGTTTGGTGGACGGGGAGGGCGGACTGTGGGACGCCATCGAGCGCGCCAAGACCCGCGCGCACCTCAAGCCCCACGACGCCTGGACCATCCGCTATCCATCCTCCGGAGGCCTTGGCGCCCGATTGCGCCGCCTGACCCGGCTGCCCTTTGGCCTCGCCAAAGCTCAAGCGGTCGCCCCTACCATCGACCTCGGCTTCCTCCCCGATTCCATCCGCGACTGGCTCGCGACCATCGCCTCGCTGGCCCGCGGCGGTGTGCAAGCGCGCCTGCCCTACACCGTCGAAATCCGCTGATCATTTCTTACGTATTTGAGGCCCCATGACCTGTCCTGTGCCCTTCAACGTCGACGCGGTGGACCGCGGCACCGGCGCTCGCGCAGCCCGCTTGCAGCTGGCCCGCGGCACCGTGCTCACGCCCGTCTTCATGCCGGTCGGCACCCAGGCCGCCTTGCGCGCCCTGCCGCCGCTCTTCATCCGCGAGCTGGGCCTGCAGATCGTGCTGGCGAACACCTACCACCTCAACCAGCGCCCCGGTGAGGCGATCATCCAGAAGCTGGGCGGCCTCCACCGCTTCATGGCCGTCGACGTCCCCATCCTCACGGACTCGGGCGGCTTTCAGGTCTTCTCCCTCGACAAGAAGGAGGTCACCGAGGACGGCGTCTCCTTCGCGTTCGAGGTCGACGGCCGGCGCACCTTCCTCTCGCCGGAGACCTCGATGGCGATTCAGGAGGCCCTGGGCGCGGACATCGCCATGGCCTTCGACGAGTGCCTCGCCCCCGACGTCAGCTACGAGGAGGCCGCGGAGTCCATCGACCGCACCGCGCGCTGGGCCGAGCGCAGCCTGGCCGCGCACAAGCGCCCCGACCAGAGCCTCTTCGGCATCGTCCAGGGCGGCATGTTCGACGACCTGCGCCGCCGCTCGGTCGAGCAGATCACCTCCCAGGGCTTCAACGGCTTCGCCATCGGCGGCCTCTCGGTCGGCGAGGGGCCGGAGATCATGAACCGCGTGCTCGCCGCCACCACGCCGCTGATGCCGCCGGACATGCCGCGCTACCTCATGGGCGTCGGCCGCCCCCAGGACCTTGTGGACGGCATCGCAGTCGGCGTCGACATGTTCGACTGCGTCATCCCGACCCGCCACGCCCGCAGCGGCACCCTCTACACCTTCAAGGGGCGCATCCGAATCACGCACTCGCGCTACCGCCGCGACGGGTACGCCATCGACACCGCCTGCACTTGTTACACGTGCCGGACCTTCTCGCGGGCCTATCTGCACCACCTCTTCAGCGTAGGCGAGGTCCTCGGTGCGACGCTCTGCACCATCCACAACCTGCACTTCTTCCAAGAGCTGATGCGCCGCGCGCGGACGGCCATCACGGAGGGGCGCTTCGCCGCCTTCCGTCGCGATATCAAGGAGTTGTACCCGGAGACGGGGGGCTCCGCCTCCAGCGAGCCCCGGGACGACGCCGAGCAGCAGACTCTCCCGGCGCGGGCTGCCTCCGGGCGCGCGCCGGCCATCTCGCACGCGAAGACCCAGGGCCCGCGCGAGGGCTCGCGCAAGGCGCGCGGCACCGCGAAGGCCGCCGCGACCGCCAACGCCGGGCCGCGCAACCCACGCGGCGGTCCCGGCGCCGAGGGACAGCCCGGCCCCGAACCGCGTGGCGCTCGTGGAGCGCGAGGCGCGGCGGGCCCGAAACCCGATGGGCGCGCGCCGCGGGGCCGCAGCGAGGCTCCGAAGCGCGGCAAGGGCACCAAGGGCAGGGCAGGGCGCTGAGTCGGCTGGAGGGGCGGTCCTCGCCACCGCCTCCACGCAGGGTGAACGGACTCGATGGGCAAGGACGACGAGAAAAAGCGGAGCGATCGGCGGGCCTTCTTTCGAGGTGCCTTCTCGCGCGTCCAGGAGACGGCGCTCGGCGCAGCCCGTGAGTTCGCCAAGGCCAGCTCGGAGCTGGCCGCCGCGGCGAACGCAGCCACCGAAGAGACCCCTCGTTACCACCGCGCCCGACCGCGGTCCGGCGACCAGGACGCCCTGCGGCGCGTCGTGCGCCCGCCCGGCGCGCTGCCCGAGCCGGACTTTCTCAAGGCCTGCGAGCGCTGCCGCAAGTGCATCGACGCCTGCCCCGAGGACGCGATCTTCCGCGCCGGCCCTCAGTACGGCGCCGGCGTCGAACTGTCGCCGATGATGCGCCCCGACCAGCGCCCCTGCGCCATGTGCGTCGATATCCCCTGTGCGGCCGCCTGCCCCACGGGCGCGCTGCTCATGCCGGCGAGCGCCAGCGCCATCAAGATCGCCCTCGCCGTGGTCATGGACAACCTCTGCCTGAACACCCGAGGTGAGTCCTGCGACGCCTGCCTCGGCGTCTGTCCGGTCCCTGGCGCCATCGCCGCGGGTCCCAACCGCGTCCCCATCGTCGTGGCGGACGCCTGCACCGGGTGCGGCCTCTGCGCGCACCACTGCCGGGCCTACCCGAAGGCGATCCACCTTCGCCCCACCAGCGTCGACCCGCGCCCGCCCGAGTAAGGAATCCGCCCGCGCTCTCCCCCGCGCGTGGCCCGGTTTGCCGAATCTCCAGACGCTGCTATCCTCGCGTCATTCCTGGTGGAAAAGGCGCTCGATGGCGGCTCTGCGGGTGCCGTCGACGTCGACCTGACGAACGGACCCGCCCGTGTCCGCTCAAGTTCCGGCCGCGAACCACCGTCAAGTCCGTCAGCCCTTGCCGAGGGAATGCCCATGTTTCGCCTCCTCTTGAGCCTCCTCTTCCTGGTTGTCGCCGCGCTTGGTGCGCTGGGCGTGCATCTGGGCATCGAGAAGGCTACTCAGCCGCTGGACCAAGACACCGACGCTCGCGTGCAAGCGAGCGGCCCGGTCTACGAGCGCTCCCAACGCCTGCGCGAGCTGGTGTTGAGCGATTTCGCACAGGCCGTCGCCTCCTCTGAGGTGGGCGCCTACCTGGACGTGCTGGCCAGCGAGCGCGCTCGGATGCTCAAGATCGAGGCCGATGCCTACGCCGCCCATCCTGGCGCGCCTGAAGGCGGCGCGGCTTACGAGGCCCGGAAGGGCTGGATCAGCGCCCAGACCGAGTTCCTCGACGCGCTCAGCACGCGCCTCGCCGAGCGAATCGAGCAGCGCATGGGCGTCGAGTACTGGGTCGCTCATCCCCGCGAGGCCTTCCTCAAGCAGTTCACCGACACCGTCGCGGCCTGCAACGCCACCTCGGTCTCCACCTGCTTCTTCCGGCTGTCCTTCTACCCGCTCGAGACCGCCGTGAAGCGGCTCACCGCGGAAGGCGCTGGGCGCGTGAAGCCGGACATGGTCGTGGTCACCGACGACCGGGGCACGGGCATCGCCGACGTGGACAAGCCCAAGTGGTCCGACGACACCCGCTTCAGCGAGCGTTACCCGCTCA
The DNA here is from genome assembly GCA_041389525.1 of Myxococcota bacterium. Taxonomy (GTDB): domain Bacteria; phylum Myxococcota_A; class UBA9042; order PHBI01; family JACKFB01; genus JACKFB01. Next base: position 25,280 of record JAWKRR010000069.1, on the reverse strand, counting down.
TCCGCGGGGCTCGTGAGGGCGCCCGCGCTCGCGACATCGTCCAGCGCGACGGTGGCAACAGTTACTACTTCGTGGTCGCGGCGCCTGTGATGGCCGGGGCCAACTTCTCGGGGACGGTGCTGGTCGGCGTCGAGATCGACGACGGCTTCATCCGCGACGAGAGCTGGGCCTTGGGCTACGAGGTGAGCTACCTCGATGGATCCAAGCTCATCCGCTCGACCCTGAACGCCGAGGACCAAAAAGAGATCCTCCACAACATCCCGCCGCGTAGCGAGAAGGCCGCGCCGACCTTCTTCGCCGGCGCCGACCTCGCCGCCCAGTTCGTCCCGGTCACGGGAAACTACTCGAGCGGCGACATCAAGGTGGTCCTCGCGCGCCCCCGCGGCCCCATTCAGCATGCGACGGGCACGGCGCAGCTCTATGTGTGGCTCTACGCGGCGCTCATGTTCTTCGTCGCCAGCGGGCTGCTCTACTGGTTGGCGCGTACCCACACCAGGCCCCTGGTCGCCATCGACAGCGGCCTGCACGAGGTCATGAACGGCAACCAGGACTACGAGTTCAACTCGGGCAGCTCCGATCCGCTCTGGACCTCGTTCGCCGGCTCGCTGAACCGCATGGTCGGCATCCTGCGCGGCGGCAGCATCGAAGAGGACGAGCTCGACGCCTATCTGGGCGTCCACCACGCGGGCGACAAGTCCGACGACAAGCCGATCGGCGACAGCGACGAAGGGTAGGGCGGGCTTACCATCGACCGCCCTGGCCTGGACTGAACGGCCGCTCAGTCCAGGCTGAGCCAGGCCAGCGTCACACCGTCGCCGCCCTCGTGCCCGCGTCCGGGCCGCGACGCGCGCACACACGCGGTGCGCGCGATGACGCTACGCACCTCGTCTCGCACGGCGCCCGTCCCGTGGCCGTGGATGATCCAGACCGCCTCGTCGTCGGCCTGCCAGGCGTGGTCGAGGAAGCGCTCGACCTGGTCGGCGACCTCATCGCGCCGGTGGCCGCGTAAATCCAACGTGGTCGCGTCGGTCCGCGGTGGCGGCACAAGCTGCGACGCGTCGACGGTCTCGGTGGCCGCGCTTCGTCGCGCCTTGGACGGGGCAGGGCGCGGCGCCTCTTCTGCGGTCTCCCCCGCCACGCGACCCAGGCGCGCGACCTCCACGGTCATCTTGAGCGAGCCGATGGCCACGAGCGCGTCGCGCCCCCGCGCCTCGACCACGTCCCCCGGCCGGTTGAGCGAGCGCACCCAGACCCGCATCCCTGGCTCGGGCGCGCCGACGAGGTCGCCACCATCCCGCGGTCCCGCCGGGGCCGCGGTCTTCGCCTTGCCAGCCGGGGAGGGCGGGGCGCTCGGCGGCGGGGGCAGCGTCTCATCGTCTCGCGCCTGGGCTTCGACGAGGCGTGCCTCGACCTCGGCCACGGTCTTTCGCTTTCGTTCCAGAGAGGCCGCGTCCCGTTCTTCTCGCACGTCTCGCACCTGCTCGCGGATGAGTTGGAGTGCCGCTCGGACCTCGTCGCGAGCCTCACGGCGCAGCGCGGCGACCTCCGCGGCGGCTTCACGATCGATCCGTTCGCGTTCCCGCGCCAGCCGCTCGGCCTCACGGCGCGCCGCGTCGGCCGCCGCGCGGGCCTCACGCGCCTCGTCCTCGGCCGCCGCCCGCGCCGATCGGAGGCGCTCGATGGCCTCGGCCAGGCCCGCGTCACCCACCGCGATAGCGCGGGCGCGCTTGAGGATTTCCGAGTCAAAACCAAGGCGTTCGGCGATCTCGAAGGGGCTGGATGCGCCAGGCTCGCCGACCGCGAGGCGGTAGGTCGGCGAGTGATCCTTCGCGTCGATGCCTACCGAGGCGTTGGCGAAGCGCTCGTCCTCATAGGCCAGCAGCTTGAGCCGCTCGTAGTGCGTCGTGACGAACCCGCGGGCGCCCCGGGCGGCCAAGGTCTCCAGCACCGCGATGGCGAGCGCGGCGCCGCGCTCGGGCTCGGTCCCGACGATGAGCTCGTCCAGCAAGACCAGGGTGTTCCGGTCCGCGTCGGCCAATAGCGCGCTCAGCGCCTGCAGGTGGCCGGAGAAGGTCGAGAGATCGCGGTGGATATCCTGGGCGTCGCCGATGATGGCGTGCAGCGCCTCGAAGAGCACCACGCGGCTCGCGGCGTCCGCGGGCAGGGGGATGGCCGCGTGCGCCATCAACACCATGAGCCCGACGGTGATCAGCGTCACCGTCTTGCCGCCGGTGTTCGGCCCGGTCACCAATACAAAGGCGCGGTCGGTGTCGAGGACAATGTCGTTTGCGACGACCTGGACGCCGTCGAGCAAGAGCAGCGGGTTCTTCGCGTGGACCAGCCGCAGCACGCCCTCGGTCGCGACCTCCGGGATGGCGGCCCCATGCCGCTCAGCGAAGAGGGCCCGCGCGCTCACCAAGTCCAGCGCCGTGGCCACATCCAGCGCCTTGAGGAAGGCGCTCGCCTCATCGGCGACCCAACGAGAGCGCTCGATGAGCACGCGCAGGATCTCCGACTCGACCCGCGAGAGCATCAACTTCACGTCGTTATTGGCCGTGATGAACTCTTCCGGCTCGACGAACACGGTCTGGCCGGTCTGGGACGCGCCGTGAATAATCCCGGGCACTTGCGACTGAAAGGACGCGATAACCGGCACCACGTAGCGCTCCTCGCGCTCAGTGTAGTAGTCGTCCTGAAGAATCCCTTCGATATCGGCACGTTGGATGTAGCGGTCCAGCCGCTCTTTGATGTTCTGGCGGATGGAGGCGAGCCGTCGGCGCGCGTCGCGAAGCTCCGGGCTGGCGTCGTCGCGGATGTGGCCCGAGGCGTCGAAGGTCGAGGCCAGCTCAGCGCCGAGCCGCCCGAGATCGGCGAGCTCAGCGGCGATGACGGCGACGCGCGGGGCAGCCTCGGCGTGGGTGCGGACGTATTTGTGGAGTCGCCCGAGGCTCTGAGCGCAGGTCGCGATGCTCACGAGCTCCTCGACAGACGCCGTCGCGCCACGGCGGCAACGGTCCAGCGCGCGTCGCACGTCGGTGATGCCGTCCAAGGGCAACGGCGCGCTCGCGGCGTGCAGGCGGCCCAACTCGGCGACGGCCTCGTAAGTGGATCGCACGGAGCCGGCGTCGCTGATGAACGCGGTCTGCAGCGCCTCGGCCTCGGCGCGCTCGGTGTGGCAACACGAAGCCAGCGCCTTCAACACGCGAGGCCAGCCGAGGTCACCGAGACAGTTTGCCGTCACGCGGAGCATGCGGCGGACCTTGGCTGAGCGGCCCATCCGGGTCAAGATCAGCTCTCGCCACCGTGGTGATAACGTCTGATAATGTATATTATGGTAACTTTAGATTTCCACCGTTTCGACGCCCACCTGCCCTGAGGTCGGCGCCGAGTCGCAGCGCCTTGCCGCGTCGGTGTGCCCGGGCTAACCTCGCGTCCCTCAGCGCGGGATGAATCGCGGTGCGTCCACTGGGGAAGCAGTAAACTCCGATGTCGTATCTTGAGTACCAGCCTGACGAAGGCGGTGTGCAGCGCGTGCCCATTGGGGCCGCCAATCCCACGGTGAAGATCGGACGCGCCGCCGAGTGCGAGATCCGCACCAACAACAACACGGTCTCGCGGCGCCACTGCCAGGTCGTCTTCTCCGGTACGGACTACCGAATCAGCGATCTCGGCAGCTCCAACGGGACCTTCTACGACAAGCAGCGCGTCACGGAGCACGAGCTGCAACCCGGCGACATCTTCTACTGCGGCAACTTCCGCATCGTCTTCCACGCCGGCACCGACGGGATGGACGGTCACGAGTCGGTGGATTTCGCCGCGCCGGCTGAGGCGCTTGCGCCCGAGGGTGTCGCGGACGTGCAGGCCATCGCGTTGCCGTCCTTTGATGAGGCGTCGAGTGAGTACGCCTCGGTGGACGACGGCCCGACCAACCTGCCCACCGGGGACGCTGAGGCGCTGGTCGACGCAGTGTATGCCACGGGTTCAGCCCCCCCTCCCCTGAGCCCGGCCCAGCTTGAGGCCTCGCGGCAGCCCTCGACCCGGCCCGGCTCGCCCGATGAGAGCGGCCTTCGCGAGCTGCAAGACGCGCTGCGTGAGCGCGACGAAGCCTTGGAGATGCTGCGGCTCCAGGTCGAGAGCCTCGAGCAGGCGACCGACGACGCGATCGCTGGCGAGGAGCGCGAATCCCAAGCGCGCATGACCGCGGAGGCGCGGATCGAGGAGCTTGAAGCGGCGCTCGAGGCCTCGGCGGCCGCGACGCCCTCCGCGGAGGACCCGGAGGCCGCCGAGGCGTTGGAGAACGCGCGAACGGCGCTTGAGGCCAAGCAGGCGGAGCTGGACGCGCTGGCGGCACGCGCCAGCGAGCTGGAAGAGGCGCTGGCCCTGGCGGCGAGCCCGGACGACGTGGACGCCCTCGCCCTCGCCCGCGACGAAGCCTTGGCGCGAGCCGAGCAAGCTGAGGCCCGCGAGGCTGAGATCGCCGACGAGTTGAGCCAGCTGCGCGAGGCGCTGGCCGGCGCCGACGGCGCGGCGAACCGGGCCGCCGAGTTGGGCGAAGAGCTGGCGGATCTGCGGCGCTCGCTGGAGGCCGCAGAGGCCGAGCGCGACGAGCTGCGGGACGCGCAAGAGGCGAGCGAGGAGCGGCTTCGCGCGGCTGCGGCGGCGGAAGAGGCCCAGGCGAAGGCCGTGGCGGACGCGGAGGCCGCGCGTGACCTCGCCGAAGAGACCATCATGGAGCGCGAGGACGCGCTCGCCGAGGCCGCAAAGCAGATCGAGGCGCTCGAGCGGGGTCAGTCCGAGCGGGTGATCGCGCTGGAGAGCGAGATCGCGAGCTTGCACGAGGCGCTAGTCGCCGCGCCGCAGCCGGGTGAGGTCGCGGACCTCGAGCAGCGGCTTCAGGACGTGCAGGAGGCGCGCAAGGACGCCCTGGAGTCGGTGGCGCGGTTGGAGGCCGAGCTGGCCTCGCTGAGGTCGTCGGCGTCGGCGGACAGCCAGAGCGCGGCGGCGCTGCAAGACAGCCTGGCCGCGGCCGAAGCAGCGCGGGCGCACAACGAGCGCGAGCTGGCGCAGCTGAAGGACCTGCTGGTCGGCTCGGCCGGCGCCGAAGACGTCGCGGCGTTCAAGTCGCAGATCGCGGAGCTTGAGAAGGCGGCGCTGAAGGCGGGCGCTGAGCGGACGCAGGCGCTGGAGCGAGTCGAGCAGCTTCAGGCCGAGCTGGACGCCGTCCGCGGCGAGCGCGACGAGCGCGCGGGTCAGGTGAAGAGCCTCGAGGCTGAGAAGGCGTCTTTGGAGAAGCGGCTGGCCGCGGTCGAAGCGGCGAGCGCCAAGGGAGACGCTGCGGCAGCGAAGCAGGCGGATGCCCTCAAGAGCCTGGACGACGAGCTGTCACACGCCAAGGAGGCGGTGGCCGAGTTGGAGCTGGAGCGGAAGAAGCTCGACGACCAGCGCAGGCGCTTGGAAGAGCAGCTGGCGACGGCCACTGAAGAGAAGGCGCAGGCCGAGGCGGAGCTCAACGCGACCACGAAGGCGCGCGGGGCGGCCGAGAAGAAGCTGCGGGACGTCGAGAAGGCGCTCGAGAAGGCGCAGGCGCAGGGGGGCCAGGCCGAGGAGTCGCTGGCCAAGGAGCTGGGCGCGCTGCGGACGGCGTTGGGCGAGGCCGAGGCGCTGCTGGAGGCGGAGAAGAAGAAGGCTGGCGAGGCGGACAGGCGCGCCGCCGCGGCCGAGAAGGCCCAGGCGGAGGCGGCCGGCGCTGCGGAGGCCGCGCGGGCTGAGCTCGCGGCGATGAGCGCGCGAGTCCAGGCCGAGGCCGGCGACAAGGTTGGCGAGGCGGCGAAGCAGCAGAAGGCGGCCGAGAAGGCGCTCGCGAGCGCGGAGGCTGGCCGCGAGGCCGCCGAGAAGGCGCTGGCTGTCGCGCAGGCCGAGGCCGACGCTGCGAAGGCGGAGGCGAAGGCGGCTGCGGGCGCGCGCGCCGACGCGGAGCAGGCGCGTGAGAAGGCTGAGAAGGCCTTGGCGGAGGCCGTCAGCGCAGGCGAGCAGGCCAGCTCGCGCGCGGAGAAGGCCGAGGCATCGGCAAAGGCGGCTGAGAAGGCGCTGGCCGATGCATCGAAGGACGCGGGCGCTGCGGCACAGGCGAGCGAGGTGCTCGACGCGTTGCGCGCGGAGCTGGAGGAAGCCAAGGCCCGGCTCACCGCGAGCCAGCAAGACCAAGAGGAGCTCATGGCCGCGAACAAGCGGCACGTGAAGAAGATCGCGACCCTGCTCGAGGAGGCGGAGGCGGCGCAGACCGCGGCGGCCACGCCGAGCGCGCCGGCCGTGGACACCGAGCGGGTGACGCGCCTGGAGGAGGACCTCGCGCTGCTGCGTGAAGAGCGGGATCGTCTCGAGGCGAAAGCCGAGCGCCTGCGCGAGTCGTTGGAGGCCGCCGAGTCCGCGGCGGCTGAGGTCGACACGCTGCGGGCCCAGCTAGCGGAAGCCGAGAAAGCCGGCGCTCAAAAGGCAGGCGCGGGAACTGGCGGCAACGATGCGTTCCGGGGCAAAGTAGTGAAGCTCTATGAGGAACTGAACGACCACGCGTCGACTTGGCGCAACGATGTTGCGCTGACCATCCAGTTCGTCGAAGAGGTTGAAGTGGGAGCGTTCGCCAGTCCCGATGTGAGAGATGAGACCTTCGGCGGCCTTCGGGATACCCTGGACGCCCTGCGAGATACCAGCGAAGAAGTGAAGCAGAAGCTGAAGGATTTCAGGCAACTGCTGGACGTGTGAGACACCTGCCAAGGCCCGCGACCCTTGCGAGCCGCGGGCCCCAAGTCGAGGAGCGATGGAAATGTCCGACAAGCCGCTACCGAACGAGGACCAGTTCGTGACGATGGTCTCGGTGCGCGATGGCAACATCTACGTGACGTCGGCACGCGCCCTCGTGTCGAAGCAGAATTCGATCGGCCTGCAGATCGATACGACCCTGTCGGAGCCGCCGACTTTCGAGCGCGCGCAGCCGCTGACGCTGCTGTACACGCGCGGCGACCGCGTCCTGCGCCTCAAGGCCGTCGTCCGCGAGCCGATCGACCGCGAGCGGCTCACGGTGCAGCCGGTCGGAGACGTGGCCGAGGGTGATCGCCGCGATTTCCGGCGCGCCGACGTCGACGCGCGTGTCTGGGCCGCGCTCGCCGCGTCCGTCAGCGTCGAAGAGGCCATGGCCGCCCAGGCCGCACGCCCCGTCGCCCTCAGCGACATGGTCACCCAGTCGATCAACCTCTCCGGCTCTGGGATTCAGCTCAACTTCCCGGCGGATCAGGGCGAAGTGGTGGCGGGCACGCTCCTGGACCTCCGGGTGGAGCTCCCCCTGCCCTCCCCGACCGTCATCACCGTCATCGGCGAGGTGGTCGGGACCCCGCGGGATGTAGACGGAGTGCGACGCGTCGCCGTCCGCTTCACCGAGATCAGCGAGTCGGACCAAGACCTCGTGGTCTACACGGTGTTCTCTCGCTACTTCGAGGCCGAGGGCCTCGGCGAGGACCTAGCTCACTTCGAGGCGTAGGGCCGCCCTGGCCCCTCTCGCGGGCCGTCACGCCTACTTGCCCGCGACCGTCTCCGTGTCGCGCACCACGCCCCACCCGTAGAGATCCGGGTAGAAGCGCAGCGCGCCCTCTTCATCCGCGCCGACCGTGACGTACTGGATGAAGATGGGCAGCGGGCGGGTCAGCGTGACCTCCGTCTCGCGGCGTCGCGCCAGGATGGTGGCCGCCCTGGACCAGGGCATCGGGTGCCCGTCCACCTCCAGGATGCGCCGCGCGAGGCCCAGCGCGTCTTGCACCCGCACGCAACCGTGGCTCAGCGCGCGCACACGCTTGTCGAAGCCGTCCTTGAGCGGCGTGTCATGCAGGTAGATCCCGTCGCCGCCCTGAAAGACGAACTTCACCTGCCCTAGCGCGTTGCTGGGCCCGGGCCGCTGCCGCACCCGCTCGACCCCGCGGCTGTCGACCCAGATGTCGAAGCGGTCGTAGAAGTTGGGGTTGCGCTCAGCGCGCCGATCCAGCTCTTGTTCCTTGATGCGTTGGGGCACGCTCCAGCTCGGGTTGAGCACAAGGTGCTCGATTTGGCTGTGCAGGGTCGGCGTCTGGTTGAGCAGGCCCGCGCGGCCGCCTGCCTGATCGATCTGGTAGGAGGTCGAGCCCACGACGACGCGGTGGGTCGAGTCCAGGCGGTCGCCCACGAAATGCCTCAGCTCGAACGCGGGGATGTTGACGGCGAGTCGGTCCGGCCGGAGCCGGCTGCGCGTGGCGCGCATGTGTTCCAACGCGGCGCCGATCTCGGTCGCCCTCTCGGCGAGCGGCCGTGCCAGCGCGTCCAGAGTCTCCACGGTGGGGAGGCCGTTCTGCTCAAGCCCAAAGCGCCCCTGGAACGCGAGAAAGGCCTGTCGGAGGCTCGTGTCGAAGTGGCGAAGGTCGCCCTCCCCTGCGGCTGGGAACCCGACCTCGGCGAGCCGCGCGCGCAGGGAGCGCACCGCGTCGGACGTCGAGCCGTAGTACGGGCTGCGCCACCGTGGCGTGCGACCGACGACCTGCTCAGACGGCGCAGCGCTCGCGAGCTCTCGGTACTCCGCGAGTCCCCGCACCAGCACGCTGTAGGCAGGGTCGCTGGGGGTCAGCCGCTCGTAGAAGCGGTCGGCCTCCGCCAACACCGCCTCGTCGAGCCGATCCAGGAGCGCCTGGTCTGCCAAGGGCCCCCCAAGGCGAAGTCCCAGCAGGAACGCGGTGCGCCACGCTAAGACCTCGGCCGTGAGGATCGATTCGGGAGCGCCAGAATCCACCGCCGCGAGCGCGTCGTGGAGCTCCGCCAGCCCGAGATCTGCAGGCGGCTCCGACGCAGCCAACAGCGCTTCAGCGTGGCGGAGTACCGCGTCGAGCGCGGGGCGGGCTCCGGCCCCGCCGACGAGGCGAGTCGGACGCTCACCTTGCCCAAGCAGGGACTTGCGCAGCGCGGCGTCGATCGGAGCCGGTGGAAGCTCGCTCAGCACCTGGAGGGCGGCGGCCGCGGTCAACACGGGCGCAGCGACGACAGGCTTCGCGGGGCCTGTCGCCACTGGCGTTGCCGGCGCGGCGACCCGCGTCACCGGCGTCGCCGTGGCGCACCCTCCGAGACACAACGCGAAGAGCGTGAGGGTTCTAGCGGCTCTCAGAGCTCGTCACCTCGACGCTCCGGCTTCGGCTCGGGCTCCGGCTTGCGCTCAGGCTCCGGGGCAGGCGCCGGCTCCGCCTTCCGCTTCGCGAAGTTCACCTTGCGCGAGGCGACCATGTAGTAGATGCGCCCACGACGAAGCCGCTTGAAGTCCTTGCTCGCGACCGTGAGGGTCTCCGGCTCGAGATTGGCTGCCGCAGGCGTCAGGGTCACCTCGACGCTCTCGCGCGCGAGATCGAGGTTCAGGATCACCAAGGTCTTGCCACCGTTCTCGAACTCGACGCCCGACCAGTCCTCGCCGTCCAATTGCACCTTGCAGTACTCGGTGTTGAGCGAGACGCGGAGCTCTCCGGTGGCGGCTTCGTCGTCCGCAGTGAGGGCAGCAGCGTTGGGGGCCACGAGCGAAAACAGGGCTAGTGCGAGAGCGAACTTCACGGACATGGAATCCTCCGGTGCCGGCTGGGGGTTGTGGCCGCTGCTCTAGCGGCTGGCGTCGCAGGCCATGAGGGCCATCTAGCCTGAGCAGCGGCGCCGACACTCAACGGCCGCGATCGTAGGCGGGCAGCGTCTGCTGTCAACCGAGCGGCCGCGCGTCGTCGGCGTGACGCGTTATGGTACAGACCAGCGGAGGGCACCATCTATTCAATCCGGCGCTTGGCGTGGTAGTCGGCTCTATGCTTCGAACCACTCTGCTGCTGCTCGCCCTGCCCTGCCTCGTCGTAGCGTGCGCCCCGCGCGGGGTCGACGTGGTGATGCACCACGCGTTGGAAGCGCAGCGTGCGGGTGACCTCGACGGGGCGATCTCCCGATACCGTCGGGCGCTAAAGGTCGAGCCGCGAGTTCGCGGCGCCTACAACAACCTCGCGATCATCGCCCTCGGCAAGGGAAACCTGACCCAGGCGGTCAAGCTCCTCGAGGAGGAGTTGGCGCTCCATCCGCGTAGCTCCGAGGCGAACCGGAACATGGCGGTCGTGCTGCTGCGGCTTGGTCGGGCCGACGACGCCCTGGCGCGCGTCACGCCGCTGGCCGCAGTGGGCGGAGGCGCGCCGACCTCACGCGCAGACCGCCGAATCGAACAAGATGAGGCGCGGCTGGTGCTCGCCGTCGCGCGATGGAAGGCCGGCCAGGACGCACAGGCGGTGCGGCAACCGCTAGAGCTCGTGCTGAGCCCGCCCCCGCCTGGCCTCGATCCAGCCCTCCGAGGCGAGCTCGAGCGACGAGCGCGAACCGCGCTGACGTACCGCGCGCTGCACGACGGCGAGCCGGGGGTGGCGTTGCCGCCGGGCGCCGTCTCAGGTGAGCCCCCCGAGCTGGGCGTCGCGCGCGTGATTCAGTCGCTGCGCGAAGGTAAGGCAGACCTCGCACTGTCCGCGCTAGAGCCCATGGGCGACTCTCCGGAAGTGCGCGTGCTACGAGCTTCCGCGCTGCTCACGCTCGCGCGCCCCGGCGAGGCACGGCTCGCCCTGGATGGTCTGAACGCCTCCACCCTGCCCTCCCCGCTGGCGGTCACATTTCACCGTCTGCACGCGTCGTTGGCCGCCGCCGGCAGCGACTGGCGCGGGGCCCTCGAGCACATCGAGCGGGCTCAGACCGCCGCGGCGGGTCCCGACTCGGGCCTGACGCTGGATCGCGCGACGGCCCTCGCCCATGTGGGGCAGACCGAGCAAGCGCGCGCGCTCGTCGACTCGGTGCTCCGAACCTCGCCGGCCGATCCGCGGGCTGGCGTCCTCGCCGACGCCCTTCGTTAGGGATTCCGGCCGGCGCTCGAGCTACTCCGGCTTGGCGCTCGCCTCGACGAGGCGCAGGGTCTCGAGCAGCTGGCCGCGGATATACTCGGAAAACCGCGGGTCTTCCTTGCGCGAGCGCAGCCAATCGACGACCTGGTCGTTGCCCACCGCTACGTCGGCGAGTCCCTTGAGGACGCGCAGCTGAAAGGGCTCGGTGGCGCCGACCATTTCAGGCGCGAGGCCGTCGTTGTCCACGTAGCCCGCCTCGCAATCGCCGGCGTCTGCAGACGCGTCGAACGCCGCGATGAGCGGCGCTGTGATGCGCGCGTCGCCGGTCAGCCGCAGCGCATACGCCGCGTCGCATCGACGCTCGAGCGGGCCCTCCTGGGTCAGGCGGCCAAGCACTTCGGCGAGCTCACCGAACTTGGCGTCGAGCTCATCATCGCTGTGTGGCGGGTACGAGAGCGAGATGCGCCCCACGGACCAGGCGAGATCGCGAAAGTACGGGGTGGTGGCGATCTTCGGCGCGATCTCGAGGAGGGGCACAATCCCGTGAGGGTCGCGCAGCAAGCCCAGCGCGAGGATCGCCGCGCCGAGGGTGGCGTCTGGGGATTCTGCGCCCGCCCGCACCTTGGCCGCGATCGGCTCGAGGCTCGCGCCTTCCCGAATCTTCCCAAGGGTCAACAGGAGATGACGTGCGCGTTCGCCGGTCGCGGTCGCCAGAGCCGCCCGCAAGTCTGCCGCGATCTGCTGGCGCAGCTCTCGCAAGAGCTCTAGCTCCCAGTGCTCGCGCACGCCCTCGCGGGCCCAGGCGGCCATCGAGGTGTCGAACGAGAGCGCGAGCCGACCCAGCGCCTTCAACGCCGCGTCGCGTATCGCCTCGCTCTGACGTTCATCGCGCCAGAGCGTGTCCAGCAGCCGCAGCGCGTCGCGGCTCTCGCCCTCCAGGCGCTTGTCCGCCAGCTCTCCGATCAGGGTCAGCTTCAGCGCCTCGTTGTCGCCGCGCAAGACCGTTCGCTTGGAGCCGATCCGTTGGTACTCCGCGAAGAAATCCCCTGTGATTGCCTCGGCCGACAGCACGCCGCCGACCACGAGGCCGACGAAGATCACCGAGAACGCCAACCCGTGGGACTTCGGGATGGGCGGCGGCAACAGCTCGTCGGTCGCCTCCGGCGGCGGGACATCGTCGCCCAACACGATTCGCTCGCGCCAGCGGTAGGGGAAGATGCGATCGCCGATGAGGACCGTGACGCAGTACGCGCCCAGCAGCAGCGTCAGCAGCCACAGCGTCAGCAGCGCCATGTCCGTGGACACCGAGCGGCTCAGCTCGCGCACCCAACTGGATAAGGGCAGCGCGAGGCCGAAAAAGATCCCCAGCGCGATGAGGGAAGCGAGCACCAAGCGAAGGCGCGAGCGAGCCAGCCAACGCAGCGGACTCATCGAACCCCTTCGAGCACCTTCGGCAGCTCGCGAGCCTGCGCAATCCAGTCGGTGAGCGAGGCGATATCGGGGAGCACTTCCATGATGTTGTGCACCGAATTCGCCGCTTTGATCTTGGCTGCGAGCACCTCAGGGCGCGCTTGACGAAGCGCTGCGGCGTGGCGGGTGCCCGCCGCTTGCAGCAGGCGAACGACGGAGGGGCCGACGCCGCGGATACGCAACAGGTCGCACTGGGTAGCGAGCTCGGTGAGGCGCGCGTAGGACAGCCCCGTGGCCGTAGCCAGCGCGCGGCGCGCCTTCAACGACGCCGTGTGGGTCAGCAATGCCTCGGTGCTGTCGACGGAGTTCTCGACGAGCGAGCGCTCCTCCGACTCACTGACCAAGCCGCCGGCCGGCAGTCGGTAGTGCGACGCCTCAGCCGCCGGAACCCACGCTGCGAGCGCGACGAGCATGGCGAACGCTATCGCCAGGACTCGACTCACGGGCGAACGTCCGGCTCGACCGGCAGGAAGAAGCTCAGCGCCAGCCCAATGAACCAGTTGTGGCCGAATCTCGACGCGGGAATTGAGAAGTCCCGGCGAGCCGCCACAGTGCGGTCGACGATGTAGTCGCGGCACTCGGCCCCAATGGCGAACCACGGGGTCGGATAGAAGCGGATTCCAGCGCCGATGACCGGCATCAGCGCGGCCTTGTCCTCGATGCGGCCGTCGCCGGCGACCAGGGCCATACCCAACCCGAGGTTGAGATGCAGGTCGATGCGCGCGTGGAACTTGCCGAACAGCATGAACTTTCCGTCGATTGGGACGAACTCCAAGGTCGCGTTCGCCAACAAGCGCAGGGTGGTGCGACTCAAGGCGAACGGCTGAGCCTCGGTGCTCAATTCCCGATTGATGCGGTCGGCGAGCTTTGTGTCGAGCCCGAACCCGCCCATGACGTCCAGTCCGATACCCAGCCAGTTCTGGAAGTAGTACCGCCAGCTCAACCCGACGAGGATGTTGCGGGCGTACGCGTCGTTGATCGTCGAGCCAAAGACCGGCGCCAGCACGTGGCGGCCGTCCTGGAGCAGGACCTGATTACGAATCGGCGGCAGACCGTCGAGCGGCCCCTTAGCCTTCGCGTGCGCGGTGGGCGCCGCGGCGAGCAGCGCGAGGGCAACGATGACTGCGCGGAGCGCGGAAAGCATGGAATGCGGCCTCATCGTGCGAAGCGATACTTGTTCTTGAACGGGAAGAAAATACTGAAGCCACCTTGGAAGATGACGTGATTCACCAGCTCGTTTCCGGCGTTGAAGTCTTCTACGAAGATGTGGTCACGGAACTCGGTAGTGAAGGCGAGCCAGCGGGTGATGAACATCCGGAGCCCAATGCCGAGAACGCCCGTGGGCTTCAGCTTGGTCGACCGGCTCGTGACCGTCACGCCAGCCCCCGCGATGAGCGAGATGTCGAACTGGACGATCCCCTTACCGAAGAAGTTGAACTTGCCGTAGATGGGCGCCCAGCTCAGGTCTCCGCCGGCGAACCACTCGTGCAGCGACTTCTCGGGGAACAGCTCGTAGTCGTTGGCGACCGTGTCGTGGAGGCTCGTGGTGCGCGAGAAGTAGTGGATGTAGTTGCCGCCGATCGACCAGTCCTCCGCGAGGTGGAAGCGCAGGCCCCCGGAGATCAACTGGTTGCGGAACATCACGTCGGCGAGGCCAAGTCCGGTTTGGACCTGGAGCTCAAGCCGCATCCGACGGAGGACTGGGCGCTGCTGAATCACGCGAATCGCGTCACGCAGCTGCTCAAGCCCCTTCTCGTCGGCGTCCGTGGTGGCGTCGGTGACTTCCTCGGTACCGTCGTCGTCGTCGTCGACGGTCAGGTCCACCGCCGGCTGTGCCAGGGCGGGCATGGCCACGAAGACCAGTCCGAGGAAGATCGTGACCAGGATATGCTGGGCAGTGGTCTTCAGCACGCGCGTCGATTCCGTGGAAGGAGGGGAAGCGCGGAAGCACTTCTTCGGGGAGGCGGGCCGGACTCTACCCCGGTGTTTCGGGGTGGTCAAGGCGCTCCCGTGCGGCTCGGGGATGGTGTTTCCATCATGCTGCGACACTCGCTTCTCCTCGTCCCAGATCGGGTCAAAGCGCAAAGAGCGCGTCCACGAACTCGTTGGCGTTGAAGGCACGCAAGTCGTCCACGCGCTCGCCTACGCCGATGTAGCGGATCGGGATCCCGAGTTGGTCGCAAACGCCGATGACAATGCCGCCCCGCGCGGTCCCGTCCAGCTTGGTGAGCACGACGCCCGAGACCGCGCAGGCCTCGTCGAACATCGCAGCCTGCTGAATCGCGTTCTGACCGGTGGTCGCGTCCACGATGAGCAGCACCTCGTGGGGGGCGCCATCGAGCGCTTTGCCCATGACGCGCCGCACCTTCTTCAGCTCTTCCATCAGATTCACCTGCGTGTGCAGGCGGCCCGCGGTGTCGACGAGCACGACATCCATCCCGTCGTCGCGGGCCTGCTTCACCCCGTCGAAGACCACGGAGGCCGGGTCGGCCCCCTCCTCGCCGCGGTAGACCTTCGCTCCGACGCGGCGCCCCCAGTGCTCAAGCTGCTCGCCGGCGGCAGCGCGGAACGTGTCTCCGGCCACCAGCCCCGTCTTCGTCCCGCTCTCGGCGAGCTGGTGGGCGAGCTTGCCGATGGTCGTCGTCTTTCCGGCCCCGTTCACACCGAGGACCATGATCACCCTGGGTTCGCCGGGCCGCGGTTGGGTGCCGCGCTCGTTGGCGGCTGCCGCGTCGAGGATCTCCCGAGCCTGCCGCCGCATGATCCCCCACACAGCGTCCGCGGTGGCGCCTCCCGAACCCAGCTCGGCCCGGACGCCCTCCATCATCCGATCCACCGTCTTCACACCGACGTCGGCGGTGAAGAGCGCCTCCTCGATCTCGTCGACGAGGCTCGCGTCGATGGTCTTTCCGCCGAAGAGGCGGCCCAGTCGCGCGACGAAGCCCTCGCGCCGCGTCTTGCCAAGGCCCTCTCGCAGCGTGGTCGCGGGCGGCGGCGCCTCGACGAGCTGAGGCTTCTTCGCCGGCTCCTTTGGCGCCTCGCGCTCCTCCTCTTCCTCGTCGTCGTCCTCCAACTCCCAGCCAGCCGCGCGCTTCTCGTCTTCCGGCTCCGACTCCGGTTCCGGTTCGCGGGACACGGGGGGCTCGACCTTCGCCTCGACGCGGGTGATCGCCTCGCCAGCCCTCGCGACGGCGGCCCTGTCGGCGCTGACGGCCTCAGGCGCGATCGTTGATTCAAAGCGCTCTTTGCGCGCCGCCTCCGGGATCGCCGCCGGCTTCTCGGGCTCGGCCGACTCGGCCCCCTTGCCCCGCCGCGCCACAATCACGACGAGCGCGGCCACGACCGCGATGGCCACCCCGATCACCAACCACATGGGGTCGACGCTTGCTGTGTTCATTGCGACCTGGCTCGTCCACAACGTCATCCGCATCCTCCGTCTGGCCCTGACGAGAGCATGCTCGTCGAAGGGCGGCGGACTATAGCAACGCACCCCCGCGTTCGCCATGGCCACCGCGCATCGCGCGTCTCGCGCTCATTTCGACTCGTGGGCTATGCTCCGACCGTGAATCCTCCGCCCCACCACGCCGCGCGCCTCGTGTGGCCGCTGGCGCTGCTCCTGCTGTGCACCGTGGCCACGCCGGACGCGCGGTCGCGCCCCCTGCGCGTGCGTGGTCACAGCGGGCTGACGATGCGGGTGGAGCGGACCGCGGAGGGCTTGCATCTCCGGGGCATCCTCTCGGGCGATGACGAGACCGCGCTCGCGGGCCAGGCCGTCCACGTCGCGGTTGAAGGGCTCGCGGGGCGCACGTTTCTCACCGACGGCGAAGGCCGGTTCGAGCTGCTGGTGGGCGCCGCCGACGCGCGCCACCTCGCTGAGTCCCTGGGGGAGCAGGTCGCGGTGTCGCTCTCTTATGAAGGAGACGCGACCTGGGGGCCGGCGGAGCAGGCGGACGCGCTGGACCTGCGCCGCGAGCCCACATGGGTGCAGCTGCAGCTGGATCCGCCTCGCGTCGGGCTCGACGAGGCGCAGGTCGCGATACGGGCCGCGGTGAGCGGCGCGAGCGGCCCCGTCGGCAACGCGCCGTTGCGCCTACAGGTCGGCGACGGGCCGGAGCTGGTCGGTGACAGCGACGACAGCGGGCAGGTGACCTTCTTGGTGAGGCCGGACGCCATCGATCGCGCCGGCGCGTTCGAGGTCAGGGCGTCCTACCCCGGCGATCATCGATTTGCTCCGTCGGAGGCGCGTCAGACGCTGCAGATCCTGCGGCCCACGCGCATCACCCTGCGTGTCGGTCGGGAGGGGGACGAGCGGAGCGGCCGGTACCGCTTCAGCGGGCGGCTCGCCGACGACCGCGGGGGCGTCGCCGGAGCGACCATCGCTATCGTGGTTCAGGCGGAGGGGGATTCGCCGACCAGCGAGACCGTCGCCGTCACCGATCGAGACGGCGTGTACTTGGTCGCGCTGGATGTGCGCGAGCTGGCCAGCAGGGTGCATGGGGTGGTCGAGGTGACCGCGCGCTACGTCCCGCAAGATGGGCTGCGTCGCGCCGCGGAGAGCCGCCCGGCGCGCATCCCCGTGCCATCGCCACCCGGCGTGCCGCTGCAGTGGTACGGGTTGGCCCTGGCGATCGCCGCCGCGAACCTGCTGCTGGTCGGGGCCGTGCGCCAGCGCCTGCGCGAGTGGTGGCGCGCCATCTCCGAGCGTTTTCGACGTCGCGTGCCCGTGGAGGCGCAGGTCATCGCAGAGCCCGCGCTGGTGTTGGCCGCGGGTACGGGCAAGGATCGGCGGCTGGACTGGGTGGCCGCGTCCATTGTCGACGCGCACACCGGCCGCCGGGTCGTCGGCGCTACGATGGTCGCTGTCTTGGGTGATGCGCCGGAGCGGCGTGCGGAACCGAGCGGGAGCGGCTTCGCGCTGGGCCCGCTCGCCCCTGGGAACTGGACGCTACTCCTGGCCGCCCCGGGATACATGAGCCGCGAGAGTCGACTGCGCGTTCCGCACGACGGCAGCTTCGACGGCGCCGTGCTGGCGATGGTCTCGGTGCGCGGCCGGGTGCGCGACATCTTCGTCGGGGCGATGGCGAGTCTGGATCGCGCGGTGCGCTGGGGCCGGGACACGCCGGCGGAGGTCACGCGCACGCTGTCGGCGGACCCCGCGGCCGAGGCGCTGCGAACCGTGGTCGAGGAGGCGTGGTTTGGCCCCGGCGCACCCGAACCCGATGTGGCGAGGCGCGCTGAAGCCTTGGCGAAGTCGATGGGGGAGTCGCCATGACCGCCCTCCCCTTGCTGGTGGCGGCCCTCCTCGCCACCGCGCCCGCCGCCGACGCGCCGCGACGCGCCCTCCCCCTGAGCGCACCCGCGGCCGCCGACGGCGACTACAGCCTCGATCCCGAAGCCTGGAACGGCGTCGGCTACCTCTTGGCGACCGCCGCCGAGGCGAAGGTCGAGCTTGAGCCTGCCCAGGTCCTCGACCTCGGCAGGCTGCGCCCTGGCAGCGTGCTGATCTGGCTGGCCCCGCCTCAGGATTTGCCGGTCGCCGCGTTGCTCGCCTTCGTGCGCGACGGAGGGTTCGTCGTCATCGCCGACGACAGCGGCGCAGCGGACGGGCTGCTCGCCGAGATCGGTATCCAGCGGGCGCCGGCAGCCCCTTCATCCCACGGCGATTGGTACCAAGGGGCCGACGGGGTCCCCCTGCTCACGCCCCGCCGGGAGCACTTCCTCTTCTTCAATGTGGAGCAAGTCGCGGCGAACTACCCGTCCGTGCTCCACGGCGCGGGCGACCCCATCCTCACCTTCGCCGATCCGGCCGACGCCCTGATCGTCGAGCGCCGCCTCGGACTCGGCGCGATCCTCGCCATCGCGGACCCCAGCATCTTCCTCAACGAGATGCTCCGCCGCTTCTACGGCAACAAGCAGCTCGCAGCCAACGCCCTGCGGCTGTACTGCGATATCCCATCGTGCCGCGCGCGCCTGCTCGGGCCGCGCACGCGCATCACCGGGGCATACCGCTCCGGCGTCGGTCGGCTCGGTCGGCTCCCGGCCTTCATCGATGAGGCGGCGTCGCTGCTCAACGCGTTCTTCGCCGCGGTAGACCGGCGCCTCAGCGACAGGCCGCTCAACGCCATCCTCATCTGGGGCGGGCTGGCCTTCCTCGCCATCGTGCTCGCGATCCGGCTTCGCCAGCGGCGGACCAAGGTCGTGGAGCCGCCCCTGACCGTCGCGGGCCACTCGGCGTCACCGGTGCGACAGGAGGCGATGGGGCTCGTGCTGGGACGCGGTGACGCCGACTTCGCGGAGCCCGCCCGCGTGCTCCTCGACGAGGCCGCGCGCCTCGCCGATCTGCCCGCGATCGCCTCGCTGGCCGCGAGCGCCAGCCCCTTGTCCGCGGCGTCCGACGACGTGCGCCGCGGCGAAGAGACCGTCCGGAACGCGCTGTTGCGCATCCACCGTGAGGCCGATAGCTTGCTGCGGTCCTCGCCGACCCTAGTAAGCGCTGAGCGTTTCCTACGCCTACTCGCGGATGTCGGCACCGTCTCCCGCTACGTCGAACAGAGGGCCCATGCAAACCCCAGATCCCCACGCGGATCCCAGAGGCCCATTGCGACCGGGTGATTCGAGCGCGGGCCTGCCCACCGGCGAGCAAGCGGCGCACGCAGCGGCGTTGTGCGACGCGGTGCGCCGCGAGATCGCCAAAGTCTACATCGGCGAGAACGACACCGTGGAGCTGCTGCTCATCGCGCTCTTCTCCCGCGGCCACGTCCTCCTCGAGGGCGTCCCCGGCATCGCGAAGACCACGCTGGTCAAGGCCTTCGCGCGCACCTTGGGCTGCGAGTTCTCGCGCATCCAGTTCACGCCGGACCTGCTGCCGGCAGACATCACCGGCACCAACGTGCTGGACCTGCGCGACCACACATTTGCCCTGCGCAAAGGCCCGCTCTTCGCCCACGTGGTCCTTGGCGACGAGATCAACCGCGCGCCCGCCAAGACGCAGAGCGCCTTGCTCGAGGCGATGCAGGAAGATCAGGTCACCATCGAGGGCCGCACCGAGCGCCTGCCCGCGCCCTTCATCGTGCTGGCGACGCAGAACCCCGTCGAACAGGAAGGCGTTTACGTCCTGCCGGAGGCGCAGGTCGACCGTTTCATGTTCAAGGTCTTGCTCGACTACCCCGACTTCGCGCAGGAACGCCGCATCCTGGCGACCTACAACACGCCGGTCGAGCCCGTCGCGCCGGTGTTGTCGCCCGCGGAGATCCTGGCGGTGGCAGCCATGGCCGAGCGCGTGCACATCTCCCCCGGGCTGCTCGACTACATCGTGCGCCTCGTCCAACACACCCGCGTTCACTCCGCCGTGCTGCTCGGCGCCAGCCCGCGCGCCTCGTTGGCCCTGATGCGCTGCTCGAAGGTCGCGGCGTTCTTGCGCGGCCGCTCCCACGTGCTGCCCGACGACATCCGCGCGCTGGTGCCGCCCATCTTCGGCCACCGCATCATCCTCACGCCCGAGGCCGAGCTCGACCGCCTCTCTCCGGCCATGGTCGTCGAGGAGTGCCTCGCCGAAATCTCCTACGCTGAGGACGTGTGAAGATCTCCCTGGGAGCCGCGGGCCAATGGGTAGTGGGCGTGGGGCTGACCTTCCTCGCCACCGGTGGCCTCGCCGGACTCCCCGTGATCTCGGCCCTCGGGGCGGCGTCGCTCAGCACCCTCATCTGGGCGTCGGCGGTCGCCCGGCTGGTCGGCGCCGACGTCGCCCGCGGAGCCCTGCGCGCGCGAATCGGCGAGGGCGCGGCCGAAGCCAGGGCCCGGGTCGGCCGTCCGATCACCCTGCCCGTGCGCCTCGCGGGCGGCGCCATCGCCCGCATCGCCGGCATCACCCTCGAACCGGTCGTCGTCGCGCCCGCCCGCGCGACCATCGCAGCGACCGACGCCGGCTTTGACCTCACGTTTCAGTCCCCGCAGGTCGGGCACGCCTGGCTGCAGGGCTTCCGCTTCCGCGCCGACATCGCGGGCGGGCTCTTGGCGGTGCGCGGCTGGCTGCCTTGCGCCGTCACCGTCAGCATCCTCCCGCGCGCCTTCCCCCTGCGAGGCGACCCGCCGCTGCGGGCGACCCGCGCCGCCAGCCAAGACCGCGCCGAGCTCGGCCGCGCGCGCCGCCGCGGCTTCGGCCTGGAGATCCGCGAGCTGCGGGATCACCAGCCGGGGGATGCCTTCAAGCACATCGCCTGGGCCGCCACCGCCCGCCGCGGCAAGCTGGTCACCCGCGAGTTCGAGTCGGATCTCGTCCTGTCCGCGTGGCTGCTGGTCGACGTGTCCCCAAGCATGTTCTGGGGCGAGCCGGGCCAGACCCGCGCCGATTTCGCCATCGAGACCGCCTACAACCTCGCGTCGCAGCTCCTAGCCCGCGGGGACCGAGTCGGCGTCTCGCTCTTCGACGAGCGCGTCCGCCTCGACATCCCGCCCTCGGCCGCGCGCGGCCAGCTTTTCCGCGTCCTCGAGGCGCTCCAGGAGGTGCACCACCTCTTCCACGACAACCGCACCGAGGTCACCGAGCGCGAGCTGGTCCGCGCGGTGGCCGGGTGGTTCGAGACGCACCAGAACCGCTCGTTTCGACTGCCGGAGTCCCTCACCGGGCGAGCGGGCCCGCGCCAGAGCGAACACGACGAGCTACACCTCCAGGAGGCAGTGGATACCTGGCTAAAAGAGACCGCGAGCCGCAGGCGCCCCGCGCGTTTTCCGCTGCCTGTGGACGCCTACTCCCGCGATCGCCGCCGTTCGGCGTGGCGCGCGTTCTGCCGACACGCCGGCATCGCGCTGCCGCTAGACCCGACCCCGCGACCCGGCGGGCAGGCCCACGGACTCGAGCAGGCCGTCGAGCACGTCCTGCGCGCGCGCGGCGGGCCCCACACCCTCTGCGCCATCTCCGACCTCTCCACGGCCGACGACCTCGACGCGCTGCGCCGGGCGGCCATGGGCGCACGACGCCACCGCCACGGATTTCTCGTGCTCTGCCCGTCGGACCCCGCCTTCGAGGGGGCCGCGCGTCCCGAGGATGGCCCGCTGGCCGAGGCGCTGCTAGAGGTTCAACGCATCCGCACCCGTCACGGCCTCGCGGCGGTCGAGGCTGCGCTGAAGCCGGCGGGCGTGGCGCTCTTGACCTGCACGCCGCGGGACGTACTACCCCGCCTGCTCAAGCGCCTCGACCAGGTCGCGTAGCCGGCCCCACCCGACCCTGTCACGCCCGATCATCTGAGGAAACATGGCCCGCCCGCTGCTCACCGCCGAGAACGCCTCGACCATCGTCGCCGCCCTCGAAGCCCGCCACAGCCGGAAGTTGCGCGACGAGCGCTTCACGGTGTCCGCGCGGATGGAAGACCGAGTGGTCATCGTCGCGCTGTCGCTCGCGCGTCTCGACCAGACCTTCCTCTACGATATGGAGATCGCCAAAGCGGTGCCCGAGGACGGCAGCCTGTCGGTGGCGGAGACCCTCGACCTCTGTATGGATTTCCTCGACTGGTACCTCGGGCGGTACTTCGAGGAGGAGCGCGAGCTCTTGCTGCCGCTGGACTTTCAGCCCCACCGCATCGGCGAGCACGAGGTCCTGGCCCGCGGCGACGTGAAGAACCCGATGCTCGATGACGCGGCCGACGCGTGGCTTCGGGGCGAGCGCCCCGAGGTCCCCAACCCGCGGCGCCCAAACTAGCCGGCCTCGAGCTACGCGGGCTCGGCCGCCAGCTCGCGCTCGAGCGCGCTGATCTCGTCTGCGAGATCGGCGCTGCTGAACACGGTCTTGCCCACCGAACGCTTGGCCGTCGCTCCCCGACGCAGCCGCTCGACGGCGTCGATCTCGGCGAGCAGCCGCGGGGTGCGGATCTCGGTACGGAGGCCATCGACGACGGCCTCACCGCGCAGCTCCTCGGCGATCGAGGGGGCCAGCGCGCGGATGCGCTCGGCGCTGAACTTGCCGAGGCCCGCGTGCGCGATGGCCTGCTCGTCGCCGGGGATGACCACGGGGCGACGGCGGGTGAAGAGCAGCCGGTAAATCGCCACGCGCAGGTTGTCGCGCTCGTAGCGGTCCTTGTCCTTCATCTCGCGCCACTTCCGGCGCCCGGCGACCAGGAAGAAGAGGGTCGAGAAGACGCCGGGGAAGAGCACGAGGAAGAAGGTCGGCAGCGCGCCGGTGAGGCCGAAGAAGGGCAGGATCCGCAAGGCCGTGAACGCACAGAGCCCGAGGTTGAACGCGTTGAGCATCGGGATGAGCAGCGTCGGGTTCGAGCGCAGGGTGTGCTCGCGCGCCTTGTGCTGCCAGAGGTAGCTCAGCGTCGGCGCGTCGCCGGACTGGACCTCTTCACGGGCGCTGACCATGAGATCGGGGAATCGGTAGATGGCGACGCCCGAATCGGTGATATCCATCTCGCCGTCGTAGGTCGCGACGAGCCGCGTGCCGATGCGGTCGGCCTCGGCGTAGGGGACGCCCAAGAGCGCGACGATGTCGGCGTTGGTGATGAGGCCACGCTTGGCCCGCACGTAGGTCACCAGCTCGCGCTCGATCTCGAGCGGGGTCCTCTCGATGGCCTGGGAACCGAAGAGGAAGTACCAGGTCCGCTCGATGAGCGAGGGCTTCTCGGGCTCCGACGAGGTGGTGCGCATGTCGTAGGGGTCTTCGCCGCGCCCTACCCTCTCGCGGATCTCCCGGTTCATCCGGCGGCGTCCGCGGCGGGAGCCTCGGCCGTCGCGGCCGAAGATGTACCACCAGAACATGCCCTCCCCGAGATTGATGCGCGGCCCGCGGCGCCGGTCGTCGCTGCCCTGCTGCTGCGCGGTGATGGCGATCATGAACGCGATGAAGAGCAGCGCGTAGATCACCGCGTAGACGATGACCATGACCATGGTCCACGCCTTGAACGCAGCCATGGCGCCGCGGCGGATCGCCTTCTTGCGGCGCAGCTTGCGGTCGGCCTCGACGATGTCGGGTCTGGCGACGGGGCCCGGCGCGAACGTGTAGACGAGGGTGCCCTCCTCGTCGACGTCGAGCTGGCTCTCGTAGTCGCGGACGACCTGGCCCAGGACGCGGTCGGCGTCATGGGGGGCGAGGCCGGTGCGCGCCACGATATCGGACTGGGTGAAGGGGCCCGGCGCGGCCTTGATGGCCTCGAGCACCGCCAAGCGCGCGTCTTCATTGGTGACTTCTGCGAGATTCGTGCTCACGCGGCGACCGCCTCCCCGTCAAGCTGCCCACAGGCGGCGCCGATGTCGTCACCCTTGGAATAGCGGATGGTCACGTTGAAGCGGGCGTCGCGCAGGGCGGCGCCGAATCGGTCCACGTCGCGTGGCTCGGGCCGGTCATAGGGTGCGCCCGGCCACGGGTTGAACGGGATCAGGTTGACCTTCACGCGCTCGCGCATCGGGCGCAGCATGGCGATGAGGCGCCGGCTGTCCTCCGACGTGTCGTTGACGCCGCGCAGCAGCACGTACTCGACGGTGATGCGGCGGCGCGGCGGCAGCGGGAAGGCCTCCAGCGCCGCCATCAGCTTGGCGATGTCCCACTTCTTGTTGATGGGGATAAGCCGGGAGCGTTGGACGTCGTGGGACGCGTTGAGCGAGACGGCGAGGTTCACCGGCACGTCGCGCCCCAGATCGGGGATGCGCGCGACCACGCCGCTGGTCGAGACGGTGATGCGGCGGCTCGCGAAGTCCAGGCCCTGGCGATCCAGCAAGATCCGGATCGAGCTGATCACCGAGTCGTAGTTGTCCAGCGGCTCGCCCATGCCCATGTAGACTAGATTTCCGATGCGCTCACCCTCCCCCAGCACGGCGACCGCGTGCAGGACTTGGTCTACAATCTCAGATGCCGCCAAGTTCTTCCGGATGGGCATGCGGGCGGTCAGGCAGAAGTCGCAGCCGATGCGGCAGCCGACCTGGCTCGAGACGCACTGGGTGAGGCGGCCGTCGGCCATCGGGATGATGACCGACTCGATGCGGTGCCCGTCGCCCGTGCGTAGCAAGAGCTTCCGCGTGCCGTCGGCCGCGACCCGCACGTCTTCGAGGGCCAGCCCGCCGATCCGCGCGTGCTGCGAGAGATGGGCGCGAAAGGCCTGCGGCAGGTCGCTCATCCCGTCGAAGTCGCGGGCGCGCTGCGCGTGCAGCCACCGGAATACCTGGTCGCCGCGGAACGCAGGAACGCCCGCCTCGTCCACCATCCACGCGCGCAGGGCGTCGCGGCTCAGGCTTTTGAGATCGGGCGTTCCGGGTGCGGTCCCCGAGGCGGTCTCGGGGGCTGGCTCGATGGGTGGGGCTGTCATGCGAGCGACAATGTCACACTCGCTCGAAGCAACTGAAGAACCAGGCCGTCTCGAAGGCGGCGGTCTCCGGCGCGTCCGAGCCGTGCGAGGCGTTGCGCTCGATGTCGGTGCCGAAGCGGCCGCGCACGGTGTCCGGGCCCGCCTTGGTCGCGTCGGTGGGGCCCATCAGGTCGCGCCAACGGGTGATCGCGCCCTCGCCCTCGAGGATCATCAGGACGACCGGGCCGCTGGACATGAAGCCCACGAGGTCCCGGAAGAAGGGGCGCGCGCTGTGCACGTGATAGAAGCCCTCGGCCTGCGCGGCCGTGAGGTGGGCCTTCTTCATGGCGACGATGCCGAACCCGGCCTCCTCGATCATGGAGATGATGCCGCCGGTGCTCTTTGCGGCGACGGCGTCGGGCTTGATGATCGCGAGGGTGCGCTCGATGGACATGCTAGGGACTCCTCAAATCTGTCGGTTCGGAATGGGTAGAAACTAGAGAAGGGTCGCGAGGGTGCGTCCCATCTCCGAGGGGTTGGGGGACATGCGGACGCCGGCGGCCTCCATGGCGGCGACCTTGTCGGCCGCGGTGCCCTTGCCTCCCGAGATGATGGCGCCGGCGTGGCCCAT
>JAWKRR010000068.1:0-39312 GCA_041389525.1 Myxococcota bacterium | reverse complement strand
AACTCAGCGCTGTGCCACGGCCGTCCGGCGACGGCGAGCCACCGCCAGCAAGAGCAGCCCGAGCAGCGGCCACATGGGCACGCCGCCGCCACCGCCGGCGTTGCAGCCACCGCCACCGATGGTCAGGTCCGCGGCCGTGAGCGCGTCGGAGTGAAGCGGCGACGTGCCGACCTCGATCTCCTTGCCGTCCGGGGCGCCGTCGCCGTCGGTGTCGGCGTCGAGCGGCGAGGTGCCGAGCTCGAACTCCTCGCCGTCGCTGAGGCCGTCACCGTCGGTGTCGGCGACCAGCGGGTCGGTCTTGCGGTCGATCTCGAGGCCGTCGTTGACGCCGTCGCCGTCGGTGTCGGCCAGGATCGGCGAGGTCAGGTAGCGCTGCTCGACGCCGTCGTCCAGGCCGTCGCCGTCGGTGTCCCGGAGCAGCGAGTTGGTGCCGAGGGCCGCCTCCTCGTCGTCGCTCAGGCCGTCGCCGTCGTCGTCATCGTCGCAGGCGTCGCCGAGGCCGTCGTCGTCGGTGTCGAGCTGGTCGGCGTTGGCCACGTCGGGGCAGTTGTCGACGAGCACGAAGGCGCCGTCGTCGTCGGGGTCGCCGTCGCACTTCGAGGGGTCGCCCGCCGGGCACTCCCAGCCGGCCTCGACCGTGCAGGTCGCCGAGCAGCCGTCGCCCGCGTCGTTGTTGCCGTCGTCGCAGCCCTCGACGCCGAGGTCGACCACGCCGTCGCCGCAGTTCTCCGAGCAGGCGCTGGTCTCGCCGGGCTGAGCGCTGCAGGCCCAGCGCAGCTCGACCGAGCAGTCCGCCGAGCAGCCGTCGCCGTCGACGTCGTTGCCGTCGTCGCAGCCCTCGACCGGGGCGGCCACGGCGCCGTCGCCGCAGCTCGACGCGCACGCCTCGCCGGCGGCGTCGCAGCTCCAGCCGGCCTCGACCTCGCACTGCGCGGAGCAGCCGTCGCCCGCGTCGTCGTTGCCGTCGTCGCAGCCTTCGCCGCCCGCCAGCGCGCCGTCGCCGCAGACCGGGTCGCAGGCGCTGATGGCCAGCTCGGCGTCCACCGCGCAGCCCCAGCCCGCCTCGACCTCGCAGGTCACCGAGCAGCCGTCACCGTCGACCATGGTCCGCTCAGCGCCGCTGTCGTCCATCCAGCCGTCGTCGCAGGCCTCGTCGCCGGCCACGATGCCGTCGCCGCAGGTCGTCTCGCAGACCGAGGCGGCGTCAGCGTTCTCGGCGGCGCAGCGCCAGCCGTATTCGACCGCGCAGGCGCTGGAGCAGCCGTCGCCGTCGGCGCCGACCAGGCCGTCGCCGGTGTCGCTGGTCGCGCCGTCGTCGCAGGCCTCGTCGCCGTTGACCACGCCGTCACCGCAGACGGGGACCAGGCAGACGCCGTCGAAGCAGATGCGGCTGTCGCAGTCCGCCGCCACGCCGCACGCCGCGCCGTCGTTGCAGGGGCCGCATGCGCCGCCGCAGTCCACGGCAGTCTCCGACCCGTTGAGGACGCCGTCGCCGCAGCTCGCCGCCGCGCAGACGCTGTCGTCGCCGCAGACGCCGCTCTGGCAGTCGGCGGGCGCGGAGCAACCCTCGCCGTCGCCGCACTTCGCGCAGTCGCCGCCGCAGTCCAGGCTCGTCTCGGCGCCGTTGAGGACGCCGTCGCCGCAGCTCGCCGCCGCGCACGCGCCGTCGCCGCAGACGCCGCTCTCGCAGTCGCCGGCCGCCGCGCAGGGCTCGCCGTCCGTGCACTTCGAGCAGTCGCCACCGCAGTCTGAGCCCGTCTCGGCCCCGTTCTTCACGCCGTCGCCGCAGCTCGGCTCAGCGCACTCGCCCCCGGCGCACACGCCGCTCTGGCAGTCGCCAGCCAGCGCGCAGCCAGCGCCCGCCTCGCACTTCGCGCAGTCGCCGCCACAGTCCGGGCCCGTCTCGGCGCCGTTCTTCACGCCGTCGCCGCAGCTCGGAGCAGCGCACTCGCCCCCGGCGCACACGCCGCTCTGGCAGTCGCCCGCCACCGCGCAGCCAGCGCCGGCGGGGCACGCGTCGCAGTTGCCGCCACAGTCCGTGCCCGTCTCGGCGCCGTTGTGGACGCCGTCGCCGCAGCTGGGCGAGACGCAGACACCGTCGTCGCAGACGCGGCTGGTGCAGTCGTTGGCCGCCGCGCAGCCCGCTCCGGCCGGGCAGGTGCTGCACCCGCCGCCGCAGTCGGTGCCGGTCTCGACGCCGTTCTTCACGCCGTCGGCGCAGCTCGGCTCAGCGCACACGTCGCCCGAGCACACGCCGCTCTGGCAGTCCCCAGCCACCGCGCACCCGGCGCCGGCTGCGCACTTCGCGCACTGACCGCCGCAGTCGACGCCGGTCTCCGCGCCGTTGAGCTGTCCGTCCTGGCAGCTCGCCGCCGCGCAGGCCCCGTCAGCGCACACGCTGCTGCTGCAGTCCCCGGCGCCGTGGCACGCCGCGCCGTCGTCGCACGGGCCGCACGCCCCGCCGCAGTCCGTGTCGGACTCGCCGCCGTTGCGCACGCCGTCCTCGCAGCTCGGCGCCGCGCAGGTCCGCGCCTCCGAGCACACGCCGCTCGCGCAGTCCGCCGCGACGTCGCAGCTGGCGCCATCGGCGCAGGGCCCGCAGCTCCCGCCGCAGT
Organism: Myxococcota bacterium; assembly: GCA_041389525.1. GTDB lineage: Bacteria > Myxococcota_A > UBA9042 > PHBI01 > JACKFB01 > JACKFB01. Next base: position 36,697 of record JAWKRR010000068.1, on the reverse strand, counting down.
CGGTGCCTGTCTCGCTGCCGTTCTTGGTCTGGTCGTCACAGGCCGCGCTCGCGCAGATGCCGCCAGCGCTGCACACGCGGCTCGAGCAATCAGACCCCGCGCTGCAGTGGTCGCCGGCCCCGCACGCCGCGCAGGAGCCGCCGCAGTCCACGTCCGTCTCGTCGCCGTTCTTCGACGCGTCATCGCACGCCGGGTCGGCGCACACGCCGTCAGTGCACACCTCGCTCAAGCAGCCCGCGCCGCTGAGGCAAGGCTGGCCGTTCTCGCAAGCCCCGCAAGACTCCGAACCGCAGTCGACGCCGACCTCGCCCCCGTTGATCTCGCCGTCCGTGCAGCTCGGCGTCGAGCACTGCCCCTTGCTGTTGCAGTAGTTGGTCGCGCAGTCGCCCGCGTCAGCGCAGCCCGCGCCCTCGGCGCAGGGTCCGCAGCCGCCGCCGCAGTCCACGTCGGTCTCGTCCTGGTTCTTCGCCGAGTCGCCGCAGCTCGCGATCTGGCAGATATTTCCTACGCATTTGTTGCTGGCGCAGTCCGCCGCCACGCCGCAGTTCGCCTCGTCAGCGCAAGGGCCGCACGACCCGCCGCAGTCGGTGTCCGACTCGTCGCCGTTGCGGACGCCGTCGTCGCAGGCGGGGGCCTGGCACTGCTTCGCGTCCGAGCACACCTCGCTCGAGCAGTCGAGGTCCGCACCGCAGACCTTGCCCGGCCCGCACGGCCCGCACAGGCCGCCGCAGTCCACGTCGGTCTCCGTCTCGCCCTTGGAGCCATTGAAGCAGGTCAGCGGCAGCAGCCGCAGCGCGCGCGACGCCGACAGCACCGACAGCGCGTCCCCGGGCATACCGCCGTACTCGACGACGTAGCCAGCGATCGAGCCAGCCGACGAGGGGTAGTCGTTCCACGTCCCGTTCGACCAGAAGTGGCCGTAGTCCTCGCCCCAACTTCCGTAGTCGTTCGGCTCGTTGGGGGCCCACCCGACGAAGTTCTTGCAGACGGACCCGGTGCAGACCCCACTCACGCAATCGGCCGCCGCAGTGCACGCCGACCCGTTGCCATCGACGCGCAGCCCGTTGGTCGGCGTGCCGCCGGCCCCCGAGGTGGTCTGTCCGCTGCCGAAGAAGCCGTCGTCAACTATCGCCGTCTGCTGAAAGAAGTGCCGCCCCTTGCCGCCGTCCTCCAGACCCTCAGGCCCGGTGACCCAGCGCCAAGTACGCTCGGCGACGACGTCGCTGCACCCCATCCACCCGTCGCCCTGGAGCTTCGCGCCGACGAAGGCGTTCTCCACCGCATCGGTCACGGTCACCAAGTAGCCGCGCAGCCCGAAGTAACGCTTGGCCTGAGCCGCGGTATTCGCGGACGGCCAGCTGATGTTCCCCGGCACGAACTCGTAAAAATGCCCCGTGGCCTCGAGGGCCAAGCCCTTCTGCCCCAGGGAGAACGTGATCCCGCGGTCGGCGGTGCTGGCCGAGGCCGCGTTCGTGTTTCGGTAGGTCACCGACCGCAGCGCCGCCTGGTACGCCGACAGCGAGGCGTCTCCCGACAGCGTCAGGATGCCCGTCGCCGCGTCGTAGGCGCTGGTGATCCCTTCGGTCGTGGGTAGCGCGAGGACATCCTCCGTGCTCACGAAGCCGGCCGCGATCAGCACTCGCGCGCCCGAGATCGTGCCGCTGCCGACCAAGATCAGCGTCGGGTCGATCGCGACGGCCTCACCACCCGGCTTGGCCAGCGGGTTGCCCGGCGTCGTGTTGACCGAGTAGAGCACCGCGCAGACGCCATCGACGCACGACCCCGACGCGCACTGTGCGTGCGCCGAGCAGGCCGCCCCAGGGCAGGCCAGGCAAGGCCCTCCGCAGTCCACCCCGGTCTCGGTGCCGTTCTGCAGCGCGTCGCTGCACCCCGCCGACGCCTCGGGCGTCGCGACCAGCAATCCGACAAATAGCGCGGCGATAGCGGCGAAAACGCGGGTCGCGCCCGCAAGTCGACAACAGTGCTCGGTCATGGTCCCTCTCAAGCGAAGTGGCGTGGTCTAGAGCCGCGGACGGACGAGTGCCCTCCGGCGTCCGGCGGCGATCGCGGCGAGCCCCCAAGCGAGCCGCGTTGAGTTGCTACGGTCGCGCGATGGCCTGTCTGAAGCGGTTTTCGCGATTTCCGCGCGAAGGACCGACACCGCGCGGGCGACCTGGACTTTCCGCGCCCGGACGCCCGCGGCGGCTGCGGCGGGCCGTCCCCCAAACGCAACGCGGCGGGCCTCCGAAGAGACCCGCCGCGCCGCGAACTCGCGATGAACTACGTGCGAACTACCGGCTCGTGACCCGCACCGTCTGACGGCGGCGGGCGATGGCCCACAGCACCAGGCCGAGCAGCGACCACATCGGCACGCCACCCTCGCCGGCCGAGCCGCAGGCGACGCCGCCACCCACGCTCGGTCCGCCGTTGGCGTCGAAGCGCGTGGGAGAGGTCCCCGCATGGATCTCGGCGCCGTCGTCGACCCCGTCGCCGTCCGTGTCGGGCGTCACGGGGGAGCTGCCGATCTCGAGCTCTTCTCCGTCCTTCAGCCCGTCGCCGTCGGTGTCCGCCTTGACCGGCGAGGTGCCGTGCGCGGCCTCGTCGGCGTCGCGGATGCCGTCGCCGTCGGTGTCGGGGAGGCGCGGGTCGGTGCCCAGGGCCGCCTCCTCGTCGTCGCTGAGGCCGTCGTTGTCGTCGTCGTCGTCGCAGGCGTCGCCCAGGCCGTCACCGTCGGTGTCGAGCTGGTCGGGGTTGGCCAGGCCTTGGCAGTTGTCCGCCATGGCGAAGGCGCCGTCCTGGTCGGGGTCGGCGTCGCACACCGAGGGGTCGCCGGCGGGGCAGTCCCAGCCGTCTTCCACGGTGCAGGCCGCCGAGCAGCCGTCGCCAGCGTCGTTGTTTCCGTCGTCGCAGGCCTCGAAGCCGGCGTCGACCACGCCGTCGCCGCAGCGCTCCGCGCAGGCGCTCGTCGCGCCGGCCGCGGCGGTGCAGGCCCAGCGGGTCTCGACGGTGCAGGTCGCCGAGCAGCCGTCACCGTTGTCGAGGTTGCCGTCGTCGCAGGCTTCGGCGGGCGGGGCCACAGCGCCGTCGCCGCACTCGGAGACGCAGTCCGCGCCTTCGGAATCGCAGCGCCAGCCTGCCTCGAGGGCGCACTGGGCCGAGCAGCCGTCGGCGTCGTCGAGGTTGCCGTCGTCGCAGGCCTCGTCGCCGGCCACGGTGCCGTCGCCGCAGACCGTCGCGCAGTCGCTGGTGAGAAGCTCGAGATCCACCGGGCAGTCCCAGCCGGCCTCGACCTCACAGGCCACCGAGCAGCCGTCGCCGTCGACGAGCTCGGCCTCGCCGCTCTCGTCCATCCAGCCGTCGTCGCAGGTCTCGTCGCCCGCCACGATGCCGTCGCCGCAGGTCGTCTCGCAGACGGAGGCGTCCGCGGAGGTCTGGGCCGCGCAGGTCCAGCCGCGCTCAACCTCGCAGGTGCTCGAGCAGCCGTCGCCGTCCTCCGCGGCGGCCGGCCCGCCCAGGGCGTCCAGCGCGCCGTCGTCGCAGGACTCGTCGCCGTTGACCACGCCGTCACCGCAGGCCGGGCTGAGGCAGCGCTGGTCGAAGCAGAGGCCGCTGTCGCAGTCCGAGTCGGCGGCGCAGGGGGCGCCGGCGTCGCAGGACGCGCAAGAGCCGCCGCAGTCAGTCCCCGTCTCCGAGCCGTTGAGCGCGCCGTCAGCGCAGGTCGGCGCCGCGCACAGACCGTCGTCGCCGCACACGCTGCTGACACAGTCGGCGGCCGCGAGGCAGCCGGCGCCGGCGCCGCAGGGGTCGCACACGCCGCCGCAGTCGATGGCCGTCTCGTCAGCGTTCATCACGCCGTCGGCGCAGGTCGCCGCCGCGCAGACGCCGCCGTCGCCGCAGACCCTGCTCGCGCAGTCCGCCGCCACGACGCAGCCCGCCCCGTCGCCGCACGCGTCGCACGCGCCGCCGCAGTCGATCCCGGTCTCGACGCCATTGTGGACGCCGTCAGCGCAGTCCGCCGCCAAGCAGGTCCCGGCCTCGCCGCACACGCCGCTCTCGCAGTCCGCGGCGACGACGCAGGCCCAGCCCTCACCGCACGGCTCGCAGCTCCCGCCGCAGTCCGTGCCCGTCTCGTCCGCGTTGCGCACCTCGTCAGCGCAGGTCGCCGCCGAGCAGGTCCGCCCCTCGCTGCACACGCCGCTGCCACAATCAGACGCGACCTCGCAGCCGCCGCCGTCGCCGCAACCCGCGCAGCCGCCGCCGCAGTCCGTGCCCGTCTCGACACCGTTCTTCACGCCGTCGCCGCAGCTCGGCGCCGAGCAGGTCCCGGCCTCGCCGCACACACCGCTCTCGCAGTCGGCAGCCACGTTGCAAGCCCAGCCCTCGCCGCACGGCTCGCAGCTCCCCCCGCAGTCCGTGCCCGTCTCGACGCCGTTGCGCAGGCCGTCGTCGCAGGCCGGCGCTGAGCAGGTGCCGGTCTCGGCGCACACGCCGCTCACACAGTCGACAGCCGCCGCGCAGCCCGCGCCATCGCCACACGCCGGGCACCCGGCGCCGCAGTCCGCGTCGGTCTCCACGCCGTTCTTCACGCCGTCCGTGCAGGTCGCGACCGAGCAGGTGCCGGCTTCACCGCACACGCCGCTCACGCAGTCGCTCGCCACCGCGCAGCCCGCGCCGTCGCCGCAAGGCTCGCAGCCGCCGCCACAGTCCGCGGCCGTCTCGTCGCCGTTCTTCACGCCGTCCGCGCAGGTCGGGACCGAGCAGGTGCCGGCTTCACCGCACACGCCGCTCACGCAGTCGCTCGCCACCGCGCAGCCCGAGCCGTCGCCGCAGGCCGCGCAGGCGGCGCCACAGTCGATGCCCGTCTCGACGCCGTTCTTCACGCTGTCCGAGCAGGTCGGAACCGAGCAGGTGCCGCCTTCACCGCACACGCCGCTCACGCAGTCGCTGGCCACCGCGCAGCCCGCGCCGTCGCCGCAGGCCTCGCAGCCCCCGCCACAGTCCACCGCGGTCTCGACGCCGTTCTTCACGCCGTCGGAGCAGGTCGCGACCTGGCAGACGCCCTCGGTGCAGACCCCGCTCACGCAGTCCTCCGCGGAGTCGCACTGGCCGCCATCGCCGCACGCGACGCAGTCGTTTCCACAGTCGGCGTCGGTCTCGGAGCCGTTGAGGACGCCGTCGTCGCAGGTCGGCGCCGAGCAGAGCCCGCCCGCGCCGCACACGCCGCTCACGCAGTCAGCAGCCACCGCGCAGCCCGCGCCGTCGCCGCAAGCCTCGCAGCCGCCGCCACAGTCCAAGCCCGTCTCGGTACCGTTCTTCACGCCGTCCGTGCACACAGGCGCCGAGCAGAGCCCGCCCGCGCCGCACACGCCGCTCACGCAGTCGCCGGCCACCGAGCAGCCACCGCCCGTCGCGCACTTCCCGCAGCTGCCGCCGCAGTCCAAGCCCGTCTCGGTACCGTTCTTCACGCCGTCCGTGCACACAGGCGCCGAGCAGCTCCCGCCCGCGCCGCACACGCCGCTCACGCAGTCGCCGGCCACCGAGCAGCCTGCGCCGTCGCCGCGGCCCACTTCCCCGCAGTCCCGCGGTCTCGACGCCGTTCTTCACTCGGAGCGGTCGCAGAGACGCCTCTCGGTGCAGACCCCGCTCACCAGTCCTCCTCTGCCTCGCCGCACGACGCGTCGTTTCCGTGCGTGTACCGTTGATGTCGGGCGGCCCGAGCTCCGCCCGCGCCGCACACGCCGCTCACGCAGTCGCCGGCCACCGAGCCCCATTTCCCAGCTCGCCGCGTCGCCCGTCACGCCGTTCCCCGTCAGTGCACACGCGCCGAGCAGCTCGCCGCTCACGCAGTCAACAGCCCGCGTCTCCCCAGTCCACCGCGGTCTCGACGCCGTTCTTCACGCCGTCAGTGCACACAGGCGCCGAGCAGCTCCCGCCCGCGCCGCACACGCCGCTCACGCAGTCGCCGGCCACCGAGCAGCCGCGCACCGTCGCGCACTTCCCGCAGCTGCCGCCGCCGTCCACGCCCGTCTCGCGCCGTTCTTCACGCCGTCCGTGCACACAGGCGCCGAGCAGAGCCCGCCCGCGCCGCACCGCCGCTCACGCAGTCGCCGGCCACCGAGCAGCCACCACCCGTCGCGCACTTCCCGCAGCTGCCGCCGCAGTCGGCCCGTCTCGGTGCCGTTCTTCGCGCCGTCGGTGCACACCGGCGCCGAGCACAGATGAAGGACGCCGCACACGCCGCTGGCGCAGCTCGCCCCCGTCAAACAAGGGCTCCCGGTCGCGCAGCCCGCGCAGGAGCCGCCGCAGTCCACGTTCGCCTCGTCGCCGTTCTTCAGGCCGTCGGTGCACGACGGCGCCTGGCACACCCCGTTCGTGCAGACGCCGCTGAGGCAATCCAGCGCCGTCAGGCACTGCTGCCGGAGCCGCAGGGCCCGCACAGGATGCCGCCGCAGTCGATGCCGGTCTCGAGCGCGTTGTGCTCGCCGTCGTTGCAGTTGGGGGTCGAGCAGATCTCGGCCAGGCTGCAGTATCCGCTGAGGCAGTCGCCCAGGTCGTCGCAGCCGTTTCCGTTGCCGCACGGCCCGCACGAGCCGCCGCAGTCCACGTCGGTCTCGTCGCCGTTCTTCACCGAGTCGTCGCACGCCACGACCTGGCAGATGTTCCCGATGCACTTGTTGCTGGCGCAGTCCGCGTTCTCGGTGCAGCGCTTCCCGTCCGCGCAGTCCTGGGCGCAGGAGCCGCCGCAGTCGGTGTCGCTCTCGTTGCCGTTGCGGACCACGTCGCTGCAGGTCGCCTCCTGACACGTCTTCGTGCCGGAGCCCGTGCACACGAGGCTCGCGCAATCGGACCCGGTCAGACACACCTGCGCGGTCCCGCAAGGCGAGCAGACCCCGCCGCAGTCCACGTCGGTCTCGGTCTGGTTCTTCGCCAGGTCAAAGCAGGTCAGCGGCAGAATGCGCACGGTCCGCGAGCCGGACAGCACCGAGGGCGGGTCATTCGGCATGCCGCCGAACTCGACCACATAGCCCTGAATCGAGCCGTTGTCCTGGCGGTAGTCGTTCCACTGCGAGTTCGTCAGGAAGTGGCCGTAGTCCTCGTCGCCGCCCCACTGGTTCGGCTCGCCGCCGGACCAGTTGTGGTAGTTCTTGCAGGTGCCGCTCGTGCACACGCCGCTCGCGCAATCGCCAGCCACCGTGCAGTTCGATCCGCTCCCGTCGACACGAAGTCCGTTCGTCGCCGTGCCGCCCGAGCCGCCGCTGGTCTGCGTAAAGAAGTGCCGCCCCGCGCCGCCAGCTTCCAAGCCCTCCGGCCCGGTCACCCAGCGCCAGGTCCGCTCCGAACCCGCATCGTTTGAGCCCATCCAGCCTTGGCCGGCCAGCTTCGCCGCCACGAACGCGTTCTCAGCCGCGCTCGTCACCGTCACCAGGTAGCCGCGAAAGCCGAAGTAGCGCCGGTTCGCCGCCGCCGTCTCCGCGGCGTGCCAGGTCAGCGTGCCCGTGACGAACTCATAGAAGTGCCCGGTCGCCTCGAGCGCCAGGCCGTTCTGCCCCAGCGAGAAGGTGATCACGCGGTCCGCCATGCTCGGCGAGGTGCCGTTGGTGTTGCGGTAGGTCACCGTCCGCAGCGCCGCCTGGTACTCCGCCACCGACCGCGTCCCCGACAGGGTCAGGATGCCGGTCGACGACGCGTACGACGCCGTGATTCCGGTCGTCGCGGGCATCGCGAGCACGTCCTGCGAGGACGACAGCCCGCTGGCGATGAGCACGCGCGCGCCGGCGATGGTGCCGCTGCCGCCGATGGTCAGCGTCGGGTCGATCGCGATCGCCGTCCCGCCCGGCTTGGCCGCCGCGGTCCCCTGCGAAGGGTTCACCGAGTAGACCACCGCGCACACCGAGTCGACACACGAGCCCGACTTGCACTGGCCGCCCGCGCTACACGCGGCCCCATCGCAGGTCAGGCAGGGCCCGCCGCAGTCCACGCCGGTCTCGGTTCCGTTCTGGGTCAGGTCGCTGCAGCTCGCGGATGCGTACGGGGTGGCGACCACCAACCCGACGATGAGCGCGCCTGCAAACGCGAGACAGCGGGCGAAAGACGTGATGCGACAACACGGTGCGACCATGGAAACCCCTCCCCAGACGGGTGACGTAGTGCGGCGCCGCACGAACCCCTGGCGAAGTCCGCGCAAACTGGCGCGGCAAGCCCCCTGGCACCCCGCGCTGGGGGGACTACGGTCGCGGGCTTCCGCTCCTGAAGCGGATTCCGACGCCTTTCGCGCGTCTGGCCCGAAAGCCGTGAGTTCCCTGCGCGACAGCCCCGGACTGGCGCCTCGACCGCCCCCGCAAACCCGCCGCGGCTACCCCTCTTGGGAGTCGTCCCCGCACGCCGCCAGCCACGCCTCCGTCAGCGCCGCCCGCGCGTCACGCCCCGCCCCGACCACCGCGCCGTCGGCCCCCTCGCCCGCGAAGCTGTACTCCCCGCCCACGCTGCGCGACAGCGTCCACGCCCCACACTGCGCGTCCAGGTCCGCCAGCGCCCGCGCCAAGCTCGGCACCTTCGCCCGCCCCGCCTCGGCCATCCGCCGCGACTCGTCGATGACCGCGTCCGCCCCCTGCGCCACCAGCGCCTCCTGCGCCCGCGGCGACAGCTTCGACACCCGCGCCGCCTGGCTCATGCTGAGGCTCCCGCTCTCCACCGCCTTCACGAGCTCCGGCACGCCCTCGTCCAGCAGCTTCCGCCCCCGCGCGATCCGCGCCGGCGACACGTTCACCAGCGTCGCCGCCGTCTGCCGCGCCTTCCGCTCCATCGCCCGGTCGCTGAACTGCGCCATCGGGTCCACCGCCGGCCCCCCGGCGCTGCCAGCATCGCCAGCCCGAGATCCCTCCCCGGCCGCCCCCTCGCCGCCCTCACGCTCGAGCCCCGCGATGAGCCGCTCCGCCCGCGCCCCGACCACCGACTTCTGGTCTTCTGTCAGGTGCCGCCTATGAAAATTGAGCGAGAGCACCCACCGAATCGGGTCCTCCCCGCTCCACTCGCGCACCTCGGGCTGCACCCCGGCCAGCTCGCACGCCCGCAGCCGATTGCGCCCATCGAGGATCTGCCCCTGGTAAATGACCACCGGCTGCTGCTGGCCGTGCCGCCGGATATCCTCCGCCATCTCCTCGAGACCGGCGTCGGGCATCATCGGCAGCATGTCGCAGGCCGGGTGAATCGGGTAGCCGCAGATCATCGTGGCCATCGGGCGCGCTCCTCGTGACACGGCCGACTCACCGGTCCGCCGCAGAGGCCACCGGCCCTACCACGGGCGACGCGCGCTGCGTACTGGGCCCGCTCCGAGCGCCGCGAACTACTCGATATCCTTCTCAATAAAGAAGGCGGCCGACCCCAGGATGCTGCACTCGGCCTGGCTGGCCTGCGGATCGCCGAAGGCCTTGCGCTGGTACGTCGACTGGATGCCGTCGCAGTCCAGGTCCCCGTGCGCGCTGATGACCATGGTGGCGTCGGCCAGCTCGCCGCCCGACTCGAACCCGTACACATAGTAATGTTCGTCGGTCATCTGGAAGGTCAGGGCGTTCCAGACGGGCGTGTTCCACAGGTCCGGGTCGGCGTCGCAGCGCTCGTCACCGTTGTAGTCCGCGCCGGCCAGGCCGTTGGACGAGCAGCAGGTGCCCTCGACGGGTGTCACACCTTGGTTTCGGGGAAATTGACACCCGACCTTCGAGCCGGTCGCCGTCACATAGGGCGCCGTGTAGTAAATCGCCGCGCCTTTGTAGATCTTGTCGAGCTGTTCGAGGGCCTCGGTGGCGCGGGCGCGGCGCATGAAGCGCAGGTAGGACGGCACCGCCACGGTCGCCAGGATGGCCAAGATGGCGACGGTGATCATCAGCTCGACGAGTGTGAAGCCGGCGCGCCGCAGCACGTGGCGATGAAGCCATGCCACAGAAGCCTCGTGGGGCCGTGGGTTGGACGTGTGGGGAGAGGCCACGAGCCTAGCGCGGCGCTGCGACGCACACAAGCCTGGCGCGCCATGGTTACGCGGACTTACGGGCGAATCGGCGCAGAGCCTAGTGCGAGTTGGCCCAGCGCGCGGCCGGGGCGCGGCCTAGGGTGCGACGAGGGCGCGGGACTCGGGGCTGAGGCCGCCCAAGCGACCGCTGAGCTGCGCGCTGGGCACCGAGTTCACGACGTCAGCCCGGACCGCGGCCGGCACAATCGCGGCGAGGTCGCGCTGGTAGCGGGGCAGCGCGTACCAAGGCACGTTGAAGTTCAGGTGGTGCTCGAAGTGCAGCGTGATGTTGAAGGGCATGAGCAGGCGGCGGCCGAAGAACAGCGTCGTGCGCGATCGAAAGAGCGGGTCCTCCTCGCGGCCGATGGCGCCGCCGTGCTCGAGCCCGCCCTTGACCAGATTGAACGACGCGACCACCTCGACACCCCAAAACAGCGCGATGGCGGCTGGGTATCCGAAGGTCAGCCCCGCCGCCGTCAGGATGGTCGCCCACATCAGGATGAACGCGATGATGGTCGGCTTGGAGCTGGACGACTTGCCCTCGCTGACCTTCGTGCGGCCAATGGTGCGCTCATAGAATAGATAGCCGGGCACGAAGAGGGTCATCAGCAGGCGGCGGCGCAGCTCGGGGCCGACGGGCAGGCTGAAGCGCTGAGGATCGGTGGGCTCCAGCGGGCGGACGTGGTGCTCGAGGTGGCCGATCTCCCAGTGTTTCCGGTAGTCCACGGCGAAGAGCGGCGCGAGCACCGTCCCGCACAGGCGGTTGAAGAGCTTCGCGCGCTTCTTGTCGGCGCTCAGCACGTACATCGAGTGCGACGCCTCGTGGATGATGAGGATGAAGAGCGCGAAGTAGAGCAGGCCGAAGAGCAGCGCGGCGGCCGGTATATAGATGATGGGGTGGACGCTGGCGCTGGCGGCGAGGACGAGGCCCACGCCGGTCAGCAGGGCGGCCGTCGCGCCGAGGTTGATGGCGTTGTGCAGCCAGGGGTTGCGCGTGCGGTGATGGTAGGGCTGGCCGGCCGCGACCGCCGCGTAGACCCAGGGGGCGCGGCGCTTCTGCTGGCCGTCTCTCGCGGTGTAGGCGAGGACCTCCGGCGCGAGCTCCGGCGCGGCTTCCGGCGCGAGCGGGCGGGCGTCCTGGGCGGCGGCGGGCGGCTGGGGCATGGCGCTGACGGTGTCTCTCACGCGGGCTCTGGGGTGGAACTGGGGGATTTCATATCACAACGCTGTGGGCGGTCATCCCCCGAATGCCCGACCGGGAAGCGCGCGCCAGATTGTTGGGGTCCGCCGAAGCGGTGCCTATGATGGAGGCGCCGCATGGCGGCATTTACCGACCCGGAGGCGTGTCATGAAGACCACATATCGACGGCGTGCAGCGGCAGATCTCGGGCGGGCGTTGCTGTCAGCGGCCACGGCGGTGCTGGTGGTGGGGTGCGCGTCCACGGGGCCGGCGACGGAGTCCGGGACGGCGGCGCCGCAACAGACGGAGCCGGCTGCCGCCACCCAGAGCGCGCCGCCCACGGTGTACGTCGGCAAGGCCGTGCGCTTCACGGCGCCGCGCCTGTGGAGCCAGTGGGACCCCGCGCCGGCAGACGGTGACGTGTCGTTCAACATGCGCTCGCTCGACGACCGGGTGACCATCGTGCACTTCTGGGCGTCGTGGTGTGAGCCCTGCAAGCGCTCGATGCCTTACTTCGACGGGCTGCTGAAGGGCCACCAGGGCGAGCCGCTGGACGTGGTCGCGGTGAACATGGACGAGGACCGCGAGCTGGCGGTGCTCTTCCTCGACAACGTGCCGACCTCGTTCGTGAACGTGTGGGACCAGGGCAGCAGGATCTCTCAGGGGCTGGGCGTCGGGCAACTGCCGCTGACGCTGCTGCTGGACGGGCGGCAGATCGTCCGCCACGCGTGGCGCGGCGAGGGGGCTGAGGACCGCGCGGTGTTCGAGGGCGAGATGAAGTCGCTGCTCGAGCAGGTCACGCCGGGGCACTGACCGGCGGGCGTCGCGCGCGCTGGTGGCCCGGCCTCCAAAGCGCGCGGCGGGAGCGGGGGGCTTGCGCCTGAGCCGCTGCCGGGCTTCGATGGGGCATGGCTGATGACTTCCCCTGCCCGAGCTGCGGCGACCAGACCGCCGCCGGACCGACCTGTTCGCGGTGCGGGCGGCCGCTGGTGGTGCTGGGCCAGCGGCTGACGCGCTTGGTGGGTCGGGGCTCGCGCTCCAGCGTGTACGAGGCGTGGAGCGCGAACGGCGAGCGCCGCGCGGTGAAGATCCTGCCGCTCAAGGACGCCGACAGTTGGCGCGAGGCCGAGCTCTTCGAGCGCGGGACCCGCATCCTGTCGAAGCTGGCGCACCCGGCGGTCGCGAAGGTCGTGGACTTCGAGGCGAGCGACACGGGCGAGCTGCGCCTGGTCACCGAGTTCTTCGCCGGCGGCTCGCTGGCCGAGCGCGCGGCCAACGGCTGGCACGCGCGGCCCCAGGAGATCCGGGCGCTGACGGTGCATCTGCTGGAGCTGCTGGTCTACCTGCACGAGGCGCAGCCGCCGATCCTGCACCGCGACATCAAGCCGGAGAACCTCCTCTTTCGGTCGTCGAACGACGCGATGCCGGTCCTGACCGACTTCGACGTGGTCGCCCAGCCGGCCGAGCAGCGCACCGGGCTCACCATCGTCGGGACGCCGGGCTACGCCGCGCCGGAGCAGTTCGCGGGCGAGGCGACCGAGCGCAGCGACCTCTACGGGGTCGGCGCCACGGTGATCTTCGCGGCGACGCACGTCAGCCCCGACCGCATCCCGCGGCGCGAAGGCCGCCTGGACCTCGGCGAGCGTCTGGACGCGCTGGACGCGAACCTGCGCCGGGTCTTGCTGAGCTTGGTCGAGCCGCGCGCCGAGGACCGCCCGGCGTCGGCCCGCGCAGCCCTCGCCGCGCTGACCGGGTCGGTCCCGGCGCCCCCGCCACGGGCCGCCGGCAGCCGCCAGCTCGTCGTGGTCCTCGCGCTCTTCGCCTTCGCCCTGCTCGGCCTCGGCGTGGCGATGACCGTGTTCGTGACGGGCAGCGGCGGCACCGCGGTCGAGGGCAGCACGCCCGCCGAGCGCGCGCCCGCCGAACCCGCGCCACGCGCGCCCGACCCGCCAGCGCCCCCAGCCGCGGTGGCGCCGCCCGCCCCGGAGGCCCCCGCAGCCCCGGCGCCAGCGGCCGCCGCCCCCAGCGCGGACACCATCACCTTCGAGAGCGTCCCCACCGGCGCCAGCGTCTGGCTGGCCGACCGCCTCCTCGGCACCACCCCGCTGACCGTCGACCGCCCCGAAGCGGGCCGAATCTTCATCACCCTGCCCGGTCACGCGACGACAAAGATCGACCTCCGCCGAGTCCCCGAGGGCTCGTTCTCCTCGAAGACCGAGCTGGCCCCCTACGACCTCGAGGGCGCTGCGCCGAATAACGACGCGGTCCAGGCCACCCTCGCCCTCGCCGAGCCCCAGCTCGCCGGCTGCGGCCGCCACTTCGGCGACGCCCACCCGGGCAGCCTGCGCCTCAAAACGCGCTTCCAAATCCGCCGCGACGGCGCCGTCCGGGCCGCGCGCGTCCTCTCCCCGCCCGAAGGCACCGAAGAGACCGCCCGCTGCGTCGAGGCCGTGCTCAGCGCGCTCGAGTTCCCGCCCGGCCACGCCACCACGGTCAATCTGCCGGTCTGGCTCGAGCCTCTCCAGAAGCGCTCGGCGCCGACCGCCGAGGCCGACTCTGGCGCCGAGCCCGCCCCAAAACCCGAGCCCGCGCCCGAACCGGCCCCCAAGCCCGCCACGAAGCGCCGCCCCTCCATGGTGTACTGACCCACGGCTCGGCTCCACGCTCCGAATCCCTCGGCGCCACCTAGCGATTCGCACGATCCTGGCACGCTCCGTGCAGCCGCCGGGCACCCTACGCGCCCACCTCGCACGCCCGGAGCCCGCCGTGTCCCTGATGAACACCACCTCCAGCGCCGTCCCCCCGGGCGCCGCTGCGCCCCCGCCCCTGCTCAGCATCGGCTTCCGCCCCTTCTTCCTCGGCGCGGGCCTCGGCGCCATAGCGCTCATCGGGGTGTGGCTTTTCGCACAGCTCTCCCCGGTCACCATCCGCGCCTACGGCCCGACGATGACCTGGCACGGCCACGAGATGCTCTTCGGCTACACCGCCGCGGTCATCGCCGGCTTCCTGCTGACCGCCGTCCGCAACTGGACCAGCCGGCAGACCCTCGAAGGCTGGCCGCTGGCCGCCCTCGCCCTCCTGTGGCTCGCCGCCCGCGTCCTCCCCGCGACCGGCGCCGGCCCCCTCGCCGTCGCCATCGTCGACCTCGCCTTCCTCCCTCTGGTCGCCGTCGCCATCGCCCGCCCCATCCTCCGCGCCAAGAACTACAAGAACCTCGTCGTCGTCGGCCTCCTCACCCTCCTCTGGCTCGCCGACCTCGCCGTCCACTCGACGCCGCTGGGCGGCCACCCCTCCGCCGCCGTCTGGGGCCTCGAGGCCGGCGTCTGGGTCGTCTTGGCGGTCATCGCCGTCATCGGCGGCCGCGTCCTCCCCTTCTTCACCCGCCGCGGCGTCCCCGGCACCACCCCCAAGACCTGGCGCCCCATCGAGCTCGCCGCCGCGCCGGTGCTCCTCCTGACCGCCGCCGCCACCATCGCCGAGGCCCCCGCCGCCCTCACCGCGACCGTCGCCACCATCGCCGCCGCCGTCCACGCCACCCGCCTCGCCGGCATCACCAGCCGCCGCATCTGGAGCACCCCGCTGGTCTGGGTCCTCCACGTCGCCTACGCTTGGCTCGCCATCGGCCTGCTGCTCCACGCCCTCGCCGCCCTCGGCCTCATCACCCCGACACTCGCCCGCCACGCCCTGACCATCGGCGCCATCGGCGGCATGACCCTCGGCATGATGGCCCGCGTCGCCCTCGGCCACACCGGCCGCGACCTCGTCACGGCCCCCCAAACCAACCTCGCCTTCGTCCTCGCCAACCTCGCCGTCCTAGCCCGCGTCGCCCTCCCCATCGCCGCCCCCGGCACCTACGCCGCCTCCATCCAAATCGCCGGCGCCCTCTGGATAGCGGCCTTCCTCATCTTCACCGTCACCTACTTCCCCATCCTCATCACCCCCCGCCCCCGCCCCGAGTAGGGAACGCCCGCCCGAGATCCCTCCCCAGTCGCCCGTCCTATCCCGAGAGACCGGACGTACGTACGCCTCAGGATTGACGCCCGTACGCTCACCTCCTAGGCTCGTCGGCACAGGAGGATCACGATGGCGGTCAGCATCTCCAAACTACGCAGCGACATCTACCGCCTCATCGATGAGGTGCTGGCGACCGGCGAGCCCCTCGAGATCGAGCGCCGCGGGCAGATCCTCCGCATCACGCGCGAGCAGCCCGCCTCGAAGATCGACCGCATCGTCCCCATCCCCGGCCTCATCGTCGGCGACCCGCAGGACCTCGTGTCCATCGACTGGTCCGAGCACTGGAAGCCCTACCTGGGCGACGACGAGCCCGCGCCCGCCCATCGCGCGGACCCCGAGTGATCTACCTCGACACCCACGTCGCGCTCTGGCTCGCCAGCGGCAACACCCGCGTCATCCCCGCGTCAGTGGTCGCCATGATCGAGGCCCGCCGCGCGCTGCTCTCACCCATCGCCGCGCTGGAGATGGACCTCCTCCACGAGATCGGCCGCATCATCGCACCCAGCGCCGCCATCCTCAGCACGCTCGCGCGCTCCATAGGCCTATCGCTCTGCGACCTGCCCTTCGCCGAGGTCACCCGAGAAGCCACCGCCCTCACCTGGACCCGCGACCCTTTCGACCGCCTCATCACCGCCCAAGCCCAAGCCCGCCAAGCGCCACTAGCCACAGCGGACGGCGTCATCCGCAAACACTACGCCGGCGCCATCTGGGACTAGCCGCGGCGCAGCACGTCGAACAGGCAGCTCGAGACGCCCCCGCCGGCACCCCGAGAGGAGCGCCAAGGGACCAGGGGTCAAGACCACTGCAATCTCACTTCTTCGCCGTAGAAAATGAGAATGCAGTGGTCTTGACCCCAGACTTTGACCCCAGACTTTTCTTCAAGCGGGCGGACAGCCCCTCCCCACAAGCTCGGCCCGGGCAGCGCGTCGAGGGACCAGGGGTCAAGACCACTGCAATCTCACTTTTTCGCCGTAGAAAATGAGAATGCAGTGGTCTTGACCCCAGACTTCGAGTTCGACGCCGCGCATGGGCGGATGTGGTTCCCTCCAGCCTGAGGCATGGCCCCCGGACGGCGGGCGCGGCATCCTCGACAGGGTCCGGCGACGCTCCTCGCCGGGTCCGCTTCCGAGTCCGCGCATACCGCGGATGCGTCCGCGCCACGCCCGTCGCTACCTGCGAATGCATCGTCACGACCGTTGGCGGGGCGCGCAGGTCGCTTAGCGCATACGGCGCGGGGCGTGAAATGCTTGTCCGACGCAGACCTCACGGTGCTTGTCGAGCTCTCGCGATTTCCGTGGCAGCGATCGAGGCCGGAGTCGGTAGCGACGCGTGTCGAAGTTCTGCCCTGCGCGTTTTCGACCTCGACGTTCAGGCACGCGGCGGGGGTCGGGCAGACGATTTGTAGGAACGTGGCGCGTCAACTCGCCGATCCGCTCCGTCCATCCACACGGTGCATTGTCGGCGTGCGACGATAAAGCGCCCGTCGCCCGCCAGCCGGGTGCAGAGACCGTCACGGCCGTGTAGTCCTGTCAGGGACTCGGGGACGTCGGTGCTCAGTACAGGATGCCCCGGTCCGTGTTGGCGCGCGCATGCGGCCACGACGCTGTCTGAATTCACAGCATGGTCGGCGATTCGGGTCGTCCCGACGATGGGCGCCACCGCGGTCACGAACGTTGCCGTGTAGGTGACCGCTCTTCTCAATCGTGGCGCACAGCTCATGCTGCCATCCTTCAGGCCCTCCAGCGGTGCGCGTATGGCGTGGAATAGCACCGAGCCCCGGGTCGCAGACTCGGCTCGCTCTCCCAGCGTTCCTCGTCGATGGAGCGGAAGCGACCTCCCGCGCCGGCCCAGCGGGCAAGCCATGGACTCAAGCGTCGCGAGCGGTGGCCGTTCAATGCACGACCACGCGGACGGCAAGGTTCGGCGCTCTCAGACGCACCGACCAGTCCCCAACGATGCCACACGAGCAATGAGCCCGCGGAGGCTCCCAGCATCAGGATAGTACAAACCTTGACGGCGGCGTGCTGTTTCACCAAGAGCCCGTGCGGAAATCGACCTCCCGCGACCAACGAACACCGTCGGCAGCCCCAGCCCGCGCCGCAACCTCGTCGCACAAACTCGCCCAACCCGCCCGGGCCCGTCATTGCAGTCGCGCTTGCTTTCGTGGAACTTTGCGTCCCGCGCACTAGCCGTTTCGTCAGGTGATTGGACGCGATTGAGTTGTCGCAGGCTGGCCGCAAGACGCGATTCTGCTGGTGATCTGGAAACCTGGACGCATTTGCCGCGGATCTTCGTCCACGCCGTCCGTTATGCCTTAGTCCGCCGCGATCGGCGCGGACGGCGACTAAACAGCCTCTGCGTAGCGCGCCGGGCGCGGACGGCCAGTCTCGTCGCGGTGGACAGTTCGCGGCTTTATCTTCGACGCGAGTAGGTCGGGTTCGGTCCCTACGCTGGACTTCCCGAGCTCCGCAAGCTCCGTGGGCCGTCCGGCGCCGACGTGGTCACTCCCGTGGACATCGCAAGTCTTCAGCGGATGAGCTGCCCGGCTCTACGGCCCGAAGTTGCCATCTATCTGGGATGTCGCGACCTGGAGATGCCGTCATGTTCTCCCCGCCAAACGAATGACGCTCACGCGTCGAGGCCTGTCACACACTCGGACCTCGTCTCTTCGGGCTGGTGGAACTCCTCATTCACACCGAAGCCATCTCTTCCGTCCGATACGCGCTCGCGCCAACGCCAAATACACCCAAAGCGCCAAGATCGACCCTCGAGTCTACTGGTCAGCACGGCGGTCTGGTGGCGTTAATCGGGCGGTTACGCTCTGAAGTCCTGGCGACTGGCTGGTCGTGGCAAGCCGACGGCGGGACGCCCTGGCTTCCGTACGACGTGCGCCGCCAGTTGGCCGCGGTCCGATCTCTATCTGCGAGGCTCCGCATCCACGACCATTCCGCAATCGAGGTCGCCGTCTTAACTCGGCCGCAGTTTAGAGATCGCTCTGCGAGCAGGCGCTACAAGCCTGATCACTGGCGCCGTGCAACAACGAGCCTGAGTTCGATTACGGAATGTCGCCACTGCGCCAAACCGGGCGCTCTAGGGATCGGGTCCCAAGGACCGACCAACGGCGCAGGCGTCGACGCCGCCGCTATTGGCAGGCACCGTCCGAAAGTGGACCACCCCCGGCGACGACTCAATGTTTCAACGCCAGCGGGTTCTGCGCCGCATGGCATGCCCGCGCCGCGGAATGGCCGTGGCTGCTCGCTGCCCTCAATCTCTCGCTCTTGCACGCACGGTCGCCGGAGCGCGAGGCGTCCGCGGTTCAAGTCGGCGACTAGGTCGCGTCGACCCCAAATGCATCGCGGCGCGGTGGGCGGAACTTGGCGCGTGCTGGCATCAGGTTGGGCGAGACCGAGGGCGCTGTCGGGTTCGCCGCTCTATGAGCGTGCTCGAAGGACGTCGCGGGGGGCGATGATGCCGGATCTCGGAGGCAGACCTTGACCCACGGGGGCTCAGGTCCGGCGACCTCGGCAATGTTGGCGAGGGCGGATGGACCAGCGAGGGCGACCTGGGGAGGAGCCAGCGGCGGAGGACCGTTGCTCGCGGCCGTCTCAGTTCCGCCTGACCTGGGCGACAACGACTGCTGGTCGGAGGCGGTGGAGGACGCGAGGCTCTGAGAGCAGCATCGCGGACGGGTGGACCGAGGGCCGGGGGCGAATGGTGAGAGGGGAGCCCGACCCTGACGCTGACGTCGTCGCTTTGACTCGGACGCGAGGAACCGTGTATGCGGCGACATCTCCGATGCCGCTGAGATTCCGACACCGCGGACGCGTCAAGACCACGTGCAATGGCGCGACTTTTTTCGCCGTAGAAAATGAGAATGCAGTGGGTATCGCGATTGTCGTCAAGTTCATCGCGCCGAATGCCGATGGGTGCCTGGTATCGAACCCTCGGCTGCGACCCCGGACTGCACCTCACAACGCCCCAGCTGACGGCGCCGATGCGTGGGCCCCAGTGGGGACCATGCCGCCTGGCCCGCGGAGCCCATTTCCCGGCGGCGCAGAATCTCACCGAATGGCGAAGGCCCCATCTGGGATCAAGGACTTCTACGAGAACCTCACGGCGCGGTGTGGGATCCGGTCGCGAAGACCTAGGGTGTGCCGAAACGCGTCCCCGTCAGGTTTGGGCGGTGGTCGACGACACAGCCGAGCAGGATTAAGATCGCGACGCGACGCAAGCGCGGCGAGTGGCCCTCGACCGACCTCAAGCCGAGCATCACCTCCGGCTACGCGGAGCCGGACACGGTCTACGTCATCGCCGGGGAATCGAGCACATCCGCGAGTACGACGCATGTCCACATACGGCAAGGCTGTGCTGAAGAAGACTGGGATTCGCCGTCACCGCGACCTCGGGCGGCTCGGGCTCCGAGGAACTTTGTCCCCGAGGTTCCTGATCGCCCCAGGCTTCGTCGACGCGAGCGGCGCGCCTACCAATCTCCACGTTGGGCATTTTGGGGTCCTGATCTTCGATCGGCCACAGAACGGAGGCCACATCTACGGATGCTCTCGACCGCGCGAAAGAGCGTAGGTCATTCGTCAGGCAAGCCCGCGACCGACGCCACCGACGGCCCGGCCTCGAGTTCGACCGCTCCACGAGGGCTGCTCTCGATCTAGCGACCGGTCAACGACTTCAACAGTCTGGAGGCCGCGCAGGCTGGGGTCGATCCCGGTCGCAATCCGACCCACCGCCTGGACACGGTGCGCATGTACGCAGGCCCCGGAAACATCCCGCTGATAACGGACAACCACGAGGGTATCGCGCTGACCTCCAACGCGGCCTGCGAGGGCGGCGAACGCAGCCTCTTTCTAACCACCGACGGCGCCAGCGCCTGGTCACTGTTCCGCTTCAACCAGTTCCCCTGCGAGTAGCGGGAGTGCCGGACTCGCAGAGTGCCGCTTGGGGTCAAGACCACTCCATTCTCATTTTTTCGCACCTATGAAATCAAGGCTAGAGGACCATCGGTCGAGACTACGGCCTTTGGGGTAAGCGGCGACGCCATGTCGACGTCGAGGGGCGAGGGCGCGGTGCAACTCGACAAAGCGCGCGACCCGCGCGTCGTGGGACGGCTCCGGCTCGCTCTTGATGCGCGCGTTCCAGGCGAGGCGCGCGTCATGTCGCTCAGCTCCAGGGCGCGCGCAAGGCGGCGGGCCGGTCCGGCCTCCCGAAGGAGGCGGATGTGCTCGCGCTCCGCGGCGACGGAGGTATCGGGGGACTGCGTTCTCACGGCGCGAAGGTCGCACCCGCGGATGTGCGCCTCGGCTTGGGTGGGGGCTAGTCGCCGGCTCCGGCGTCGGGGAGGTTGGTGGCGTCGGCCCAGACCGGGGAGTCCTCTCCGGTGTAGCCGCCGGTCGTTAGCTGCACGTCCACGCTGGCTGAGAGGGCGCAGTCGCCCGCGTCGGCGCGTAGGGTGAGGGTCGCCGTGAGGCCGACCAGCTCGGCCAGGGGGACGTCGTTGAAGAAGACGAGCACGGCGGGGGTCTCCCAGCCGCCGTCGACCTTGGTCGGGCGTAGGGCCGGGCTGACGCTGTGCAGCGCCAGCTTGTCGCCCGAGTCGACGAAGACGCTGACGCGGGCTGGGTTGTCGAGGGGTACCGGCGAGACGAGCCCGACCTGGGCGAACTGAAAGCCCTGGAAGCCCAAGATCACGCCCAGGGGCGCTCCCGAGGTCAGGGGGCCGCGGACGAGGTCTGAGTCGAGGACGTAGAGCGTGCCTGTCTCGGGGCAGGGGGGCAGCGGGCCGGGGCTGGTGTCCTGGACGTCTGCGGACGGCGGGAGCTCGGCGACCTTGGCGGGATCGCAGCCCGCGGACAGCGCGAGGGCGCAGGCGAGCGCGAGGGTGAGGGCCAGCGGGGCGTGCGATGGGGTGTGGGTCGGCATCAGTGCTCCCAGGTGAGGTCGAGGACGACGATGGCGGCGGTGCGGCCGGCGAGGAAGGCGTAGTCGAGGTATTCGAAGCGGACGACGTCGGCGCCGAGGCCGACGCGCAGGGTGTGGTCGGCCGCGAGGGGGAGGCTGAGCTCTGCCGAGAGGCCGCCGGTCAGCGAGGCCATGGGGCCTAGCTCCTTGTCGGCGGTGCGGCGCGCGGGGACGACGGGGGCGGTGTCGTAGCGGGCGCGGTAGAAGCTGGCGCCGTCTTGGAGGTAGCCGCGGACCTCGGCGCTGAGCGTGAGGCGGTCTGACCAGAGCCCGCCGCTGACCCGCCCGGTGACCGTGTGCGCGGTGACGCCCCAGGTGTCGGCGAAGAAGCGGTACTCGCCCAGGACGAAGACGTGGGGGACGACGCGGGCTCGGAGGCGGGCGAGGGCGATGCCGCGAAAGCGCTCGCTGGGGACGGCCTCGGTGACCGCGGTGACGTGGGCGCCGCTGGCGCCGGGCGCGTAGAGGCGCACGAAGCGGTAGGGGTTGGCTTGGTAGCCCGACACGAAGTTGGCGCCGGCGGAGAGGTCGAGGGCGACGGTCTTGCTGAGGATGTGGGTCCAGCTTGCGTCGGCGGAGTGCGTCGTGCGCGAGCGGTCGAGGTTGCCGTGGCGGCCGACCTTGGAGGCGGCGAAGCCGTAGCGCAGGGCCAGCGTGGCGTGGCGGTCGAGGAGGTCGATGGCCTGGCTCAGCCCGACCCCGTGGGTGCGGAAGTCGGGCTCAAGCGAGACGGTGTAGCCGAGCCCGGTCACGGTGCCGCGGCCGAAGTCCCAGGCGGCGCCGACGGCGGCCTCGGTGCGGGTCTCCTCGAAGCCGCGCGGCGAGGCGGCGGTGACCAAATCCACTGATGCCGCCGAGATGATATCGAGGGTCACGCGAGCGTCGAGGGTCGCCGGGCCGGCGTTCACCGCGCCGGACACCGTGGGCGACACCACCGTCACGCCGTCGTTGTCGGTGTAGACCATGAGGCTGCTGGCGGCGCCCTGCTCGGCGCGCGCGGACCCGCTCGCGAGTAGCAGCAGCAGGAGCAGCGGCGGCAGTGCGCGCCTAGTCGCAGCCACAGCCGCCCCCGTCGTTGCCGTGGCCACCCTGAGCACCCTCGCGCACCGCGTAGACGTGCTCTCGCGCGGCGGCGCGTTGGGCGCACGGGGCCCAGCGCATGCGGCGGTCGGCCTGCACGCCGCGCTCCCAGGGTTGGACGTGGACGCAGCCCGCGGCCCCGGCGGTCAGCAGCGCGATGGCGACCAGCCACTTCATTGGGCAAGCCTCGGCAGGCCCTGACTCCACAGGACCTCGCCGCCCGCGGTCACGAGGACCGCCCTGGCGCCCGCCCCCTCGACGAGCGCGAGGCCCTCGGCGCCGCCCACGATGAACGCCGTCTTGGTCAGCACCTCCGCGTCGACCGCGGTGCGCGCGAGCGCGGTCGCGCTCTGGCTCGCCGTGGCAGGCCAGCCCGTACGTAGGTCCATGATGTGGTGATAGCGACGCCCCCCGATGACGGCGAAGCGCTCGTAGTCCCCGCTGGTCGAAAACGCCGCGTCGCGGACCGCCACCACGCCCAGCAGCGCGCCCTTGAGCCGCGGGTGCGCGACGCCGACCTGCCAGGGACGCTCGCCGTTTTCCCCCGCGCAATAGAGGTCGCCGCCAAGCTGCACCGCGAAGTTCCCAAAGCCCTGCCCGCGCAGCATCGCCACGACCCTGTCGACCGCGGCGCCCTTGCCGATGCCACCGAGGTTGACCAGCATCCCCGGGCGCGCGAGCCGGGCGGTCCTCGCCGCGACGTCGACTTCCAGCCCCTCGTAGCCGATGCGCGCCAGCCGCGCGGCGATGTCGGCGTCGCTCGGGACCTGCGCGAGCCGCGTCGGCTGGTGGCTCCCCGGCGGCGTGTCGAAGCGCCAAATCTCGGCCAGCGGCGCAAATGTCACATCGAATATGCCGCGGGTCTCACGGCTCGCCCTCAGCGATTGTGCCAAGACGGCGGCGGTCTCCTCGGCGACCAGTACGGCCCGCCCGCCGGCCGCGCGGTTGAGGCGCGAGATGTCGCTGTCGCGCAGCCAGGTGCTCCACAGCCCCTCGAGGCGGGCGATCTCCCGGAGACCGCGCTGCGCCGCGTCGCGCGCGGAGGCGGCGCGGGCCTCGGTGGCGTCGAGGGGGCAGATGCTGATGGTGCCGCGGGTGCCCATGACCGTCTCGATGACGGTGACGCGGCCCGGGCAGCCGTCCGCGCTGTCAAAGACGGGCGGCGTCGCGGCCGGCGCGGCGAGCAGGGACAAGGCGATGAGCCAGGTTGGAGTCATGGCCTCACAGGGTGCGTAGGAACGCGATCAGGTCTTCCAGCTTGTGCCACGGGAGGTGGCTGGTCCCGCCGTGCGTGTCCAGGACACCGTCCCGCTCGTTGTGCCCGACCTCGCCCGGCGCCAGCACCGGGTGGCCGGGCGTGGCCAGCGCCTCCCGCAGCGACCGGGCCCGCCCGTCGTGCAGCAGGCGGGTCTGCGGCCGATCCCACAGCCCGCGCAGCGGCGTCGCGCCAAAATGCACGCCATCGGCGCGCTGCACGGTCTGCGGAAATGTCGCGATGAAGCCCAGATTGACCCGCGAGCTGTCGTGCCCGTCGGGTGCCCGCGACGGCGAGATGACCGGCGGGAAGCGCACCGGCGCGCCAAAGGGCGAAAAGGGCGCGGGCAGGCTGGCGGTCGTCGTCAGCGGCAGCGGGTGGCAGATCGCGCAACCCACGGCGGGGTCGGCGTAAATCGCCGCGCCGCGCCGCGCCGAGGGCAGGTCGAGCGCCGCGTTGGGATTCGGCAGCAGCCGCGACGTGCGCGCCATGAAGAGGCCGATCGCGCGGGTGACGCCTTCGAAATCGAGGACGATCGGCGCGGTGCCACCGGCCGCGGTCTCGCGCGCCAGCACGTCGCCGAAGGTCGTGTCTCGCCCGAGCAGCCGCTTCGCGCCGTCTCGGATAAACGCCGCGCGGGTCGCGAAGGGCGTGTGCGCGTAGGGCCGCTCGGCGCACTCGGGCGGCGGGTTGCGCACGCAGTCCAGCACGTGGTCGCAGCCGGCCAGCGCCGGCGACGCGGCGCAGGTCGACGGCGCCGGGTACTTGCCCCAGACGGTCGGGTCGAGGCCCTCGCAGCAGAAGTTCTCCTTGCGCGCGAACTCGTTGAGCACCGGGAAGAAGTTCCCCTCGTCCATCGCGGACTCGAAAAACCACGGCCGCGTGTCGTGAAGACCGCGCTGCGCCATCACGGCCCGCGCGCCCCACAGGCGGTCGGCTTGCAGCGGCATGACCACCGCGCGGGCGATGGCGCCGTTGTCGCGGTGGCAGTGCACGCAGGTCTGGTCGCCGTCGATGCCCACGGCCGCGGTCATCTCGTTGAGCGCCTCGCCGATCTCCGCGTCCGTCGCGGGGAAGGGCCCGGCCGAGGCGTCGCCCACCAGCAGCACGCGGCGCGACTCGGGGCCCGCGGCCGGGTCAAGCAGCGACAGCGACTCCGCCAGCCGGTCGACCGTCAGCAGGCGGTCACCGACGGCCGCGATGTCCTTCGGGTTGTAGCCAGTCGTGAGCAGCGGCCCCGGCAGCGCCGACAGCGCCCCGTCGCCGGCGATGCTGAACCCCTGCACCTCGTTCGAGCCCGAGAACGCGACGTAGAGCCGGTCGCCGACGACGGCCATGGCCTCGGGCAGCGCGCCAGCGACGATCCAGGTGTCTCGCGGCGGCAACCACGCCAGGGCCTCAGGCCCCCAGGTGTCCGGCGCCGGAATCAGCAGCCCGCGCTCGGGGCGGTCGGGGTCGACGTCGCGGTAGTCGTTGCAGCAGATGGAGTCCGACGTGTAGCGGTGCACCTCCCGAAGCGACGCGGTGTCGACCACCCCGATCTCGTTCTGCACGTCCTGAAAGACCACGTTGGCCGTGCCGTCGCCGGGCAGCCCGTCCCCGTCAAGGTCGCGCCCCTCGTCGGCCGGCAGCCCATGCCCGCGGCCGATATCGGCGACGTAGAGGAAGTCGCCCGCGACCGCCAGCCCGCCGACCGGCGAGTGCAGGTCGATCCAGCTTATCCCCGGCGCCGCGCCCAGGCTGGTGGTCGTCGCGTCACCGTCGGCGTCGACCGCCGCGCCCGTCAGCCCGTCGACCACCGCGATGGTGCCGCCCGCGACCGCGCCCACGAAGAGGCGCCGCCCGTCCGCGCTGATCGCCATCGGGCCGGGGTTCGCCCCGGTCGGGCCCCCCATGGGATCCTCCGGCCGCAGCCCATCGTAAGACGT
Source organism: Myxococcota bacterium (assembly GCA_041389525.1). Classification (GTDB taxonomy): domain Bacteria; phylum Myxococcota_A; class UBA9042; order PHBI01; family JACKFB01; genus JACKFB01. The sequence goes on along the minus strand of JAWKRR010000068.1, from coordinate 11,267 downwards.
CCCCGTCACGCGAAACCCGCCGCCCGTCTCGACATCCCACGCCAGCACCGAGTCCTTCCAGCGGTTCGCGAGATACACGCGGCGCCCGTCCGGCCTCCACAGGACGGTCTCGGTGTAGAACGGCACCGGCACCCGGGCGACGACGGCGTCACTGCGCGCATCCAGCACGACCGCCCGGTCCGAGTAGCGCAACGTCACGACCAGGTAGCGCCCGCTCGGGTCCAGCGCGCAGTCGTAGGGCGAGGCGCCGAGCCGCAGCCGACGGGCCACCGCCCAATTCGCCAAATCCACCACCGCCACATGCTCGCCCGGCTCGTCCTCGGTGCCCGCGAGCATCACCCAGGCCTTGCCGCCGTCAGGCGCGACGCACAGCGCCCGGGGCCGCTCCCGGTGCGGCTGGGGCGAGTAGAGCGGGTCGCCCGGCTGGAGCGGATTGACCGGCGGCAAGAGCGTCGCCATGACGTCCGAGTCCTCGCTGGGACATCCGCCAAGCGCGAGGCCGATGCTCACTCCCAGCAGCATCCACGCCGCGTAGCTGGCCCGCGCCGCGCTCACGGGCCCCCCTCGATCCAGTCGCGCAGCGCACGGCACTCCGGGTCGCTCGGCGCCTCGAAGACCGCGCCGCCCCCGTGACTACCGGCGCCGCCGACCGCCAGGGCGCGCCGCAGCAGGGTCGTGTCCAGCGCCCGCTCCGCGTCGAGGAAGCCAAGGGTCGCCACGTAGTTCGCGTCGATCTCCGCCTCGGTCAGCGGCCGCTTTGCGTAGTCGCCGATCTCGGGCTGGCGTCTCTGCAGCGGCGCGTACAAGGCGTAGGGCCGCTCAGCGTTGCCGTGGCAGTTCGCGGTGCCGCAGCGCTGCGCCAGGACCTCGCCGGCGCGCGCGGCGAAGGCCACGCGGTCGGGCGAGCGCAGCGGGGCCAAGCCGCCGAGGCCGTCGTTGTCGCAGCCGGCGCCGCTCATGAGCGCCAGCGCCCCGAGGACGGCGGCCAGCGCTCCCCGCGGTCGGGGCGGTCCGGGTCGAAGGGCGCTCATCGGCCCACGAACGCCGCGCCGAGCTCGATCCAGCGCACAACCGTCGCGAGCTCGTCGGGCGTCAGGCCCGGCGAACCCGCGGGCGGACAGGCGCCGTCGACGGTCCGCGCCGCGTCAAGCTCAGCACCCCGCAGGCGCTCGACGAGGTACGAGCGCCGCCCGCGGTAGCCAGCGGCGTCCACGTACTCGAAGCCACCCGCCGAGCCGGCGCCGGGCCTCAGCAAGCTCTCGTAGGCGTCGGTGTAGTGCGCCGTGGGCGCGCCGCTCAGGGTCAAGCCCGCCGCCGCCGCGGCGCCTTCGTGGCAGGCCACGCACTTGGCGTCGAGGATCGGCTGGACGTCGCCGCGGAAGTCCACCATCCGAAAGGACTCCGGCCCCACGACGGGGGGCTCCAGGGGCTTGTGACGGTCCGAATCCTCATACAGCGACGCGGTAATCGAGGCCTGGGTCACAAAATCCGTCGGCGGTCTCAACACCGCGTCCCGCTCGCCGCTCATGGCCCCGTGGCAGCCGGCGCAGCGCACCGAGAACGAGCTCGCCGGAATGCCGACCGGGAAGCGCTCGCCCGGCGCGACCGCGTACCAGTGGTGTTGCAGCGTGCCCACGGCCATGAAGCTCGCGTCCAGGGTCACCAGCCGCACCGAGATCTTCGCCGGGATGTGCGCCGCCAGGCTCCCGTCGGCCGCGACCGGCAGCTCGAAAGCCACGAAGAGCGGCATCCGCCCTGTGAGCGACACGTCCGTAGCGCCCTGGTGCCCATCGCGCGTCTGCGCGGCTTCGACGGGCTCCGCGTCCACCGGGCGGACGGCGTCCAGCGGCGCGACGGCGCGCACGTAGGCGATGTCGTCTCTGAGCACGCGGGGCCCCGTCGGCGCCATCCGCGCCAGCACGGCCTCGATGACCTGGACCCCGCTGTGGGCGAGCAACCCGTGCGTGTCCGTGTCGTTCCACGCCCGCTCGTGAGCGTCGTCCTCGAGCCCGCGCGGGAAGACGCCCACAGGCTGAGACCACGCCAGGGCCTGCGCCGCCGGGGCCGTCGTCAGGACCTCCGTGGCCGCCACCCGCGGCTGTTGAGTCGCGCGGTCCTCGACCAGCGTCAGCCGCAGCAGGTCGGGCCGCAAGGTCGCCGGCGGCGCGCTCAGGTCAACGGGGCCGGGCGCGTGCGCCACGATGACGCTGCCGTCCGGCATCGGCGTGGGGTCGCGCCAGAGACCGTCGGCGCTGAGGCCAGCCCGCGCAGCGGCGGGCGTCAGGATAGTCAGGGCGTGGCGGAAGCCCGGCAGCGTGCTGCTGGCTTCCTCGCCCACAGGAATCTCCACCGCAAACTGCCGCTCGACCACCGCAAGCTGCCCGCCGAGCGCGCGGTTGCCTTCGTCGAGCAGCGTCACCACCGCGCGCCCCGAAGCCGTCTCGCGCAGGCCCAAAAAGACCTGCGGCGGCTCGCTCATGCCGAAGTGCGGGTGGGCCTCCGCCTGCAGGTGGTGCTGCGTGTTGTGGTCGACGGGGAACCGGAAGACGACGCCCTTGTAGCCGCCTTCCGCCGAGCGCTTGACGGTGTAGGCGAGCGAACCCGCGAACTCGCCGCTGGCCAAAAAGGTCGGGCGCAGCTCAGGCATCAACGTCCACGTGAGCCGCTCGAGGTTGGCGCCGTCGTCGTCCATGACGTAGAGGTCGGAGCCCTGGAATCGCGCGTCGTCGGAGGGCTCGCCAGCGCGCGACGACACGAAGTAGATGCGCTCGCCCCCGCCCGCCGTCGCGTCCGCCGGGCCAAATGCGGGCTGCACGTTCGCGGTCACGGCACCCGCGCGGCCGGAGCTTGCAGCCGTGTCGTGGGTGAGCTGCCGCAGGCCCGCGCCGTCCACCCCGATCGTGTAGATATTGAAGGCGTCTGCGGCCGACGTGCGCATCGCGAACGCGACGGTACGCCCGTCGTGGCTGACCGCGGGGTCCCGCACGTCGGCGGGCGCAGGGTGGGCGCTCGCGGTGAGGTTGACGGGCACGCCGCCGGCCAGGGGCGCATCGAAACGGTACAGGTCGGTCCCCGGCGTGAACGGCGCCTGCTCGAAGGCGTCCGCGAGCTGGAGCGGCCCTCCGACGGCCACCAGCGCAGACGCCACCCCGGCGCGCTCGGCCGCCTCCCCCAGCGCCTCTGTGCGCTCGGCGTCGATCCACTCAAGGATCGCCCTGACCTGCGCGGACTCACGTGGCTCGAGCCCCTGCTCGATCGCCGCCGCGAAGAACTCGTCGTTGCCGCCCTTGTGCGGGATGCCCCCCGACTCCAGCGGCAGGATCTTCGCGAGCAGCCGCGAGCGAACCGGCTCGCCCCACAGCGTGATGTTCGCCCGCGCGTTGCGGTAGGACTCCCGCAGCTCGGCACGGCTAATCGCCCCCGCGGCCGCGTCGACGGGCCGCGCAAAGGCCCCGACCCCAAAGTTCAGCTCGCCGTGACACGTCGAGGTCGCGCAGCGCCGCTCGACGAGGATCGGCTGCACCGTGGCGGCGAAGGTCTGCTCAAGGGCCGTCAGCGGCGGCTCGTCCGCCCCCTCCGTGCCGTCGTCGACGCTCTCGACCCACCGCGCCAGCGTCCGGTAGTCGGCCACCTCCCGCGACGCGAACACCTCGCCGGCCGAGTGCCGCAGCCCCCCGATCTCGAGCGGCAGCGTCTTTCGCAGCAGCGTCGACAGCGCCGCGACCCCGTCCGCGTCGACCCGCGACTTCGCCGACGCCAGCGCCCGCGGGATGTCGGTGATGCGCCCGCTCCCATCGACCTCGAAGCTCAGCCACTTCGAGGCGGCGGCCCCCGGCTCCGCGACCACGCCCCGCGCGACCCCGTGGCACGCCTGATTGGAGCAGCGCCGCTCCAGCACCGGCACCACCTCCGACACGAAGCGCCCGTCTGGCGACGTGTCGGCGCAGCCCACAGACCCCAACGCCCCCAGCAGCAGGAGCGCCAAGCCGCCGCACCGACGTCGCTGTCCGCTCGTGCCCGCCGATTCCACCTACGCCTCCTTGGCCTCGCTCGAGGTTCGGCGTGAAGCGCAGGCTATCGGTCCCCCACCGTCGATTCGTTGATCTGGATCACAGTTCTGCGCCACGCCAGCAATCACGGGCCGCAAACCGCCACAAACCGCCGCGCCACCACCGCCCCCACGCGCAGGCGCCCGCCCGCCCGCGGCCGCCCCCCGTGTTGGCCCGGGAATTGCTCTGCTTACGCGCCATGTTGCGAAACCTCTCCATTTGTTGGTCTCTTGCGGCGCTCGCGCTGCTGGGTTGCGGCTCTGAACCCGTGCACCCCGAGCGGGCGCAGGGGCCTGCGGTCGCTGCGGATGCGCCGCTACACGCTGTGCGAATTCACGCACCTCAGGGGCTCGGTGAGCTCACGGTGGAGGTGGGTGAAATGACACAGTTGGCGCGCGTGGACTGCGTGACCTGCCACGGCGTGGGCCTCCGCGGCGACACGCTGGCGGCCGAGGGCGTGGAGGGCGAGGCCGTCCACGGCGACGTCGAGCTACACCACGGCGCGCTCACCTGCGACAGCTGCCACAGCCCCGGCGACCGCGCGACCCTCCGCCTCGCCAACGGCGACACGCTCGCCTTCGCCGACACGATGACGCTCTGCGCCCAGTGCCACGGCGTGCAGACCCGCGACTGGCGGCGCGGCTCCCACGGCGGCATGAACGGCTACTGGGACCTCCGCCGCGGCGAGCGCGTCCGCAACCACTGCGTCGACTGCCACGACCCCCACGCCCCCGCCTACAAGCCCGTGCGCGCCGTCTTCCCGCCCCGCGACCGCTACCTGAAGTCCGAGCCCGAGGCCCACTGATGCCCACCGTCCCCCGCCGCACCGTCCTCAAGGCCGTCGGGCTCACCCTCGGCGCCAGCGCCTTCGCCCGCGCCCTGGCCCCGCTCACCGAGTTCACCGCCGACGTCTCCGCCGACGAGTTCCTCCAGAAGCACTACAAAGAGCTCACCCCCGCCGAGATGCAGACCATCCTCCGCCGCCTCGAGGCCGACGCCAAGGCCGAGCACGGCGTCGACGTCACCATCGAAGACGTCCGCCCCACCCCCGGCGTCGAGTTCGGCTACGCGCTCAACCTCTCCATCTGCATCGGCTGCCGCAAGTGCGCCGAGGCCTGCCACGAAGAGAACAACCACGACCGCGCCACCCAGAACTCGTACATCCGCGTTCTCGAGATGGACATGGGCTCGCTGGACATGGCCCGCGGCCGCGTCGACTACGAGGGCACCGTCCCCAAAGCCGACAAATTCTATATGCCGGTTCAGTGCCAGCAATGCCGCAACCCGCCCTGCGTGACGGTCTGCCCGGTCGAGGCCACCTGGCAGGAGTCCGACGGCATCACGGTCGTCGACTACGACTGGTGCATCGGCTGCCGCTACTGCGAGGCCGCCTGCCCCTACCACGCTCGGCGATTCAACTGGAAACAGCCCGAGATCCCTGCCGCCGACATCAACCCGGTCCAGGCCTACCTCTCCAACCGCATCCGCCCCCAAGGCGTGATGGAGAAGTGCACCTTCTGCCTGCACCGCACGCGCAAAGGCCGCCTGCCCGCTTGCCTCGAGGCCTGCCCGACCGGCGCCCGCGTCTTCGGCAACCTGCTCGACCCCGCCTCGGAGATCCGCTGGGTGCTCGAGAACAAGCGCGTCTTCGTGCTCAAGGAAGACCTCGGCACCAGCCCCCGCTTTTACTACTTCTTCGATGAATGAGGCCGCCGACGTGAACTCGCCAGCCCCGGCCCCAAACCCGCCACCGGCCCACGCGACAAGCTACCCGCGCTTTCTGTGGCGCTCGGTCGGCGTGGCCACGGACGGCAATCTCGGCTTCTACGCCTGGATGACCTTCCTCACCGCCGTCGCCCTCGTCGGCGCCAACGCCTGGGCCCACCAGGTCGCCCACGGCATGGACGTCACGGGCATGACCGACCAGGTCTCCTGGGGCCTCTACATCGCCAACTTCACCTTCGCGGTCGGCCTCGCCGCCGGCGGCGTCACCATGGTCATCCCCGCCTACCTCTACCGCGACAAGGCGATGCACGACGTCGTCATCGTCGGCGAAATCCTCGCCATCGCGGCGCTGGTCACCGCCCTCGCCTTCGTCACCGTCGACCTCGGCCGCCCCGACCGCTTCTGGCACCTCATGCCCGGCATCGGCCGATTCAACTTCCCAAGCTCCATGCTCACCTGGGACGTCATCGCGCTCTCCGGCTACCTGCTGCTCAACCTCCACATCGCCGGCTACATGCTCTACGTGCGCTTCCGCGGCGAGAGCCCCGCCCGCCGCTGGTACGTCCCCTTCGTCATGCTCTCCATCGTCTGGGCCGTCTCCATCCACACCGTCACGGCCTTCCTCTACTCGGGCCTCGGCGGCCGCCCCTTCTGGAACTCGGCACTCCTGGCCCCGCGCTTCATCGCCTCGGCGTTTATCACCGGCCCCGCCTTCGTCATCGTGTCGCTCCAGCTCCTCGCCCGCTTCACCACCTTCGAGATCAGCGGCAAAGCCCTCAAAACGCTGCTCCGCATCATGCAGATCACCGTGCTGCTGAACCTCTTCATGCTCATCAGCGAGGTCTTCACCGAGTTCTACACCGGCGGCGCCCACACCGACGCCGCGCGCTACCTCTTCTTCGGCCTGCACGGCCACTCCGGCCTCGTCCCGTGGATCTGGACCGGCATCGGCCTCAACGTCGTCGCCGCCGCCATCCTGCTGAGCGCCAACCCGCGCACCCACGGCGCCCTCATCACGCTGGCCTGCGTGATGACCTTCGCCGGCGTGTGGATCGAGAAGGGCATGGGCCTCATCGTCCCCGGCTTCATCCCGTCCACGCTGCACGAGATCGTCGAATACTCGCCGTCGCTCATCGAGTGGAAGGTGACCGCCGGCATCTGGGCGCTGGGACTCATCATCTTCACCGTCGGCCTCAAGCTCGCCGCCGCGGTGTTCACCGGCGAGATGCGGCTGCACGGCCACGCCCCCGCCCCCGAAGGAGACCGCTGATGCCCATCCTCGGAGCCGTCGTCATGCTGAGCCGCGAGCCCGACAAGGCCCAGCGCGTCGTCGAGGCCCTCAGCGCCGACCCGCGCATCACCCTGGGCGACCTCTTCTCCGGCGTGCTGCCCATCGCGCTGGAGGTCTCCAACAAGCAGGACGAGCGTGAGCTGTGGCAGTGGATTTTGGACACCCCGGGGGTCAGCGATCTCGGGCTGGTGTTCTCAGATTTCTCTGATGTCACCGAGCGAAAAGACGAGGTGCACCCATGAACCGGCGAGACTTCATCAAGCAGACGGCCCTCGCGGCCGCCACCGCCGCCGCCGCCAGCCACGCGTCCCGAGGCGAGGCCGCCAGCGTCAGCGACGCGCAGGTCCAGCGCAGCGGCGACGGGGTGAGCTGGGACAAGGCGCCGTGCCGGTTTTGTGGCACTGGGTGCCATGTGCAGGTCGGCGTGCGCGAGGGCAAGGTCGTCGCCATCGCGGGCGACCGGCTGGCCGAGGTGAACAAAGGCCTGCTCTGCGTGAAGGGCTACCATGTGGGGTTGGCGCTCTACGGCGCCGACCGGCTGACCACGCCGCTGCTGCGAAAGGGCGACAAGCAGGTCCCGATCAGCTGGGACGAGGCCATCGGCATCATCAGCGACCGCGTGCAGGCGGACCCTGCGGGGTTCGCGATTTACGGCAGCGGGCAGTGGACGATTCCGGAGGGGTACATCGCGCAGAAGTTCATCAAGGGCGGGCTGGCGAATAACCAGATCGATCCGAACGCGCGGCTGTGTATGGCGTCGGCGGTGACCGGGTTTTTGGCGACCTACGGCGTGGACGAGCCGGCGGGCTGCTACGACGACCTGGACGCGTGCGATGTGCTGATTATGTGGGGCAATAACCCCGCGGAGATGCACCCGGTGCTCTTCTCGCGGGTGCTGGACCGGCGGGCGCGCGGCGACAAAATTACGATTATCGATATCGGGACGCGGCAGACGCGGACGACGGCGCACGCGGACCATTATCTGGAGTTTCGGCCGAACTCGGACCTGGCGATCGCCAACGGGATTATGGCGCTGCTGATCGCGAATGGGACCTGGGACCGCGAGTTCGTCGAGAAGCACACGAGCTTTCGGGCCGACAACGGCGAGCTTCCCGGAAAGGCCATCACCTTCGAGGAGTTCAAGGCCGCGGTGGCGCCGTACACGCCGGAGAAGGTCGAGGCGATCTCGGGCGTCCCGGCGGCGAAGATTCGGATGCTGGGCGAGCTTTTCGGTAGCCGCGAGCTGAAGATTACCAGCCTGTGGTGCATGGGGATGAACCAGCACACGCGCGGGACGGCCATCAACAGCCTGGTGCACGGGGTGCACTTGCTGAGCGGGCATTTCGGGCGGCCGGGGGACGCGCCGACCAGTCTGACCGGGCAGCCCTCGGCGTGCGGGACCGTGCGCGAGGTGGGGACGCTGGCCCACGCGCTGCCGGGCGGGCGCGTGGTGACCAACGAGGCACACCGCGCGGAGACGGAGACGCTGTGGAATGTGCCGGCGGGGCGGATGAACGCGAAGCCCGGCTACCACACCGTCGAGATGTGGAAGCGCTTCAGCACGCCGAAGAAAGACGGCGGCGACATCACCACGATCTGGGTGCAGGTGACCAACCCTGCCCAGACCATGCCGAACAGCCACATGTTGGTGGACCCCAGCCGCAAGGACCCCGACAAGTTCCTGATTGTGTCGGACGTGTACCCGACGGCGACGACGCGCATCGCGGACCTCGTGCTGCCGTCGGCGATGTGGGTCGAGAAGAACGGGATGTTCGGCAATTCGGAGCGGCGGACGCAGCAGTGGTTCAAGATGGTCGACCCGCCCGGGCAGGCGCGCGATGACACCTGGCAGGTGCTGGCGGTTGCGAACGAGCTCTACCGGCGCGGCGTGGCGGCGTTCAAAGACAAGGACGGCAAGGCGCTGATGCGGGTGACCGACGACAAGGGCGTCGAAGTGCCAGTGTGGCAATGGGACAAATTCTACACGGTGAACGTGGACCGGTATTTCTTCGAGGAGTACCGGAAGTTCACGCGGCTCAAGCACAAGGACCTGGCGCCGTACGACGAGTACGTGAAGGCGCGCGGGCTGCGCTGGCCGGTGGTTCAGGACCAGAGCGGCGCGTGGCGCGAGACGCGGTTTCGGTTCGCCGAGTTTGACGACCCCTATGTCGAGAAGGGGAAGGGCTTCGACTTCTACCACTCGACGACCAAGGACGGCCGGGCGCAGATTTGGGCGCGGCCGTACGAGGACCCGCCGGAGATGCCGGACGCCGAGTACCCGATGTGGCTGTGCACCGGGCGCGTGCTTGAGCACTGGCACACGGGGACGATGACGCGGCGGATCCCGCAGCTCGCGCGCGCGATGCCGCGGGCGTATGTGGAGATGAACCGCGAGGACGCGCGGCGGCTGGGGATTCAGAACGGCGAGACGGTGCTGGTGGAGTCGCGGCGAGGGAAGATCGAGCTGGTGGCGTGGCTGGACGGGCGCGGAAAGCCGCCGGCGGGGTCGATCTTCGTGCCGTTCTTCGACGAGCGGCTGCTGATTAACGAGCTGACGCTGCACGAGTACGATCCGTATTCGAAGCAGCCGGACTACAAGAAGTGCGCGGCGCGGGTGAGCAAGCGGGGAGCGGCGAAGTGAACGGCGACGTCCCAGGGCAGGTCGCGTTGGGCAAGGGCGCCATCGCCGTCGGGTTGGCGGTGGTGCTGGGCCTGTCGGTGGTCGGCTTCGCGGTCGGGACGGGCGCTCCGGTGCCGGCGCGGGCGCCGATTCGCGAGCTACCGCCTGAGGATTTGACGGCCGCCGACGCGCCGCCGGCGAAGAGCTACCGCGAGCTGCGGGAGCGGACCGAGCCGGGGCGGCAGTGGGAGGCGCCGGAGCCCGCAGCGCCGGTGGACCCCGACCCGGGGGCGTTCAACCCGCGGGACGACGCGTCGCGCGAGGCGTTGCGGGCCACGCGGGTCGAGTTGCGGGCCTACGACGGCGCGCCGCCTGTGATCCCGCACCCCATCAGCGAGCGGGGCCTGCCCGAGTGCTTGGCGTGTCACGGCGTGGGCTTGCGGATCAAGGGCCGCGCGGCGCCGATCCCGAGCCACGAGAAAATGACAAGTTGCACACAGTGCCATGTGCCAAGCATGCCGACCCTGCCCGGCGAGGACCCCGAGGGCGTAGCGGTAGGCGAGAGCACCTTCGCCGGCTACTGGCCGCCGCTTTTCGGCGAGCGCGCCTGGGAGATCGCCCCGCCCACGATCCCCCACCACACCCTGATGCGAGACAACTGCCTGTCGTGCCATGGCCCCGCGAGGGCCGTGCCAGTGCCGACCTCGCACCCGTGGCGGCGCACGTGCACGCAATGCCACGCCCCAAGCGCCAGCCTGGACCAGACGCCGATGGCCCAGCAATGAGCGCGATGTCCCGGCGCGGTTTCCTAAGATTTGCCTGGCTGCCCGAGCCTGAGCCGAGCGCCCCACCCGCGCCGAGCGCGCCGGCCCAGCCAGCCGCGCCAACCGCCCGCCGGCTCGCCCGAACCCGCTTCCAGCGCCAGTTCCAGCCGGCCGCAGGCGGCACCGCCCGAGTCCTGCCTGAGTCCTGCCTAGCCCACCTGGGAGACCCCTGCCGCACCTGCGTCGACACCTGCCCCGTAGCAGGCGCCCTGACCCTGGTAGACGCCAAACCCTCAGTAAACGCCACCCTCTGCACCGGCTGCGGCGACTGCGAAAGGTCCTGCCCAGCCCCAGCCCCCGGCATCCTAGCCATGCCCACCATCCCCAACCTGCACGGCAACCTCTAATGGAAGCCCAACCTACGCCCGACCTCCCCAAGCTCTACGAAGGCCGAATCGACGCCGGCACCCTCGCGCAGCTCTTCGCCGACGTAGAGCAATGCACCGACCTCCTAGAGGTCCGCCTAAAAGGCGCCGCCAAGACGAACGCCACCGAGACAGCCACGCTGTCGCAGGCAAGGCAACTACTGGAAACCGCCGCAATCCGAGGCGTCCAGCTAACCTACCGCTACGAAGACGTCGTCTGGCAAGACACCCTACTAACCGAGGCAGTCGGCAACGTCCGCCTGGTGCGCGTGGCGCGGACGGATTTGGGCGGGTGACAGGCCAGTAGCGCGGCCCTTCCGCACCGTCCATTGCGCGAGCGCTGCAGCCTCTGATAGCGTCGACCGCATGATGACGCAAACCCCTATCGCACCG
>JAWKRR010000067.1:0-39401 GCA_041389525.1 Myxococcota bacterium | reverse complement strand
GCGACATCGGCCCCGGCCTGCCCGACCACCCCGCCGACGCCTGCGTGGTCGCCTCCGACTGCGGCAAGGACGGCGACTGCCTGAATGGTCGCTGCTACTTCCCCTGCAACGCCATCGGCGCCTGCCCGCCCCTTCAGGCCTGCGACGCCGGCCGCTGCTGGCCCACCGAGACCCCCGAGGTCCAGTGCACGTTCAACGGCGAGTGCGGGCCCGGCCGCGTCTGCATCGAGGGCCTCTGCTACGTCACCTGCGCCGAGAACTTCGAGTGCCCCGAGCACCAGCGCTGCGACGAGGCCCTCTGCGTCGCAGACACCACGCCGGTCATCGAGTGCAGCGGCCCCGCCTCCTGCGCCGGCGGCAAGGGCTGCTTCGACGGCAAATGCCTGACCACCTGCAAGGCCTCCAGCGACTGCGGGAGCGACGCCCTGTGCCAGTTTGGCTACTGCCACCAGAAGGTCGCCTGCACCTCGCCCGCCGATTGCTCAGGTGGCGACTGCCTCAACGGCGCCTGCAAGTAGGTAGGGCTTGACCGCGCGGCGCCGAGCGAGGCTAGGGGCTCGGCGCCGCGCCCGGTGCTTCCGCGGGCAGCCCGGTGTGCTCGCGCAGGAAGGTCCGGACCCTGGCGACGACCGGTTTGGGGACCGAGTGGCCGCCCTCGAACTCCAGGATCTCGGGCTGGTGTCCCAAGGCTTCCAGCGCCTTCGCCGCGCTCTGAGTGCGCTCCGGCGCGATGATGGTGTCGCGGCGGCCGACGCTGAGCAGCATCGGGACGGCGCTCGCGGCTTTGGCGTTGCCGTCCTCCAGCGGCAGGAACCCCGAGAGCGCCACCGCGGCCCCGAAGCGGCCCGGGTGACGCGCGACCGCCTGAATCGCCAGCATCGCGCCCTGGCTGAAGCCCAGCAGCAGGGGCTTCGGCGCCTCGGGCCACGCGGTGTGGACGCGATCGGCGAGGCCGACGAGCTCCTCGACGCGGGTCGCGATCTGCGTGGAGACTTCAGGCGAATCGGAGTCGAACCACTGCTTCCCCGCGCTCGGGCCAAAGGGCAGCGGCGCTCTGGCGACGACGAAGCGAACCGGCACCTGCAGCCCCTCGGCCAGCCTCGCGAACTGCTCGGCGCGATCGCCGCGGCCATGCAGCGCGATGACCACCGGGAGATCGGGCGCGGCGTTCGCCGGCTCCAAGACCAGGTAGGCGATCGGCCCCGTCGGATCGCCCGCGTGCTGAATGAGCAGGGGCGTTCGCGGGGCGCGGACCGCCGCCGGTTTGGCCTGCGGCGCCGGGGCCGGGGCCGCCGAATTCGCGTCTGGCGTAGACGCGGCGGGGGCTTGGGCCGTACTGGTGGGGGCCGCCGGCGGCGCGGCGGCGGGCGGCTGCGATCGCTGGCAGCCTCCGAGCGCCAAGAGCATGACGCCGGCCAAGCACGGCATCACAGCCCGAGATCGGAGGGCTGACAATCCAGAAATCGCCTTCATTTTCACGCCTCCGCGCCCGTCCTGCCATTCTGACACGACCGGCATCGCTGGATCTCGCCTGGGCTGCCATTCTGGCGCCCAGGGCCAAAAGCACCTCATCATCCCGTGGCCCGCAAAAGCCACGTAGCCCGTTGCGTGACGCCATGCCCGACGCAACGTCTCGTCTGGCACCAAACTTGCTTGGGGTCTCCCGTGTCTATGAGCGCACTCTTCAAGAAGTACTTCTGGGTCGTCAACCTCGTCTTCGTCGCGGCGTTGGCGTGGATCGCGGCCTCAGCGATGGGCTCGGTGGCGGGCGCGTCCCTCTTTATCGTGCCGCAGCCGCCCAAGAGCGGAACGGACGGTGAGGACGCGGCGATCCTGGCGACCGGCCGCGTGTCGGGCGAGCTGCAGGCGGCCACGACCCTGGCCGAGCGGAAGGTCTTCGACCTCGCCGACCACACTGAGGAGCCGGCGGAGGTCATCGAGGAGGAGAAGCCGGTCGAGGTGGACCCGAACGCCGAGTTGACCGAGAGCGAGCTGCCCATCGATCTGGTCGGGACGCTGGTGCATCACGACGCGGAGACCTCGATGGCGACGCTGGCCATCGACGGGAAGAACGAGCTGGCCTGGGTTGGGACCTCGCTGCTGGACGGGCAGGCGGAGGTGGTCGCCATCGCGCCGCGCCACATCATCGTCAAAGAGGCGACGGTGCTGAAGGTGGTGAAGCTCTGGAGCGACAAGACGCCGGAGCAGGCGCCGGGCCGCGCCGCGAACCCGCGCGGTGGGATCGCGCCGCCGGTGCGGCCGCGCCCGACGCCGACCACGGACGCGGGACAGGCCAAACCCGACTACGCGCAGGGCGTGAAGAAGACGGGGCCCTACGACTACGAGCTGGACAAGGGGATGCTGGACCAGCAGCTCCAGGACCTCTCGGCGCTGGGGACCCAGGCCCGGGTGGTGCCGAACTACCGGAACGGAAAGTACGAGGGCTTCAAGCTCGTGGGCGTGCGGCCGGGCAGCCTCTATCGCTCCATCGGAATCCGTAGCGGCGACGTGATCAAGTCGATCAATGGGCGCCCCATCGACAGCCCCAACAAGGCGCTGGAGCTCTTCGACCAACTGAAGAGTTCGTCAGCCCTGAACGTGGAAATCGAGCGGCGCGGTCAGCCCAAACAGCTGAATTATTCGATCAAGTGACGCTAGGACGGATCGTCCGTCTCCACTACGCAGAGTTCTGTCCTGGCGCCCCCCCGGCGCCTGCGACTCCCAAGGTTTTGACCGGGTAAACCAACGCATGACGAGGCACATCAAACCCCTCATCTCCGCGCCTGGACTGCTGCTGGCGCTGGGCTTGGCGATGCCGGGCTCCCCGGTGGCTGCACAGACGCTGCCGGCGGCTGGGCGGGCGACAAACCCCGCCCGTCCGCCAGCGCTGAAGGCGGAAAACCTCGCGGACCCGCGTCTGCAGGCGAGGCTGCCCGCGGGCGGCGTGCCTGAGGCGGCCGACGAGGAAGGCGGCGACGAAGACGGGGGCGGCGGCGAGGTCCGGGTCGGCGGCAAGAAGGCCGGCGTGCTGGACGGCGGCGGCACGAAGATCGACTTCGACCCCAAGAGCCTGGGGACGGAGACGCCGGCGAGCGCGGCGGAGAAGCTGGCGAAAGAGGCCGAGGACGTCATCGAGTGGACGCCGAACTTCGCCGAGGGTGCGAAGGCGCGCTGCCGCAAGGTGCCGCTGGACGCGAAGATCCGCCTCGACTTCAACGAGATCGCCCTTGGGGATCTGACGAAGTTCATCTCGTGCATCACCGAGCAGAACTTCATCCTGACGTCGGGCGCCAACAAGGCCGCGACGGTCTCGATTCTCAGCCCGAAGCCGGTGACGGCGTACGAGGCGTACAAGGCGTATCTGTCGGCCCTGGAGGCCAACGGCCTGACCATCGTGCCGAACGGCAGCTTCTTGGAGATCGTCCCGAACGGCGAGGCCCGGCAGCAGGGCGCACCGATTTACGGCGTGGGCAGCCAGGGCCCCAACGACGACCGCATCGTGACGCGGCTGATTCAGCTTGAGCATGTCGAGGCGCAGGAGATCCTGCCGGTCATCGACAAGTTCAAGACCAAGGCCGCCGACGTCACGATTTACGCGCCGACCAACACCATCATCCTGACCGATACGGGCACGAATATCCGGCGGCTGCTGAAGCTCATCGGCGAGCTGGACGTGCCGGTCGGCAAGGAGAAGATCTGGATACGGCAGATTCAGTACGCCGAGGCGGGCCAGGTCTTGCAGATCATGACCAGCCTCTTTCAGACCCAGGGCAACGCGGCCGCTCCGGTGAGCCCCGCAGCGTCGGCGCGGGCGGCCCGGGCTGCGGCCCGTGGACGCGCCGCGCAGGCCCAGCAGGCCGAGTCGCCAAGCTCGGTGGTCGGCGCGACCGAAGGCGACATCACCAGCGTCCGCATCTCGAAGATGCTGGCGGACGAGCGCACCAACTCGATCATCTTGGTGGCGAGCCGGTCGGCCTACCTGCGCGTGGACCGCCTGATCCGCAAGATCGACGTGCCGATCCCGGGCGAGGGCCAGATTCACATCCACCCGCTCGAGAACGCCAAGGCCGACGAGATCGCGTCGACCCTGTCGGCGCTGGCGACGGGTCAGTCCAGCGGTCGCGCGGCCCGAGGCGGCGCGGCGCGGGGCACAGCGGCGGCGGCGGCCGGTGCGGCGGGCGGCTCGGCGACGGGCGCGCTCTTCGAGGGCGAGATCAAGATCACGGCCTACGAGCCGACCAACTCCTTGGTCATCGAGTCCTCGCTGAAGGATTACCTGTCGCTGCAGAAGGTCATCCGCGAGCTCGATATTCGGCGCAAGCAGGTCTACGTCGAAGCGATCATCATGGAGATCTCGCAGAACAAGACGCGCGATATCGGCATCAGCGGCTCCGCGGGCGCCGAGGTGAACATCGGCGGCGAGAGCCTGCCGCTGCTCTTCGGCGCGGGCGGGCTTGGCCTCGACGTCACGTCGGCCCTGTCGACGCTGTCTTCAGGTGGTGGCGCCATCGGGCTACAGGGGCCGCTGCTGGACGTGTCGTCGGGCGATAACGCCGGCGCGGCCGCCGGGACCTTCTCGATCCCGGCCTTCGGCTTCCTGCTCAAGGCGCTTCAGACCACCAGCAACGTAAACGTGCTTTCGACGCCGCACATCCTGACGGTCGAGAACGAAGAGGCCGAGATCCAGGTCGGACAGCGCCAGCCCTACCGCAATCAGTCCCTCGGCGGCCTCGGCAGCCTCGGTTCGCTGGCCGGACTCACCGGCGGGGACACCTCGGGCGCCCTGGGCGCGCTCGGCGGGCTGGGCGGGCTCGGCAGCCTCGGCGGCCTCGGCAGCCAGGTGCAGTACGTCGACATCGACCTGACCTTGAAGATCACGCCCCAGGTCAACGCGTCGGATTTCGTCCGCCTCGAGATCGACCAGAGCCTCGACAACCTCGACGGCTTCTTCGCCGACGCGCCGATCACCTCGACGCGCCAGATTCGCAACGTCGTGGTGGTCCGCGACGGGCAGCCGGTCGTCATCGGCGGCCTCATCCGCGACCAGGAGACCAAGACCACCGAGAAGGTGCCGTTCCTGGGCGATATCCCGTTGCTGGGCGCGATCTTCCGCCGCACGTCGACCCAGGTGGAGAAGCGCAACCTGCTGGTCATCATCGTGCCGCACGTCATCAAGGACCCCAGCGATCTCAAGCGGATCCACGAGCAGCGCCGCAAGGAGTACACCGAGATGGCGCGCATGCTGGCGCTGCGGGCGAAGGAGTTCGACGGCGGCCTGGACTACCGCAAGAAGACCGGCCTGCTCGAGGAGATCCACGAGCAGATCGAGCACGCCAAGGCCGACCGGCAGCTGCGCGAGCAGTCGGTGTTCGAGTCGTCGGACTTCGATTCGGTCGGGCCGCCGGAGACCCACGACATCGAGTACGATCCGACCGAGGGGTTGCGCGGTCAGCGCGGTGGCGGTGCGACGCCGGCGCCCAGAAACGATGGCACGGACGGGCCGACCCCGGCGCCCTTCGAAGACGAGCGATAGCATGGCGGTCGCGGGGATCGAGAGCCGACCGGGACCTCGCCGTATTGGGGAGATCCTCGTCGAGATGGGCGTCGTGTCGGACGCGACGGTGCAGAACGCGCTGGAGGTCCAGGGCGACAAGGGCGGGCGCCTCGGCGAGATCCTGATGTCGATGCAGGCCGTCAACGAGGTCGACCTCGCGAAGGCCTTGGCGAGCCAGCTCGGCATCCAGTACACGCCGACCATCGACGCGGACCGCATCGATCCGAAGCTCGTGAGCGGGATGTCGCTCGGCTACGTGCGGCAGAACGGGCTGCTGCCGCTTGAGGCGCCGGAAGACGAGGACGTGCTGCGCGTGGCGGTGGCCGACCCGCTGAACGTGGCGGCGGTGGACGACCTGCGCGTGCACTTCAACCGCGAGGTCGAGCTGGTCGTCGCCCCGGCGTCTGTCATTCAGGCAGCGATGCACAGGGTTTTCGACCGACGCGCGGGCGCCGACCAGGTCGTCGATGACCTCAACGAAGAGGATCTCGGCACCATCGCCCACGACCTCGAGGAGCAGACCAAGGACATCCTCGACGAGGACGACGAGGCGCCGATCATCCGGCTGGTCAACTCGATCCTCAACCAGGCCATCAAGGAGCGCGCGTCAGATATCCACATCGAGCCCTTCGAGCGCTCGATCATGGTGCGCTTCCGCAAAGATGGCGTGCTCAAAGAGATCGTGCAGGCGCCCAAGCGCTTTCAGGCGTCCATCGCCAGCCGCATCAAGATCATGGGCAACCTGAACATCGCCGAGAAGCGGCTGCCTCAGGACGGCCGCATCCGCATCAAGATCGCCGGGCGCGACGTGGACCTGCGCCTGTCGACCGTGCCGACCAGCTACGGCGAGCGGATCGTGCTGCGTATCCTCGACAAGCAGTCGGTCATCCTCGACCTGACCTCCCTGGGCTTTCGCGACGAGAACCTGCGCACCATCGAGGGGCTCATCGAGCGCCCCCACGGCATCATCCTGGTCACCGGCCCGACCGGCTCGGGCAAGACGACGACGCTCTACGCGGCGCTCTCCCGCATCAACACGCCGGACCGGAACATCCTGACCATCGAGGACCCGGTCGAGTATCAGATCCAGGGCATCGGCCAGATGCAGGTGAATCGTAAGATCGACTTCACCTTCGCCCGCGGGCTGCGCGCCATCCTGCGCCAGGACCCCGACGTGGTGCTCATCGGTGAGATCCGCGACCTGGAGACGGCCGAGAACGCCATCCAGGCCGCGCTGACCGGTCACCTCGTGTTCGCCACCCTGCACACCAACGACGCGCCGGGCGCCTTCACCCGCCTGACCGACATGGGCGTGGAGCCCTTCCTGTCCGCCTCCTCGGTCATCGCCGTGATGGGGCAGCGCCTCGTGCGCCAGCTCTGCAAGGCGTGCCGGGTGCCCTACGTGCCGCTCCGCGATGAGCTCGAGAAGATCGGCTATGCGGACCCGGACGCGGTCCTCCGCGAGCACACGTTCTATAAGGCGGCAGGCTGTGATGAGTGCTTCGGCTCGGGATACCGCGGCCGAAAGGGCATCCACGAGATGATGATGGTCGGCGACGAGGTGCGGAGCCAGGTGATGCAGAACGCGCCCGCCAACGTGCTCAAGCGCGTGGCGACCGAAGCGGGCATGAAGACGCTCCGTGAAGACGGCGCGCTCAAGGTGCTCGACGGCCTGACCACCATCGACGAGGTCATGCGCGTGACCGCCGAAGACCACTGATGCGTCGTGGGGCCGCCCTCCCCCGCTCCTGAACCGAACCGGAACCCCGAAACCGACCGATGACCCACGCGAGAGATGCCGCTCTACCACTACAAAGGCCTGAACTCTAAAGGGAAATCGACGGCTGGGGTCGTCGACGCGGACAACCCGCGCGACCTGAAAGAGCAGCTACGCCGCGACGGCGTCTTCATCAGCGAGTACGTCGAGACGACGCGGGGCGGTGAGAAGCGCAAGGTCGGTGGCGAGAAGCAGGGGTCAAAGGACCTCGACCTCCGCGGGATGATGACGCGCATCAGCGTCATGGAAGTGGCCGAGATCACTCGCCAACTCTCGACCCTCGCCCGGGCCGGCATCCCCGTGGTCGAGGCCATCGGCGCCATCGCCGAGCAGCTCGAGAACAAGAAGCTCAAGGCCGTGATGTCGCGGGTGAAGCGCGACGTGAGCGAGGGCGCGGCGCTGGCAAACGCGCTGCGCGAGCACCCGAAGGTGTTCAGCGACCTCTACGTGAACATGGTCCACGCGGGCGAGAGCTCGGGAAACCTCGACGTCGTGTTCGACCGCCTCGCCGACTTCACCGAGAGCCAAGTCCGCCTGCGCGCCAAGCTCATGGGCGCCCTGATGTATCCGATCATCATGGCCGGCCTCGGCATGGTCATCGTGACGCTGATGATGCTGTTCGTGGTCCCAAAGATCTCGGAGATGTTTGACGAGATGGGCGCGGATCTGCCGCTCATCACCAAGATCCTCATCGGCGCAAGCGACTTCGCCCAGACCTTCTGGCCCCTCATCTTTCTCGTCGGCGTCTTCGGCTCCGGGGCGTTCTCCCGCTGGCGGCGCTCGGAGGAAGGCAAGCCCAAGTGGGACCGCTTCGTGCTGAAGGTCCCGGTCTTCGGGCCGCTGATTCGTATGCTCAACATCGCCCGCTTCGCGCGCACGCTCTCGACGCTGCTGGCCTCGGGCGTGCCCATCCTCCAGGCGATGACCATCTGCCGCTCGGTGCTGACAAATCACATCCTCGGCGTGGCCGTCGACGACGCTCGCGAGGCGGTGAAGGAAGGCCAGTCCATCGCCGACCCGCTGAAGCGCTCGGGCCAATTCCCCGCGATGGTCACCCACATGGTCGCGGTCGGTGAAAAGTCCGGCGACCTGGAGTCGATGCTCGGCAACGTCGCCGACAGCTACGAGATCCAGGTCGACTCCAAGATCACCCAGCTCACCAGCGTCATGGAACCCGTGGTAATTGTTATCATGGGCATCTCCGTGGCCTTCCTCGTGTTCGCCATCCTGATGCCGATGATGCAGATGAATGAAGTCATCTCGTCAGGCGGTGGATGACATCGCGCGGCTTGGCCGTTTCAGTTCCGATACACCCCCACCCCGACTCACCTTCAGCACTAAAGCCCCGGAGCGAATCCTGTGAATCAGACCCTACGCAACGCAGCCAGCCAGCGCGGTATGACCCTCATCGAGATCATGGTCGTCATCGCCATCATCGGCATCCTCTCGACCGCTATCGGCGTCGGCGTCGTGAACTTCATGCAGAAGGCGAAGGTCGACAGCGCCAAGGCACAGCTGCGCACGGTGGCCAACGGCATCGACCTCTACGCCGCGGAGAACGACTTCCCGACCGACCTGCGCGACGTGCTGGAGCAGAAGCTGCTTCAGGAAAAGCAGCTCAAGGACCCGTGGAAGCAGGACCTCATCTACAGCTACCCGGCCAGCCGTAACAGCGACAACCAGTACGATCTCTGCTCCAAGGGCCCCGACAAGGTCGAGGGCAGCGAAGACGACATCTGCAACAACTGAGTCCGGGGAGGACAATGAGGCTATCGAAGCCCGATGACGCGCGCGCCCTCGGGGGGGCGATGCGCGCGACTCGACCCTTGGCGGGTCAGGCGGGCTTCACCCTCATCGAGTTGGCGGTGACGTTGACGATCATGGTGCTGGTCGTCGGCTTGGTGACGATGTCGATCACCAACATCCGGCGCGCGGACCTCAAGGCGTCGGGCGGCATGTTGGCGGCCGCGATGCGCTACACCTACAACCTCGCGGTCATCAACGGGACGCCGTATCGGCTGGTGCTGGACATCAGCGCGGGCGAGTTTTGGGGTGAGGAGCTGCAGACCGAGGACCCGTGCGCGCGCTACCTGCCTGAGGAGGGCGAGCTGACCGGCGAGGCCGGCGAGGACGAGGAGGGCCGCCCCGACGCCGCGCCGAAGCTGGAACCGGGCGAGGTGGCGCTCGACGAGAACGGCCAGCCCGTGGCGACGACGGACGAGACCCGTGGCGCGATGGGCTATCAGCGAAAGAAGGACAACCTGCTGTCCAAACGCACGCTCCCCAAGGGGATTCGCATCACCGGGGTCATCACGTCGCACCACACCGCGCAGCAGACCGAGGGCCGCGTCGCCATCCACTTCTTCCCCGGCGGTTTCGCCGAGAAGGCGTGGGTGTGGCTGGGCGAGGCGTCGGGCCCGGAGCAGGTGGCGACCGCCCAGAACACCATCGCGCTGGACGGCCTGATGGGGCACGTCAAGCGCTCGAGCACGCCGCTGGATGAGGCGGACTTCATCAAGGAGCTCGAGTGATGCGCCGGCGCGGATTCACGCTGCTCGAGGTGATGATCGCCATGGCGATCCTCGCGTTCTTGATGGCGGCCATCTCGTCGACGCAGGGCTCGTCGCTGCTGCAGGGCGCCCGCGTCTACAACCTCACGACGGCGACGCAGCTCCTGGACTCCATCGTGCTGGATCTCGAGGAGGAGTACCGCCTCGACGGCTTCCCGGAGAACAGCCTCGAGGATCGCAAGTGCGACGTCCCGCGCGATTTCCGCACCTTCGACTGCCACTACGACCTGCTGGCGCTGGACGTCGGGGCTGACAACATCTCGGCGCTGGGCCAGCAGGCCACCGAGACGGTCGGTGGATCGCCGCTGATTCAGACGCTGTGCGGCGGCGGGCCCGACGGCGGCGGGATGCCCGACAACCCGTCGGCGGCCCTGGCGGGGATGGGCGGCAGCGGCGAGCTTGGCGCGTTGGCGGCCCTGTTGGACCCGCAGTTCGCGACGCTGTGCGGGCTCAACTTGGCCAAGATGTGCCAGAACATGCCACTGATGGCGTCGTTCTTGCCGACCATCATCGAGCAGGCCGCGCGCAGCACGCGGAAACTGCGGGTGCGCATCTCGTGGGACGAGCGCGGAAACTCCGAGAAGGTGCTCGAGATCGAGACCTTCATCGTCGCGGTGCCGGCCGCCGAAGACGAGAACACCGCGCCATGACACGGCGTCGAACCAGCGCGCGCGGGCCCTCGCGCGGCATGACGATGATCGAGGTCATGGTGGCCATCGCCATCCTGGCGGTGATGGGCTTTCTGACCTACGGCAGCCTCGTCATCACGATCCGCTCGCAGCAGCGCGCGGACACGCTGCAGGAGCGCTACCACTCGGCGCGCGTGTTCCTGGGCCGCTTCAAGCGCGAGGCGTCCATGGCCTTCTTGAGCCTGCATCAGGCCGAGGACAAGCGGACCGAGACCCTCTTCGATGGGGCGCGCGACCGCGTGACCTTCAACACCTCCGCCTACGAGCCGATTCGCCGCGACGCCCGCGAGAGCGACGAGCTTGAGGTGGAGTACCGGCTCGACCGCGACGAGGACGGGGAGCCGGCGGTCATTCGGCGCGTGAAGCTGCACATCGACGACCGCGGCGGCAAAGGCGGGCGAGAGGAGACCGTGCTGCGCGGGGTCAAGGAGCTGGAGTTCGAGTACTACGACAAGTCCGGCCAGGACTGGGACTCGGAGTGGGAGGTCACCATCGACGACGCGCTGGAGAAGCGCGAGCTGTTGAAGACCATCAAGCTGCAGCGCGACGCGGCGGAGTCGCTGCGGACCGACGAGGCGGGCGGCATCGGGCAGAGGCTGGGCAACCAGGTGGCCGCGGAGGCGGTCGACAAGATCGCCGAGAAGAGCGAGCAGGAGGTGCTCGACCGCATCACCCTGCCCTCGCGGATTCGGGTGAAGCTGACGCTGCTAGACGAGACCGGTCGCGAGTTTCCGCTGGAGACCCAGGTCGAGCTGCGGGTCACCGACCCGCTCTGGTACTGAGATGGACGTGCGCACCGCAACAGAAGGACGAGTCCACAGCGCGCCGAAAGCAATGGCGGTTGGCGATGCCGTGCGCCTGACGCGTGCTGCAATGCGGGACACCGTGCGGGCCGACGTCCCGGGTACACAGCGCGGCGTGGCGCTGCTCATCGTGATGGTGACGGTGGCGGTGATGGGGGCGCTGTCGACGGAGTTCGCCTACAACACGCGCACCAACATCTGGATGGCCGGCAACGTCACCGCGGAGACGCAGGCGCTCTATCACGCGCGCAGCTCCATGGAGATCGCGCTGTTGGCGGTGAACGCGAAGAAGAACTTCCCGCAGATGAAGGCGGCGCTGTCGCTGATGGGCGGCAGCGGAGGCGGCGCGGGCATCGAGATCTGGCGGCAGGCGTGCGAGTTCGTGCACGTCTTTTCCACAGGCCGCGCCAACTTCTTTGGCCTCGACATCCTCGACATGAGCAAGGAGGAGGCCGTCGGCGTCAAAGAGGGCGGGACCTTCGAGTGCGTCGTCACGGCCGAGGACAGCCGCACCAACCTGAACGCAGCGTCCACCGACCCTCCGAGCGGCCTGGGCGCGCTGCGACAGGCCGCTCAAGACCAGGCGGCAGGCGGCGCCCGACCGGCCGGCTTCAACCTGGACGTGCAGCGAAAGCAGCTGGGCCTGAAGCTCTACGGACTGCTGCGGCCCTTCTTGGATTCGGGAGAGTTCGACTCCGAGGACGAGATGATCCAGGTCATCCTGAACGTGATGGACTGGACCGACGCCGACGACAACAAGACCGATGTCGGCCCCAACGGTGAGTTCACCGAGTCCGGCGGCTCCGAGGCGGCCGACTACGCCCGCTACGGCTACGACGTGAAGAACGCCAAGATGGACACGGTGGGCGAGGTGCAGCTCGTCAGCGGGATGGCGTCCGACATCTACTGCAAGATCCGCGACAAGCTGACCGTCTTCTCCACAGGTAAGCTCAACGTAAACGACGCCGATCTCGCCACGCTGAAGGGCGTGCTCTGCCAAGCCATCGACGACGAGGCGATTCGGCTACAGCTCTGCTGGAACGTGCTGCCGGGCGTGATTCCGCCCATGGACGAAGCGCTGATCATGCTGGACACCTGCCGCGACCTGAAGAAGGCGGCCTTCTCGACGCCCTTCACCAACATGAGCAAGTTCATCCGCTTCTTCGGCGAGTACTCCGCCCTCAGCCAGTCGGGCATCGCCATCCGCCCCAACGCCCGCACGGTGCAGGACCACCTCGACGTGATGACCACGATGGTGCGCATCGAGGCCACCGGGACCTTCCATCAAACGAAACGCAAGCTGACGACGGTCGTGGATTTATCGACCGGCGAGCCTGTGTACTTCAACATCCAGTAGGATACGCCGCGGCGCGCGACGCCCCTCGGTTGCTCAGGAGCCCACTGCCTCATGGCAAAGACCGTCATCGGACTCGACGTTGGAAGCTGGTCAATCAAGGCCGCCGTCCTTGAGTCGACCTTGCGCGGCTTCACGCTGGTCGACGTCCGCGAGCACCACATTCCCCGCGGGCCGTCGGGCGAGATCGCGCCGCTGAGCACCGGCCCAGCGGTCCGCGCCGTGCTGCGCGACATCAAGGAGTGGGACGCCATCGCCTCGGCGGTGCCCGGAAAACGCGTGCTGGTGCGCGAGCTGACCCTCCCCTTCACCGACGACAAGCGAATCCGCAGCATCCTGGGCTTTCAGCTCGAGGATCTGCTGCCCTTCGACCTCGAAGACCTCGTCTACGACTACTACCGCGTCGGGAACACCGAAGACGGCGGCGCCAAGCTCTTGTGCGCTGCGGTGGAGCGGAGCTGGCTTACCGAGCACCTGCGGGAGCTTGAAGAGGCTGACGCGGCGCCGAAGATCCTGACACTGGAGACCCTGGCCTTCCCGCACCTGCTCAATCAGCTGGGCGGGGGCACGCCGAGCGCGGCGGTGGCGATGGTCGACCTCGGCCACGCGACGACCTCGGTGGCCGTGGTTCGGAACGGGGTGACCCAGGCGGTCCGCACCATCAGCGGCGGCGGGCACCACATCACGATGGCGATCATGAAGGCGCTGGACCTCGACTACGGCGAGGCGGAGCGGCTCAAGCATCACGCGGTGCGCTTTGACGGCGCGGGCGTGGCGGGCATCGAGCAGGCGGTGGTCGACAAGGTCGCGAAGATCGCGTGGAAGGCGCTCGAGCCTGTGCTGCGCGACCTGCGCCTGACGCTGCACGCCTACGCGAATCAGCATGACGAAGGCGTCAGCGAGCTGCTGGTCTTCGGCGGGACCTCGCAGATCCCGGGCATCGAAGAGTCGGTGTCGGGGGCGCTGGGGCTGCCGACGCGGCGTCCGGACGTGATCGGCGCGCCTTGGTCGCAGGTGCCTGCGGGCTCGACGGCCGCGGTCTCGTCGCCGGCGTCGGTGGCGCTCGCGCTGCGCTTCGTGGGCGGCGGCGCGGCGGACAGCCTGGACTTCCGGCAGGGCGATTTCGCGCACGAGTCGGACTACAAGGCGATCCGAGATCGGGCCGGCTGGTTGCTGCTGATGGCGGCGGTGCTGGTGATGGCGTTCTTCGGGCGCCAGTACGCCCATTACAAGGGCCTCGAGAAGAACCACGCCGCCCTGGTGGCTCAGCTGTCGGACTACAGCTCGACCGTCCTGGGGAAGGAAGACACCGACTTCGAGCACGTGCTCGACACGGTGAAGAACCCGCTGGAAGCGGAAGCTGAAGAGGTCTTCCCCGAGGTCAGCGCCTTCAAGGCGTTCCTGCAGGTGACGACGGCTCAGGACGCGGTCAACGCGCGGGAGGTCGGGGGCCAACCCGGTGTGGCGCCGGGGCCGCGCGACCCCTCGCCGCCAGGTGTCGGCGACGACGAGGAGGCGACTGCGGACGGCGTGCCGCTAGAGCCCGGGGACACGCCCGTGCCCGAGCGCGAGTCGGGCTACAAGGTCGAGCTCAAGCAGGTCCAGATCGACACGAAGACCGCGTTCATCAAGGGCGAGGCCAACAACATCGAGGCGGTCGAGGCCTTCACCGGCGAGCTCAAGCGCAACGTGTGCTTTCGCGCGGTCGAGACCAACGACACGACGCGCATCAGCTTTGGCGACCGCCAGGACTGGCTGCGCTTTCAGCTCAAGATCGACATCGGCTGTCAGAAGCCGGTCGAAGAGAAGCCCAAGGAAAAGCCCAAGGCCGATAAGCCCGCGGCCGGCGGAGGGGAGTAATGGCGCGCCTGGGGATCTCATTCGACCGTCTGTCGACCCGCGAGAAGGTGCTGGTCGGGACGATGTTCGGGCTGCTCTTCGGCTCGATCGTCGTGCTGCTGACCCTGTGGTTGGGCTCGTCGGTGTCTGACCTGGAGGAGCGCATCGCCGAGGACCGCGACGCGCTCAAGACCATCTACTCGAGCTCGGGCTCGTTTCTGGAGCAGCGCGAGCACTCCGAGCGCCTGCGTCGGGTGGCCGAGGAGAGCAACGACCTGAACCTGAAGCTGGCGGTCAACGAGATCGCCAAGCGCATCAACTTCGACGCGCGCAATCGGCGCGGTGAGGTCGAGGGCCAGAAGAAGCTCTCCGACGTGATGCAGTTCGACCAGACGCAGGAAACCTACCTGTCGAAGAAGAAGAAGCGCACGAAGGATAAGAAGGTGTCGGACGTGGGCTACTACCGTCGCGACCAGCCGATTACGCTCAGCGACGTGGTGACCTTCGACGCGATCTACGAGTTGATGGAGAAGATCGAGGCGTCGAGTCAGATGCTCTTCGTGACCAACATCGAGCTGACGCGCGACTTCCAAGACGGGCGGGTCGCGCGCAAGAACGCCCAGATCGTCGTGTCGACCTTCTACTACAAGGCCGGCGGGGGCACAGAGTGAACGTCACGCGCATCCTCATCGGGTTTGCCAAGGGCGCGGGTTACGTCGCGTTCTTCATGTTCTGCCTGCTCCTCTTCTTCGTCTGGACCTTCCCCAGCGACCGCGCCCGCGAGTTCATGGAGGAGAAGGGCAGCGCCGCGCTCGGGGCCGACGTGCGCATCGGCGAGCTGGATCTGTCCATGGGCGGCGGGGCCGAGCTGACCGACGTGGTCGTGAAGATGCAGCCCAAGAAGCTCGCCCCTGGGCCGCCCGGCGCGCCCGTACCCGAGCGAAAGGGACCGCCGCGGGTCTTGAAGGTCGACCGCCTTGAGGCCGACGTGGGTGTGCTGGCGCTGGCGTTCTCGCAGGCCGTGCACGCCACCTTCGAGCTGGATATGCAGGGCGGGACGGTGCGCGGCGGCAAGCTCGACCGCGTGGAAGGCGAAGGTTCGGCGCTCGCGATCGAGGCGATCGAGGGCGTCCGCTTGGGGCCTGAGGGCCTCTTCTTGGCGCTGGTGGGCTACGACCTACACGGCGTGCTGGGCGGCAACCTGAGCGTGACCCAGGGCGTGGACCCGTCCGATCTGGCTGGGACCATCGACGTCGCGCTCTCCAAGGCGCGGATCGTCAAGCCGGTGATCCCGTCGCGCCAGTTGGGGCCGCTGACCTTGAGCGACGTGGACCTGGGCGAGCTGCAGCTCAAGCTGGTGGCTGGCAAGTCGAGCGACCTGACCCCTGCGCGCAAGGGCGCCGTGCGCGGGCGCGGCGCCGACGACACCATCATCCGATTCGAGGACGTCGGCGCGAGCGGAGCGGATCTCGAGCTGGAGTTCGATGAGGCCAGCGTCATCCACGTGCGCCAGGGCGAGCCTCTGGGCAAGGCGCTGCTGGACGTGCACTTCGCCGTGCACTTCACCGACGCTTTCCTGGAGAAGCGCGTGAAGGGCGAGGACGGCGAGACCAGTCAGCCCAACAAGATCTTGCAGATGGCGTTCCGCCAGGACGCGCGGCTGCGCGGCTCGATGCGCGACGGCGTCTTGGGGATCGGGTGCCGAGGGATCCTCTCGAAGCCGGACTGTAAGCCCGAGCCGCCGCGAGTGCGTGGTGGCTTCAAGACGCGAAAGCCCAAGTTCACCAGCGGCGGCGGAGACGCGCCCGAGACGGCGAACGAGCCTGCGCCCGAGCCTGCGGAGCCCGAAGAGACCGAGGCCCCCGGCGGCGAGACCAGCGACCGCGGCGTCGCGCCGGACCCCTCGGGGCGAGCCAGCGCGCGGGCGGCGGCGGCGGCGGCAGCTCGAGCGGCAGCCCGAGATCGCGCGGAGATGGGCGGACCCACGCGCGGGGTGACCCGGGGCGCGCTGCCTGGGGCGACGCGGCCGGGGCCGATCGCTGCGCCGACGCCGGTGATGCCGCCAGGGCGCGCGAGCTTCCCCGCGGCGCGCGCGCTGCCTGTGCCGACCCGCGACGAGGCCTACCCTGAGGAGCTGCCCGCGGAGGAAGGCGAAGACGAGGCCATCGTCGAGGGCGAGGAGCCGCTGCCCGAGGATGGCGAGGGGCACCACGGCGAGGAGCTGCCCCTGGAAGGCGAAGAGGGCGCCGAATGATCGAGGTGCGCGCGCCCCACACGGGCGAGCGCCTGGGCGAGGTGCCGGTGCGCACGGCCGACGAGGTGGCCGACGCCGCGGTCGCCGCGCGCACAGCCTTCGCGGCGTGGGCTGAGCGCGGCGTCCCAGCGCGGGTGCGGGTGATGACCGCGGTGCTGCGCGCGATCACGGCCGAGCGCGACGCGGTGCTGGATCGGCTGGTCGCGGAGACCGGGAAGGTGCGCGGCGACGCCCTGGTCGAGCTGACCATGCTGCTCGACACGATGCGCTACTACACGGTGCGGGCGGAGGCGCTGCTCGGCGACGAGGAGATCACGCCCCATCTGGTCAAGACGAAGCTGGCGTGGGTATCGCGGCACCCTCGCGGCGTGGTCGGTATCATCAGCCCGTGGAACTTCCCGCTGGATCTCGGGTTTGGCGAGGCGGTGCCTGCGCTTTTGGCGGGGAACGCGGTGCTGCTGAAGCCCAGCGAGCTGACCCCGCTGGCGACCCTCGAGTTGGAGCGGATCGCGCGCGCCGCCGGCCTCCCCGCCGGCGTGTTCCAGGTGCTCACTGGCGATGGGACGACCGGTGCCGCCTTGTGCGAGGTGGTCGACCAGATCACGTTCACGGGCAGCGTCGCCGTGGGCCGCCAGGTCGGGGCGGTCGCCGCGCGTCGCCTCATCCCGTGCACCCTCGAGCTGGGGGGCAAGGACCCGATGGTGGTGCTGCGCGACGCCGACCTGGACCGGGCGGCGGCGGCGGCGGTGTGGGGGGCCTTCTTCAACGCGGGCCAGATGTGTATGTCGGTCGAGCGGGTCTACGTCGAAGAGACCGTGCACGACGCCTTTGTGCAGCGGGTGGTGGAGCGAACGCGGCAGCTGCGCCAGGGGATCGACGGCGACTACGACCACGACATCGGTTCGATGACCCGGCCCTCCCAGGTCGAGACGGTCGAGGCGCACGTGCGGGACGCGGTCGAGCGCGGCGCCCGTGTCCTGGCGGGCGGTCAGCGCGCCACAGAGCTGGGCGAGAACTTCTACCCCCCCACGATCGTCGTCGACGTCGACCACAGCATGCTGCTGATGCGCGATGAGACCTTCGGCCCGGTGCTGCCCATCATGGCGGTCGCCAGCGCTTCAGAGGCGGTCCGGCTGGCCAACGACAGCCCTTACGGCCTCAACGCGTGCGTGTGGTCACAGGACAAGGCGCTGGCGAGGCGGGTGGCGGGCCAGATCCGCAGCGGCAGCATCTGCATCAACGACGTGGTCATCAGCTACGGCCTGCCCGAGTTGCCTTTCGGCGGCGAAAAAGAGAGCGGGGTCGGCCGGCGGCACGGCCCCGGCGGGCTGCGCAAGTACGCGGTCGAGCAGTCGGTGGCGGAGGATCGGCTGGGCCTGCGCTCGGAGCCGCACTGGTATCCCTACTCGAAGCGCACCATGCGGATCGTCGCGCGGGCGAGCGCGCTCTTCGGCGGGCTGGGGCGCCTGCTCGGTCGCTAGAGACCCGACGGGGGCGCCGGCCGCGGCGGCGAACTTGACGGGTCTGCCCCGGCGTGGTCTGCCTCCAAGCCGTGGAGGAGACCGAGGCCCAGCCCATAAGACGCGGGCGTGAAGCGCTCGTGGGCATCGCCGCCGCCGGCATGCTCTTGGGGGCGCTCACGGCGGCCGTGGTCCACTCCGGGAAGAAGCCGGCGACCCCGGCGCAGGCGCAGTCCCAGACGAGCGCTGCCGCCTCGGGCTCGGGACAGGGCGCCCCCCACGCTGCGAGCGCGGCTGCGACAGCCCGCCCTGCCCAGGCGCTCCAAGACGACCCGCTGATGCCGCTGGTCCTCGCGATCGAGGCCGCCCGCGCCGAGCTCAACGGCGCCGCCGACCCCGAAGACGCCGCGCCCGACACGGCGATGGCCGCCGCGGAGAAGAGCGCGATCAACGCCGACGAGTGGCTGGCCGACATCCGGCTGACCTTCCTCAAGAACGCTGGCGCGGGCGCGCTGATCGACGCGAGCGGGCCTACTCCGCTCGGCAGAGCGCTGCTCAGCCGGCTCGCGACGATGGCGGACCACGGGCTGGACCCGGCGAGCTACGGCATGCCGGCGTTGGCCGAGCGGGTCGCGGCCTTCGAGGCGAGCATCCAGGGCTCGCAGGTGACCGCCCCCGAGGGTTCCGGCGCCGCGGGCGAGGTCCTGGTCGAGCTGCTGCGGGCACCCCGGCTGCACCGCGAGCGGGCGCTTGAGAAGCTGCGGGCCGCCGGCGGTTCGCCCAACGCGGATCAGGTCAAGACCATCGCCGCCGCCCTCGCCCGGAGCCGCTCGGGGCCTGAGGTCAGCGCCGAGGCGGCCGCGCTCGACGTGGAGCTGAGCCGGGAGCTGCTTCGGCACGTCCTGGACTTCACGCTGATTCGGCGCGCCGGCCCCTTCCGGGTGACCAAGAACCTCGTCACCGCGACGGCCAAGAAGAAGCCGCGCCGGCAGCTGTTCGCGACCCTCAAGCAGATCGTGGAGTCCGACGACCCAGCCGCAGCGCTGGCGAGCCTCGACCCGCCGCACCCGTTCTACGCGCGGCTGCGCGAGGTCTACGCGCACTACCGCCAGGTCGACGCGAGCGGCTGCTTCGCCACACTGCCGACGACGTGGCGCATTCGGCCGGGCATGGAGGGCCCCGAGGTCGCAAAACTGCAGGCGCGCCTCACGTGCGAGGGCTACTACCGCGGCCCCGAGGACGGCCGCTACGGCGACGCGCTGCTCGCCGCCGTCACCGACTACCAACGCCACCACGAGCTCGAGGCCGAGGGGCTGGTCTTCGAGGGCACCATCCGCAGCCTGAACGTGCCGATCTCGCGCCGCGTCGAGCAGATAGCCCTGACGCTTCAGCGTTGGCGCGAGAGCGAGACGCGCGGCCTCGGCGACTTCTACATCCGCGTGAACGTGCCGGCCTTCGAGCTGCAGGTCGTCGACGACGGGAAGGTGACCCACCGCCACCGCGCCATCGTCGGCACCAACCGCCTCGACGACGACAAGGTCAAGCTGGTCCAGGGCCACATCAACCGCACACAGCTCTTCACCACGACGCTGTACCAGGTCATCGCCAACCCTTCCTGGATCCTCCCGGAGCGCGTCGAGAAGGGCGAGATGAAGACCAAGCTGGCCAACGATCCCGACTACCTCGAGAAGATCGGCGTCGTGAAACACAAGCTCGACAGCGGTCGCGAGGTGCTCGTCCAGACCGGCGGCGCAGGCAACGTCTTGGGGAAAGTGAAGTTCCTGCTCTCGGAGTCGAACGCCATCTACCTGCACGACACCGATAAGCGAGAGTTCTTCCGTGAGATGCGGCGAGACTTCAGCCACGGCTGCATCCGGGTGCAGGACCCGCTGGACCTCGCGGAGATGATCCTGGTCCGCGACGGCTGGGACGCCAAAGAGGTGCGTCGCAGCCTGGAGGCGCGGACGCAGCGGGGCATGGACGTGAAGAAGCCCGTGCCGCTGGTCACCGAGTACATGACGGTGGACGTGGCCGAAGACGGCGGCGCCATCTTCCTGACCGACATCTATGGGTACGACGCCGACTTCGCGTCCGGCAACCTGCCACCGAAGGTCCAGTCGCGCTGGGGCTCGCCGGTGCTTCGGCCGTCCTGGGTGCCCGCGGTGCCCGCGGACGTGGTCGAGGGCTGGCGACGCAAGGGTAAGCCAGCCCCGCACAGCTACGACCCGAAGAAGGACGGGGGCTGAGCCGGCCGCGATCGCGCGCCCAAGGCTCGATCCCGTCGGCCGCGCGCTGCTACTTGAACGACGCGCAGATCTTCTTGATGGTCCCGATGCCCACCAGCGAGCTGCCGTTGAAGCACTCGCTCCACGCGGGGTCGACGTCGCGGCAATCGGCGACGTTGGTGCACTCCAGCACCACGTGCCGGTTCTTGCCCTGATTTCCCGCGGGATAGACGCACTCGTAGATGTTCGCGTCTTCGGTGGCGACGCGCGTGCTCGCGTCGTCGTTGCAGTCGCAGGCGCGCGAACAGAAGCCGAACACCTCGTTGCTGAGGTTCCCGGTCGCCCCCGGCATCATGCAGAAGTTCGTCGCGCACTCGGCGTTCGTGGTGCAGCTCGCCCCGATCTCTTTGCCCGAGGTCCCCTCCGAAGTGGGGTAGCTGCAGGTCGTGGCCGGCCCCGAGGTCCCGTCGTCCCCGCCGAACAGGTCGCAGGCGGAGAGGCTGAAGCCCGCGGCAAACAAGGTGAGACCGACTACCAGCGCCCTAGACGCGAGCTCGAAACACAGGGGCTGGCGCATGGGGCGCTCCTTGAAGTCGGAGTTGGCAGAGAGGTCGCTGCCGACTGGCGCGCGAACGCTCGATGCAGGCCTCGTCTCAATCGGGTGGAAGCCTCGTCTGACCGTGATACTATGCAGCCCGGCCCGGCGGTGCAACGACCCGCGACCGCGGGACCCTGCGCCCTTCCCTACCTGACCCCGCGTGGACTCCATTTCTCTCGAAGCGGTCTTGATTCCCATGATGGTGCTGCTCTCCGCCCTCTTTTCAGGGATGGAGACCGCGCTGGTCAGCCTCTCCGAAGTCAAGCTGCGCACGCAGGCTGACTCGGGCGCCAAGATGCCGCGCATGCTGCGGCGTTGGATCGAGCAGCCGAACGACGTGCTCGCGTCGCTGCTGATCTGGAACAACTTCGTCAACATCACGGCCAGCGCGTTCGCGACCGCTTTGACGGAGAACATGCTGGCGGGCAGTGAGTATGCCGGCTGGGGAATCCCGATCGCCGTCGGCGGGATGACGCTCGCCATCTTGATCGTCGGCGAGGTCGTGCCGAAGACCTACGCGAAGCACAACCCCGAGGCCTTCGCGACGCTGGTCCCGATCCTGACGCCGTTCTTCACGGTCTCCTACGGGCCCATGATCCTGCTGGTGGCGCTGACGCGGCGGGTGGTTACCTGGATGGGCGGCGAGCTGACCAGCGAGCGAGCGCGGGTCACTGAAGAGGATATCGAGGAGATGGTGCGCGTGGGCACCATGGACGGCTCGATCGACCCCGGCGCGACGCGGCTGCTGACCGGCGTGCTCGAGCTCGACGAGAAGGTCGCCCGCGAGATCATGGTCCCGCGCCCGGACGTGCACGCGATCTCGCTGAACGCCCCGATCGCCGAGGTGCTCAACGCGGTCAGCGAGTCCGGCTTCTCTCGCTATCCGGTCTACGGCGAGTCCGTCGACGACGTGCGTGGCGTGCTCTACGTGCGCGATCTGCTGGCCGCGGTCCTCGCGCGAGGGCGGGAAGCCGTCGACCTGGCCGAGACGATTCGATTGCCGATGATTCTGCCCGAGAACATGCCGCTGCCCGACCTGCTGGTCGCGATGAAGCAGTCGCGCACGCACATGGCGATCATCGCGTCGGAGTATGGCGGTGTGGCCGGCATCGTGACCCTGGAAGACATCGTCGAGGAGGTCTTCGGCGACATCTACGACGAGCATGACGTGGTCGACGCGCAGGTCCGCCCGGCGGGTGAAGGCGTGTGGATGGTCGACGGCGTGGTGTCTGTGAGCGATCTCGAGGACGCTCTCGGGCCGGGCGTCGATCTGGACGGGGTCGACGACGACTACGAGACGGTCGCCGGCCTGCTGATGCATGTCGCCGGGCGCATGCCAGAGCAAGGGTTCACCCATCACCTTCAAGGCTTTGATCTCGAGGTCGTGCGCGCCGACGCGACGCGTATCCTCGAGGTCTCGGTCCGGCGGTCGCCGCCGCCCGGTGACCCGACCCCTGGGGAAATCGCCAGCTGAGCGGCTCCGCGCGACCTACCGCCCACGCCAACGCTACCGGGCGCGCAGAATTCGGCACCGAATGCCATTCAGCGCACACGCGCGTTGACCGGGTTGTAGCGGGGCCGCTATTCTAGAGGTGTACTTGGGTCGGTGGACTTGCTGCGGCCATTAGGCGGCAGCTGGCGTGGCGCTACCACGGGCGTCGCCCCCGACGCAGCCGCCGGCGGATCACGTGACCGCACGAGGTGCGAGAACTCGATGGCTGATACCAAAAGTAAAGCCAATCTGGACGCGCTCGATGCCATGCTCGAGTCCGAGAAGAAGAAGGCGACAACTGTGAAGAAGGCCAAGCCTGCGGCAGCTGCCGATGACGGACTCGTCACCTCGGCGCCTGCGGCAGACCAAGTGGGAAGTCTGCTCACCGATCTGCTGAACGAGGCCAAGAAAGAGGCCGATCGCGAGCGGGCGTCGTTGGATCAGAAGCTGAAGGTGCGCGACGACGAGGATCGGCTGTCGCGGCAGCGCGAAGAGGCCCTACGTCGGGAGCAGCTTCAGAAGCAGCTGCAGGAAGAGACCCGGCGGCGCAACGAGGCGTTGACGCGGCGCGAGCGCGAAGAGGCGGCGACGCGGCAGGCGTCGGCGGACCAAGAGCGTCAGCAGCGGCTCGCCACGGAGACCGAGGGGTTGGCGCAGAGCCAGGCCGCGGCGGTCCAGGCGAAGCGCTCGAAGATGCCTCTGGTGGCAGCGTTTGTGGTGATCGCTGGTTTGGCGGGCGGGCTCATCTATGTGCTGCAGCCCAAGGGCGTCATCACGTTGAGCGACATTCGCGCGCAGAGCACGGCGCTGGTGGCCGACGCGACGGCGAAGTGGCAGGAGAAGGTCGCCGAGCAAGAGCGCATCGCCGCGCTGGAGCGCGAGGCTGCGGCGGCGAAGGCGGCGGCGGCGAAGGCGGTCGCCGAGGCGAACGCGGCGCGCGGTGAGACGGCGGAGGCCCAAGCGAAGGCCAAGGCCGCCGCGGAGAAGGCCGAGAAGGCGGCAGCGGCGGCGGCTGAAGAGGCCAAGTCCGGGAGCAAGAGCAGCGGCTCCAAGAAGAGTGGCAGCACCAAGAAGGGCGGCTTCGCGCTACCCACGGGTGTCTTCTAGTGCTCGCAGCCGCCACACGCCAAGAGGCGGCGAGCGGGTCGATCTGAGCGCTGCGTCGCCCGATGTCGCGGAGTTGCTGCGAGGCTACCTCCGCGCGGGCTACCCCTTCCTGGCCATCGAGAGCCACGAAGAGGACCGCGTGCTCCAGGCGCTGGTCGTGGCGGGCCGCGAGGTCGGCCGCACGGTGCGACCGGTGAGCGTCACCGCGGCGCGCCGGAAGGACCTGCAGCACGACGCGCGCACCTGCCTCGACGCGGTCGCCGCGCACACCGATCCGGCGCTCTTCGCCCTCGTCGATTTCCATCCATTCCTCGGCGATCCGATCGTCGTGCGGCAGATTCGGGACCTGCGCGCGAGCCTCGAATCGCGAGGCCAGAGCTTGGTGTTCCTGTCGCCGCACGTGGAGCTACCCACCGAGCTCGAGACGGACTTCGTCGTGCTCGAGTGGCCGCTGCCTGACCCGCCCATGCTGCGCGCGCTGCTGGATAGCGAGGCGCGCTCGGCCTCGGTGGCGCTCTCGGCGGAGACCGCGTCGGGGGCGGTGCGCGCGGTGCAAGGGCTGACCCTCTCGGCGGCGCGCCGCGCCTTCCGCCGTTCCCTTGGCGATGGCGACGGGCTGGCGGGCGGCCGCACCGACGACCTGGTGAGCGAGAAGCGGCGCATCCTGAAGCGCACGGACCTGCTGGAGCTCATCGACGCGCCACCGGCCCTCGACGCGGTCGGTGGGCTCGGGTCGCTCAAGAGTTGGCTGCTCGAGCGCGAGGCCGGCTTCGGCGAGCGCGCGAGGGCGTTCGGGCTCCCGGCCCCCAAGGGGTTGCTGCTGGTCGGCGTGCAGGGCTGCGGGAAGTCGCTGACGGCGAAGGCGGTGGCCCAGGTATGGGGCCTCCCGCTGGCCCGCCTCGATTTCAGCGCGCTCTTCGCGTACGGCCGCAGCCCGGAGCAGAGCCTGCGCCGCGTGCTCCGTCTCGCCGAGACCCTGTCGCCGCTGGTGCTGTGGCTCGACGAGATCGACAAGGTCTTCAAGGCCGTCGGCGAAGAGGAGAGCGGGAGCGAGGAGCTGCAGCGCCTCTTCGCGGCGTTCATCACGTGGCTTCAGGAGAAGACGGCCCCGGCCTTCGTCGTCGCGACGGCCAACGCGGTCGAGCGGCTGCCGCCGGAGCTCCTGCGCAAGGGGCGCTTCGACGAGATCTTCTTCGTGGACCTGCCCAGCAGCGCCGAGCGGGCGGACATTCTCGCTATCCACCTGAGGGCCCACGGTCGCGACCCGGCACGCTTCGACGTCACCGACCTCGCGTCCCGCACCGAGCACATGAGCGGCGCGGAGCTTGAGCAGGTCGTCATCGGCGGGCTCTTCCGAGCCTTTCGGGAGGAGCGAGAGCTGACGCTCGAGGACATGCAGCTGGTCGCGAAGGCGACGGTGCCGCTCTATCGAACCTACGAGGAGCAGATCAAGGGGCTCCGCGAGTGGGCGAAGACGCGGGCGCGGCTGGCGGGCGAGCGCGAGATCTCGGGCTGGCGGGCTGGGCCGGGTCGAAATAGCCCCGGTGGGTCCGTCGCGACCCCGCCCGCTCGCTCCGAGTCCCATGTCCTTAGACCCGCCCCCTGGCACGTCGCGTGTAGCTGTGTGGCCGGCGCGCAACGACGCGCGCACGCGACACGGGGAGGCTACATGCACGCTCTCGACGGCCCGGGCGGGCCTTGGTGACCAAGCCAGCGGCTGGCGGCTCAGTCCCAAGGGACCGAGCCGCAGCCGACTGCGGCTCTTAGAGCTTCGCGCCCCAGAACTGCGACTCGATGGTGGTCTTGCCACCGAAGATCTCGAGGCGGACGTCCCACAGGCACGGCTTGCCGGGGCTGCCGAAGCCGTCGATGACGAGGTTCTGGTCGGGATCGGTCATCTTGCAGGGCGTCATCGTCCCGATCTGGAACGCGTTGGCCGTGTCGAGGCCGAGGTTGTTGAGCTGGTCGGAGACCGTGGTCGCGCCGAGCACGATGAACGCGTCGCAGGCCGACACGATCAGGCTGGTACCGATGCTGGCGCCGCCGCCGACGATCTTCTC
This sequence comes from Myxococcota bacterium, assembly GCA_041389525.1. GTDB lineage: Bacteria > Myxococcota_A > UBA9042 > PHBI01 > JACKFB01 > JACKFB01. The sequence continues at coordinate 13,619 of JAWKRR010000067.1, read as the reverse complement.
GCTGAAGACCTCGCAGCAGGTCTTGGTCGCCGTGGGCTTCAAGCAGTCCTTGCCGCCGACGAGGCTCTGGAGCAGCAGCTCGTAGCTGTTGATGACCGGCCCGCCGTCGCTCCCGTCGCCCGCGAGGAGCGGCAGCAGGACGTTCTGCAGGATGTAGTCGAGCAGCGACCCGTACTTCACGTTGAGCGGGTGCAGGTCGATGGTCAGGTCGAAGAAGTCTTCGACGACGCCGGTGAGCTCCGCCGAGACGGGGCTGCCGCCCTGGATGGCGCCGAAGCCGAACTCCTGCTTGCCGCAGTTCTGGTCGGTGAAGGGGTCGCAGTTCTGACCCAGGCTCCACTTCACGGTGACGGCGCTCCACTCCTCCTTGAGCTGGCCCTTGACCCACTCGCCGTCGGCGTTGGGCTCTTGGAGGATGGTGATGAGGCCGGAGACCGTGAACGCCGTCAGCATCTCGGAGATGTCGCCACCGACCGCGAGGACGTCACCGAAGATCGAGTCCTTCGCGAGGGATTTGATGAGCGCATCGAGGATGTCCACGACGATGTTGCCCGTGCCCGTCAGCTGGTCGATGGACGGCTTCGTCGGGTCGTCGAAGATGAATCCGCAGATGTCCTCGATGAAATTGTTCTGTCCGAGGAAGCTGCACAGCAGGTTCAAGGCGCCGCCGACGGGGCTCTTGAAGAGGTCGAGCAGGCCGGCGACGATGGTGTCGATGGGCGGCGGCAGCGCGCTGACCAGATCGAAGATGCTGGTGACCTTGTAGGTGCCGGCGTACTTCGGGGGCCGGTCGAGCAGCTCGATCTGGACGGTGTTGCCCTGCCCGAAGGTGACGGTGCCGTTCTTGTCGTCGCAGCCCCAGGCCAGGACGAGATTGCTGCCGGCCTTCGTGGCAAAGGCGATGATCGTGTACTTCTGCGGGCTATCGTTCTGCAGGTCGGGGAAGTCGCCCTTGGTGATGGACTGCACCAGCGGGAAGAGGTCGTGGGCCGCGCTCTCCCAGTCCGAGGTGGAGCTGTAGAGCTTCTCGACGTCCGCGCAGGTGGGCTTGGACGACCCGGTCTCCCGGTAGAGGCGCGCCTTGTAGGTGACCACGCCCGGCCGCACGCCGTTGTAAGAGCCGATGATGGTCAGGGGGACCTGGATCTTCGAGGTCACGTCGACGCTGAAGATCAGCGGCACGACCGAGCCGTCGCTCACCGAGGCCTTCACCTCGAAGCTGCCGGCGACGGCCTGCACCGACCGCACACCCACGCTGGCGATGCCGTCGCTGTTGGTCGGCGCGCTGAATGACGTGAGCTGCCCAAGTCCGTTCGGGTCGGCCTGGATCTCGAACCGGATGTTCTTCCCGAGCACGGGCACGTCGTTCTCGAAGTAGCGCACCGAGAGGGTGCGCTCCTCGGAGAAGCTCAGCTTGATCTTGCAGTGGTCGGTGCCCTCGCACGAGAGGCCGTCGTCGCCCTTGGGCTGCGCGAACTCCAGGCGCTTGGGGCCCGAGAGCACGGCGTCCGTGACCGCGGCGTCCGGACCGGGATCGGACACCCCATCCAGCGGCGTGACATCGCTGATCGGGACGTCACCGTGGGAGCCAATATCCCCGGCGGTGATGGTGGTGACCTGGTCACCGCAGGCGCTCAAACCCAACACCAGCAAGAGCGCGCTCAGTTTGACGCAGTGCTTCATCGTGTGATCCCCTCGGCGCGACGGGCCTTCGGCCTCGCCTCTTGGCTGGTGCGCGCGAAGCGCAGGCTAGGAACTACGGGCGCTTGGTGTCAAGGAAGCTCAGCGGCTCAGGGCGCGCTCGCTGCGGGCGCGTTGAGGTAGCGGCGGATGTTGGCTTCGTGCTCCGGCAGCGTGCGGGCGAACGCGTGGGTCCCCCGCTCGTCGCGGCGGGCGACGAAATAGATCCAGTCGTGACGCTCGGGGCTGAGCACCGCCTCTAGGGCGCGGGCGCCGGGGCTGCAGATGGGACCGGGCGGCAGGCCGGGGTGCGCGTAGGTGTTGTAGGGGTTCAGCGCGTTGCGCCGGTCGGTCGGCGTCGGGGGTTTGCCGATGCGCTCGGGGTGGTAGACCAGGGTCGGGTCGGTCTGAAGAGGCATCTTGCGCGCCAGGCGGTTGTAGAAGACCCCGGCGATCGTCGGGCCCTCCTCCTGCGCCTTGGCCTCCTCCTCGACCAGCGACGCCAGGACGACCAGCTCGGACTCGCCCAGGCCGTAGCGGTCGCGTATAGCCAAGACGTCGGCGCGGCGTCTGGTTTTCAGGCGGTTCCAGGTCTTCTTGAAGGTCTCGGCGCAGCGGGCGACCACGTCGGCGGTCGTCGCGTCGGGCGCGAAGAAGTAGGTCTCGGGGAAGATGAAGCCCTCGAGCCAGGTCTGCTGCACGCCATCGGGACGCGCCGCGCGGTCGCCGCCTACGGGCAGCTTCAACGTGTCGCGGGCCAGCCCGGGCTCGGCCGCGAGCGCCAGCAGCTCGCCGGTGCTGCCGAGCCCCGCCACCTCCAGCCGCCGCCCGGCCTGCCAGAGGGACTCGCCCGGGACCAACGTGAGGGTGATCTGGCTGGTCTTGGCCGGCCGCCGCAGCAGCTTCGCCAGCTCAAGCAGCGAGGGATCTCCTGGCAGCTCGTGCCGTCCCGCCTCCACCTTGTCCAGCCCGCCCAGCGCGCTGAGGGCGACGTACGCGAAGTCCGCGTCGGCGGCCAACAGGTGCTGCTCGTCCAGCAGCCCGACAATCGCCCGCCCGCCCGCGCCGCGCGGCACCTGCAGCACGATGGTCTCCGGGTTGCCGGCCGGCCGAACGCTGAGCGTCCGCCACACCAGGGCGGCCGACCCCAGCAGCGCGAGCGCCACGGCGCCCGCGATCCACAGGCCCCAGCGGAGCTTCCGCCGGCGCGGACGACGCTTGGCGGTCATTGAGCCGCGGGGCTATCGAGGAAGGCTTGCAGGAGGATGCAGGCGGCCACCGAGTCCACCTTGCCCTTGTCCTTCGGCCGCGAGTAGCTCTGCCCCATGGCGTCAAGGGCGCGCTCGGCGGACACGGAGGTCATCCGCTCATCGAAGCGGTGCACCGGGATGGCGACGACGCTCTCGAGCTTCTTGGCGTAGCGCTCGGCGGTCTGGGCGATGTCGCTCATCGAGCCGTCCAGCTCGTAGGGCATCCCGACGACGACCCGCTGGACCGACTCCTCCGCGATCAGCGCGACCACGCGTTTGATCTGCTGTCCCTTGTCTTTTTCGTGGAGTGCTGGGCGCGGGAACGCGATGCGCCCGCCCTCATCGGAGACCGCCAGCCCGATGCGCGCCAGCCCGAAATCGATGCCCAGGGTCTTCAGCTGCCGATCTCCACGAGGTCGTCAGCGACTTCGAAGGCGGCCTCGGTGACCGCGCGGATGCTGTCGGCGGTCTCGCCGGGCGCCACCTCGCGCAGGACCAGCCCGCGGCTACCATCCGGGCGATCGACGACCTCAAACCAGCCCAGCTCGGTCAACACCGCGTCCACGCAGCGCCGCCCGGTGAGCGGGAGCTCGCAGGTGTGCAAGAGCTTGGGCGCGCCGTCCTTGGCCGTGTGGCTCATGATGACGACCACGCGCCGCGCGCCAGCCACCAGGTCCATCGCCCCGCCCATCCCCTTGATCATCTTGCCGGGGATCATCCAGTTCGCGAGGTCGCCCTCCTCGGAGACCTCCATCGCGCCTAGAATCGCGAGGTCGATGTGCCCGCCCCGGATCATCGCGAAGGAGTCCGCGCTCGAGAAGAACGAAGCGCCGGGCACGGCCGTCACCGTCTGCTTTCCGGCGTTGATGAGGTCGGCGTCCTCGGTCCCCTCCTCGGGGAAGGGCCCGATGCCGAGCAGCCCGTTCTCGGACTGCAGCACCACCTCCATCCCCGCGGGGATGTGGTTGGCCACCAGCGTCGGCATGCCGATGCCGAGGTTGACGTAGAAGCCGTCGCGCAGCTCCTGGGCGACTCGCAGGACCATCTGCTCTCGTGAAAGCGCCATGACTACGCCCCCCCCGCCCGCGGGCGCACTGTGCGTTGCTCGATGGGCTTGTCGTAAGCCGTGCCCACCAGGATTCGCTGCACGAAGATGCCGGGCGTGTGGATGGTGTCGGGGTCGAGCTCGCCGGCTTCGACCAGCTCCTCGACCTCCGCGATGGTGATGCGCCCGGCGGTCGCCATCATCGGGTTGAAGTTCCGCGCCGTCTTTCGATAGACGAGGTTCCCGTGGGTGTCGCCGCGCCACGCCTTCACCAGCGCGTAGTCGGCGGTCAGCGCGTGCTCGAGCACGCAGGGGACGCCGTCGATGTCGCGGGTCTCCTTGCCGTCGGCCACGCTGGTTCCGACGCCGGTCGGCGTGAAGAAGGCGCGGATCCCGGCGCCGCCCGCGCGAATTCGCTCGGCCAACGAGCCCTGGGGCGCCAGCTCGACCTCCAGCTCGCCGGAGAGGAACTGCTGCTCGAAGTTCTTGTTCTCGCCTACATAGCTCGAGATCATCTTGCGGATCTGGCGGTTCTGCAGCAGCACGCCGAGGCCTTGGTGGTCGGTGCCGCAGTTGTTCGAGATCACCGTGAGGCCGGTGGTCCCGAGCTCCGCCAGGGCCTTGATGAGGTGCTCGGGGTTGCCGCACAACCCGAAGCCGCCGCTCATGACGACGGCGCCGTCGCGGATGCCCTCGAGGGCCGCCCGCGCGCTTTCGTAGACCTTGTTCACACCGCCTCCGAGGCCAGTTCGGGCCGAAAACCTATCACGCCGCCCGGCCGCGGTCGACGGGCGATCAGGCCGTGGGGCGCATGGCTTTGACGCGGATCTGCAGGCGCTCCTGCCCGCGGAACACGTTGATCTCGGGGATGTAGACGACGTCCACGCGATCGCCGGGCATGGGCATCAGGTCGGCCATGCCGAAGGCGATGCCGTCGATGGGGTAGCGGCCGCCGTCGAGGGTGAGCTTGAGGTGGGTCTGGTCCGCGCCGACTGGGCGCGCCTCGATGACGGGGACGCCGAGGGCCACCAGCGACGGCTCGGGGTTGCCCATGCCGTAGGGGCCCAAGCGCGCGAGGGTCTCGACCAGCTCGCGGGTGAGCAGGTCTAGGGGCGCGACGGTGTCGATGCGCAGGCGGGGCTGGAGGTGGCGGGGCTCGAGCCCGTCGCGTGCCGCCGTCTCGAAGGCGTCCATGAAGGCCCGGAGCCCCTCGGCGGGCAGCGCGAGGCCGGCGGCGTGGTCGTGGCCGCCGTACTTGGTCAGGTGCGCCTCGAGGGTGCGCAGATGCTCGACCAGTCGGAAGCCGGGGATCGAGCGCGCCGAGCCCTTGGCCGTCCCCTCCTCGATGGTCATGACGATCGTCGGGCGGTGGTAGCGCTCCACCAGCTTGGACGCGACGATGCCGAGCACGCCGGGATGCCAGCCCTCGCCTGCCAAAACGACGGAGCGCCGGGCCTCGGGGTCGGGGTGCTGGTCGGCCTGCTCGCACGCCGCGCGGAACACGTCGTCTTGGAGGGCGCGGCGCTCGGCGTTGTGGTCATCCACCTCGCGGGCGATGGCCTCGGCCACGGCCTCGTCCCCGGTGGTCAGCAGCTCGATACCGGCGCTGGCGTGGGCGACGCGCCCGGCCGCGTTGATGCGCGGGCCCAGGTGAAAGCCGATGCGGCCCGCGTTGACGTCCTCCGGCGCGACGCCAGCGACGCGGCACAGGGCGCGCACGCCCGGCCAATCGGTGCGCGCCATCTGGAGCAGCCCGTGGTGCACGATGACACGGTTGACGCCAAGCAGCGGGACCATGTCGGCGACGGTGCCGATGGCGGTCAGGTCCAGCCAGCGCCGGAGGTCAGGTTCGACCTTGCCCTCGAAGCTGCCGCGGTCGCGCAGCCGCGAGCGCAGAGCCACCAGGAACATGAAGGTCACGCCGCAGGCCGCCAGGCGCTTGTCGGGAAACTCGCAGCCGACCTGGATGGGGTCCAGCACGGCGGCGGCGGCGGGCAGCGTCGGGGGGACCTGGTGGTGGTCGATGATGACCACCTCCATGCCCAGGGCGCGGGCCACCTCGACCTCCCGGACGCTTGTGATGCCGCAGTCGACGGTGATCAGCAGGTCCACGCCGCGCTCGCGCAGCTCGGGCAGGCGGTCACCGTTGAGGCCGTAGCCGTCGGTGAAGCGATCGGGCACGAACCACTCGATGGGCAGCCCGGCGGCCTCGAAGAACTTCACGACCTGCGAGGCGCTGGTGACGCCGTCGACGTCGTAATCGCCCCACACGCAGATCATCTCGCCGTCGTCGATGGCGCGCAGCACGCGGCCCACCGCCGCCTCCATGCCCTTCATGAGGAAGGGGTCAGGGAGCGCGGAGAGCCGGGGGTCCAAGAACGCGCGGGCCTCGTCCAGGTCCACGATGCCGCGGTTCGCGAGCAGCGTGGCGACCAGCGGGTCCAGGCCCAGCGCCTCCCTCAGCGCGTCGACCTGTTCAGCATCCGGCTCGCGGATTTCCCAGGTCTTGTCGACTCGAGTGTGGGGGCGCTGGGACTCGGCGCGGCTCACTTACTTGGCGGCGACGCGCTGCTTCGCGTTGCGGCGGGTGATGTACTCATCCATGTAGTAGACCAGCGGGCTGGCGATGAAGATGGACGAGTACGTACCGATCACGATGCCGATGAGGAGCGCGAGGGCGAAGTCGCGGATGAGACCGCCGCCGACCGAGACGATGGAGATGACCACGAAGAGCGTCGTCGCGCTGGTCAGGGTCGTGCGGCTGAGCGTCTCGTTGATGGCCCGATTGAGCAGGTCCTTGAGGTCGCGGCCGCGGTAGGTCTCGAAGGTCTCACGCACCCGGTCGAGCACCACGATGGTGTCGTTGAGCGAGTAGCCGACGATGGTCAGAAGCGCCGCGATGATGGGCAGCGAGAACTTCACTTGGAAGATCGCGAAGATGCCCATGGTGATGATGACGTCGTGCACCAAGGCGACGACCGCGCCCGGGGCGAAGCGGAAGTCGAAGCGCAGCGAGATGTAGATGAGGATGCCGATGATCGCGTAGAGCACCGCGAGCAGGCCGTTGTTCAGCAGGTCGCGGCCGACGGACGGCGAGACGCTGGTGGACGACTCGACCCGGATGAAGCCCTCGCCAAAGGTCTGGCCGAGCATCTCGGTGACCTTGGCCTTGAGCTCCTCGACGGAGACCTTGAAGCGCCGGTCGCTCTTGGTCTCGAGCTTCTTCAGCTTCTGCTTCTCCCACGCCTCACGGGTGACGACCTCGCCATCGAAGCCATCGTCGCCGTTCGCTTCCTTCTCGGACAGCACCAGCGAGAGGTCTGCGGCGCGCTCGATCTCGAGCTGCTCTTCCGCGCCCGAGATGATGCGGGTCTGGTCGAAGCCGAGCTCGCCGAAGAGCGCCCGGAGCGCGTCGCTGCGCTCGAGGACCGGGACGTCCTCGGGGAAGGTGACGTAGAAGGTGTCAGCGCCCTCGGCCGGCATGTCGACGCGGGTGCCCTCGCCGAAGGACGCCTTGATCTTCGTCGCGATCTCGCCGCGCTTCGCGTCGTTCAGCAGCGACGTGACCTCGGTGTAGACGAGGTAGCGGTGCATCGCCTCCTCGTTCGGGTCGGCGCCGATGCCGATATCGAAGTCCTGCACGGACACCTGCGTCGCGGTGTCGCCCGTCTCCTTGAGGACGAGGTCGTGCATCGCCGTTTCCAGCTTGTCGCGCTCGGCCGCCCCTTCCTTGAAGGTGACGATGACGGCGCTACCGCCCTTGAAGTCGATGCCCTGATTGAGACCGAAGATCGCAAGAACCATCAGGCTGGCTGCGCAGGCGATTCCGGAGAGAATCCCCGTCTTCTTGCGCATCCCCATGAAGTCGATGGCGATGTCAGGCTTGATGATTTCCATCGAACGCCTCAGTTCAGATTGACAGGACCTCGGGGCGACGCGCCTCGAGGTACCAGTTGAAGATGCGGCGGCACACGTACACGGCCGTGAAGACCGAGGTCGCGATGCCCATGAGCAGAGTCACCGCGAAGCCGCGAATCGGGCCGCTGGTGTAGTTGAGAAGAATCACGCCCGCGAGCGCCGTCGTGACGTTGGCGTCGAGGATGGTCGACCACGCCTTGGCGTAGCCGCTCTCGACAGCCGCGCGCGGTGGCCGCCCGGCTCGGATCTCCTCGCGGATTCGTTCGAAGATGATGATGTTGGCGTCGACGGCCATACCGACCGTCAGGATGATGCCGGCCATGCCGGGCAGGGTCAGCGCCGAGTTGAAGCTGACGAGGAGCGCCAGGATCAACAGCATGTTCAGGGTCAGCGCCGTCACCGCGAAGACCCCGGAGGTCTTGTAGTAGATCATCATGAAGATGATGACCGCGATGAAGCCGAAGGCCATCGAGGCCTTGCCGGCCGCGACCGAGTCATGTCCGAGGCTGGCGCCGACTTCGTAGTCGTGGACCTTGTAGACCGGGGCCTGGTAGGCGCCCTGGTTGAGGACGGTGGTCAGCGAGCGGGCCTCGGCGAGGACCTGCTGCGGGCTGCGGTTGCCGCCCATGGTGATCTTCACGCGGCCGCCCGGGATCTTCTCGTTGATGACGGGCGCGGAGTTCACGACGTCGTCGAGCATGATGGCCATGTACTCGTCGACGTTCGCCGCGGTCAGGTCACCGAAGAGGGTGGCGCCCTCCCCGTCCAGGTCGAGGCTGGCGTAGGGCAGGCCCTTCTCGTCGTAGAGCACCTGCGAGCGCGCCAGGTTCGAGCCGGACAGCTCGACCTTCCCGAAGAGGTAGTAGCTGCGCCAGTACTTCTCCGTGACGATGTTCTTCTCGCTCAGCTCGACCAGCTCGTAGCCGATGACGTGGTCGTCGGGGACGGTGAGGGTGCGGACGAAGCGGACCAGATCCGACTTGCGCGCGGCGCGGACGTAGGGGCCGGTCTGGCTCTGCGCGACCAGCTGAACCGCGTCGACGCGGTCGGGGCTGCTCGAGTTGTAGGCCTCGACCGCGGCGGCGTTGTCGCTGAAGAAGGTCGCGAGGCGGTCCACCATGCGGAAGGTCAGCTGCGCGGTCTGGCCGATGCGGCGCCGCACGTCCTCCATCTGGCCCTGACCGACGCCCGGGATCTGGACGACGATGTCGCTGTCGCCGGCGACGCGCACGTCGGGGTCGACCAAGCCGAAGGCCTCAACGCGGCCGCTGATGAGCTGGCGGGTCTTCTTCACCGCCTCGGTGCGGATGATGGCGATCTCTTCGTCGCGCAGCACCAAGTCGATGGTGTTGTCGTCGACGCCGACCAGCTCGTAGCGCGGGTCGATCAGCTCGAGGGCGTCGTCGGTCAGGAGCGCGGCGTCCGCGGACTCCACGAACTTCAACCGAATCGAGGGGTAGTCGGGGATCTCGATGCCGATCTTGCCCTGATAGGCTGCGACCTCATCCTTGGACAGGTCCGCGACGTTCTTGTTGTCGCGCTTGACCATGTCGTCGACCACCCGCGAGCGGATGGTGTCGCCGAGCTTGCGGCCGTTGTTCTCGATCGCCTTCTTCCAGTCGACCGTGTAGCGCAGCTCAAGGCCACCCTGGAGGTCTAGACCGTAGTTGAGCTTCTTCGAGAAGAACCCATTGTACCAAGCCGGCAGGCGCTCAGGCCCGACCAGGGACGGCAACGTGTAGAGGATGCTCGTGATGACGATTATCCACACGGCGATAGCGCCCCAACGACCGTCTTTTCCCATGCTACGTGACTCCTTCATGCCGATAGCGACCGGACACGCGACGGGCGCGGTGCCCCGGGGTCATACCGGTCGAGCTGCCTCAGGCGGCGGGCGGGTTCTCGGCGAGCTTCTTTTCGGTCTCCGCATTCGCGAGGCCGCCAACGTAGCTCTTGAGCATTTTGACGCGAGTATTCTTAGCGATTTCGAGCGTGACCGACGTGTCGTCCATCCCGACGATCTCGCCGAACATCCCTGAATTGGTGATCACGGTGTCGCCGCGCTTCAGGTTCTTCACCAGCTCCTGGTGCTTCTTCCGCTGCTTCTGCTGCGGGCGAATCAACAGGAAGTAGAAGACGACGAACATCAGAACGATGAAGAGGATCTGCTCGTAGCCACCACCGACGGCGGGACCGGCTCCGCCTGCTGGCGCTCCCGCAGGGGCACCGGCCGGCGCGACTGCACCGCCACCAGCGCCGAACTCCTGGGCTAGAACTAGCATAGGAAGCAAGCGATCCAACGAGTCCTCCGAAAGCGACAATTTCGGCCCGAAAACCGACCCAACTGCCCGAAATCATTCACGAATATGTGATTCGTGGGGTCTCGGCGGGGGCACAAGCGATAGCAGAGAGCCCCTGACCGGTCAACTGGTATGTGCTGCAAGGGCGCGCCGCTCAAGGGCTGCCGCGCACCAGGGGGTGAACGAGCCGGCCTGGATCTGGACTCGCGCCTCGCGCATGAGATCGAGCAGGTACTGAAGATTGTGCAGCGAGGCCAGGATGCCGAAGAGCATCTCGCCGGCCTTGTCCAGGTGGCGCAGGTAGGCGCGCGTGAAGTTGCGGCAGGTGTAGCAGCCGCAGTCGGGGTCGATCGGCTGGGTGTCGAGGCGCCAGCGGGAGTTGCGGATGTTCATGTCGCCGTCGGCGGTCAGGATGCGACCGTTGCGGGCGTTGCGGGTCGGCAGCACGCAGTCGAACATGTCGATGCCGGCGGCGACGGCGCGCAGGAGATCCTCCGGCGTGCCAACGCCCATCAGGTAGCGCGGGCGGTCGGCGGGCATGAACGCGGCGGTCTCGGCCATGGTCGCCCAGGTCGCCTCGCGGGACTCGCCGACGGAGAGGCCGCCGATGGCGAACCCGTCGAAGGGCAGCGGCAAGAGGCCGTCGGCCGAGCGGGCGCGCAGCTCCATGTCGACGCCGCCTTGGAGGATGCCGAACAGCGCGTTGTCGTCGCGGGTGCGGGCGTCCAGGCAGCGGCGTGCCCAGCGGGTGGTGCGGTCGACGGCGCTGACGAGCAGCTCGCGGGCGGCCATGGCCGGGGGGCAGTGGTCGAAGGCCATCATGATGTCGGAGCCGAGGGTCTCCTGGATGCGGATGGCCCGCTCGGGCGTCAACAGGTGCTCGGAGCCATCGAGGTGCGAGCGGAAGGCGACGCCGTCTTCGCCGATGCGCGACAGCTCGCGCAGGCTGAAGACCTGGAAGCCGCCGCTGTCGGTGAGGATGGGGCGCTCCCAGCCCATCATCGGGTGCAGGCCGCCGTGGGCCTCGATGACGTCCATGCCGGGGCGCAGGTAGAGGTGGTAGGTGTTGCCCAGCACGATCTCGGCGCCCATCTCGTGGAGCTGCGCCGGGGTGACGCCCTTGACGGTGCCCTGGGTGCCGACGGGCATGAACACAGGGGTGTCGACCACGCCGTGCGCCGTGTGCATGCGACCGCAGCGGGCCGGGCTGTCGGGCTGGTGGTTGAGGACCTCGAACTTGAAGACGCGGCTGGTGTTCATCGGAGGAGCATCCCGTCACCGTAGCTGAAGAAGCGGTAGCGGCGGCGCACGGCGGCCTCGTAGGCCGCGCGGACTGGGGCGAGGCCGGCGAAGGCCGAGACCAGCATGAGCAGTGTGGAGCCGGGCAGGTGGAAGTTGGTCATCAGCTGGTCCACCGCGCGAAACGCATGGCCTGGGCGGATGAAGATGTCGGTGGAGCCGTCGCCGGGCCGGACGGCGCCTGTGGGATCGGCGGCGGACTCGACGGCGCGGACGACGGTGGTGCCGATGGCGAGGACGGGGCGGCCTGACGCGCGGGCGCCGGCGATGGCCTGAGCGGTGGCCTCGGGGATGGTGTAGCGCTCGCGGTGCATCCGGTGGTCGGCGAGGCGGTCGGTGCGGACGGGCAGGAAGGTGCCGGGGCCGACGTGGAGGGTGACCGGGGCGAACTCGCAGCCGCGGGCACGCAAGGCGTCGAGCAGGGCTGTGGTGAAGTGGAGGCCGGCCGTCGGCGCGGCCACGGAGCCCGGCTGGGAGGCGAAGACGGTCTGGTAGCGCTCGGCGTCGTCCGCGGTCGGGCCGTCCGGCCTCGCGATGTAGGGGGGGAGCGGGATCTCGCCGTGGGCGTCCAAGAAGGCCCAGAGCCCGTCGCCGGATACCGGCAGGCGCACGTCGTAGAGGCCCTCGCCGTGGGATGCCGTGACAAGCAGGTCGACCCCCGGCGCGAGGTGGACCGGCGTCCCGGCGCGGAGGGTCTTCGACGAGCGCCCCATGGCGCGGACGACGCCCGGCTGCGCAGGCAGCGGCTCCAACACCAAGAACTCGACGCGCCCGCCCGAGGGCTTGGCGCCGACGAGGCGCGCGGGGACCACGCGCGCATCATTTATAAGGAGAAGTTCGTCCCCGCGGACCAGCATAGGAAGGGCCGAGACCTCCGAGTCCTCGGGGGCGGCCGCCCCGCGTCGGTCCACGAGCATCAGGCGCGCGTTCTCGCGGCGGGCGGACGGCGTCTGCGCGATGAGCTCGGGCGGAAGCTCGAAGCTGAAGTCGGCGAGGGTCAGCTCGCTCATTTCGGGTGAGGCGGACACGGCGGACTGTGTACCCGACCATGCCGGAGGAGGCTAGCCTCGACTTCACCGAGGCTTCGCTGTGATCACATCTCCACAGGTTCGATGCCGTGCCGAGCGTCCGCGACGCGCGTTTTCGCCTGAAAACAATGGGCCAACGCGAATTCGAGGCCCGCGCGCCGTGGAGGGGGCCAGGGCGCAACTGCTTGAAATCACGACCAAACCAAGTTCCCGGTCGTGACTGATACACGTTTCGCCCTTGTTTCATGCGGAAAAATGCGTCGATTGTGGGTTGACACCCAAGATCCACGGTCCATACCATGGCGCCGCACTTTGAGAACGCTCTCTGGAGCCCATGAAACTTGGGTTTCCGGTGTCGGCATGCCGACGCCCTCGCGACGGGTCCATCCGGGGCCGCGGTCGCATTGCATTGCAGCATTTTCGTGAGCGAACACGTAAGACAACCCCACAGGGATAGGCCCGGAGGGGTGTCCCGTGGAAAAGCAACCGCGGTACGACCGCACGTCCTGAGGAGGAACTACCATGACGAAGGCTGAACTCATCGACCACGTTCATTCCAAGATCGAAGGCCGCTCCAAGAAGGAGACCGCGGCGATCGTTCAGGAGGTCTTCAATGGCCTCCAGGCGGCCGTGAAGAAGGGCGGACGCTTCTCGTACCCCGGCTTCGGCACGTTCAAGGTCAAGGAGCGCGCCGCGCGCCAGGGCCGCAACCCGAAGACGGGCGCGACCATCAAGATCAAGGCCTCGAAGACCGTCGGCTTCAAGCCGTCGGGCACGTTCAAGGATTCCTTGTAGTCGCATTGGCGGTGGGTGATTCGGTTCGCTGAATCCCTCGCCGCGCCCCCACTTCTGTGGGTTTGGAGGCCCGACTGGCATCGCCCGGTCGGGCCTCTTCCTTTTCTGGCAGTGCCGTCAATTGGCCGCCACAGAGCGCCGACCGCCCTGGTTGCTAACCTGGCGGAGCCGGGCGGCACTCTTCAGGGGGGTGGCACACTGGCCGACCTCAGGGCGCGCCGCGCAGTAGGGCCCGGGCTCGCAGGAGATCCCGCCACGTTTCGCGCTTGTGTCCCGGTCGTCGGAGCAAATAGGCCGGGTGGAA
>JAWKRR010000066.1:0-40994 GCA_041389525.1 Myxococcota bacterium | reverse complement strand
CACTTCGTGCGCGCGCTCGGTCTCGCCGGGGTGGCCGGGGATGATGTCGAAGGACACGCGGATGCCGTGATCGGCGGTGCGGCGCAGGGTGTCGACGACCTCGGAGACCTCATCGCCGCGGCCGATGACCCGCAGCATGTCGCGGTCGAAGTGCTGGACGCCGTATTTGATGAGGGTGCAGCCGGCGCGGGCGACCTTGTCGATCATCTCCGACGTCAGGCGGTACGGCTCCATGAAGCAGGTCCACCGGATGCCCCACTGCCGCTCGATGAGGCCGTCCAGGAAGGAGTCGAGCCAGCGGACGTGCCCGTTGATGAGGTCGTCGTTGAACTCGAAGCTCTGGATGTCGAAGCGCTCGAGGAGATCGCCCATCTCGTCGAGGACGTCCTCGACTCGGCGCTGCCGGAACTTCCGCCAGTTGAACTTCTCGGTGCAGAACGAGCAGTCGCGGATGCAGCCCCGCGACGTGATGAGCGGCAGGTACTGCTCGCGCGGCATGCCCTCGAAGGACGGGCGCGGGACCGAATGCACCAGCAGATTCGCGGTCGGGAGCGTCTCGATGCCGCGACCGTCGGGGCCGCGGAGCGTCGCGCCGCCCATGCCGTCCAGGGACTTTCCGGCGGCCACGCGCCGCGCTAGCTCGACGACGCGCACCTCGCCCTCGCCGTAGAGCACCGCGTCGGCAGCGCCCAGCCGAATCATCAGCTCGCGCACCGGCTGAAGCTGCGCCGACGGGCCGCCCATGACCACGGTGGTCCCGCGCTCGCGCAGCACGCGCCCGATGGCCGTCGCGTAGTAGAGGTTCGAGTCCCACAGGGTCAGCAGCGCCAGATCGAGCTTGGGCAGGCGGTCGGCGTCCAGCTTGGCCCGCGCCAGGATGCGATCGGCCAGCGGCGCGTCGTCCATCTGCTCGCGGCGACCCAGCTCGAGCAGCAGCGGCAGTTCGGGCCCGAAAAACCCGCCCTCATCAGGCGAAAACCCATGGGCGACCAGCTCGCCCTGAAGATCGGGGTCCTCGCGGCGCACGGCTGCGTTGATGTCGTGGTAGCTGGGCTCGAAGCCCGCCTCGCGCAGCGCGCCGTTGAGGTAGGCGAGGCCCAGCGGCGTGAAGGACCCGCGCTCGCCGAACGCCGGGACCAAGATGAGTCCGATCTCAGGTTGTGCCTGCCCCAAACGCTCCCACCTGTGCCCGGCGTCGAGGCCCGGCGCGCGACCCAGCCCCCATGGCGGTCGCTTCTTTGCTGAGGCGGAAGGCCGCCGCCGGCGCATGATAGGCCACGAAGGATCCCCCTCTCAACTGCGGGGCGTGCGCGCAGCGACACCGCGCGGCGCGTCGGTCGGTGAGACCGCCTGGGTAAAGGCCCTCGTTGACCCTTCATTGCGCGCGGCTGGGTTGGCCGGTAGCATCCGACTTCACGACGGCCACACCGTCTCCCGGGGGTTACATGGAGCAGTCTGCGCGCGAACGCGCCGCGTATGATCCGCACAAGGTGCGCGATCCGATCGAGGACCGGCTGCAGTCGCAGACCGCCCGCATTCTGCTGGAGTGCAATTTCCGGTGCCCCTTCTGCTTTGCGGCGTGGCACGAGGAAAAAGAGAAGCCGTCGGACGCGGTCATGAACACCGCGGGCAAGGACTGGCGCGCCTACATGGAGAAGATGCGTGAGCGCGGGTATGAGCGCCTCACGATCTCGGGCGGCGAGCCGACGATCCACCCGGACATCCTGCCGCTCATCCGGTACGCGAGGTCGCTGGGCTTCAAGTCCATCGAGCTTCAGACCAACGCGTCCATGGCGACGCCGGACAACGTGCGGAAGCTCAAGAAGGCCGGCGTCACCGACACGCTGGTCTCGCTGCACAGCCACCGCGAGGACGTCTTCGACCGCATCACGGTGACCGAGGGCGTCTACAAGACCGTCATCGACGGCATCAAGCTGTTCATCGCCGAGGGCGTGAACGTGATGCTGAGCCACGTCATCATCAAGTGGAACGTGGAGGACCTCGTGGACTACGTGCGCTTCTGCAAGCGCGAGTTCCCGGGGATGCGCGAGATCCTGTTCTTCTCGATGCAGCCCGAGGCGCGGGCGCGAAAGAACATGCACATCTGGCCGCACCTGCCGCGGGTCAAAGAGAACTTCTCGGCCGCGCTCGACGAGTGCGTGAAGCTGGGCGTCGGGTTCCGCGTGGACAGCCAGGAGGGCTACCCGATGTGCTTCGTGACCGGTCACGAGCACCGCGTCGACCTCCACGACATCACCGACCCCGAGGGGACCTTCGGCAAGGATCTCAGCGCCTTCCGCGTCATCGAGCGCAAGAAGGTGAAGCTGCCGCGCTGTAAGGAGTGCTTCTTCGAGCCGGCCTGCTACGGCTTCTGGGAGGGCTACTTCATGCTCTTCGGCCACGACGGCATCGAGCCGGTGGCGCGGACGGAGCGGCTGGCCGAGCTCTTCCCCGATCTGGACCGCGAGCGGGCGCCCGACGAGGACAGCGCGGACATCCTGCGCGTGCGGAAGAAGAACCAGCACACCTGGCTCGAGGGCGAGGTGCTGGAGCAGTTCCCGATGCCGTGGCGCGAGGGCAAGAAGGCGGCGCAGGAGATCCTGTAGGCATCGCGCCGCGGGCTGGTAGGCATCGCGCCGCGGGCTGGCCCTCAGTCCGCGGTGACCTCGATGAATCGCAAGGTGGCGCCTCGCGGATCGCGCACGTCGAAGTAGCCGCCCCACTCGACCGCGCGCAGGGGGCCGACGGCGTCGCCGGCCCGCGTCGACATCACGCGGTGCACCGGCTCGAGCTCCGGCACCTCGAAGACGGCGACCGCGTGGGTCGTGATTCCCGGAAGCTCCGGCAGCGCGTCAGGCGTCGCGTAGCCGAGCTTGCACGTGCCATACGCGAAGACCGCGAAGCCGCCGCCGGCGCTGCCCTCGCGCCAGGTGACCTCCTCGAAGGCGAGCAGCTCCGTGTAAAAGGCGCGCAGGCCACCCAAGTCGTCCGTCACGATGAGGGGCATGCCGCGCCCGGCTCCATCTGCCATCGAAAACCCTCCGAGTTCAGTACTCGCCGCCGCTGGCCTCGTGCTCGGGCGAGACCAGCGACAGCCCAGGAAAATCCGACTCATCCGGGAACATGAAGCCCCCCGGACCATCGCTTGGGAGCGCGCCCACGAGCTGGCGCAAGAGCTGCCGCCGGGGTGCTGGGGCCGCGTCGATGCCGGCCAGCAGCGCCTCGGGCGGCAGCGTGTAGTCGACCACGCGGTGCCAGACCGGCGTGTACGCGTAGTAGAGCGCGCGGCGGGGCACGCTCATGTGGTTCGGGGCCGTCGCGTGCCACAGTCCGTTGTGGAAGAGCACGGCGGTGCCGGGCGCGACCTCGAGCGGGCGCACTCCTGGCAAGTCCCACAGGCCCTCAGGCCTGCCGCTGCGGTGAAATGGCACCTGGTGGCTGCCGCGGACGACGACGAGCTGGCCGCGGTCGGGCCCGCGCAGGTCCTCGAGGAAGATGCCGACGCGGCCCATGATCAGGGGCCGTCGATCGCCCACGGCCGGGTACGAGAAAGGCCGCGGGCCGTCCTCGTGCCAGACCATCGAGCCGGCGCCGGGCGAGATCACGGTCACCGAGGAGCCCATGACCTGGATCGCGCCACCCAGCAGCGCCAGGACGTAGGGGAGGATTCGGGGGTGGTCGATGTGGTCGAGGAAGAGCGGGTGCTGGCCGAGCAGCGGGCGCAGGTCGCCGCGGTCGGGCAGCTCGAGGGTGTCCAGGACCGCGTTGGCGGCGGCGACCTCGGCGGGCGAGAGCGCGTCCTCAATGAGGATGTAGCCGTCGAGGTCGAAGGCGCGGCGGACCGCGTCGACGAAGGCGGCGCTCAGGGGCTCGGCGAGGGACGGCGGCGGCGGGAGGTGCGTGGTCATCGGCCGCTGGAGGATAGCCCGCGGCGTGCGCGCGCGCTACGGGCCAGCGGATCGACGCGCGTCACGCTGCGCCAGCCCGCCTCGCACCGCGCCGCGCATTCGCCGTGGCGTCCCCGCGCGCCTGGGAGTACGCTTCCCCGCGTGAGCGACTCGCATCACAGCCCTGCCCTCTCGGCTCTCTTCGGGCCTATCGAGGCGTCGGCGTTCCTGGACGCGCACTGGGACCGAGCGTGGCGCGTGTTCCACGGTCCCGTCGGGCGGCTGTCCTTCTTGCGCGACCAACCGGAGCTCCTCGACCTGGGCAAGCTCTGCGACGCCCAAACCGGCCCCATCAGCGGTTACTGGATCGACGACGGCGGCGCCCTGCGCGAGCTCGACGTGCAACCGTCGCAGGCCAAGGTGCTCGCCGACGCCGGCTTCTGCCTGCTGATGATGGAGCTCGAGCGCTGGGCGGGGCCGGTCATGGGCTTCGTGCGTCAGCTCGCGCGCGAGCTGGGCCTGCCCGACGGTCACGTGCGCACCAGCGCTTTCGTCGCCCCCCAAGGCGGCGTGCTGCGCAAGCACTTCGATCCGCTCCACGTCTTCTCCCTGCAGTTGGTGGGCACCAAGACCTGGGAGCTGGCGCGCAACACCGAGATCCCCTCGCCCACCGAGGGCCACAGCCCGCCGGGGGGGCTGCAGCCCGACCTGCTGCCCATCACCACGGTCAAGCCGCCCCTCGAGATGCCGGCCGACACGGTGCGGGTCGAGATGAAACCGGGGTCGGTGCTCTTCATGCCCCGCGGCGACTGGCACGCGACCCACGCGGACACCGACAGCATCTCGCTGTCGATCGGGTTCGAGCCGCCGCCGTGGGTCGACGTGGTCCTGGACGCGCTGCGCACCGAGCTGCTCAGCGACGCGGCTTGGCGCGAATCGTCGTGGACCGGGCGCGGTCCGGGCCCACGGCGTGAGGCCGCGTTGGCGCGGCTGGCGTCGATTCTGCCGACCCTCGGGAATAGCGCGATGCGTCTGGACGCTAGTGCTCTGTTGGACTCGCTTGACCGCGGACGCAGAGGCGGCGGCTCCTAAGGGGTCCGAGGCGGTCACGTGGCCCGGGGGGCTCGGTCTTTTCGCTCAGCGACGACTTGGGGTACACCGAGAGGCGGCAGCGCGAGCGCGGGATTCGAATGTGGAGGACGAGGATGCGGTTCGGGAACCTAGTGAAGTTCATGGCGTTGCTCGCCGTGTCTGCAGGCTTGCTCGCCGCCGCTCCGCCGGTGGAGCCCGCTGGCGAGCCGGCTCCGGTCCCCGCCGCGGCGCCGGCGGCGCCCGCTGAGGCAGCCGAAGCCAAGGGCGAGCCAGCCAAGCCGGCGGCCCCGACCGACGCGCCGCCCGCGGCCGCGCCAGCCAAGCCCAGCGTGGACGACCCAGCCGCGCAGCCCGCAGCCGACGGAGCGGGCGCGGGCGCGGGCGCGAAGGACACCGGCGCGCCGAAGGAGGCCGCGCCAGCGACGGCCGCGGAGCTCGAGGCGCTGACACCCGAAGAGCGGCTGAAGCGCGCGGAGGTCGCGGCCCCCGGGAAGGTCTGTGACACCCCCGATGAGGAGGCGCTGCTGGCGTCTGCGAAGCGGCTGCAGGCGGCGACCAGCTTTCAGCGCGTCTCGGCCGAGATGACGACTCAGGCGACGCTCATCGCCGGTTCCTACTGGCGCGACCAGCGCGTCGAGGCCGAGCGCTTCGTCAAAGACACCGTCGACGGCTGGGGCCTCCCGAGCCTCACGCAGCCGGACCCGCCGGACCCCAACCCCACCCATGTCTCGCGCATGTGCAAGGTGTTGACCGCCCGTGACCCCGCGCGATGCCGCGAGCTGGGGACCGAGGGCGACGCCGAGTTTCTGTGCCGCGCTTGGCTCTTCGCCTGGGCCGCCCGCGAGACGGGTGTGTGCGAAGAGGCGCCGGCCGAGGTGCACCCGCTCTGCCGCATTGCGAAAGACGGCAACACCAAGGCGTGTGAGGGGACGACGGACCGGATGGGCCGAATCTGCCGCGACTTCGACGAGGCGCTGACCTTCGACTGGACGTACTGCGACAAGGTGGTGCGTTCGCTCGACTGCACCGGGTTGGCGCTGGATCTCGCCTTGGCGAAGTCCGAGAAAGCGTGCGACGCCCTCGGCAAGGGCGCTGCGGCTGGGTCCCATCGCAGCAAGCTGGCCGCGAACTGCCGAGCCGTCCTGAACGCCGACCCCACCAACTGCCTGCAGGCCACGTGGACCGGCGAGGGCGAGGTCACGCCGCACAACGAGCTCAAGCCGCTGGAGCCGACCGTGCTCCCGGTCCGGCCGCTGCCCGAGCCGACGCTGGCCCCGCGAATCCTGGGTGGTCCGGCGCCCGCGCTCTACGTGTTCGCGGCGTCGAAGGCGGCCAGCATCTGCCACACGACCATCGTGGTGAAGCAGGAAGGCGCTGAGGATTGGACGCGCGTGCTCAACTACTCCATCGGGCCGCATCCGATGGTGCTCGAGCCCATGCCGATGACCCTCACGGTGGACCCCTGGCGGGCCACGATAACTCACGAGTCGCTGTGCCTGCCGAAGCTCGTCTGGACGCGGTCCAAGCGGGCCGGGCGCGAGTAGAACTCGGTCAGGCGCGGGCTAGGCCGCGGTCGACCCGCTGGCCCGCCCGCGACGCCGGGTGATGAACCAGAGCAGGCCGAGGAGCAGCACCGCCGTCGCGACCGCGGCGCCCGCCGTGACGCCGGCGTTTCCGCGGGCCCGCTGCTCGACCGCGGCGCGCGACCGGCGCACGACCAGCACCGCGCGCACGGAGTTCTTCAGGCCGTAGATGCCTTGCTCCACGTCGCCGTGACAGGCTTGGCATTTCGGCTCGTTCGGGATGGGCTGCAGGACCGTGAGCATCGGCTCGCCGCCGCTCTCGCTCTCGTACGCGAAGGACTGGCCACGGGCGAGGAAGGCGTCCCACTCGCGCGGGTCGTACTCGAAGGTCGCGGACTTGCGCGGGGTGGCGCGGTCGATGGCCGGGAGCGCCACCTCCTTCACGGTCTGGACCACGCCGGGCAGCTCCGGCCAGGCGTCTCTGGACCAGGCGAGCGCGCTGGAGTCGCCCAGGCGCGCCTCGACCGCGATGCGGGTGACTTTGTCGGTGAAGGCGAGGGTCCGGTCCACGCGCACGACGTCGACGCCGCGTGTGGCGGCCGCGTCGCGCAGCGTGTTGACCAGCTCGCGGGCG
This sequence comes from Myxococcota bacterium, assembly GCA_041389525.1. Lineage (GTDB taxonomy): Bacteria > Myxococcota_A > UBA9042 > PHBI01 > JACKFB01 > JACKFB01. The sequence continues at coordinate 33,858 of JAWKRR010000066.1, read as the reverse complement.
AGGTCGGGGCGGCCCTGGAGCATGTGCTGTGAGATCGCGCGCTGAAGGGTCGCCGCCTCGGCGAGGGCGGCGTCGATGGCGAGCTCGCGGGTGGCCTCGCGCAGGTCGGCGCGGGTCAGGGCGGCCACCAAACCGAAGCCGACGGCCAGGGCCACGACGACCGCCGCGACCGCGCGCGGCTTCCAGACAGCGCTGGGCGCCTCCGCTCGCGCGCGTCGCCCGGTAGACGCGCTCGCGGGGGGCGCGGTGACGGGCGGCGATGTGACGGGCGGCGCCGCGGAGATCGGGCGCTTGTCGAGCCACGCCTCGAGGTCGACGGCCAGGGCGGCGGCGCTCGGGTAGCGGGCCGATGGGTCCTGGGCGATGGCGCGGTGGCAGATCGCCTCCAGCGCTGGCGCCAGCGACCAGCCGAGCTTGCGCGCGGCCACCTTGGACGCGGGCTCGGGCGTCTCACCCAGCAGCGAGGCGAAGGTCGAGATCGTGTCGTTGGAGGACTCGCTGACGAAGGGCGGCCGCCCCGTGCAGAGGTCGTACAGGACGGCGCCCAAGCTGAAGACGTCGCTGCGCGGGCTGAGGAGGCTGGCGTCGCCGCTGGCCTGCTCTGGCGACATGTAGCTGGGCGTGCCGACGATCGGTGCCGCGGCGGGGACGCTCTCGCCGCGACGCAGCTTCGCGATGCCGAAATCGGTGACGTGTGCCTCACCATTGGCGGCGACGATGATGTTACCCGGCTTGATATCGCGGTGCACAAACCCGGCGTCGTGGGCGAACTGAATGACGCGGGCGGTCTTGGCGAGCGCGCGGACCGCCCGCTCCAGCGCGTCGGGAGCGCGGGTGCGGTGGACCTCCTCCATCAGCTCGCGAAACGAGCGGCCCTCGACGAAACGCATCGCGAAGTAGAAGCGGCCGCGCTCCTCGCCGGAGTCGAAGACCGTCACGATGTTCGGGTGATCGAGCTCGACGCCCAGCGCCGCTTGGGCGCGAAAGTGCCGGATGTCGGCCTCGGTGGCGTGCTCGCCCGCGATCATCACCTTGACGGCGCAAGGCTTGGCGCGCGGTCGCGAGAACGCTGCGTAGACCACGCCAGTGTCGCCGCGGCCGATCTCGGTCAACAGGTCGTAGGGGCCGAGGCTGCGGAGCACGTCGGTCGACGCGTAGGGGAGCGGGAGCGGCGCCTGGCCTTGGGGGAGCTCGGCGACGCGCACGCCCGAGGCGCCGACGATCACGCCATCGCGGTAGCGGCGAAACTCACCGCCGCCCGCGACCACGGGGATCTCGACCCGCGTCGGGACCTCGCTCGTGGGCGCGGTCGGGGACGACGCGGGCGCCGACGCGGGCTCTGGGCCGGGCGCTGGGCCGGCCGCCAGCGCCGAGGGCGGAGGCGGCGCGATGTCCAGCTCGGTGTCGCTGCCCGCGTCGGGACCGACGCGCGAGCCGCACGCAGTGCAAAAAAGCAGCGTGCCTTTGACTGTGACGCCGCACGCCGCGCACTGGACGCTCCCCATCCTCGCGCTCCGATGTCCCGTGTTCGCGCCGCACAATCGAACGCGCGGCCTGCCGCAGAATCATATCCCAGGCCGCGGCGCTGTGACAGCGGCTACGAATCCCGTGGCGTGAGCCGCCTGAGCACCCACTCGGCGCCGAACGCGTAACCGACGCGCTCCCACGCCCGACACAGCACGACCGCCGCGAAGAAGACCGCCGCGAGGATCACGAGGGTCTGGCCAGCTCCGAAGCTCTTCCAGAACCCGAAGGCCATGCCGCCTTCGCGGAAGAGCACGACGTGGCTCAGCAGGAGGGTGAGCGAGGCGCGCCCGAGGACCACCAGCGGGCCACGGGGGCTCATGGTGTAGCGCCGCTCGAAGGCCAGGAACGCCGCGAGGGTGAGCAGGACCAGGCCGCCGATGGCCACGACGAAGGCTGGCGTCGCCGGGAAGAACGGCACGTTGAACTTGAAGTAGCGCGGTAGCTCCACGATCCCCGGGACGCCAGCGGCGAAGAGCGCGAGGCCGAGCCCGCCGGCTGCGAGGGACGCGAAGCCGAGCCTGACGATCGCGCTTTGCCGCCCGTCGAGCAGCGCGCGGCCGGCGACCATTCCCAGCAGGTAGAACGACAGCCACGGGAAGATCGGGAACTGCCCCTCCGCGAGGGCGAGGCGCCAGACGGCCCACGGCATCGCCTCGCCCCCGAAGGCGCCCGAAAACCCCGCCATCCGGCGCCCAGGGAGGTAGCCCGGCGTGTCCAGCGCCGCGAGCAGCATCGGCGTAGTCAGCAAGATGGCGCCGGTCGTGACCAGCAGCGCGCGCGAGGACAGCCGCCGCCACAGCGGCGTCGTCGCCATCCCAAAGCCCATCAAGTGCAGCACGAACCACGAGCGCCAGCTAAACCAGTTCGGCGCCATCAGGTTCAGCAGCAGCCCGAACCCCATGACCAGCAGGCCGCGGATCACCATCGTGCGGTCGGGGCGCCGGCGCGTGGGCACGAAGAGCGCGGCGCCCACCCCAGCCACGGTGATGAACGCCGGCGCGGCCCCCCCGCCCAGCGCGTTGATCGCCACCAACCCGGGGAAATCCCAGACCTTATGCCCCTCGGGGACCTTCCACAGCCACGCGCCCAGGTGCTGTTCGATCATCAAGAGCACGGCGATCCCGCGCAGCGCGTCGACGGCCAAGAGGCGCGGGCCGCGGGTCTTGCTGACCGCGCCCACCGCGTCGCCCGCCTCGAGCCCGCCGCCTACCTCCGACCCCGCATCAGCCGCCGCCGCGCCCCCCGTCACGGCGCCCCCGGCGCGTCCGCCACGCAGCGAAAGCCGATGTCCGCCAGCTTCATCGTCGGGTCCATCTGCGCCCGAAACGTCGTCCGCAAGGTCATCGGGTCCTCATCGCTCCACCCGCCGCCGCGCTGCACCCGCCCCTCCCCAGTCTCCGGCCCCGTGGGGTTCTCCGCGGGCGAGCGCGCGTACCAGTCCTCGGCGTACCAGTCGGCCGTCCACTCCCACACGTTCCCTGCCAAATGCTCAATCCAGAACACGCGATTTTGCCCGTCGACCGCCAGCGCGTCGACCTCGCTGGTCGAGTCGATGGGGCACGCGCCGCCGGCTCCCCCGGCCATCACCGCGTGGGTGCAGGTGGGCGCGGGCTCAGCGCCCCACGGGAAGCGCAAGCCCAGCCGCCCTCCCCTCGCCGCAAACTCCCACTCCGCCTCGGTCGGAAGCCGCCCGCCGATCCACGCGCAGTAGTCTCGCGCTCGAACCACGTCACCCCGTTCACCGGATGACGCGAGCGATTCGGCAGCCCGTAGTTGAAGTATCCACCGCTCTGCTCGACATCTTCCCGCGGCACGCCCCCAGCCGCACGCACCACCGGAACTGCGCGACCGACACCTCATAGCGGTGCATCCGAAAGGGCCGCAGCCGCACCCGATGCGGTGGGCCCTCATCCGCGTCGGCCTCCTCGTCATAGCCCGCCGCCCCGGGGTCGTCCGCCTGCGCCCCCATCAGGAAGGTGTCCACGGGCATCTCCGCGTTCGCGCCCGGCTCCGCGCCCGTCAGCACCCGCCCCGGGATCGGCATCATGCACCCGCGCCTCTCGACGGTCAGCCGCCCCTCCCACGCCGCGCTGGCGTCGCAGAACTCAATGCCCCCCAGGTCGCCCAGGTCGTCGATGTAGGTCGCCACGTAGGGCCCCCACGACGCGCGGGTCCCGTAGAGCGCCGCGGCCGCAACCGTGAGCGCCAGAAGCCCTGCAAGCCCTCGTCTCAGCCAGCGTCGCAAATCTCTAGGCTCCTGCAGTGGTTGCGCCGCCGAGCATGGGAGCCGGGAGCGCACGCCGTCAACCACCCAGACCCGCCCCGACCTGCCCGGTAAACGCGCGCCACGCCCCGCGCTGGCGACGCCACGGCGGCCCGACTACACTCCCCGCCTGCACCGTCGCACAGGATCCGATGCCTCCCCGTTCACTATCGCGTCTGCGCTGCCTGTCGCTGCTCGCCGTCCTCGCAGTCCTCGCCGCGCCGGGCGCCTGGGCCGCCACGGGCCCCACCGGATTCCGCGGCGACGGCAGCTCGCGCTTCCCGGAAGCCAAGCCGCCGCTGCGTTTTTCCACCGACTCCGGCGTCACCTGGGCGGCGAAGATGCCCGCCTGGTCCAACGCCTCGCCCGTGGTCGTCGGCGACAAGGTCTTCGTCACCGCCGAGCCCTTCGACCTGCTCTGCCTCTCCGCCACCGACGGCCGCAAGCTCTGGCAGCGCACCACCGGCGCCACCGACTGCCTCGAGGGCGCTGAGCGCGACGCCGCCGAACGCGACGCCGTCGAGGCCAAGCGCATCACCGCGCTGCTCACCGAGCGCGAGAAGGCCCTGTCCAAGCAAAAGCGCGCAGTCCGCAAACGCGCCGCCGACGCCGCGGCCAAAGCCCTCCTCGAGTCCCTCTCCGCCGAGGTGAACTCCCTGCGCGCCCAGCTCGCCAAGCACGACCGCTACCGCCCGCCGGACCCCATCCCCGAGCTCGGCTTCGCCTCGGCGACCCCCGTCACCGACGGCCGCCTCATCTACGCCGTCTTCGGCAACGGCACCGTCACCGCCTTCGACCTCGCCGGCAAACGCGTGTGGGGCCGCTGGCTGGGCACCCCGCTGCAGGCCATGCGCGGCTACTCCCGCGGGCAGGCGGCCTCCCCCATGCTCATCGACGGCCGCCTCATCGTCGCGATGAACGCCCTGCAGGCCCTGGACCCCGCCACAGGCAAGGTCTTGTGGACCGGCGACAACTACACCGACTACGGGACCCCCGTGCACGTCCGCGTCGGTGGCCAGAGCGTGCTGGTGACCCCGGCGGGCGCCGTCATCCGCGTCTCCGACGGCCGCACCCTCGCGACCTCCCTCGGCGCGATGCTCTACGTCGGCCCGGTCGCCCTCGGCGACACCATCTTCTTCATCGGCGGCAACGACGCCTCAGCCCCTGTCGAGGCCACCGCCGTCCAGCTCCGCAGCTCGGGCGACAGCGCCTCAGGCAGCGTGAAGTGGCGCACCCGGCTCGGCAACGACCGCCTCTACTCAACCCCGGTCGCCCACGACGGCCTCGTCTACATCGTCAGCCGCCTCAACACCCTCTGGGTCCTCGACGCCGCGACCGGCAAGCTGGTCTACGAGGCGTCCCTCCCCCTCGGCAACGGCGACGTCTACCCCAGCCCCGTCATCGCCGGCGACCGCCTCTACGTCACCAGCAAGTCCGGCGCCGTCGCGGTCCTCAAGCCGGGCCGCGCCCACGAGGAGCTCGCCGTCAACCAACTCGAGCCCGCCCGCGCGTCGCCGGTTTTCATCGGCAAACGCATGTACTACCGCGGCTTCGACACCCTCTACGCCATCGACGCACCGTAGGGCGCGAGGCGCGCCAGACCTTGCGCTCGCGGTTGGCGCGTGGCACTTCGCCTCCTGCGACCCCGCTGACGAGGAATGCTGTGACGAGCAGGAAGAAGCCGCCCGAGATCCTGGCCCCGGCGGGCGACTGGGACAGCCTGCGCGCGGGGCTCGCCGCGGGCGCGGACGCGGTTTATTTCGGGTTGGACGACGGGTTCAACGCGCGGGCGCGGGCGCAGAACTTCGTGGCCGAGGACCTCGACGCCATCGTCCGCGCCTGCCACGACGCGGGGGCGCGGGCCTACCTGACCTTCAACACGCTGATCTTCGAGGCCGAGCTGCCGGTGGTCGAGGCCCTGCTGCGCCGCGTCGCGCTCTCGGGTGTCGACGCGCTGATCGTCCAGGATCCGGCGGTGTGTTTGATGGCTCAGGAGATGTGCCCGGACCTCGAGTTGCACGCGTCGACCCAGATGACCATCTCCAGCGCCGAGGGCGCGAAGTTCGCCGCCGGGCTTGGCGTGTCGCGCGTGGTGCTGCCGCGCGAGCTGACCACCGCGGAGGTGCAGCGGGTCCGGGAGGGCACCGATCTCGAGCTGGAGGTCTTCGTCCACGGCGCGCTCTGCGTGTCTTGGTCGGGCCAGTGCTTGACCAGCGAGGCCTGGGGCGGGCGCTCGGCCAACCGCGGGCAGTGCGCGCAGAGCTGCCGGTTGCCCTACGACCTGCTGGTGGACGGCGAGCGGCGCCCCCTCGGCGAGGCGCGCTACCTGCTGAGCCCGCGGGACCTCGCGGCGCACATGAGCGTGCCCGACCTCGTCGATATCGGCGTGCACACCTTGAAGATCGAGGGGCGCCTGAAGGGCGCGGCCTACGTGGTCACGGCCGTCGAGTCGATGCGGCGGTGGGTGGACGCGGTGTGCGAGGAGCGGCACGAGGGCCCCGAGGCCGTCGCGACGCTGGCGGCCGACGTCGGCGAGATGCGGCGGGTCTATTCGCGAGGATTTACCGGCGGATTTTTGGGCGGCACCGACCACCAGAGCTTCGTCGACGGACGCTTCCCCAAGCACCGCGGGGCGCCCCTGGGCGTCGTCGCCGCGGTGCGCGGGCGCGAGGTCACGGTGGTCCCCGGCGAGCCGGTCGCCCAGTCGGCCACAGCACCGCCGGAGGCCCCGCTGGTCCCGCGGGCGGGCATGGGCGTGGCCTTCGACTCGGGCCGGCCCCAAGACGAGGACGAGCCCGGCGGGCCCATCTTTGGCGTCGATGAGCTCGGCGAGGGCAGCTTCCTGCTGCGGTTTGGCGATCCCGGGCCCGATCTCGGGCGGGTGTTTCCAGGACAGCGCGTGTGGGTGAGCGGCGACCCGCAGGCGGTGGTGCGGGCTGAGAAGATGGTGCGGGCGGCGGCGCCGACGGGGCGCGTGCCGGTGCCGCTGGTGGTCAGCGGCCGCGCGGGCGAGCCGCTGCGGGCGACCCTGAGCGCCGGCGAGGTCTCGGTGTCGGGCCAGACCGAGGGCGCGCTCGAGCCGGCCCGCAGCGGCGCCGGCCTGGACGAGGCCCTGCTCGCCGACAAGCTGGGCGCCTTTGGCGGCACGCCCTTTCGGCTGGCCGGCCTGGACGCGAGCGGGCTTGACGACGGCCTCTACGTGCCGGCCTCCGCGTTGAAATCGCTGCGGCGCACACTGGTCGACGCGCTCGTCACGGCACGGGAGTCCGCGCGACGCCGTGCGGTGCAGCCGGAGGGCTCAGCGGGCCGCGTGCGCGACCTCCTGCGCGCGCGGCTGAAGCCAGCGCGCGTCGCCTTCGACGAGGCCAGCTTGGTCGCGCTGTGCCGCACGCCGGCTCAGCTCGAGGCCGCCATCGCCGCGGGCCTCCGCGAGGTCGAGCTGGACTGGATGGAGCTGGTGGGACTGCGAAAAGCCACGGTCCGGGCGCGCGAGGCGGGCCTGCGGGTCGTGCTGGCGACCACGCGGGTCCAGAAGCCCGGCGAGGAGGGCTTCGGCAAGCCGCTGGAGGCCCTGTCGCCCGACGGCGTGCTGCTGCGCCACTGGGCGGCGCTCGAGCACCTGCGGGCCCTGGACTCCCCGCCCGTGCTGCACGGCGACTTCAGCCTGAACGTGACCAACAGCCTCACCGCGCTGCACCTGCTGGGCCTGGGCCTCGACACCTTCACGGTCAGCCACGACCTGGACGAACGTCAGCTCGCAGCGCTCCTGGCCGCGGCGCCGGCCGAGCGCGCGGCGGTCGTCGTCCACCACCACATCCCGACCTTCCACACCGAGCACTGCGTGTACGCGCACGTCCTCAGCGAGGGCCGCGACGCCAAGACCTGCGGGCTGCCCTGCGCGCGCCACGCCCTGTCACTGGTCGACCCCAAGGGCCTCGCGCACCCCGTCATCACCGACGTGGGCTGCCGAAACACCGTGTTCGAGGCCCGCGCCCAGAGCGCGGCGGCGCTGGTCCCCTCGCTCATCGCCAGCGGCGTCCGACGCTTCCGGGTCGAGCTGGTGCGCGAGAGCGGCGACGAGACCCGGACCGTGCTCGACGCCTACTCCGACCTGGTCGCCGGCCGCATCACCCCGCGCGCCTGCGTCGAGCGTGTCGGGGTCCACGAGCAGTTCGGCGTGGTGCGAGGCGTGGCCCGCTCCATGGCCACGCCGGCCTGACCCAGACGACGGCCGGGTGTGCTGGCCAAAGAGAGATCGCGGTGGAACTTCAGGACAAGACGATACTCATCACCGGCGCCTCGTCCGGCCTCGGCCGCGCCATGGCGACGGCGCTGGCGGGGCGCAGCAACCGCTTCATCCTGACCGCGCGCCGCGCCAGCCTGCTCGAAGAGGTCGCCCGTGAGCTCGAGGCCCTCGGCAGCCGCTGCCTGGTCTGCCCCGCGGACGCGACCGACCCCCTCGCCGCCGCCGCCGTCATCGACGCCGGGATCGCCGAGTTCGGCCCCATCGACCTCGCCATCCTCAACGCGGGCGGCGGCACCCCGCTGAACATGGCCGAAGCGCCCGTGGACGCGGTCATCGGCATCATGCGGAAGAACTACGAGACCCTGGTGAACTCGCTCTGCCCGATGATCGCGCACATGAAAGACGCGGGCGGCGTCATCGCGTACACGGGCTCGCCGGCGGGCTTCTTCGGCCTCCCGCGCTCGGGGCCGTACAGCGCGGCGAAGGCGGCGGGCCGCGTGCTCTTCGACTCGTGCCGCATCGAGCTGGCCGGCACGAAGACGCGGCTGGTCGCGCTCTACCCCGGCTTCGCGCTCACCGACGGCATCAACCCCGACGACGTGCCCGTGAAGTCCCTGATCATCAGCAAAGAGCGCGCGGCCCGCGAGATGATCGGCGCCATCGAGCGCGAGCGGGCGCACACCATGTTCCCCAAACGCATCCGCTTCCTGATGGCCTTCGGGCGCATGCTGCCGGAGCCCGTGCGCCGCTGGATTCTGGGCCGCGCGGCGGGCTGAGGCGCCCGGGCGAAACGAAGCAGCACCGCCCGAGATCGGCGGCTCACACCCGGGGCAGCATTACAGCGTCGCGCGGCGGGACATTGCCCGCTCAGCCCGGAACCGCTTAGCATTCCGCGCATGAGTGCAAGCGAAGATCCGTGGATTCGGGGGCTGCGCGAGACGGTGCTCGAGGGCCCGGGTGTGACCTCGACCGCGTTGCGCGCGCGCATCGTGGCCCGGGGCGCCGGCGACGCGGTGGCTGACGGAGACCACGAGGGGCTCACGAGCGCGGTGTCGCAGTACGTCGACCGCATCCGCGACGCGGCTCACACGATGGACGACCAGGATCTCGAGCGGCTGCGCGAAGACGGCTACGACGACGACGGGGTCTTCGAGGTGACCGTGGTGGCGGCTGTGGGCGCGGGTTTGGCGCGCCTGGAGCGGGTGCGCGCGCTGCTGCGCGCCGAGGCGTCGCGATGAGGCTGACCAACCCCGCGGCCGGCCAGCGCGTCGGGCACCGGTGGAAGCTGCGGCTGATGGGGCTGGTGCTGGGCGAGCGGGCGCCAGATGTCTTGCAGTTGCTGCACTACCGCGTCGACCGCTTCGGGCGGCCCTTCGCGGCGTGGGCTCAGGAGGCGCTGTGCGGCTCGGTGGGGCGCTGGAACCGCGGCGAGCGCGAGCTGATGGCGGCCTACGTGTCGTCGCTGAATCACTGCCTCTTCTGACTGCGCTCGCACGGCGCGGTCGCGTCGAAATTGTTGGGGGATGCGCTGGTCGAGCGGGCGCTGTCGGACTACCGGAACGCGGGCTTGGCGCCGCCGCTGGTCGCCATCCTGGGTTTCATTGAGAAGCTCAGCCTCTCGCCCGATGAGCTTGGGCCCGACGACATTCGGGCGCTGCGGGAAGCAGGCCTCGACGACGACGACATCGACTCGGCCGCGCAGGTCGCGGCGATCTTTCACACGATCAACCGCATCGCCCACGCCCTGGGGTTTGCGCCGCAGAGTGAGCGCAGCTTGGCGCTCTCGACGACCGCGCTGATCAAGGCGGGCTACCGGCTCTGACGGGCCGCGGGCTCTGAGACGTCAGCGGGCGTCGAGCAGGGCGCGCAGGTGGACCGGGCGGAACTCGTCCTCGCCGAAGCGGACGAGGTAGCTGCGGAGTAGCTCCGCCGGGCACGCGGCGCGCAGGGCGCAGACCTCGCGGTGGGGGCACGGGACCGTGACGGCGATGCGTGCGTCGTGGGTCTCGGTGCCCGCTTGGTGGCGGATGGCCTCGTTTCGGTACTCGGTGCCGCGCAGACTTGGCGGCTCAGGCGGGATGTCCAGCCAGGCGCGCAGCGGGATGTCGCGGGCGCTCAGTTCGCGAAAGGCGACGCAGGGGGCGAGGCCGTCGATGCGCAGGGGCAGCAGCGCGGGGATGGCGCGGGCGGCGTCGGCGAAGGCGCGGGCGACCTCGGTCTGGCTGGCGGCGGCGCTCATGTAGGGGTCGCTGCGGCTCTCGGTGTTGGCGTAGGGCAGGTGAAAGAGCAGGGGGAGGCCGCGGGCGTCGGCGAGGCGGCGCAGGGGCTCGAGGTCGGGCAGCGTGGGGAGGGTCAGGGCGCAGAGGAGGACGACCTGGTCGGGCTGGGCCATGGCCTGGAGGTTGTCCAGCGCGCGCAGGACCTGGGCTTGGGCGCCGGGCAGGTTGACGACGGCGTCGTGGACCGCGGCGGTGGCGCCGTAGAGCGGCACGTAGAAGCGGGTGTGCGTCGGGAGGGCATCGACGACGGCGCGGCAGAAGGCCGGGTCGGCGAGGCGGGTGCAGGGGGAGAAGACCTCGGCGCGGGTGTAGCCCAGGCGGCGGATGGCGGTGAGGACCTCGAGGATGCGCGAGAAGGCCAGCGGGTCGAAGCCGTTGACGCGGACCGCGCGGACGCCCAGGGCGCGGTTGGAGGACAGCACGGCGAGCAGGCCGGCCAGGGTCTCAGCGCCGCCGTCGAAGGGGGGATCGAGGGCCTTGGACGCGCAGAAGTTGCAGGCCTGGCCGCAGTCCGAGGAGATCGCCAGGTTCAGGGCGTCGGCGAAGGGGTCGTCGTCATTTTCTGAGGCGGCGTCTGGTGAATCGTCGGTGTCGGGGGCCGCGGACGGCAAGGCGAGGAGGTCGGAGGCGACGTCGTCGGCGATGCTGGGGAAGGCGACCTCCAGCGCGTCGTGGTCGCGCACCTCGAAGGCGAAGGCGACCAGGGTGCAGACGGCTTCGGTGCCGGTGGGGAGGGCCTCGCCGGTCGCGTAGTGGCTGAGCGCGAAGTGGCGCGTGCGGGCGAAGGCTGGGCGCGTGGGGTCGTTGGGGCCGACGACGACGACGAGGCGGCCGTCCGTGTCGGGGTGGGCGAAGGTCATCAGGAGGTCGAAGGCGCCGTCGGGGCGGCGTTTTCCGCGGGAGGCGGGGAAGATCTCTTCGAGGGCCCAGTCGTCGGCGACGGGGTGGCCGACGGTGACGCGCGGGGCGAGGAAGGCCAGCAGGGCGTCGGCGCCGAAGACCAGGCGCTCGGGCTCGGTCTTGCGGCCGAAGGCCTCGGCGATGGTGCGGTCGGGGGCGGCGGCGAGCATGGCGTCGACGCCGGCGCCGATGCCCATGACCAGGGAGGCGACCTCGGCGCGGCGGGCGTCGCTGGGGGCCGCGAGGTGGCCGCGGTAGCGGACGACGCAGTGGTCGAAGACGTGGAAGGCGCGCGCGCGGTCTGGCGAGCGGTAGACGAAGACCTCGACCCAGTCGTCGCGGGCGGCGTCGCGGCGGCCAAGCTCGGGGCGGGCCTCGTAGCGCACCTGGACGTCGTTCGGGCCGTCGATCTGGATGCGCGTGCACACCCAGCCGGGCGGGCCCATGCCGCCGACGCTGAGGGCGCTCGGGCGGGTGGTGGCGAGGGCGTCCGACAACTCAGCCGCCCTGGCTCGGCGAGCTCGCCGGCGGCTGCCACAGCGCGCAGACGGCGCCGGCGGGGTCGCGGATGACGGCCATGCGCCCGCCCATGAGGCCGCGAGCCGCGACGATGACGGTCCCGCCGCGCTCGTCGCAGGCGGTGAGGCTCTGGTCGAGGTCGGCGACGCTGATGTACGCGAGCCACTGCGGCGGCAGGTCGGCGTTGGGGCCGCGGGCGTGGCAGATGCCCGCCACGGGCTCGCCGGAGCCGGGCGCCTTCATCACGTAGTCCGAGTAGCCGCCCATGTCGACGGCCTCGGTGGTCCAGCCCACGACGTCCTCGTAGAAGGCGCGCAGCTCGCCAGCGTCCGCGACTGTGAGGTCGCGCCACCCGACTGTCCCGACCGCCGTCCCGGTTTCCGCCATGCCCTCGCTCCTGTCCTCGAGCCCGCGGGTGTGAGCGTACATTATCGTCGCGGCAGATGCTCGCTGGCGCCCGCACGGCTGTTCCGCTAGAGGGTGTTCCTGAACGGAGGCCACGGCGTGATTCGGAAACTCAAGTTCGTTTTGGTGACGGCCGCGCTGGCGGCGGCTTCCGGATGCGGCGACGAGCCAAACAAGGTGGTCTTCGGCGGCGGCGACCTGCGCGCTGACGGAACCGCGAAGCTCGACGTGCCGACCGCGGGCGACGGGGAGGCCGACGGCGACTCGGCGATCGACGCGGACAGCGCGGGCGATCCCGGCTCGGACGCGGGCCCGGACCTCACAGAAGTGACCGACTCGGCCGCGACGGGCGACGGCGGGCCCGAGGTCGACGCCATCAGCCAGCCCGACGCGGACGCGGCGCCCGACGCCGAGCCCGACAGCGCACCGGACTCCTCCCCGGACGCCACGCCCGACGCCATCGAGCCCGACGCCACGCCCGACGCCATCGAGCCCGACGCCACCGAGCCCGACGCCACCGAGCCCGACGCCAGCCCCGTCCTCTGCCACGCCACGCCCCGCCCCGCCGACGCGCCCCGCGCCGTGGTCTACGCCCTGCCCTACACCGCCAGCGGCGCCAAAGCCCCCACCTGGGCCAGCGCGGTCCTCACCGCCGACGCCACCCTGACCGTGACGCCCGGCACCTTCACCATGGGCCGCGCCCACCTCGGCCACGTCCGCTTCACCCCCGACGGCGCCCTGGGCTTCGTCCCCCAAGAGGACGGCAGCGTCGGCGTGCTCCGGGTCGCGGCGAACGGCACGGTGAGCCCGCTCATCGCCAATCTCAGCGGCGCCTTCTACGCCGAAGACGTCGCGATCCACCCCGACGGCGACCGCGGCTTCATCCTGCACGGCGGCTTCCCCGAGCACGGCGGCGGCCTCTACCCCTTCACCATCGGGTGCGACGACACCATCACGGTCGGCGACCGCGTGCTGGTCACCAAGCTGCTGCACGGCTTCGCCTACCTCCCCGGCGACCCCAGCCTCGCCGCCGCGGTCGCCCGCGAGCTACCCGGCGCGCCCGCCGCTGAGGAGGCCCACCTGCTGGACCTCGGCCCGCCCATCACGCGACTCGGCGGCGCGCCGACCTTCCAGGACATCGACGCCCAGGTCGCGGGCGCCTCGCTGTCGCCGGACGGACGTCACTTTTTCGTAGGCGACATCAGCGAATTCTCGGGGGTGCCGAACCGAATCGCGGTCATCGACCTCAGCGGCGCGACGCCCGCGCGCGTCCAGACCCTCAGCCCCATCCTCGACCCCTTCGACATCGTGCCCTCGCCCGATGGCGACGCCGTGCTCGTGGTCAGCGGCTACGGCAACGCGCTGCGGCCCTTCGCCTACGACCCGGAGAGCGCCGCGCCCTTGGGCGAGCAGGGCCCCAGCGTCGGGTCCTCCCTGCCCGGACACGCGGCCGTCGTGGCCCGCGGCGCGGCGCGTGGGGTCGTCCTGGTCAGCGAGATCGGCGGCATCCGCCTGGTCCGCTTTGCCGGCGGCGCCAAGCTCGACGACCTCGGGCTGGTCAGCACCGGCGCGGGCACCGCGTTTATCCCCGGCGCGATCGGCGTGCAGCCCTAGCTCGCGGAGCGCCGCCGCGGCAGGAGAGTCGCGGCGGTCGCGGCCATGAAGGTCAACGCCGGGCCGAAGGGCCCGTCGCCGCCGCCAGCACAACCTCCGCCACCGGTCGTCGCCCCCGCCGGCGCAGGCTCCACCGCCGCGTCAGCCCCTGCATCTGCCTCCGCGGCCGCGTCCGCCGAATCGGGCGCCTCTGCGACCTCGGTCCCAAGCTCGGCCCCCACCTCTCCCACCGGCTCTGGCCCCGCGTCCGCGACGGGCTCCGGCCCCGGGTCCGGCTCGACCACCGGCGGCGGCCCGTCGATGTTCGGCAACACCAGCTCGCCCAGGTCCGGACACAGCGCCGCGCTCACCTCGTCACAGGGCGCCTGAAACTCGAACACGATCGGCGCCTTCAGCGTGCTCCCATCGATCAGCGCCACCCCCGGCGCGACCGTCGCGGTGTACCAGCCGCCCGGCTCGAGCCCCGCGGTCGGCAGCAGCCGCATCACCCGCGACCAGCCCCCCGGCCCGCCCCAGCGCGTGCTCTTCAGCTCAAAAGGCAGCGGCATCCCGTCTGCGCCCTGCAGGCTGACCGAGGCCTCCGTCACCTTCATCCCGAGGCCGAACACCAGCGTGACCCACGAGTCGGGCGTCCCCGGGATGACCCCCAAGATGCGGCGCGGCGGCTCGGGGTAGCGCCCCACCACCAGCGCGTCTGCGCTCAGCTCCCCGTGCAATCGCTGCCAAATCGCCTGCTGGTACGCCAGGGTCGGCGGGATCTCCGAGAGCAGGCTGCCCGGGATGTCCGGGTCCAGGTAGTGGTCGCGGGTCCACGGGATGACATCTTTGTACTGGTGGCCCAAGGACGTCGCGATCTCCAGCGCCTGCTCACCCAGGTAGAAGAGCTCAAGCAGCCCGACCGAGCTCTCGACCACCTCGGCGGTGATGTCGTCGCCCACCACCTTGTACAGCTCGAGCAGGGTCTCCAGCGGCATCCACGTGGGCGGAAGAAAGCGCAGGTGCTCGTCCAGGGCCAAGAACCCGTCGGTCCCCGGATCGGCCGACTCCTGCTCGTGTTTGTCGTGGGCGTTGACCTGAAAGAGGAAGAGCGAGTCGAAGATCTCGTCCTGCTGGCCGTGAGACGCGCAGCCCATCAGGAACGCCACGCGCTTGCGGGACGAGAGCGAGGTCCACGGCGGCGGATCGTTGGCGCGAATCCACTGGATGAAGTCCTCGATGAAGGGCTCCCAGTGGGTGTGCTCCGAGTAGGCGCGGGCGCGGTCTTTGATGGCGCCGGCCTGGGGCCAGTAGCCCGAGTCGGTGAAGGCGGCGCCGAAGAGGGCGGCGTCCATCACCTCGGGATCGTCGAAGAAATCGCGCAGTTCGCCGGCGGGCTGATTCTCCAGCGCCCAGCCGGTGACGTGCATGTGGCCCTGGATCCCGTGGGCGCGGGCTGGGGTCGCGGCCAGGGGCGCGGCCGCGGCGACGACGAGGGCGGCGGCGACGGCCCCGCGGGCGCGGCGGCGAGTCAGCGCGCAGCCGAGCAGCGCCAGGGCCAGCCAGATCACCAGCCCGTTCGGAGGCGTGCCACCCGCGCAACCCGACGACGCGGCCTCGCGGACCTCGAAGGCGTCGGCGAGGGAGACCTCGACGTCGCCGAGCCGCACGTAGAGCGTGTAGACCCGCGGGGTGATCCCGGCGGGGACCACCGCGATCGCGCGGGTCGGGGTCTGAACACCCACGGTCTGTAGCGCGTGGGGACCGATGCGGGCGCTCATGCCGGGCACGAAGCCGGCGCCTTCGAGGACGACCGCGGTGGTGACGTGGTTGTCTCCGGCGCCGGGGCTGATGCGGTCGATGCGCAGCGCGCCGGTGGGCGGCGTGGCGTCGGCGGCCGCGTCGGAGGTGTCGAGCACGGGCCCGATGTCTTCGGTGGGTGCGGAGTCAGGCGCGATCTCGGGCGTCAGGTCCGGGCTGGTCTCGGCGGCGACGTCCGGCGCGGCGTCGGGGGCGCTCTCGACGGCGGAGTCAGGTGCCGCGTCGGGAGCCGAGTCCGGCACGGGGTCCGGGACACCACAGCCCGAGATCGGGACGTGCTGACACTTTCCGGCGACGCACCAGTCGGTCGTGCAGGCGTCCGCGTCATCGCAGTCCGGCGGCGAGCAGGCGGCGGGGCCACCGCCGGGCGTGACCACCTCCATGATGAAGTCGCCGGCGGCCGGGAAGATCTCCTCGAGGGGGACCCAGACCTTGAGCAGCTCGGGGTGGGCGATGCAGTCCGCGCCAAGCTGACAGAGGCGGCGGCGGACGAAGTTCACCCCGGGGGTCACGGCCGCGTCGGAGTAGATGCGGCCGATGCCGGCGAAGCTGCCGAAGAGATCCTGCGTCCAGCACTGCTTGTCTTCAGGCTGCAGCGCGATGCGGAAGGGGCCGTTGGCGACGATGGGGCCGGCGTTGAAGGAGGACAGGGCCACCGACTGAAGCGCGACGGTCTCGAAGAGCTCCAAGACCTGGCCGCTGTCGGCCGAATCGAAGATGAGGCTGCCCGGTTCGTTGTCCCCGAGCGGGTCCTCCCACACCGCGACGTTCCAGCTGCTGCAGTCGCCGTTGGTCTTTCCGGTGCCGTTGTCGCCCAGGAAGAAGCGGAGCTCGGTGATGGTCACCGGGTAGGAGTCCGCCTCGAAACGCACCGCGTAGTACTCGCCGGTGCGGGTGTCGAGCTGGTCGGCGACGGCCAGGGTCCCTGAGACGAAGTCGTGGTGTTTGAGGACCGCGGCGTGGGCCGTCGACGAGGCGACGACGAGCAAGGCAGCCACGGCAGCGGCGGGGAGCGATCGCATCGAGGGGGCCTCCGTGGGCTCGCCGTGGGCTGCCCTACTTGAGATCGTGGGCGCGGGCGGCCTGGGCTTGGGCCCACAGCCGCTCGTCGGCGTCGGCGAAGCGGCGGCAGACCTCGCGCGCGAGGTTCATCACCAGCATGGCGAACTGGGCAGGGTTGCGCTCGTAGAGCAGCGCGATGTCGGCGTTGGAGATAGTCAGCGCCGAGGAGCGCCCGACCGAGATCGCCGAGGCGCTGCGGGGCATCACCGAGAGCACGGCCATCTCGCCGAAACAGTCGCCCGGGCCGAGCGACCGCAGCGTCATCGCGCCGCCGTTGAACTGCTTGCGGACGTCGACGCTGCCCGCTTCGAGGATGTAGACCGTCGTGCCCGCGTCGCCCTGGTGGAAGAAGGGCTCTCCTGGCTCGACCACGACCTCGCGGGCGTGGTCGAGCAGGAACTCCAAGGTGTCCGGCGTGAGCCCAGCGAATGTGGGCACGCGCTCAAGGATGGCGGGGTCTCGATGCATCGCGGCCCCAGACTAGCGATTGGAGGACGTCGAGGCTACCGCTGCCCCGCGACGGCGAGCGTGCGCTGCCGCCGACGGACGAGCGCGAGCCCCATCAAGAGCGCGGCCAGCGGCGCGGCGCCGTCCCAGGGACCGCCTGCGCCGCCGCAACCCGTGGGGCCGGGACCTGCGGTGGCCATGGCGGGCGCCTGCGAGGCGTCGGCCCCGAGATCGGTGTTCCCACCCGCCGCCGCGTCGTCAGCGCCCTCGGACTCTGCGTCGAACCCGTCGGTCGCCAGCAACAGCGACGAGGCGCCGTTGGTGCCGCTGACGAAGGGCGAGAGCTGGATGATGCCCCAGACCGAAGGCTGCGCGTAGCTGGCCAGACCGGCCCAGTCGGCCGTCTCCACCGTGGTGGCGGTGGCGTCGTTGAGCGCGAAGTCCGCGCCGAAGAGGCGGCCGGCGTCGGGCGAAATCCCCAGCGAGGTCCACGGGATCGCGAACTCGACGTTGTAGCCGATGTCCGAGGCGGCGTCGTCGAGGATGCCGTAGCGGACCACGGCGCGCGTGATGCCCATGGAGATGGCTCGGTTCTCGTTGGCTCCAGTGCCCTGCGCGTCCAGCAGGTCGCCGCGAGCGCTGACGATGACGTGGCGGTCGTCGGCGTCGGGCTGCTCGGTGGCGGTCCACAGCGGATCCAGCATGGCCTCGATGCTGTCGGCGAACCAAAGCTCGCCGTCGTTTCCGGTGCCCGGCGTGTGCAGGTCGGAGTCGAGGACCGACGCCGACACGTAGAGCGCAGTTGCGTCCCAGAGCAGCCGGACGTTGGCCGTCGCGCTCGGCGTCTTCAGCGCGATGCTGGGCACGGAGGTGTACTCGGAGAGGTCGCCGTCCACGGTGACGGGGCCGGCCGCGCGGCGAACCGCCTCGAAGGGGCGCGACGGGCGGGTGCAGGCGTTCGCGGTGCTGAGGCCACAGACCTCGCCGTCGGCGCAGCCACCGCAGCTCAGGGTGCCGCCGCAGCCGTCCTCGACGCTGCCGCACGCCGCGCCACGATCGGCGCAGGAGAGCGGGAGGCAGACCGTCACGGTGGAGGGGGCGGCCCCCAGCACCAAGGTCTTCCACGAGGAGGGACGGGTGTAGGCGCTGTTGCCGGTCCAGGCCGACCAGCGGGTCCAGCCGTTGGAGCGCGCGTCGTTGGCGACGAGGTTGCCGCCCATCACCAAGCCGGAGCTGGGCTCGACGCCGATGCCGGCCCAGGGGATCGCGATCTCCACGGTGTAGCCGCGGTCGGAGCCCTTGTCGCCGACGGTCCCGGTGACGTTGACGGCGCGGGCGATGCCCATGTCGATGCTGATGTCCTCGGTCCAGCCGGCGCCGATGGCGTCGCGCACGTGCCCGAGGGCCGAGACGATGACGTGGCGGTCGTCGCCGTCGGGCCAGAACTGCGCGGTGCGGAGCGGGTCCAGCAGCAGCTCGACGCTGTCGGCGTTGCGCAGGTTGGCGTCGTCGCCGGTGCTCCACGCGTAGAGATCGCGGTCGCTGACGTCGGCGCCGAGGTAGAGGTGGTCGGCGTCCCAGAGCATGTAGAACTTGGCCTCGGCGTCGTTCGCGCGGACCGTCACCGGCTCGATGCCCGCGAACTCGGCGAGGTCGCCGTTGACGGTCACGGGCCCGCTGGCGTGGCCGATGATCAGGTCACCGTCGGGGATGTCGGGAGCGGCTGGCGGCGGCACAGCCGGCGCGTCGCAGCGGTTGGCGGTGTTCAGGCCGCAGATCTCGCTGCCGGAGCAGGCGCCGCAGGAGAGGGTCTCGCCACAGCCATTGGAGATGGTCCCGCACTCGGCACCGGCGGCGGCGCACGAGGTCGGCACGCACGGCGTCCCGCACTGGTTCGCGGTGGTCAGCCCGCAGATCTGACCCGACGCGCAGGAGCCGCAGTTCAGCGTCCCGCCGCAGCCGTTCGCGACGGTTCCGCAGGTCGCGCCAGCCTTGGCGCAGGTCGTCGGCACGCAGGCGCTGCCGCACTGGTTCGCGGTGGTCAGCCCGCAGGTCTGGCCCGACGCGCAGGAGCCGCAGTTGAGCGTCCCGCCGCAGCCGTTCGAGATGGTCCCGCAGGTGGCCCCAGCCTTCGCGCAGGTGGTCGGTACGCAGGCGGTGCCGCACTGGTTCGCCGTGGTCAGCCCGCAGGTCTGGCCCGACGCGCAGGAGCCGCAGTTCAGCGTCCCGCCGCAGCCGTTGGAGATCGACCCGCAGGTGGCCCCAGCCTTCGCGCAGGTCGTCGGCACGCACGGCGTCCCGCACTTGTTCGCGGTGGTCAGTCCGCAGACCTGACCCGACGCGCAGGAGCCGCAGCTCAGCGTCCCGCCGCAGCCGTCGGAGATCGAGCCGCAGCTCGCGCCCGCCTTCGAGCAGGTCGTCGGCACGCACGGCGTCCCGCACTGGTTCGCGGTGGTCAGCCCACAGACCTGGCCCGACGCGCAGGCGCCGCAGCTCAAGGTCCCGCCGCAGCCGTTGGAGATCGACCCGCAGGTCGCCCCAGCCTTCGCGCAGGTCGTCGGCACGCACGGCGTCCCGCACTGATTCGCCGTGTTCAAGCCGCAGACCTGGCCCGACGCGCACGAGCCGCAGCTCAGCGTCCCGCCGCAGCCGTTGGAGATCGACCCGCAGGTCGCCCCAGCCTTCGCGCAGGTCGTCGGGACACACGGCGTCCCGCACTGGTTCGCCGTGTTCAGACCGCAGACCTGGCCCGACGCGCACGAGCCGCAGCTCAGCGTCCCGCCGCAGCCGTTGGAGATGGACCCGCAGGTCGCCCCAGCCTTCGCGCAGGTCGTCGGCACGCACGGCGTCCCGCACTGGTTCGCCGTGTTCAGACCGCAGACCTGACCCGACGCGCACGAGCCGCAGCTCAGCGTCCCGCCGCAGCCGTCGGAGACGCTGCCGCAGGTCGCCCCAGCCTTCGCGCAGGTCGTCGGCACGCACACCGGCGGCGCCACCCCCGCCAGCTGCTCGATCCGGTCAGCGAGCTGCGCGCGCACCGAGTACAGCACCGAGGGATCCGTCGCCGCCACCATGTAAGGGGTAGGGAACACCGACGAGGCGAAGGTGTGCGCCTTGTTCTTCTCGCCCAGATCCGCCAGCAGCTTCAGGTACTCGTAGTCCTCCATGCCCTCGCGGATCAGCTTCAGGCGGATCGACTCGATCGGGATGTCCGTGCTGCCGCCGATGACGCTGGGCTTGCCGGGGTAGAAGAGCGTCCCGTCGCCGTTGCCCGAGAAATCGCACTGGTTGGTCCAGGCCGTATCCAGCAAATGCGTGGTCTGGAAGTAAAGCTCGCCCGAGATGTCGTAGTTGAAGCTCAACCACTCCATGGCGCGGTTCTGGATGGCGGACGCGTCGATGACGTAGCTCGGCCAGCCCGTGTAGTAGCTGCCGGTCGTCGGCGAGCAGCCCTGGCCGCACCCGTGCGAGATGCAGGACTGGTACCACCACAGCTCTTTCTTGGGCGACATCGCCAGGAACTGGTCGTAGCTCTGCCGGATGCTGACGCCGCCCTTGTCGTGCAGGGACTGGACGATCGGCACGAGGATGTCGATCTTGTCGAGGAGGTCCCTCGACTTGGCGGACGCGTAGTCGGTGGTCACCAGGGTCGAGACACCGCCGCTCTGAGCGGTAGTGGCCTTGCCCGCGATGCTGGACCACGCGCACCCGTTCGGCGGCTCGTCGCAGGTGTAGTCGAAGACCCGCGCGGTGTAGCCGCGGTCGTTGAAGTGGTCGCGCCACGTCGAGTAGTTCGAACCGGCCACCCGCACGGTGGTCTGACGGGCGCCTTCCAACCGGGTCGCCGCGGTGCCGTTGAGCAGCGGGCCGTAGGTCTGATCGAAGTGGCCCTTGTCGCCGAACCAATACACCAGCGTCTCCAGAGAGATACGATGGTCGAGCGCGGCCTCGCCGTAGAGCACGTGGTACTTCTCGATGCCCGCGTCGCTCCCGCACGCGGCGTACGATCCGTGGTGCGCAGTGCACGGGTCGTCCCAGCCCATGCCGAACGCGGTGCGCAGCGACGAGGTCGAGGGCAGCTCGAATCCGCGCACGCGCAGGGTGATTGGGACAGCGGTCGCGGTGAGGCCGGTGCCGGTCACGGTCACTTGGCCGTGGTAGGTGCCGGCCGGTGTCCCGCGCGGCACGAAGACCTCGACCCAGATGGCGCGCACTTGGCCGCTGGGCACATCGAACGGGAACGCGTTTCGCTTCTCGCCGGCGTACGCGTCGACGTCGGGGATGAGGGGGTCGGGCCACTGGCCGGTCGCGCCCTCGGAGTTCGACGCGGTATTGATCTGGTAGAGGCCCTGTCGATACAGCACCACCTCGGAGGCCGGGATGGTCGCGCCGCCCGGGCCGGTCAGCGCGGTCACGCTGGCGCTGACCTTCGTGGCCGAACCGCTGATCACGATCTGGAAGGGCTCGAACTCGTTCTGCGCCGCGTCAAGACTGACCGAGGTCGTCGTCGGCACCGGGGAGTTCGGGCGGATCTTGGTCATGGCGTGGGTGACGCCGATGCTGGCAGCCGAGGCGGACGAGACGCCGAAGCTCAAGCAAAGGGCGAGCGCCAAACCAACCGCGGCGATGGGCCGGGGGAATGAGCCGACCCGGGGCGCCGCAAGGGACGACGAGGTCGACGAGGAAACGCTGAGGTCAGCGGAGGGGGGGAGAGTACAGACAGGAGAGGTACCAGCCGTCATGGACGACGACCGGAGAAAGGCGGGCAGTTGCATCACGCTCCAATGCCTTGTCTACGGGAGAGCAGGGCTTTTCTTGGGGGGAAATTCGGGGTGGGCGAGTGGGCGCGGGCCGGCCGAACATACCTGGGGAGGTCGCCTCCGCACGGCAATTCCGGATGAGCGCGGGCCGGTGTCGTAACCCTGAAGCTGGAATTCGAGGCCTCCAGACTCGAACGCCTTGGAGCGATTGCCGGCCATACGCGCGAAATTGCGCCGGTTCGGCCGGGCTGGCTCGCCGCCAAGACACCCCGTCAGTGGGGTCCAATGAGTGAGGGACAGAACTCATGACTCAGGTGGGATAGCACGGCGAATCGCCAGGACAGAGGATGAGGACAGCGCGCCAACTCACTGAAATCACAAGAATCTGCCACGATCCAGACACTGAACAAATGATCGCAGATCCGCTCGGGGAGCGGACTACCGAACAATCTGCACCCTCTGCTCGATTTAGGCGGACGCCTCCCGCCGGACCGTCGGTTCGCGCCCGCGCGACGCCCGCGCACGAGGCCCACGCGCGTTGAGCCGCGCCACGCGCCCGCGCTTGCACTACACTCGGCCGCCCTCTCACCGCGACGCAGGACCCCCGTGGCCGCTCCCCCCGCCGACCCCGACCTCGACCTAGAGCCCCTCGCCTCGGTCTACGCCCGCCGCGGCATCTCCGTCGACGCCCTCGCCGCCGACGGCCACGGCACCCTCCTCCGCGACAGCGCCCTGGGCGCCCCCCCCTCCAGGACCAGCCCACCGACGGCCCCCTCCCCGCCCCCGCCTGGAGCACCGGCCCCCAGCTCGAGCTCGGCCCCATCATCGGCCGCGGCGGCATGGGCATCGTCCGCCTCGGCACCCAACCCGCCCTCAAACGCCAAGTCGCCATCAAGGAAGTCCGCCCCGACGTCGCCAGCCCCCTCACCATCTCGCGCCTCCTCCGCGAGGCCTGGTTCAGCGGCAACCTCGAGCACCCCAACATCCTCCCCATCCACGCCCTCGTCCCCGGCGAAGGCTCCCCCCGCCTCGTCATGAAGCGCATCGAGGGCACCTCCTGGTCCGCCCGCCTCGCCGCCGACGGCCCCCTGCCGCCCCACCAGCTCCGCCACGACCTCGAAGCCCACCTCCAGGTCCTCATCCGCGTCTGCCACGCCGTCCACTTCGCCCACTCCAAGGGCGTGCTCCACCTCGACCTCAAGCCCGACAACGTCATGCTCGGCGAGTTCAGCGAGGTCTACCTCCTCGACTGGGGCATCGCCGCCACCTTCCACGACGACCACCCGCGCTGGATGCACCACGCCTCGCAGATCCGCACCGTCTGCGGCACCCCCGGCTACCTCGCCCCCGAGATGGCCGCCGCCCGCGGCGATCTCATCGCCCCCACCGCCGACGTCTACCTGCTCGGCGCCATCCTCCACGAGATCCTCACCGGCGCCGAACCCCACCAGGGCGCCACGCTGATGGATCGCCTGATGGCGGCGTACGACTCGCCCCCCAAGTCCTACCCGGACCACGTCCCCACCGAGCTCGCCACCATCTGCGCCCGCGCCATGGCCCGCAGCCCCGCCCTCCGCTACCAAACCGCCGAGGCCTTCCGCGTCGCCATCGAGCAGTTCCTCCACCACCGCAGCTCCACCCGCCTCTGCGACCAAGCGCTGCTCCGCTTCGCCCGCCTCAGCCTCGCCCTCTCCGGCGACAGCGCCCGCTCCCTCAGCGCCATCGACGAGACCCGGATCGTCGCCGAGTGCCGCTTCGGCCTCCAACAGTCCCTCGAGATCTGGCCGGAGAACCCCGACGCCATCGCCGCCCTCCAGCGGCTGCTGACCCTCGACGCCCAGCGCGGCATCGACACCCGCGACCCCCGCCGCGCCGCCGCCGCCCTCCGCGAGCTCCCCACGCCCGCCCCCGACCTCGCCGCCAGCCTCGCCGACCTCGAGTCCGACCTCGAGTCCGAAGCCGCCAAGGTCCGCGCCCTCGAAGCCCTCGGCCACGAGGTCGACCTCAGCGTCAACCGCCGCTCCCGCGTCTTCTTCGCCCTCGGCCTCGCCGCCGTCTGGCTCGGCTGGAACCTCGCCGCCTACGCGTTCTCCCGCGCCGGCATCCTCCCCGTCACCCACACCGGCCTCGTCATCGCGTCCGGCGCCACCCTCTGCATCTACGTCGCCACCCTCGCCTACTTCCGCACGACGCTCCTGCGCACCACCATCAACCGCCGCGTCCTCTCGCTCCTCGGCGGCGGCTTCATCTCCATCCTGCTGCTGACGCCTGCCGCCCGCGCGATGCACATCTCGGCGATGAACGTGGTCGCGCTCCACCCCTTCTTCTACTTCTTCTTCCTCGTCGCCATCGCGTTCTCCGTCGATCTGCGCGCGCTCTGGGCCACCATCCCCATCCTCCTCAGCATGGTCCCCACCGCGCTGCACCCCGAGACCGCCCTCATCAGCAACGGCCTCTCCGGCTTCGTCGCCGCCCTCATCATGGCCGCCGTGTGGTGGCAGGACGACCGCCGCGACCGCGCGCCCGTTGCGCCGCCCGGCGATTCCAGCTAGTTCCACGCCGACCCGAGCCCCCCAGCCCCGAGGCCCCCATGCCAGCCCCCCCGCGCCCCCGCCGCGCGCTCGCCCTCGCCGCCGCAGCCCTCTGCCTCGCCGCCGCGGCCCCCGCCAGCGCCGCCAGCGACGTCTTCCCCTTCGCCGTCCACGACCAGACCCTCGCCAACGGCCTGCGCGTCTACGCCATCCCCTTCGACTCGCCCGGCCTCGTCGCGGTCTACACGGTCGTCCGCACCGGCAGCCGCAACGAGGTCGAGCCCGGCAAGTCCGGCTTCGCCCACTTCTTCGAACACATGATGTTCCGCGGCACCAAGCGGACCTCCCAAGACGCCTACAACGCCGCGCTCAAGCGCATGGGCGCTGACTCCAACGCCTGGACCTGGAACGACCAGACCGTCTACCACACGGTCGCCGGCGCCAAGGACCTCGACGCCCTGCTCGACCTCGAGGCCGACCGCTTCCAACACCTCGAATACTCAGTCGCCGACTTCCAAAAAGAGGCCCGCGCCGTGCTCGGCGAGTACCGAAAGGGCGCCTCGAACCCCCACCAGAAGATGCAGGAGGTCCTCCAGGACCTCGCCTTCACCCGGCACCCCTACAAGCACACGACCATCGGCTTTCTGCGCGACATCGAGGCGATGCCCAAGCAGTTCGCCTACTCGCGCCAGTTCTTCGACCGCTACTACCGCCCCGACAACGTCATCCTCATCGTGGTCGGCGACATCGAGGCCTCGGCCGTCTTCGCCAGCGCGTCCAAGTACTACGGCCCCTGGAAGAAGGGCCCGCGCCACCCCAAGGTCCCCGTCGAGCCGCCCCAGCGCGCCGAGGCCCGCAAGGCCCTGACCTGGCCGTCGCCGACCCTGCCCCAGCTCGTCATGGGCTTTCACGTCCCGGCCTTCGGCACCCAGTCCGTCGACCACCCGGCCCTCGAGGTCCTCGCGAGCCTCGCCTTCTCCGAGCGCTCGCCCCTCTACCGCCGCCTCGTCATCGACGAGCAGAAGGCCGAGTCCCTCGAAGCCGACAACCCCTCCAAGGTCGACCCCTTCCTCTTCACCATCGAGGCCAGCATCCGGGACGCCGCAGATCTCGGGCTGGTGGAGCTCGCTATCTCCGAAGAGATCGCCCGGATCGCCCGCGAAGGCACCGACCCCAAGACCCTCGCCGAGGTCATCTCGCACATGCGATACGGGTTTGCCGGCGGCCTCTCCACCGCGAACGACGTGGCGTCGACCGCCGCCTGGTACTCGAGCCTCACCGGCGACCCCCGCTCGGTGAACGCGTGGTACGCGCTGCTCGACACGGTGACCAGCGCCGACATCCAGCGGGTCGCCGCCACCTACTTCAAGCCGGCCAACCGCACCGTGGTCACCCTGGTCGCCCAGCCGACGCCGGCCACCCCCGAAGCCACCACCCCGGAGGTGAAGTGATGAACGCCCGCCCGCTGCTGGCGCCGCTCTTCGCGCTCGCCGTCCTCTCCGCCGCCGCCTGCGCCACCACGCGCTCGGCCACCCTGCCCACCGTCGACGACGGGGCCGCCGCTGCGCCCATCGCGACCGTCGCCCTCCCCTCGCGAGACAACCCGCTGGTCAGCATCCGCCTGGTCTTCCGCACGGGCTCCGTCGACGACCCGACCGGCAAAGAGGGCCTCGCCGCGCTCACCGCCCGCATGATGGCCCAGGGCGGCGCCGGCGAGCGCAGCTACTCCCAGGTCCTCGACGCGCTCTACCCGATGGCGGCGTCCATCGACGTCAGCGTGACCCGCGAGGTCACCGTGCTCTCGGGCACCGTGCACCGCGACAATCTGGCCGCGTTTGCCGAGATCCTGGCGACCCAGCTGCTCAACCCGCGCATCGCCGCGGACGACTTCGAGCGCCTGCGCAGCGAGGCCAGCGACTACCTCTCGCAGCGCCTGCGCAGCCAGGACGACGAGGCGTTGGGCAAGGAGGCGCTCGAGGCCGCCATGTACGCCGGCCACCCCTACGGCCACGCCCCCGCCGGCACCGTCACAGCCCTCGCCAGCATCACCACCTACGACGTGAAAGCCTTCCACCACACCTTTTTCACCCGCGACGCGCTGACCCTGGGCGTCGCCGGCGGCTACCCCGACGGCTTCGTCGAGAGCTTCCGCGAGCGCCTGAGCGCCCTGCCCGCCAAGCGCCCCGCCCGCGCCGCGCTGCCGGTTCAGCCCGCCCACGAGGGCCTCGCGGTCCACATCATCACCAAGGAGACCGACGCCACCGCCATCTCCATCGGCGGCCCCCTGCCGATCACCCGCGCCGACGAGGACTTCTACCCGCTGCTGGTCGCGGCCTCGTACCTGGGCGAGCACCGCACCTTCAACGGCGTGCTGATGCAGGCGATGCGCGGCAAGCGCGGCCTGAACTACGGCGACTACGCCTACATCGAGAAGTTCATCCAAGAGGGCTGGTCCACCTTCCCCAAACCCAACGTCCAGCGGGCGCAGCAGCGCTTCGAGATCTGGATCCGCCCGGTGGCGCCGCATAACGCGCTGTTCGCGCTGCGCCAGGCCCTCTACGAGACCGACCGCCTCGTGCGCGACGGCATCCCCGAGCAGGGCTTCGAGGACACGCGGCAGTTCCTGATGAACTACCGGCTGCTGTGGGTGCAGGACGCCGACCGGCGCCTGGGCTACGCGGTGGACGGCGCGCTGGTCGGCCGCGAGATCGTCGAGGAGCTTGGCCGCCGGCTGCCCTCGATGACCCGCGAGGACGTCGACCGCGTCATCCGCAAATACCTGGGAATTAGCGGGCTGACCGTGGCGATCGTGACCTCGAACGGCGCCGCCGTCCGCGACGCGCTCATCGCCGGCAAGCCCTCGCCCATCGTCTACGACACCGCCGGCACGCCCGAGGCGATCCTGGCGGAAGACCGCGTCATCGAGGCCTTCCCGCTGGCCGTCTCGCCCGAGCGCATCCAGGTGCGCCCGGCGAGCGAGCTCTTCGAGCGCTAGCGACCAGCCGGCGCCCGCGGGCGCGTGACGGGGCGTAGCCTTCTGCTATCCTCGCCGCGACCCGGAGGTCTGCCATGCTGCTCGGACGTCACGCCCTCCCGATTTCCCTGTTGGTAGCGATCGGATCGCTGCTCACGGCGGGCTGCGGCACCTCGAAGAAGAACTCGGGGGACGACCTCCCGGTGGCCCACGACACGACCTCGGACGCCCCCGACGCCCCCGACGCCGCCGACGACACCGCGGCGGACGTCCCCGCGGTCGAGGCCCTCCGGCTCGAGTTCAACGAGAGCAGCGTCCTCGTCGCCGAGGCCGACGGCTCGATGCGCGTCGAGCACCGCGGCGAGACCCTGCTCGCGCTGCCGCTGGACACCTTCGAGCTGGGGCTGGTGCCGGCCCTGGCCGACGACCTCGCCTACGACCCCTACTACTTCGAGCCCGAGGCCGCGCTGGCGTCGCTCTTCTCGCCGCCCGACGACCTCACCTGGGTGCGCCCCGAGCGCGGCCTGCCCTCGCTCACCTCCGACGGCACCCTGCGCGTCGACCTGACCTACCCCGGCGGCCTCAAGGGCTCCGTGACCTTCACCTCGCCCGCCACCGGCCGCCTCGCCGCCCACTGGGCCGGCCCCACCGAGGGCGGCCTGCCGGTCTACTTCCGCCTGCGCCCGCGCGCCTCGGCCGACGAAGGCTTCTACGGCCTCGGCCACTACCTGGACGCCGTCGAGCACCGCGGGCGAGTCCGCGCGATGCAGCTCGAGATCAACCCCATCGAGAGCGGCATCAACGAGGCGAACGTGCCGGTCCCGCTGCTCATCGGGACCAAGGGCTGGGGCCTCTTCATCGCCAGCCGCCGCCCGGGTGTCTTCGCCGTCGCCACCGAGGCCGACGACCTCATCAAGGCCACCTTCGGCCTCGGCCCGGCCTACGCAGACGGCCTGGACTTCCACATCTTCGCGGCGAGCCAGCCGCTGAGCATCCTGCGCTACTACTACCAGGTCACGGGCTTCCCGCGCCTGCCCGCGCCGTGGGGGATCGGCCCCGTCATCTGGCGCGACGAGGTCAGCGGGCAGGAGGCCGTCATCGACGACCTGAACACCATCCGCGAGCTCGATCTGGCAACCACCGCCTACTGGATCGACCGCCCCTACGCCAGCGGCGAGTCCAGCTTCGACTTCAGCCCGAAGAAGTACGACGACCCGGCGGCCATGATCGCCCAGGCCCACGCCAAGGGCTTCCGGATGGCGCTGTGGCACGTGCCCTACATCGACCCCAAGAACCCCGAGACCGCCGCGCTGCGGGCCGAGGCCGACGAGAAGGGCTACTTCCCCGCGAAGGCCGCCACCGCCGCCGGTCCCTGGGGCGGGCCCATCGACTACACCAACCCGGAGGCCTTCACGTGGTGGCAGAACCACGTCCGCGCCTACACCGACATGGGCATCGAGGGCTTCAAGCTCGACTATGCCCAGGAGATCCAGGTGGGTGCCTTCGGCGTGCGGCTGCCGTGGGAGTTCCACGACGGCCAGGACGAGCGGACCATGCACGTCTGGTCGCAGTACCTCTTCCACAAGATGTACGCCGAGCTGATGCCGGAGGGCGGTGGTTACTTGCTCTGCCGGACGGGCACCTGGGGCGACCAGGTCCACGGCACCATCATCTGGCCGGGCGACATCGACTCGAACTTCGCCCGCCACGGTGAGGAGGTCGTCGACGCCGACGGCTCCAAGTACGTAGCCGTGGGCGGCCTCCCCGGCGCGGTGGTGGCCGGCTCGTCGCTGTCGGTCTCGGGCTTCCCCTTCTTCGCGTCGGATACCGGCGGCTACCGCCACTCGCCGCCCGACCAGGAGACCTACATCCGCTGGATCCAGCACACCGCGCTGAGCCCGGCGATGCAGGTCGGCACCAACACCAACGACCTGCCCTGGGCCTTCGGCAAGGCGGCCGAGTTCATCCCCGAGCTCGTGGACCTCTACAAGCGCTACGCCCGCCTGCACCTGCGGCTCTTCCCCTACATCTGGAGCTACGCCGAGCGCATCGCCGACGACGGCCGCCCGATTCAGCGCCCGCTGGGCTTCGCCTTCCCCGAGCTGGGCGTCCACCCGTCCGACGTCTACATGCTCGGCGACTTCCTGCTGGTCGCCCCGGTCATCGACGCCGGCGCGACCACCAAGAGCGTCATGCTGCCACCGGGCGAGTGGGTCGACTGGTGGACCGGCACCCGCTACGAGGGCGAGCGCCAGACCACCCTGCCAGCCCCCCTCGACACCATCCCCTTCCTGGTCCAAGCGGGCACGCCGATCCCCCTGCTGCGCCCGACCATCGACACCCTGAGCCCCGTCGAGGACACCGAGGCCATCGACTCCCTGGCGACCACCCACGGCATCCTCTACGCCCGCGTCGCCCCCGGCACCATCGGCGGCTTCATCCTCAGCGACGACACGCACCTGCTCCAGAGCACCGAGGCAGGCAAGGTCCGCGTCTCGTGGACCCCCGGAAAGGACTACAACGAGGGCGTCGTCTACGAGGTCTTCGGCCTCGGCACCCAGCCCACCGAAGTCCTCGATTCCAAAGGCGCCGCCTTAGAAAAAGCCGCCTCCCCCGAGGCCCTCGAGGCCCTCGAGGAAGGCACCGCCTGGTCCGAAGCCCAAGGCGGCACCTTGCTGATCAAGCTGACCCCGCTGTCGACCAGCGCTGAGTTCACGCTACCGTAGGACGGCGCGGCGACCTTCGCTCCCCGCGGACGCTCTAGCGGCCCAGCGGGATCGTCAGGCCGACGGTCCAGGCCTTGGAGTCGGGGCGGTAGCCGGCCGTGAAGGCGACGTTCTTGTACTGCATGCCGAGGCGCGCCTCGAACTGCTTGTCCATGCCGCCTTGGGCGTTCATCTCGCTGGCGTAGCCGGCGCCGGCGAGGGCGCGCCAGTCGTTGTTGAGCTTGTAGCCCAGAAGCAGGTCGGCTTTGGCCTTCGTCATGTCGTTGCCGTTGAGGTCGACGCTGCCGCTGAGGCGCCCCTCGAGCTTGCCGATGGCGTACTCGAGCTGCGCGGCGACGTGGTGCGAGTCCGCGCCCGTGTCGGCCATCCACTTCCGCTGGTACTCGATCATGAAGCCCTTGAAGGCCGCCGGGTCCTGCCAGCCGAGCTTGGCGCTCAGCGCGGTCAGCCGGTTCGAGTCCATGTCGAAGGTCGCCGAACCGGAGGCCTGCATGCCCTCCTTGTTCTTGTACGCCGTGGACAAGCCCAGGGTGTTCGCCCCCTCTTTCATCGCCAGGTCGAGCTGCGCGCTCAGGTCGTTCTTCGACCACGCGAGGTTCATCTTGGAGCCGTCGGTCCCGGCGTGGCTGCTGTAGTTGAGCTTCCCGCCGCCCTCCAGCTCCTGGACGAACTTCTGGTCGATGCCGAACTCGAAGGTGTCGCTGCCGGGATCCCAGCTGCCGTTCACCTCGGTCTGCTTGCCGCCCTCGCCGAGGACGACCTTGCCGACGACCTTCGTCGAGGCCTCGTCGCCGCCACCGCGCGAGTGGTCCACGCCCGCCGCGAACTCCAGCGGCGTGCCGTTGACCTTGCTCTTCAGCCCGCCGTCGATCTTCGCGGTGATGCGCCCGTTCTCCGCGAGCGCCACCGAGCCGTTCCCGCTGACGCTGGTGTTCTTGTTCAGCTCTTTCTCGACGCCCGCGCCTACGGTCGCCGACACGCCGCCGCCCTCTTTCCACGCGGCCCCGAGCGACGCCTTCACGCCGTCGCCCTGCCACTTCACCGCCGCCGACGCCGCCTGCACCGCGATGTTCTGCAGCGACCCAAGCTCCGTCGCCAGGTCCAGCGACGCGCCGCCGCCCAGCTTGAACGTGTGCTCCAGCGCCGGGATGTCCATGTCCGACAGGTACGCCGCCACCGCCGCCGCGATCGCCGCGCTGCCCAGCGACACCGCGATGGTCCGCGGGTGCCCCTCAACCCAGCCCGAGATCGCCGCCAGGACCTTCTGCCCGTCCGCGCCCTCGACCCACTTCTCCGCAGCACCCGTCAGGATCGGCGTCAGCGCGCCCAAGAACGCCTGCAGCGCCTGCGCCTCGGACGCCTCGTCGATGATCCCGCCGGCCGCCCCCGCCTTCGTCGGCTTCACCAGCCCCGGGATCGCCTGCCCGATGGCCCCGATGCCTTGCTTCGCGTACCCCTCGAGGCCCGCCTGCGACACGTGCTCCTTGAGCAGGTCGAAGAGCTTCCCGCCCAGGAATTTCCCAAGCGACGCCTCCCAACTCGCCCGAATCCGCGCCTCTTTGGCTTTGGGATCCTCGGTCTTCGCGTCGTCGTTCTTCGCCTCGGCCGCGGGCGCCGGGCTGAGCATCGCGGCGCCCTCGTCGTAGTCGACCGCCCGGAGGCTGGCCTTCTTCGAGGCGTCGGCGCCCTCGACCTGAGAGTCGTTCGCCACCGCGGCGGGCGGGGCTGCATCTGGACGGCGGGTGCTTTGCATAACCATGGGCGAATACTACCAGAGCCCACCACCCAATGCGCATCGAAACGTGCGGGAAAGTCGCGCGGGACGTGACCATCCGCGTTTTCTGCAGGCGGCGACTGGCCCCCTCGAAGGATTGCACCGCGGGCGACCAGCCGCATGGACGACGCGACCGCGCGCCCATAGATTGGACCGCACCCGCCCCACAAGAAGTACCGCCATGCCCCCGCGCCGACACGCCGCATGCCTCGCCATCTCGGCCGCGCTCGCCCTCGCCTGCGCGGCCCTCACGCTGGGCTGCGCCTCCACCCTCGAGCGCGGCTTCACCCACGCCAACGACGCGACCTCCGAGCGCGGCCTGCCCCTCGAACCCGGCGAGCGCGCGCTCCTGGCCGCCATCTTCGGCCCCACCCTGGACCTCGACCCCATCCGCCTCGTCTCGGGCTCCATCGCCGGCAGCGGCACCGCCCGCACGCTGCAGAACACCATCTACTTCACGCCCTCGGCCGACGTCCGCCGCCCCGCCTTCCGCGCCTCCGACGAGTTCCTGCGCCTGCTGGTCCACGAGACCACCCACGTCTGGCAGTTCCAGAACGTCGGCCTCCGCTACATCGCCGACTCGCTCTACGACCAGGCCATGGGCGGCGTCACCCACGGCAGCCGCCTGGTCGCCTACCGCTACGTCGTCGACCCCGAGCAGCCCTTCTCGCGCCTCGGCACCGAGCAGCAGGCCAAGCTCATCGAGGACTACGCCCTGGTCCGGCTGCTGGGTCGAAAGCCCGCGGGCTGTGACTCCTGCGAAGGCGCCGCGCCGGGGGCCTTCGAGGAGCAAGTCCACGTCCTGCTGCGCCGCGACGTGAACCCCGAGTTCGCGCCGCTCGACGGGAAGGCGCTGCTACACGTCCTCGGCCGCTGAAGCCGCTGATAGCGCTCAGACGGCGGCGTCAACCGGCAGCACGTGCAGCCACACCGCGAAGAAATGGCAGATGCTGCCTGCCAAGACGAAGAGGTGCCACACCGCGTGGCTGTAGGGCAGGCGCTTCGACATGTAGAAGACGACGCCCACGGAGTAGCAGACGCCGCCGAGGGTCAGCCACATCACGCCGGGGCCGCCCAGGGCGTTGATCAGCGGCTCGATGGCGACCAGGGCCATCCAGCTCATCAGCACGTAGACCGCCACCGACACGCGCTTGAGGCGCTCCATCGCCAGCAGCTTGAACGCGATGCCCGCGGCCGCCAGCGTCCAGACCACGCCGAAGATGGACCAGCCCCACGGCCCGCGCAGCGTCACCAGCGCGATGGGGGTGTAGGTCCCCGCGATGAGCAGGAAGATCGCCGCGTGGTCCAGCCGGTGGAAGCGCTCCTTCCAGCGCGGCGACAGGGTGCCGTGGTAGGCCATCGACGCCGCGTAGAGCAGCACGATCGACGTGCCGTAGACCGATGCGCTGACCACCCGCCAGACGTCGCCCATCTCGCTGGTCCGCACCACCATCATCGCCAGCGCGGCCACGCCCAGCCCCACGCCGATCGCGTGCGTGGCGCTGTTGACGATCTCCTCACCGGGCGTCTGCGGGCGCCTCGCGGCCATGGCTTCTCCTAAGGTGGCGCGCAGTCTACCCGCCGCCCCCTCCCGGCACGAGGCCGAAACGCGGCGCGCCCGGAATCGTCAGGTGGCGACTGACAGATCGCGGCTCACGCCTTGTGCTTGATCTTCGTCCGCGTCCGGTAAAACGCGTTCCGCTCGGGGTCGACGTAGGGCTTGTAGTCGATGACCCAGGGCGTGATCTTCGTGCGCCCTTCCTGCCAGCGGATGGTCAGCGCGGTGGGCGCGACGAAGCGGTAGCTCGAGAAGAGCGGCAGGTCGTCGTTGGCGTCGCCGCCCGCCGAGAAGAGCGTGCAGAGCAGGATGCGGCCGTCGTCGTAGACCCGGCGGAAGCCCTCCTCGACCTTCTCGTGGCCGCGGATCAGCGTGTTGCAGCCGATGCGCTCGAGGAAGGCCCGGGCCTGCAGCCGCCCGAAGGGAAAGCGCGCCGTCTGCTCCTGCAGCGCCGACGGGATGAGGTCCGCCGTGCT
>JAWKRR010000065.1:0-41268 GCA_041389525.1 Myxococcota bacterium | reverse complement strand
GGCGGCGGGCTGGTCGTCTACCTCCTCGGCTACACCCTCGCCAACGCAGGCGCCTTCGCCGTGGCCAGCGCCCTGGGCGGCGACGACCTCGAAGACATCTCCGAGCCCGCCTACGCTGGCCTCGCCCGCCGCTCGCCCGGGCTCGCCTTCGCCCTCGCGGTCGCGATGTTCTCGCTGCTGGGCATCCCCGCGACCGCCGGCTTCGTCGGCAAGCTCACCATCTTCAGCGAGCTGCTCCAGGACCCCAAGTGGCTCTGGCTCGTCGTCTTCGCCGTCGTCAACTCGGTCATCAGCGCCTGGTACTACCTGCGCGTCGTCCTGGTCGCCTACATGAAAGACGAGTCGGGCCAGATGCGCTTGCTCCCCAGCCGCACCATCCGCTTCGCCGCGGCCGCGGCCACCGCCCTCACCCTCGCGGTCGGCCTGCTCCCAGGCCAGTTCATCGACGCCTCCGTCGACGCCGGCCACAGCCTCTCCCGCACGACCACCCCGGGCCTCAGCGGCGCCACCCCCGTGTCCGCTCCCCGCGCCGCCCTGGTGACGCCCGCCGTCGAGGGGCCCGACGCCGACGCCCTGCGCGCTCAGTCCGTCCGCTGAACCGGCGGAGCGTGGTCCGGGATCTCGACCTCGAGATCGACGATCAGCGCCTGAACGCCAGCCAGCGCCCCGCCCTGCCTGTCGCGGAGCGGCCAAGGCGACGCTGCCGTGGGAGTCGCCACCTCCGTAGCCGAGGTCGGCCCAAACGCTGGAGGCCCCACCGCCACGACGAGGCGCTGACGCTCCCGCCCAGGCACCGGCGCCCCCTGCTCGATGACAGGGATGCGCACCGCCAGCACCGGCACGCCGCCGGCCCCGCGGATCACCGACGCCGCCCGATCTCGGGCTGGCTTGTCTGACGCGCCCGGCGCCGGCGACGCCTCGAGCGCCAGCCCGCCCACCGCCGCCCAGCCCCTGCCCGGGGGCGACGGCAGCAGCGCCACGACGAACTCGATGGCGACCACGCTGGCGGTCCGCACGGGCCCCAGCCGCGCGGGCCCCAACGGGACAAGGGTAGGCGCGCCTTCAGCCTCGAGCCGCAGGTTGCGCCCGCCCTCGCCCGGCGGCGCCCCCACCGCCGAGCCCACGGGCCACTCGGTCACGCCTCCGTCCGAGCGAATCACCCGCGCCAGCACCTGAAAGCGGACGACGCCGTGCTCGTCGGGCGGCGGCGGCGCCTCGGGCCGCAGCACCAGCACCCGCGGACGCAGGTAGAGTTCGGCGCTCGGCGCGATGACCAGGGCGTCGACGGGCGCGACCCGCGAGGCGTCGACCTCCGACGGGCTCTCGGCCACAAAAAGCCAGGCGGGAGCGAGCGAATCGGAGGGTGTGGCCGAGATCGCGTCGCCGCCACCGCCCGCCACCAAGGCGCCGAAAAGCAGCGCCGAAGCGAGGCGGGCCCGCCTCACAGGGGCCAGCGCAGCAGCCGCCGCCGCCCCAAGAGCAGCGGCACCAGCTCGCGCTCCAGCGCCTTGGCGTCCTCGAAGCGAGGGTGCGCTCGCTCCAGCTCGCGAAAGGCCTTGGGGTGTACGCTGCGCCGCGGCCCGCTCTCGTCGATGCCCAGCTTGTGGTGGAGCAGCTCGTGGAAGAGGACGAAGCCGATAAACCAGCCCGGAACCCGCGGATCGTCCAGCCAGCGGTGGATGCGGATGACCTGGGTGGCCACGGCGTAGGAGCCGAGCCGAATGGAGCGTTGCCCTCGGCGGCGCTTCACCCGAGGCCCGAAGGTCAGCGGCAGGTCGACGACCTCACCCAGCGCGCGGAGCGCCTCCTCCGGGTAGAGCGCGCGCAGATCGTGGACCTCGCCACGCGGGCGTAGCACGGGTTGCCTCACCGCGCGGCGCCGCGCGACCGGGCCCAAGGTCGCGATGAGCGCCTTGACCTCGGCGCGCGCGCCCGGGCGCTCCAGGGCGAAATCACAGAGCGCGTCCACGGCGCCCGGCCCGAGCGGCTCCATGGCGCGCGAGATGCGCACCGTCAGCCGCCGCCGCTCCCGCACGGTGGAGATCAGCCGCACCGCGTTGTCGGTCTCGACGACGCGCACTGGCAGCCCGCTGCGCTCCCCGAGCGCGCGACGTAGGCGCTGAGCGAGGGTGCGAGGCTCTCCCACGCTCTCAGGCATGGGCGCGGAACCTCGCGAGCACCAGCCAGTGAAAGAGCAGAGCGAAGCCCACGGACGCCAGGCCCACCGCGGGGATGCGCAAGCTTGGCAGCGCGGCGCGCGTGACCTTCTCGGCGTCCACGACCAGCACCCGGGCGGCCACGAGATCGTCGAGCACCCAGGCGAAGAACCCCAGCAGGGCCAGGGTCGTGAGGGCGTAGAAGGCGCGAGCGAAGCGCTGCGACTGCAGGTGAACTTTCACGTAGATGATGATGAACGAGAAGATCACCACGTACATCGCGACGTGCATGTACCAATCGGAGAGGCCGCCGCTGACCGCGATCAGCGTGCCCGCGATCCCGACCAGCGTGTAGGCCAGCAGCGTCCACCACAGAAAGCGCGAGTGGATGGCGCCCAGAAAGAGCGCCGCCTGCGAGACCTCGGCGCCCACGTTCGGCAGGTGAGCCTCCTGACGCAGGCGGTCCAAGGCCAGGTCCGCCAAGTGCTCGGTGCGCCCCACCAAGCCGCCTTCGGGGGCCTGCGGGTCTGATTCTGTGGGCTCTTCCTCGTCCATTCCCGGAGGTTAGCCCGCATTTCTGGCCCTCGTCCAGGCAGGCGTACCCACACCCCCGTCAGGTCGCGACTTCAGTCGGGGCGTTCTCGGGTTGACAAGCCGGGGCGGCGTCACTATCAATTGTCGCCGGCCTGGGCCGGGTGCGCGCTGAGCGCCAGTAGCTCAGCCGGATAGAGCAACGGCCTTCTAAGCCGTAGGTCAGAGGTTCGAGTCCTCTCTGGCGCGTTCTTTTCAGTCTTGGTCGGTTCCGACAGCGTGGTGAGCGTAGCTCAGTTGGTTAGAGCGCTGGATTGTGGCTCCGGAGGTCGGGGGTTCAAATCCCCTCGTTCACCCCAAATCTTGCTGCGGAACGGATGCCGAGAAGGTTGCGCGCTCGTAGCTCAGCTGGATAGAGCGCCGGACTTCGAATCCGTAGGCCGCAGGTTCGAATCCTGCCGGGCGCATACCTCTCGGCCCGGACTTGAGACAGCTTCGGTTGACAATTTGGTGTAGCTCGGGCAGTGGGTGGGCGCGGTTCCATCCTGCTCCTTGAATTCATCCCCTCTGTGGGCGCGTAGCTCAGTTGGTAGAGCAGCGGACTCTTAATCCGCGGGTCGAAGGTTCGAGCCCTTCCGCGCCCACACTTCACACATCGGGATGAACCGTTACGGGGGATGAACCGCTCCGGTGGTTCATCCCTCTTTTTTTTGTCCTGGAGTCGCCGGCCTGCCCCCGACGGGGTGACCACGGCTCGTCCCGCGAGAGTGGCGGAATTGGTAGACGCGCTGGTTTTAGGTACCAGTGGTTAATCCGTGGGGGTTCGAGTCCCCCCTCTCGCACCATCCTCCCGACGGCTCCCGCGAGCATCGGGAACCCCACCGACCCCGCGCCCCACAGGCGCAACCAAAGGCGAGGCCCATGCGCACCTCGATCGAGCCGGTCAGCGAGATCCAAGTGAAAGTCAACGTCGAGATCCCGGTGGAGGATGTCGACGCGGAGTACGGTCGCCAGCTCGAGTTGGTCGCGCGCAAGGCTCGCATCAAGGGGTTTCGCGCCGGCAAGGCCCCCCGCGCCATGGTCAAGCGGATGTTCGGCAGCCAGCTCGGCGCCGACACCGCGATGAAGCTCATCCGCGAGAGCATCGACGCCGCGCTGGACAGCGTCGGGCGCCCCACGGTCGGCGATCCGCAGCTGGAGCCCGCCATCGCCACCGAGGGTCAGCCGCTGACCTACACTGTGCACATCCAGGTGATGCCGAAGATCGTCCTCGCCAACTGGCAGGGGCTGTCCGTCAGCGTTCCCCCGACCGTGGTGGACGACGCGGCCATCGAGGCCGAGATCCAGAAGCTGCGCGAGCGCCACAAGGAGCGCGTGCCGGTCGAGGATCGCGGCGCGGACATCGGCGACATCGTGGTGGTCGACACCACGGGCGAAGTCGACGGCGCGCCGGACGAGCGGCTGACCACGACCGGGATGGAGGTGAAGCTCGGCGACGAGCACCTGATCCCCGGCTTCAGCGACCAGCTCATGGGCGCGAAGACCGACGAGACGCGCACGGCCGAGATCACCTTCCCCGACGACTTCAGGCCTGAGGCGCTCGCGGGCACCTCAGCCCGGCTGCAGGTCCAGGTGCAGAGCGTCGTGCGCGACGAGCTGCCCGACCTCGACGACGACTTCGCCCAGGACGCCGGCCACGAGACGATGCAGGAGCTGCGCGAGTCCTTCGTCGAGGGCGCCCGCAAGCGCGCCGAGCGGGAGCGCCAGAACACCGTCGACGGTCGCCTCCTGGACGTGCTGCTCGAGCGCCACCCCTTCCCGGTGCCGCCCGCCATGGTCGAGCGCCATTTTCAGGCGAGCGCTCGCGACCTGGTGCAGATGCTGATGGGCCAGGGCTTCCCGCAGAAGCAGGCCGTGGATCTGGTCCAGCGCTCCGCTGGGAACATGATCGGCGACGCCGAGAAGGCCGTGAAGCGCCACCTCGCGCTGGAGGCGCTGATCGAGACGGCCGAGCTGAAGCTCGAGGACGCGGAGGTCGAGGCAGCGGCCCAGGAGTGGCTCGCCGCGCGCGGTGGCGCGCACCACCACGACCACGACCATGAGAACTGCGGTCACGACCACGACCATGACGCGGAGCGCCTCAGCGAGGCGCGCCACATGGTTCGGATGGAGAAGCTGCACCGCCGCGCGCTTGATCTCCTAGCCGAACATGCAACCATCACCGAGGCTGCCGACCCTGAGCCCGACGCTGAAGGCGCCGACGAGGGAGGCGAGTCCAGCACCCCGGACGACGAGGCGAGCGCATGACCCTGATCCCGACCGTTATCGAGCAGACCCACCGTGGCGAGCGCGAGTGGGGCATCTTCTCGCGTCTGCTCAAGGATCGGATCATCTTCATCGGCAGTGAGATCAACGACCTCGTCGCCAACGTCGTGATCGCGCAGCTGCTCTTTCTCGACAGCGAAGATCCCGAGAAAGAGATCAACATCTACATCAACTCGCCGGGTGGCTCGATCACGGCGGGCCTGGCCATCTACGACACGATGCAGTTCCTCGGGTGCGACATCTCGACGATCTGCATCGGCCAGGCGGCGTCCATGGCCGCGGTGCTGCTCACGGCAGGCACCAAGGGCAAGCGCTACGCCCTCCCCCACTCGCGCATCATGCTGCACCAGCCCCTGGGCGGGCTGGGTGGCCAAGCGTCGGATATCGATATCGCGGCGCGGGAGATCATCTTCCTGAAGCGGCAGATTCTCGAGATCCTGGCCAAGCACAGCGGGCAGACGATCGAGAAGCTCCACGAAGACACGGACCGTGACTTCTTCCTGCGACCCCAAACCGCGGCGGACTACGGTCTCATCGACCAGATCGTCGCGCGAAAGACCTGAGTGAGAGGCGGGACTGCGAACGGAAACGCGCGGCCCACGGGGACGGGACGCTCGCGTTTGGGCTCTCAGATTGTGCTGAGGGATCCCTTGGGCTATCGTCGCCGGACGTCTGGAAAGGGCGTCCGATCCAGCCTCTGTGGACTGGTCGGACGGCGGATCGCGTAGCTCGCGAGCACCAAAGCATACCGACAGGTGGGGAGCGCTTCCATTGGATAGGCGGCGAGACAACAACAACCTGTGCTGCTCCTTCTGCGGAAAGAGCCAGCGCGAGGTCAAGAAGCTGATCGCAGGCCCCACGGTCTACATCTGCGACGAGTGCATCGGCCTCTGCAACGACATCATTCGCGAGGAGAACGAGAAAGAGGAGAGCTTTGGCGACTTGGGCGCCCTCCCGAAACCTCGTGAGATCCGTGAGACGTTGGACCAGTACGTCATCGGTCAGAGCCGGGCGAAGAAGATCCTCGCGGTAGCGGTGTACAACCACTACAAGCGCATCGATCACAACGACTCGCACAAGGACGACGTCGAGCTGTCGAAGTCGAACATCTTGCTGCTCGGCCCGACGGGTAGCGGGAAGACGCTCCTGGCTCAGACGCTGGCGAAGATCCTCAACGTGCCGTTCACCATCGTGGACGCGACGACGCTCACCGAGGCGGGCTACGTCGGCGAGGACGTCGAGAACATCATCGTCAACCTGCTGCAGAACGCCGAGCACGACAAAGAGCGGGCGGAGCGCGGCATCATCTACATCGACGAGATCGACAAGATCTCGCGCAAGTCCGACAACCCGTCGATCACGCGGGACGTGTCGGGCGAGGGCGTTCAGCAGGCGCTGCTGAAGATCATCGAGGGCACCATCGCCTCGGTGCCGCCGAAGGGCGGGCGCAAGCACCCCCAGCAGGAGTTCCTGCCGGTGGACACCTCGGACATCCTCTTCGTGTGCGGTGGCGCCTTCACCGGGCTCGAGAAGATCATCGAGCGGCGCATCGGCCGGAAGTCCCTGGGTTTCGGCGCCAAGCACGAGAAGGGCGTCGACGACATGTCCCTCGGCGAGGTGCTCGAGGAAGTGCAGCCCGAGGATCTGATCAAGTACGGCCTCATCCCCGAGTTCGTCGGACGCTTGCCCGTGGCGGCGACCCTGCACGAGCTGGACGAAGAGGCGCTCATCGAGATCCTGCTCAAGCCGAAGAACGCGCTGGTCAAGCAGTACAAGCGCCTCTTCGAGATGGACGGCGTGCGCCTCACTCTGACTGAGGGCGCGCTGAAGGCCATCGCCAAGGCCGCGCTCGACCGCAAGACCGGTGCCCGCGGCCTGCGAGCGATCCTCGAGGAAGCGATGCTCGAGATGATGTACGACATCCCGTCGATGGACGGCGTCCAAGAGGTCGTCATCAACGAGGAAGTCATCACCGGGGCGGGCCGGCCAATCGTTGTCTACGACAAGGAAATCGCCTCCGCTTAACGTCGGGGGAGCCCCGGACCGGCGAAGTTCGGCCCCGGGGGTGCCAAGGCGTCGGAAGACTGCAAGACTTGTCGGGGTTGCTGACGAGCGACACGGAAGCCTGAGGCAGCGAAGCCAGCCACGCGCCTCCTTCCCCCATCCAATCCATGCGCTCCCCATCGCGGGGCGCGAGGGGATTTCACGAGATGTTCGGTAAAGACAAGCGCGGCAACAAGGCACGGCTGGTCCCCCTGCTCCCTCTTCGCGACACGGTGGTCTTCCCCTACATGGTGGTGCCGCTCTTCGTCGGTCGGGAGAAGAGCATCGCCGCCGTCGAAGAGGCCATGCGCGGCGACAAGGAGATCCTCCTCTGCGCGCAGAAGAAGGCCAAGACGACGGACCCGAACCCCGAAGACATCTTCAAGGTCGGGACCATCGGCACGATCATCCAGTTGCTACGGCGCCCTGACGGGACCGTGAAGGTGCTGGTCGAGGGCAAGGCGCGCGCGAAGGTCAAAGACTTCGTGCCCCACCCTGACTACTTCCTCTGCGACGTGGAAGAGGTCGTCGAGTCCGCTGAGGTGACGCCCGAGATCGAGGCGCTGATGCGCCAGCTCCAGACCACGTACGAGAGCTACGTGAAGCTGGACCAGCGCATCCCGCCCGAGATGGTGATGGGGGTGTCGAGCATCGAGGATCCGCGCCGCCTCGCCGACACCATCGTGGCCCACGCCTCGCTGAAGCTCAACGACCGCCAGGGGATCTTGGAGATCGACGACCCGGTCAAGCGGCTCGAGCGGCTCTACGAGATGCTCCAGGCCGAGATCGAGATCCTGCTGGTCGAGAAGAAGATCCGTACGCGGGTCAAGAAGCAGATGGAGAAGAGCCAGAAGGAGTACTACCTAAACGAGCAGATGCAGGCGATCCAGAAGGAGCTGGGCGAGCGCGACGAGTTCAAGAACGAGATCCAGGAGCTGGAAGAGAAGATCAGCGCCAAGCGGATGTCGAAAGAGGCCACCCTCAAACTCAAGCGCGAGCTGAAGAAGCTCAAGATGATGTCGCCGATGAGTGCTGAGGCGACGGTCGTCCGCAACTACATCGACTGGGTGCTCTCGCTGCCCTGGTACCACCACACCAAGGACAAGCTCGACATCACCGAGGCCGAGAACATCCTCGAGACCGATCACTACGGCCTCAAGCGCGCCAAAGAGCGCATCCTCGAGTACCTGGCCGTCCAGCACCTCGTGAAGAAGCTCAACGGCCCCATCCTGTGCTTCGTGGGACCGCCCGGCGTCGGCAAGACCTCGCTGGCGAAGTCCATCGGCCGCTCGACCGGGCGCAAGTACATCCGCATGTCCCTCGGCGGCATGCGCGACGAGGCCGAGATCCGCGGCCACCGGCGCACTTACATCGGCGCGCTGCCCGGCAAGATCATCCAGTCGCTCAAGAAGTCCGGCTCATCGAACCCGGTCTTCCTGCTCGACGAGATCGACAAGATGTCGATGGATTTCCGTGGCGACCCGTCGAGCGCGCTGCTCGAGGTGCTCGATCCCGAGCAGAACCACGCGTTCAACGACCACTATCTGGACCTGGACTACGACCTCTCGAAGGTCATGTTCATCGCGACGGCCAACAGCCTCCACAGCATCCCGATCCCGCTGCGGGACCGCATGGAGATCATCGAGATCTCGGGCTACACCGAGTACGACAAGCTCAATATCGCGAGGCGCTACCTGCTCCCGAAGCAGATGGAGGCCAACGGTATCGGCAAGGTGCAGGCGACGTGGACCGACTCGGCGCTGCGCACCATCATCCACCGGTACACCAAGGAAGCTGGCGTCCGTAATCTCGAGCGGGAGATCGCGGGCGTGTGCCGCAAGATGGCCAAGGAGGTCATCGAGCTGCGGGCGGAGAACAAGGACGAGAAGTCCCTGAAGTTCCACATCGGCTCGTCGAAGGTGCAGAGCTACCTCGGGCCGCCGAAGTACCGCTCCAACCGCGTCGAGGAGAACGACGAGGTCGGCGTCACCAACGGTTTGGCCGTGACCATGGCCGGCGGCGATCTGCTGACCACCGAGGTCTCGCTGATGCCGGGTTCCGGGCAGCTCAAGCTGACCGGCAACCTCGCCAAGGTGATGGAGGAGTCGGCCCACGCAGCGCTCTCCTACGTGCGCTCAAAGGCCTGGATGTGGGGCCTCGCCCCCGACTTTCACAAGAAGATCGACATCCACATCCACTTCCCCGAGGGCGCCATCCCCAAAGACGGCCCCTCGGCGGGCATCACGATGGCGACCAGCCTGGTCAGCGCGCTCACGCGCATCCCGGTGCGGAAGGACGTCGCGATGACCGGTGAGATCACGCTGCGCGGCCGGATCCTGCCCATCGGTGGGCTCAAGGAGAAGGTCCTCGCCGCCCACCGCGCCGGGATGAAGCTGGTGCTGCTGCCCGACGAGAACAAGAAGGATATCCGCGACATCCCGAAGGTGGTGCGGAACTCCATCAAGCTGGTGACGGTCACGCACGCCGACCAGGTGCTGCCCTTGGCGCTTGCCGGGGACATGAAGCTGGCCGCGGGAGTGGGCACCGAGGCGCCGTCGGATCCCTTGCTCGACCTGCTGGTCGGGCGGGCGAAGGAAGCGGCAGCGGTCGCAGAGGTTCCGGGCCCGCCGGTCCACTGAGCGACGGGCGGCGACCGCGAATCGGCAGCGCGGGGGCTCAGCCCTCGCGCTGAATCGCGCGGAACCCGATGTCGCTGCGGTGGTGCTCGCCGGCCCAGCGAATGCGCGCCACGCCGGCGTAAGCCACAGCCGCAGCCTCTCCGACGGTCGCGCCTAGGCCGGTCACGCTCAGCACGCGGCCGCCTGCGCTGCGCACGGTCCCATCAGCGTCAAGCGCGGTCCCGGCGTGGTGGACGACCGCCCCGGGGACGGCGGCGGCCTCAGCGAGCCCCGAGATGGCGTCGCCGGTACGCGGCGAGGCCGGATATCCCTCGGACGCCATCACCACGCTGAGGGCCGCGCGGGGGTCCCAGGCCAGCGTGAGGGTGTCGAGGCGGCCGGCGAGGGTCGCCTCGATGACGTCGATCAGGTCGGTCTGCAGCCGGGCCATCAGCGGCTGGGTC
The DNA here is from genome assembly GCA_041389525.1 of Myxococcota bacterium. Classification (GTDB taxonomy): domain Bacteria; phylum Myxococcota_A; class UBA9042; order PHBI01; family JACKFB01; genus JACKFB01. The sequence continues at coordinate 31,131 of JAWKRR010000065.1, read as the reverse complement.
TCGGGATCGCCGAGGCGCACGTTGAACTCCAGCACCATAGGCCCGCTCGCGGTGACCATGACGCCGGCATAGAGGAAGCCCGAGAACGGCTTTCCGGCCGCCGCCATCTCACGAACGACGGGCTCCATCACGCGGGCCATCAGCTCGGCCTCGAGCTCGGGCGTCACGATCGGCGCGGGCGAGTACGCGCCCATCCCGCCGGTGTTCGGACCCGCGTCGCCGTCGCCGACCCGCTTGTGGTCCTGACTCGACGCCAGCGGCAGCACGTGCACCCCGTCGCAGACCGCGATGAAGCTGGCCTCTTCGCCGATGAGCAGCTCCTCGACCACCACGCGGCGGCCTGCCTGACCGAAGGCGCCGCCCTCGAGCATGTCCGCCAGCGCGAGATCGGCCTCGGCCACGGTCTCGCAGAGGACCACGCCCTTCCCCGCCGCCAGCCCGTCGGCCTTGACCACCACCGGGCGGCCGAACTCACGGACGTAGGCGCGCGCCGCCTCGAGGTCCTCGAAGGTCTGGTGCGCGGCCGTCGGGACGCCGGCGCGCAGCATCACCTCTTTGGCGAAGGCCTTGGACCCCTCGAGCTCAGCAGCGGCGGCGCTCGGCCCAAACGCCTTGAGGCCCGCGGCCGTCAGCGCGTCGACCAAGCCCAGGGTCAGCGGCCGCTCCGGCCCGACCACGGTCAGATCGACCTGATTTTTCCTGGCGAAATCGACGAGTCCCGCCACGTCGTCCGGCGCGATATCCACCGCCTCAGCGAGCGCGGCCTGGCCCGCGTTGGGGCGGGTCGCGAAGAGCGCGCTCACCCGCGGCGAGCGGGCAAGCGCCATGGTCAGCGCGTGCTCGCGCCCCCCGTTTCCAACGACTAGAACGCGCATCGGAGACCTCGATCAGTGTCGGAAGTGACGCCGGCCGGTGAACACCATCGCCAGTCCGCGGGCGTTCGCGGCCGCGATGACCTCCGCGTCGCGGATCGAGCCGCCCGGCTGCACGACCGCGGTGGCGCCGGCGTCGGCGCCGGCCTCGACGCCGTCGGCGAAGGGGAAGAAGGCGTCCGACGCCATCGCGCTGCCCGCGAGCGGCGTGGTGGCCTTGAACACCGCGATCCGCGAGCTGTCGACGCGGCTCATCTGCCCGGCGCCGATGGCGGCGATGCGATCGGGGAAGGCGAAGATGATCGCGTTGGATTTGACGTGCTTGGCGACCATCCACGCGAGGTCCAGCGAGTCCCACTCGGCGTCGGTGGGCGCGCGCTCGGTCACGACCTGCCCGTCGCGCACGCGCTCGACGCCCAGGTCGGCCTCCTGCACCAGCAGCCCGCCGGAGACCGGGCGAGGCACCAGCGTGCGCTCAGGCATCCGGAAGCCGACCTCGTCGAGGGTGAGGACGCGGAGGTTCTTCTTGCGGGCGAAGATCTCGCGGGCCTCGTCGGTGACCTCGGCGGCGAGCACGACCTCGAGGAAACCCTCCAGGAACGAAGTCGCCAGCGGCCCATCGATCACGCCCGAGGTCGCGACGATGCCGCCGAACGCGCTGACCGGGTCGCAGGCTCGCGCTTGCTCCCAGGCGTGCAGCAGCGAGGTGTTCGACCGCGCCGCGCCGCAGGGGTTGGTGTGCTTGATGACCGCGATGCCCGTGGGCCCGAGATCTCGCGCCAGCGTGAAGGCCGCGTCCATGTCGAGCCAGTTGTTGTAGCTGAGCTCTTTGCCTTGGAGTTGACGCGCACGCACCAGACCGACGGGCTCGCCGGGCTCCACGTACAGCCCGGCGGCCTGGTGGGGGTTCTCGCCGTAGCGCAGGACCTCACGCCGCGGGATCGGCCGGCCGTACAGGCGCGGCACCGGCGCCTCGATCCCTTCGTCCGCGTCCAGCTCGCCGCCAAGCCAGGCCGCGATGGCGGCGTCGTAGCGCGCCGTGTGCTGAAACGCCGCCTGCGCCAGCCTCAGCCGCAGGTCGCTCGGGAGATGGCCATCGTTCGCTTCGAGGGCCTCGGTGACCGCCGCGTAGTCGGCCGGATCGGTGACGATCCCGACGAAGGCGTTGTTCTTCGCAGACGAGCGGACCATCGAGGGCCCGCCGATGTCGATCTGCTCGATCGCGTCGGCCCGACTCGCCCCTTCGCGAGAGACCGTCGCCTCGAAGGGGTAGAGGTTGACGACCACGAGGTCGATGGGCGCGATGCCGTGCTGCTCCATCGACTCCAGGTCGGCCGGGTGGTCGCGACGCGCCAGAATCCCGCCGTGGACGGCCGGATGCAGCGTCTTGACGCGCCCGTCCATCATCTCGGGGAAGCCGGTCAGCTCGCTGACCGCGACCACCGTGAGCCCCGCCTCGGCGAGCGCGCGGGCGGTACCTCCGGTGGACACCAGCTCGATTCCGCGTGCGGCGAGCGCCTGAGCAAAGGGGACCAGCCCCGTCTTGTCAGAAACGCTGAGCAACGCACGTTCGATCTTAGCCATGCCGCACCTCCCGGAGTCGCGGGAGCCCGGCTAGCATGCAGAGGCGGCTGAGGCAACCGGCTCTTGGGGCGAGGCCGCCGGCGCCCAGGGGGAAGGCGCCAGCGTCGTGACCGCCCCTAGAACTTTCGGTTGCCGCCGAAGACGCGGTCGATATCCGAGATCAGCCCAGTGCCGCGGAGCTTGTCGATGCCAGCGGCCTCGACCTGCCGAATGCGCTCACGGGTGAGGTTCATGATGCGGCCGACCTCCTCGAGGGTCATGCCGCCCTGCTCCGCCACATCGAGCGAGCAGGAGTGCTCCATCTCCCACACCTCAAGGTGCGGGAAGTTGATCTTGATGGACTGCGTCTCGTCCTTCACGTCCAGGTACAAGTGGTACTTGCAGCTGACGAAGGGACAGGGACGAATCCCTTCCGCGCAATCGGAGCGCGACTGTGGCCGCTCGTACCACATGTCGTCGACGAGGCGTTTGCCCTCCTCGATCTCCGCGCGGGTGAGCCGCCTCCCGGCGATAGTGCGCGACCGCGTACGGTCTTTACGATGCGAACGCTCTGCGCGGTCGCGACCAGGCACATCCTTCAGCAGTGGCTCCATACTATCCCCCTCCCCAGGGTCGCTCGACCGAACAGCTCGACAGCGCACGTCCGCTTGCAGCGAGCATTCGGCGCCGGATGACGGTCGGCGTCGGTTATCCCGGCGCCGAGATCCAGCGTCAAATTTTGTGGCACTAGATCATCGCTGCGATCCGGCGTCAACGACGCCAGATCAAATAAAGCGATTAAATGATCAAGAGGTTATGCGGGAGGTGTCGAGGTCGGTGTAAGGGATCGATCTGACACGGAATTCCCGCAGCGGCGAGTGCTGCGCTGCGTCATGCGCGCGGCCCGCCTCCGGTGGCGTGACGCGCGCCAAGCCGGGGTGGCGGCGAGGTGGAGCGGGGCGTCGACCCATGGGTCCTAAGCCCGCCCGAGATCGCCGCGCGCCCTCGAAAACGCAGCCGACGCTTGAAGTTCGCCGCTGCGCACGCGCGGGGGCCGCTCCGCTTTAGGGCGCGGTGGGGGCGATGAAGCGCACGCGCTTGGTCGCGTCGCCCAGGTTGAGGCTGATCACACCGGCGATGCGGGTGACACCGTTATTCCAGACGACCTCGGCGGCCGCGGGGACGCCCTCGGCATCGAGCGCGACCCCGTGGACTTTGACCTTGATGTTCGGCTCGGTGGGCAGGACGTCCACGCGCGGTGCCGAGGCGTAGTCGCTGTCCCAGTTGATCGTCGCGCCGTGCTCGACGGTGCCGCGGCGCACCAGGAGGCCGCCGGTGATCGCGCCGAAGTCCACGGCGCAGACCTTGCCCACGCAGGCGTCCCACCACGCGGGCTCGGCGGGCGCTGCGGGCTCGGGCGCGTCCACCTCGGCGACCTCTGCGGGTTCGGCGGGCTCAGCGCCCTCGGCGACCGCGGGCTCGGCGACCGCGGGCTCAGCGGCCGCAGGCTCGTCAGGCGCGTCGACGACAGGCGGCACCGCGCCCTCGGCCGGGGCGGCAGGATCAGCGACCTCGGCAGCCGCCGGCGCGCTGGGTTCGGCCACCTCGGCGACCTCTCCCTTGGCGGCGGGATCGGTGGTGGGTGGCGCCACCGCGGGCGGCTCCAGCACCGCCTGGGGCTCGGCCGACGCCGGCTCCCCAACCGCGAGGGACATAAGGCCGTATCCGGCGCCGAAACCGACGGCGAACACGACAGCCCAAACCCAAACTTTCTCGGAGGAAGGCGAATTCATGGGAGCCATCATAGCGGGGGCGCGAGTGGCGACAAGAATTCGTCGCGCCCGGGAGCCGCGGTCCTACTCCCAGCGCTCCCCACCGTTTACCGGCCTGAATAGATCTGGTAGCCCCACGGTCGTGGCTGAGTCGGCCGACGCCGCTTCCATCTGAAGGTGAACACCATGACCAACCTGCGCTACTCCCTCGCCATCGCCCTCGTCAGCATGCTCGCCGTGACCGCCTGCCGCGGCGACGCCCACGGCTCCACGACCGACGGCAGCTCTACCGCCCCCTCGACCGCGCCCGCCGCGGCGGACGACGCCAAGTCCTTCACCCTGCAGGTGACCGTGCCGCCCCTTCAGGCCGGCAAGCGGGCCGACGCCGTGGTGAGCGTGGTCGCGGCCAAGGGCTACCACTGGAACCTGGAGTACCCGGCCAAGCTCGTGTTCGCCGGCGATCAGACGAAGGTCGCGCTCGGCAAGAAGGAGTTCAGCCAGATGGGCGGCGACTTCAAAGCCAGCGAGGCGAAGGCCGACGTGGCGGTAGCGCTCGAGGCCAAGGGCGCCGGGGCCGAGACCGTGAAGGGCGAGCTGAAGTTCAGCATCTGCAACGACACGACCTGCCTCATCAAGAGCGCGCCGATCGAGCTCGCGGTGGTCGTCGCGCCGTAGAAGCTGGGGGTCGGTCTCGACCTCCCTCCATGGCCAAGCGCGCCCCCTGCGATTAGGATCGCGACTCGCGACCCCGTTGTGGGTGGGGAAACGCGGGACTTGGAGGCGACATGGACGACGCGTTGGCGCGGCTTCGGGAGATCGAGCGAAGCGTTCACGATGAGTTCGTCGCCAACCGGCGGGTGCTCAGCTTCGACGAGTACATCGCGTTGTTCAGCGCCGAGCCTGTGCGTCACACGCGCACCGCGGCGGGATACCTGCGCGACTGCGTGGACCACTACGGCAGCTACGAGGTCGCGCGGCCGGGCGGCGGGACGACGCGCTACGGGCTCTTCGATTGCCCGTGGGAGAAGGACCGGGACGACGCGGTGCGCCACCGGGTGGTCGGGCACGAGGAGGCGCAGCAGCGCTTTTACCGGCTGCTCGTGAACTTCCTCCGCGAGGGGCGGGTCACGCGCTTGGTGCTGCTGCACGGCCCAAACGGCTCAGCGAAGAGCTCGTTCATTCGCTGTCTCGCCGACGGGCTCGAGCAGTACTCGCGGACCGACGAGGGGGCGATCTACCGGTTCAACTGGGTGTTCCCGTCCAACCGGCTGTCGAAGAAGCGGCTGGGCTTCGGCGAGGGAGAAGCCGCGGGCCCCATCGAGAGCTTCGCCCACCTCGACGAGACCGATATCGACGCGCGGCTGCAGAGCGATCTGCGGGATCACCCTTTGCTGGTCCTGCCGCGAGACAAACGCGCGCGGCTCTTCGACGCGATGCGCGAGGACGGGCGGCTGCCGCCGGCGCTGGAGCTGGGCAACTACCTGGCGGAGGGCGACCTCTCGCCGCGGTCGCGGGCCATCGCCGACGCCCTGCTGAACGCCTACCACGGCGATTTCCAGCGGGTCATGCAGCACGTCCAGGTCGAGCGCTTCTACTTCTCCCGGCGCTACCGCGTGGGCGTCGTGACGATTGAACCGCAGCTCCACGTCGACGCCACCATGCGCCAGATCACGATGGATCAAGGGCTGCAGGCGCTGCCGCCCTCGCTGCGCAGCTTGAACCTCTTCGAAGCGGGCGGCGACCTCGTCGACGCGAACCGTGGCCTCATCGAATACAACGACCTGCTCAAGAAGCCGCTGGATACCTACAAGTACCTGCTGGCCACCTGCGAGAAGGGGACCGTCGCCCTGCCGAGCGCGATCCTGCACTTGGACCTGCTCTTCATGGCCAGCTCCAACGAGAAGCACCTGAACGCGTTCAAGGAGTACCAGGATTTCTCGTCCTTCAAGGGCCGGATGGACCTCGTCAAGATGCCGTATCTGCGCAACTACAAGGTGGAGCAGGACATCTACGACGAGCAGATCGCGCGCGGGGCGATGGGCGACAAGGTGGCGCCGCACACCAGCTACGTGGTCGCGCTCTGGAGCGTGCTGACCCGGCTTTGCAAGCCCGATCCGTCGCGCTACCCGGAGGCGCTGCGGCCCGTCATCGCCAAGCTGACCCCGCTGCAGAAGGCCGAGCTCTACGCGGGCGAGCGCGAGCCCGAGGGGCTGACGCCGGAGCTGAGCCGCCTGCTCTGGTCGGTGCTGCCGGATCTGCTGGCCGAGGGCCAAGAGGACACCGAGTACGAGGGGGCGTTCGGCGCGTCGCCGCGCGAGATGAAGGAGACCATGCTCAACGCGCTGCAGAACCCGCGCTATCACGGGTCCAGCCCGCTCGGGGTCCTCGACGAGCTGCGCGAGCTGGTGAAGCTGCACTCCGTCTTCGAGTTCCTGCAGCGTGACGCCGACGACGGCTACCACGACCACGCCGCCTTCATCGACGCCGTGCAGGCGCGCTGGTTGGCGCGGGTGGACGACGAGGTGCGCGCCTCGATGGGGCTGGTCTCCGCCGAGCAGTACGACGAGCTTGTGGCGCGCTACATCCGCCACGTCTCGTACTCGCTGAAGAAGGAGAAGGTCTACGACGAGGCGGCCGGGCGCTCCGAAGAGCCCGACAAGCGCTTGATGGACCAGCTCGAGGGCATCTGGAAGGTCGGCGAGGACCGCGACTCGTTCCGGCAGAACCTGATCGGGCGAATCGGAGCGTGGCGCATCGACTTCCCCGGGCAGCCCATCGACTACCGGCGGCTCTTTCCGAAGCTCTTCCACGCGCTGGAGCAGGACTACTACGAGCAGCAGCGCGGCACGATCCGGCGGCTCAGCGAGCACGTCCTGGCGGTGCTGTCGGACAACCCCGCGCACGCCGAGGCCCTGTCGGAGGTCGACCGCGAGCGCGCGGAGATCAGCATCGAGCGCCTGCGGACCGAGTTCGGCTACTCGCGGCCCGCGACGCGCGAGGCCATCGGCGCGCTCTTGGCCCACCGCGCGTAAGCACGCGAGGCCGCTCGCCGCCCTTCAGGGGCGGTCGCTGACCCACTCCTCGCCATCGGGGCCGATCTCGCGCTTCCAGATGGGGACGTCTTCTTTGAGGCGATCGATGACGCGGCGGCAGGCGTCGAAGGCCTCGGCGCGGTGCGCGCTGGCGGCGGCGATCATGACGGCCACGTCGCCGATCTCGAGCATCCCGAGCCGGTGGTGGACGGCGACGCGAGCCCCCGGGACCGCGGCCTCGACCTCGGCCGCGACCGCCTCGAGCTGGGTCAGCGCCATCCGCTCGTAGGCCTCGTAGTAGAGCCGCGTGACCTGGCGGCCCCGGGCGTGATTTCGCACCGTCCCGGCGAAGGTCACGACCGCGCCGTGGGCGGGGCTTGAGACCAGGGCGGTCAGCGCGCGCATGGTCGATTCGGTAAGCGGCGCCTCGGTGAGCGCGGCGCGTGGGGTCCCGGCGCCACCCGCGACCGGGGGGATCAGCACGAGCTCGGCGCCGCCCGGAACCACGGCGTCGGAGGCAGCAAACTCACCGTTCACGGCGACCCGCAGCGAGGGGACCAGCGTGCGCAGGCTCGGGTGGCGGAGCACCAGCAAGGACACGACCTCGGAGACGGTCGCGCCGGTGGGACACTCGAGCCGCTCAGCGGAGAGGCCGGTGCGCTCGCGAACGTGCGCGAAATAGAGGACGTTGAGGTCCATGGGCAGCCCCGATAGTATCGGCGGCCTTGGCGGACGGGAACGAGATTCTCGACCGAGAGCGTCGATCCCGTGTTCGAGAGGTAACAATGCCCGGCGGCCTGTCCGCGTTTCGCCGCGTCGCCGCGGCCCACACATTGATCCCCGTCGCTCGGGAGGTCTTCGCCGATCTCGAGACGCCGCTGACGGCGTTCTGGAAGCTGCGGCGCGGTCGGTGGAGCTTCCTGCTGGAGAGCGTCGAGGGCGGCGAGCGCTGGGCGCGCTACACCAGCATGGGGACCGAGCCCCGGGCGGTCTACAGCGGCTTCGGCAAGACCCTGCGCATCGAGCGGCCCGACGGGTCCGTAGAAGAGCGCCAGGTGGAGGACCCGCTCGGCTGGGTGGCCGACCGCTTCGCCGGCGAGCGCCTGTACCAGGACCCGGACCTGCCGAGATTTTCCGGCGGCCTCGTCGGCGCCATCGCCTACGACGCCGTGCGCCAGATGGAGAAGCTGCCCGACCTGCACCCCGACGTGGGGGTGCCCGACTTCTGCTGGATGGAGACCGGGCTCGTCCTGGTCTGGGACAACCTCGCGCATCGCGCCGTGCTGGTCTATCTGGCGCGCGTCCCCGCTCCAGAGGCCGCGGACGCTGCGTGGAGCGAGGCGCAAGCGGCGCTGGACGAGGCGCAGGCTCGGCTCGCGGGGCCGCTGCCGGTCCTGCCCGCGGTGGAGCCCGGCCCCAGCGAGGGCTTCGTCCCCTCCGCCAGCGACGCCGAGTACTGCGCTGCGGTCGAGGCCGCCCGCGACTTCATCGGCGCCGGCGACGTGATCCAGGTGGTGCTGAGCCGGCGCTTCACCCAGAAGGCCGCGGGCGTGCACCCCTTCCTGGTCTATCGCGCGCTGCGGCCGCTGAACCCTTCGCCCTACATGTTCTACCTCGAGTTGGGAGACACCGCCCTGGTCGGCGCCTCGCCCGAGGTGCTGGTGCGGGCCACGGACGGGACCGTCGAGACGCGCCCCATCGCCGGGACCCGGCCGCGCGGCGAGACCACCGCGGCCGACGCGGCCCACGCGGAGTCGCTGCTCGCCGACCCCAAGGAGCGCGCCGAGCACGTGATGCTCGTGGATCTCGGGCGCAATGACGTGGGCCGCGTCTCAGAGCCAGGCAGCGTCGAGGTCCGAGACTGGATGACCGTCGAGCGCTACAGCCACGTCATGCACCTCGCCAGCCACGTGAGCGGCACGCTGCGCGCCGGGGTCGGCCCCGCGGACGTCATTCGAGCCACCTTCCCGGCGGGGACCCTGTCCGGCGCTCCGAAAGTGCGCGCGATGGAGCTCATCGAGGAGCTGGAGTCCTGCCGGCGGGGCTTTTACGGCGGCGCGGTCGGCATGCTGTCAGCGTCAGGCCAGCTCGACCTCTGCATCACCATCCGCACGCTGATGGCCCGCGACGGGTTGTTTGAGGTGCAGGCGGGCGCGGGCATCGTGTACGACTCGGTGCCGATGACGGAGGCCGACGAGACGCGAAGCAAGGCCCGAGCCGTGCTGCGAGCCATCGAGCGCGCCCGCGAACTCTTCGGTGGGAGCGAGACATGAAGCTGTTGATGATCGACAACTACGACAGCTTCACCTGGAACCTAGTCCAGTACTTCGGCGAGCTGGGCGTGGTGCCCGAGGTGGTGCGAAACGACGTCTGGGACCTCGACGCCGTCGAGGCCTTCGGTGCCGACGCCATCGTCATCTCGCCTGGCCCGTGTACGCCGGCTGAGGCGGGCGTGTCCGTGCCGCTGATTCAGCGCATGTCGGGGCGCGTGCCCTTGCTGGGGGTGTGCCTGGGCCACCAGTCCATCGGCGCCGCGTTCGGCGGGCGCATCGTGCGGGCCGGCGTCATCATGCACGGCAAGACCTCGCCGATCTCGCACGCCGACAGCGACGTCTTTCACGGGTTGCCGCAGCCCTTCGCCGCCACGCGCTACCACAGCCTCGTCATCGAGCGGCAGAGCCTCCCGCAGTGCCTGGTCGAGACGGCGTGGACCGAGGATCCGGCGGGCCGGACGATCATGGGCGTCGCGCACCGCGAGCACCCCACCTGGGGCGTTCAGTTCCATCCTGAGTCCATCCTCACCGAGTCGGGGCGGCCGATGCTGGCGAACTTCCTGGCCATGGCGCGCGGGACGGCCCCCGCGGCGAGCGCGCGATGAGCGGCGACACGCAACTGCGGAGCGCCCTGGGCCTGCTTATCGAGGGGCGAGATCTCGACTCGGCTCAGATGACGGCGGCGCTCGGCGAGGTGATGGACGGCGCCGTGGGCGAGGTCCCGCTGGCGGCATTTCTCACGGCGCTGAGGGTCAAGGGCGAGACGACCGACGAGCTCTTCGGCGCGGTCCAGGCCATGCGGGCGCGGGCCGAGGGAGTGCGCCCGAGATCGGCGCGCCTGCTGGACACCTGCGGGACGGGCGGCGACGGCGCGGGGACCTTCAACGTCTCGACGGCTGTGGCCATCGTGTGTGCGGCGGCCGGGGTGCCTGTCGCGAAGCACGGCAACCGCGCGATCTCGTCGCAGGTCGGTTCCGCCGACGTGCTGGAGGCCCTGGGCGTCCGCATCGACCTCAGCCCCGAGAACGTGACGCAGTGCATCAACGATATCGGCATCGGCTTTATGTTCGCGCCTCGGCACCACGGTGCGCTGCGGCATGCTGGACCGGTGAGGCGCGCGCTGGGCTTCCGGACCCTGCTGAACCTGCTGGGGCCGATGACCAACCCCGCGGGGGCCAGCCATCAGCTGGTGGGGCTCTACGATCACCACCGGCTGGGGCAGGTCGCGGCGGTGCTGGGCCGGCTGGGGACCTCGCGCGCGCTGGTGGTCGCGGGCTGTGACGGCCTCGATGAGCTGACGCTGTCGGGGCCGAGCTTCGGCGCCTTCTGGGACGGGAAGACCGTGCGCGAGCTGGCCATCACGCCCGAGGAGGTCGGGCTGCCGCGGGCTGGCCTCGAGTCGCTTCAGGGCGGCGACGCGGCGGAGAACGCGCGCATCGTCCAGCGGATCCTCGAGGGCGAGTCCGGCCCGCCGGCGGACATCGTGCGGCTCAACGCGGGGGCGGCGCTGTGGGTGGCCGAGGCCGCGCCGGACCTCGCCTCGGGCGTCGCGCTCGCCTCGGAGACCCTGAGCTCCGGCGCCGCGCTGGCGACGCTCGCGCGCCTGGTGCTGCGCAGCCACGAGCTGGCACCGTGAGCGGCGCCGACGTTCTCGGCCGCATCCTCGATGACACACGGGCCCGGCTCGCCGCGTCACCGCCTGACGCCGCCGCCCTCGAGGCGCGGATCGCCACGATGGCGCCTGCCGTCGACGCGCTAAGCTCGCTGCGCGCCCCGGGCGTGCGCGTCATCGCCGAGGTGAAGCGCAAGAGCCCCAGCGCCGGCGCCATCGCGGCCGCCGCCGATCCCGTCGCCGTGGCCAGCCTCTACGCCCAAGCCGGCGCCGCCGCCATCAGCGTGCTCACGGAGCCCCTGCATTTCGGCGGCGCGCTGGCCGATCTCGAGCGGGTGACCGAGGCGGTCTCGGTGCCGTGCCTGCGAAAAGACTTCATCGTCGACCGCGTGCAGCTCTTGGAAGCTCGGGCCGCCGGCGCGTCCCTGGCCCTGCTGATCGTCGCGGCGCTCTCGCAGGAGCGCTTGTCGCAGCTGCTGCGAGACGCCGAGTCCCTCGGGCTCACCGCGCTGGTCGAGGCGCACACCGCCGACGAGGTGGCGCGGGCCCTCGACGCCGGGGCGCGCGTCGTCGGGGTCAACAACCGCGATCTCAAGACCTTCCACATCGATCTGGCGGTCTGCGAGGCGCTGAGGGCGGCCATCCCCGCCGACGTGGTCGCCGTCGCCGAGAGCGGGATTCGCACGCCCGCGGACGTCACGCGCCTCCGTCAGTCCGGCTACGACGTGTTCCTCGTGGGCACCAGCCTCATGACCGCGGGCGACCCCGCCGCCGCCCTCCACGCGCTGATCGAGGCCCCCTGATGCGCCGCCCGTGGATAAAGATGTGCGGCTTCACCGACCCCACCGCGGGACGCGAGGCCGCGCTGGCGGGCGCCGATCTCATCGGCCTGAACTTCGTCGCCGAGTCGCCGCGGGCCGTCAGCTTCGGCACCGCGGCCAAGATCACCCTCGCCTTCAAGAACGCCCCGACCGGACGCCATCGCAAGCGCTCCCGGCGGGCGGTCGCGGTCTTCGCCAACCCCGAAGACGACCTCGTCCGCGACGTCATCGAGCACGTCAAACCCGACATCCTGCAGTTCCACGGCGACGAATCGCCCACGTTCTGCCGCTCGTTCGGCGTCCCCTTCCTCAAGGCCTTCCGGCTGGCGGAGATGGAGGACGCCGACGACATGGAGCGCTATCTCGGCGGGCTAGCCGTCGGCTACCTGGTCGACGCGTGGAGCCCCGTGGCGTACGGCGGCAGCGGGCGGCTCATCCGCATCGAGGTCGCCTCCCACGCCCTGCGGCACCCGAAGGGGTTTCTGGCCGGCGGGCTGAAGCCAGAGAACGTCGGCGAGCTCGTCACACGCCTGCGCCCCTTCGGCGTCGACGTCGCCAGCGGCATCGAGAGTCGGCCCGGCGTGAAGAGCCCGGAGTTGATGGCGGCCTTCGTCCGCTCGGTCGAGGCGGCGTGCCGGGAAGAAGCGGCCGACTCATGAGCGGGCTCGCCCTCGGTGGGCTGTGGGCCGCGCTGTGGGCGCTGGTCCTGGCGGCGACGGGCGGCGGGCCGGCGGCGCTTCCCGGCTCCCTCGCCATGCTGCTGGTCCCCTGCCTGGTCGGCGGCGCGGTGGGCCTGCGCGTCCGAGTCCCCGGCCTCGCTAGCCCCACCGGAGACCGCCTGGGCCGAGCGATCGGGCTGAGCCTCGCGCTGCTGTGTGGCTACGGCGGCGCGTTCGCGGCGTTCCGCTTCGTGCTGGAGCACTCCTTCGATCTCCTCGACGAGGTCGCGGCCGTGTTCGCGGCGGCCCTGACCCTCTACGCCGCGGGCCTGGCCGCCGCCGTGTCCCTGCTTAGCCACCGCCTCACGAGGCCTGCGGGGCGCCTGGCGACGCTTCCCCGGTGGACCGCCGCGCTGCTCGTGGCAGCCACCGCGAGCCGTGTGACCGCGCACATCCTCGGCTTCGAGCCGCTGACCCTCGTGCTGGTCGGCGTCTCCGCAGGTTTCGCGGCCCCTGCCATGGCGAGCCTCGCGCCCGAGATCTGGCGCGGACGCCCCCGCCTCGCCCAGCTCGGGGCAGCCCTGGCGACCCTGGCCCTGGCGGCCAGCCTCGGCGCCTACGCCACTAGCGACGCCGTGCGCGACGCCACCTGGACCGGCGCCGCCCTCCCCCGCAGCCTCGCCGCCTCGCTGGCCAACCTGACCGACGCCGACGACGACGGCATCTCGGGCGCCCTCGGCCACGGCGACTGCGACGACTCCGACCCCCTCGTCTTCCCCGGCCAAGCCGAGACGCCTAGCAACGGCCGAGACGACAATTGCCGAGGCGGGGACGTAGGAAAAGACGAGGTCCTCGCCCTCTGGAAGCCCGGCGTCGGCCCCCGCGCCCCGGCCGCCCGGCAGGACCTTGGCCTCGTCCGCCGCCCCTGGAACGTGCTGCTCATCTCCGTCGACGCCACCCGCGCCGATCACCTGTCGGCCTATGGCTACCGGCGCGCGACCAGCCCCAACCTCGAGCAGCTCGCCAAGCGCGCGCTCACCTTCGAGCGCGCCTGGTCACCCTCCAACTTCACCGCCACCAGCCTCTACAGCGTGATGACAGGCCTCTACCCCTCGGCCTTCCTCGACGGCGCCACCATCGTCGCGCGCCCGGGCCTCTCGCTCGCCGAGCGCCTCGCCGGCGCCGGCTACCGCACCGAGGCCATCGTCGACCTCTACCCGCCGCTCGCCCACATCTACGCGGGCTTCGCGCGAGTCGACGACAGCCTGGGCGTGCGCGCCGCCAAAGCCGTGCGGAACCGCTCGACCGCCGCCACCGCCGACGAGCTGGCCAGCCTGGGCACAGCGGCCATCGCGCGCTTCAGCCGAGACGCCGGGGCCCCGTTCTTCTTATGGATGCACTTCTCCGAACCCCACGCCGAATACCTCGCCCACAGCGGCCTGGACTTCGGCCCGGGCGAGATCGACCGCTACGACGCCGAGATCGCCGCCGCCGACGCCGCGATCGGGACCGTGCTGTCGGCCCTGCGCGACCACGGACGCCTGGCGGACACGCTCATCGTGGTGACCAGCGACCACGGCGAGAGCTTCGGCGAGCACGGCGTCTACACCCACGGACAGAGCGTCTACGAGGAGGAGATCCACGTCCCCCTCATCGTGTCCCTGCCCGACCAGGCCATCGCCGCCAGCGCCCGCCGCATCGCCGAGCCGCTGGACCTGACCGACCTGACGCCCACGGTGCTCGACGCCCTGGGCCTGCCGCCGGGCCCCCCGACCCACGGCGAGACCTTGCTGCCCCTGGCCCTGGCCGGCCACGCCCTGCGCACCCCCGAGGCGGTCTGTGAGGTGCGCCTGCCCTACGCGCGCCTTGTGGCGTGGCGGCGCGGCGACGCGAAGGTGATCTTCGACGATCGGGTGGGCGTGACTCGCACCTACGATCTCGCGGCCGATCCCGCCGAAGCCAGCCCGACCCACGGCGCGACCCCGACCGTGACCGAAGCGTCCGAGTGGCTGGACCGTCACCTCGCGGCCCCGCGCACCTATGTCGGCGCGGTCACTTCCCACCGCCCTCCCGACCCTTGATCCCTCTTGGCCACAGCCACGTCGGCCGGTATGGTCTCGCCGTGCTCACCGTCACACTCGCCATGATCTCGGCCCTCAGCGGCATCGCTGTCGCGGCTCCCGACGCCCGCACCGTCTCGGCGGCCGTCGGCGATCTCGCGCGCTGCGAGGACATCAAGGCCTCACGCTGCATCGAGGCGCTGACCACCCTGCGCGACGCGGGCCCGAACGCCCTGCTCCCGGTGGCCCTGGCCCTGCCGCGCATGGCGCAGGGCGGCCAGATCTTGGCGGTCTCACTGCTCGGCGCCGACGCCACCGACAAGGGCACGTCGCTGCTCGGCAAGACGGTCCTCGACCCCAGCGTCAGCCCGACCATCCGCACCATGGCCATCGCTGAGC
The DNA here is from genome assembly GCA_041389525.1 of Myxococcota bacterium. Taxonomy (GTDB): domain Bacteria; phylum Myxococcota_A; class UBA9042; order PHBI01; family JACKFB01; genus JACKFB01. The sequence goes on along the minus strand of JAWKRR010000065.1, from coordinate 16,068 downwards.
TGACCCAGCGCTACGGCAGCAAGACGGCGAAGGCGCTCATCACGAAGACCTTGCTCGACGTCCTCGCCGACCCCAGCGCGCCGGTCCGCGCCGCCGCGGTCCGGGCCTTGGGAAACCGCCCCACCAAAGGCGACACGAAGGTGCTGCAGAGCCTCACCGCCGCGGCGAGCGACCCCGAGCCCAACGTGCGCCTCGAGGCCGTCTTGGGCCTTGGCATGTCCGGCGACGAGAGCGTGGGCCCAGCGCTGGTCCAGGCCTTGAACGACGGGGTCCCGCGCGTCCGGACCGCCGCCGCCGACGGCCTGACCTTCGTGAAGTACGAGCCAGCCATCAGCCCCCTCATCGACGCGGTGCGCACGGCCGACGCGGCGTTTCGGCGCGTGGTCGGCGAGGCCCTCGCCTACCAGACCGGCAATCGCTTCGGCGACGACTACGGGCTCTGGCGCGAGTGGTACCGCAACCGCTGATCTCGCGGCGGACGACGTCAGCGCGAGTCAGAGCCCGCCCGTGCACGGCCGATCGGGCAGCGCGGGGTGGTCGGTCTCGGTGATCAGCTCGAGGGTCAGGTGAGTCGCGCTGAACCGATGGCTCAGCTCGTGCCGAATGGTCTGCCGCAGCGCCTCGCAGGCCTCCAGGCTCTCGCAGCGCACGTGCACGCAGACGGTGACGACGAGGTAGCCGGCGTCTAGCTCCCAGGCGTGCAGATCCTCGACGCAGGTCACCTCGGGCATGCGCGCGAGGCAGTCGCGCACGGCGGTCATGTCCATCGTGGGCGGCGAGATTTGGAGCAGCGTGCGCCCGGCGTCGCGCAGCAGCGGCCAAGTCGCCGTGAGGATCAGCGCCGAGATGGCGATGGTGATGAGCGGGTCGATGGCGAACCAGCCCGTGGCGCTGATGACCACCGCCGAGACGATGACCGCGACCGAGCCGAGCGCGTCGGCGAGCATGTGCAGCATGGCGCCGCGCATGTTGTGGCTGTGGCCGGTGTTGCGGTGCAGCACGAGGGCGCTGCCGAGATTGACCAGCAGGCCCGCGATGCCCGCCAGCAGCACGGGGGTTGCTGGGATCGCGGGCGGCGCGTCGAGGCGAGTGACGGCCTCAAAGCCCAGGACGATGACCAGGGCGACCATGGTCAGCGCGTTGCCAAACGCGGCGAGGGTCGGCGCGCGGCGGTAGCCGAAGGTCTGCGCGGGACCGCCGGTCACGAGGCTGAGCCGCTCGGCGGCGAGGGCCAGCAGCAGCGCGGCCACATCCGTCCCCATGTGCAGCGCGTCGCCGAGCAGCGCCAGGGAGTTTGTCAGCAGCCCGACGACGACCTCGACCACCAGGAAGCCCAGGTTGAGCAGCAGCACGAGGCGCAGCGCTTGGCGGCGCCCCTGCACGTCCCCGAACCCGTGCGCGTGGTCGTGGCCGCCGTGCGCGTGGTCGTGGCCGCCGTGCGCGCTGGGAGCGCCGGATTCGCCCGGATCGTGGGAGTGGTCGCTCACGCGCGGGAGTATGCGCGGGCGCCGCGGACGGCGGCAACCTGAATGGCGATTCAGCCGGTCGGTGCGTCAGCCGGTGGGCGAGATGCCGTCGCGGGCGAAGGCGGCGAGGCGGGCGTCCAGCATCGATGGGAAACGCTGAAACCACGTGGCGTTGAGCGGCGAGGGGTGCGGCAGCGGGTGCAGGCGGATCGTACGGACGCGGCCCGATCTCGGGCTGGCGACCTCGATCTCGAGCGAGGCCTCGTAGCGATCCTCGCGCTGCCAGTGGGCCGCGATCGCCTCGCGGGTCGCGGGGGGCGCGTCGATAGCGAACCACTCAAAGGCCACGTTCCCGAGGGTGATCAGCTCGGCGCCCTGCCACACATCGACCAGCAGCGACCGGATGATCGGCAGAAACCGGCGCTTCACTCCCATGCTCCAGGCTTTGTTGCCCAACGGCTTGTACGGGACGGTGTTGGAGAAGAAGACGCCGTCGCCGGCCCGCAGCATCGCCTCTTCGCCCACGGGCTCGGCGCCGCCTCTGGCCCGTCCCAGGGCGCCACGGACCAGCCGACCGCCAGCGCCGATGAGCGGCTGCATCAAACGCACCTCGTCGCGCCCCGGATCGCGGCCCAGAAAGCCGATGGGGGACGCGAGATCGCCGCTCCCGAGCAAGGGCTCCAGCGGGTCGCGGCCGACGCGCGTGTACGCCTCCGTGTCGATGGGCATCGCCGCCGCGCCGGCCTCCGCGCGCGCGGCCTGCCTGAGAACCTCGAGTTGTGCGTCCGCCACGTCCGTCTCCGCTCGCTCGGGTGGGGCTCCACGACGCCCGACGTCAGCGCGACGTCCGCGGCCGTGGAACTCAGGGGGGATCGCGTCCCCGGACACCGCTTGCCGCGGCGCCGCCGCCCTCCTACCATGTGCCTACGCGCCTCGTCGCACCTCCCCCTAGACGTCGCCAAGCCGGAGTCACCATGCATCGTATCGTCATGACCGCCCTGACCGCGGTCGCACTCCTCGCCAGCGCCCCCGCGTGGTCCATCGCCCCCCCGCCGATCGACGAGTGTTTGTGCGTTGAGGCGGATCTCGTCAGCTCCTACGGGGGCGCGGACGAGGTGTTCGCCGCCCGCATCGGGGCTAGCGTGACCCTCGGCGCGACCCGCTACTACCGGGCGACCGTGCTGCGTACCTACAAGGGCTGCACCGCCCGAGGCCAGCGCGTCATCCTGTCGACGCCCTCGTCCGCGCAGAACTGTGGGGCCAAGTTCCTCACGGGCGGCGGCTACCTTGTCCACAGCGACGCGGGCAAAACGCCCTCCGGAGTTCCGGTCTATGAGGTTGGAGGCTGCAGCTACAACGTGCTGCTGAAGACCCTGAACGCGGAGGAGCGCGACTGGCTGCGGCACCGTTACAACTGCTGCGGGGAGAAGTGCGGCTGCGTCGACGGCTCGAAGCCTGTCGACTGCGTCGCGGATCCCTGCGCGATCGACACCTGCACCGACGGCACCTGCGTCAGCAACTTCTGCGGCGGCTGCTTCGCGGAGCACACCGACCCGTCCGGGCAGCAGGTCTGCCAGGCCTGTGAGGCCGACGCGGACTGCGGAATCGACCAGTACTGCTCCGACGACGGCGAGTGCCGGATCTCTGGCGTGGAGCCGACCAACTGCCTCGACGGCGGCGCGTGCGAGAAGGATGAGTGGTGCCGGACCACTCAGGACGAGGCCGTCGGCGAGTGCGTGCCCTTCGCCACCGAGGGCGAGTCCTGCGGAGGCTTCACCCCGCCGTGGGCTCAGATGGTGTGCGCGCCGGAGCTGACCTGCACGGACGTGCCGCCCTTCATCGCGGATATCCCGGGCAAGTGCCGCGTCCCCTGCGAGGAGGACGCCGGGTGCGGCGCCGAGCAGTACTGCGCCCCCCAGGGCTTCTGCCGCGACCACGGCGCCTGCTTTGAGCTGGCGGACTGCTCTGCCGACAACAACGACTGGGCGCATATCGAGTGCGTCGGCTACGCGACCTGCGAGAGCGGCGCGTGCGGATGGGAGTGCGGAGACCCGCAATGCCAAGAGCTCGGCAGCGTGTTCTTCGGCCCGTGCGACGCGGTGCTCGGCGCGGCCATCATCGGCGGCACCTGCCAGACGGTCAGCGGCTGCGACGCGCAGGGCTACACGCTCTTCGAGTCGCTCGAGGCCTGCCAGACCGCCTGCGCGCCGGCGCCGTCCAACCGCTCCGGCCGCTCCAGGTAGTCTCGCCGGACCCGCGCCCCCCTCAGCTAGCGATGGGGGCGCGGGGACCGGTGCAGCTCCAGATCCGGAAGCGCTCGTCTTCCCAGGCGACGTCGACTTTTCGGAAGTGCAGCTCGAGATCTTCGCGGTAACCCAGGTGACGGTTGGCGACCGCGATGAAGCGACCGCTGCCGGTCAGGCGCGTCGCGGCGGCGGCGGCGAAGCGGCGCGCGATGCTGCGGTCCTGCTCGCGCCCTTCGTGGAATGGCGGGTTCGTGATGACGAGGTCGAAGGGGCCGCGCGGGGCGTCGTCGGCGTCGGCGAGCATCACCGTGACGCCCTCGACAGCGCTCGCGCGCAGGGTCGCCTCAGCCGACAGGATCGCCGAGACCGACGCGTCGACCAGCGTCGCCTTCGCGTTGTCGCGGGTCGCCAGGGCGAGGCCGATGACGCCGGTGCCGCATCCGAGATCGAGGATCCGCTTGCCTCGTGGCGCGTGCTCGAGCCAGGCCAGCAGCCGCCGCGTGCCGTCGTCGAGGCGCCCGTGCGCGAAGGTCTCGGGGTAGCTGACCACTTTGAGGGTCCTGGGCCCGAAGGGGACGTCAAAGCGCTGGGCGTGGGCCTCGAGATCGGCGGGGGCGGCGTCCCCTGCCCGCTTGCGCGCCAGCAGCACGCGCCCGTGCCGCTTGGTGCGCGCGGTGACCACGGGGCCGATGGCCTCCTCCATGGGGCGCGTGGCCGAGCGAATCCCCTCGCGCGCATGACCGCCCAGCCACAGCTCGCCGCCCACAGGCAGGCGCGCGCGGGCCAGATCGAGCAACCACGCCAGCCCCTCCTTGGAGCGCGGCATCCGGCACACCAGGCGCGTCTCGTTCCGAATCTGCGGGTCGAGGCTCGCCTCGTACTCCACGCTGACGCCGCGACCGTCGCTGGCGGTGAGGCCGGCGTAGCGCACCGGCGTCCCCTCGGGGAGCGACCAGCTCAGCGGTCCCATCCCGGCGCCCCACAGCAGCGTGGGCGCGGGCGGCACCTCGGCGAGCGCCTCTTCCATCGTGAGCAGTTCGGGATCAGCGCTAGAACTCATGGGGTGTCCTGGTCGGGGATCGGGCGGGCGGCGTCGTCGGGGACGGGGGGCGTGCGGTAGCGGGCGCGGTCAGCGGGGGGCCAGCTTCCGTCGAGGGCGCGGCCGCGGGCGTGACCGACCTCCGGCGCGAGGGTGGCTGAAAGCGGCCGCCGTGTCCGGGATTTCGGCTGCGCGCGCGTCTCGCCGCTCTCTCTTCGCGCGACGGCGGCGGCCTCGTCGACGGGCGTACGGCACGCGCTCATCTGGTCGTGCTCGAGCTTCCACAAGGTGTAGCGAGCGCTCGACCCGACGAATGTGAGGCGAGGCTCCAGCTCGCGCCAGCGCGGGATCTCGGCGGTGCGGATGAGCATGTAGTCGTACCAACACGCGCTGTCGGCCCGGAGGAAGCCGCGGGGATCGCGACCGGGCCAGGGGACCTCCTCGCCGCGGCGCCACGTGGCGTGCCGGCCCGCGTAGCCGTGGAAACCCGAGTAGACGACGCCTCCGTTGAGGGCGAAGTGGTAGCCGTAGAGGTGCTGGTGGGGCAGGACCGTGACCGCGTCGCTGGAGCGGTCGACCGTGAGGTAGGCGAGGCGGCTCCCTTGGGGGAGCTGATCGATGAGGGCGAGGAAGCCCGGGCCGACCTCGCGCTCGTTGAAGCGGGCGACCGCGAGGGAGGCGCCCCAGCCGAAGTGGATCGCCAGGGCCATCATCGACCAGACGGCGAGGCCACGCAGCAGCGGCGCGCGGGGGACGGCGAGCCAGCCCAGCCCGAAGACCAGGGCGACCGGGACCAGCCGGGAGGCGATGGCGGCCTGGACTTGGGTGTGCTCGGGGATGAAGAGGTAGGTGGCGAAGAGCGCGACGGAGATGGCCTCGAGGCCGAAGGGGCTGCGGGCGTCGCGTGGGGAGGCCCCGCCTTGGCGATCCAGCAAGCCCAGGGCGCAGACCGCGAGGAAGCCCACGAAGACGCGGTCGTCGAAGCCGCTGCCCCAGCGGGCGATCGCATACTCGGCGATGCGCTGGACGCTCTCGGAGAGCGGCGCGTAGATGGGGTCGAGGGGGCGGCCGCCGAGCGAGGAGAGGTCCTCGGGGCGGATGAACTCGTGCCAGAACCAGGGCAGAAAGAGGAGCAGCGAGGCCGCGAAGGGGAGCGCCAGGGTGACGAGCTCGCGTCGGGAGCGGGCGGCCATGATGATGAAGACGGCCGCGATGACGCCCAGGATCAAGTACATCTGGGCGTGGCCGAGGAAGGTCAGCATCGACAGGAGGGTCACGGCGGCACCGGACGCCCAGCCCGGCTTGCTTTGGTAGCGGTAAGCGCGGGCGAGCGCGTAGACGCCAAGCGGCAGCGCGGTCGCGAAGCCCACGAAGCCCATCATCAGGTTGCCGTTGATCGCCAGGGAGAAGCCCAGCAAGGCGAAGGTGCGGCGGTGGCCGGCGGCGACGAGGAGCCGGTCGATGCTCAGCGGCAGCGCGATGGCGTACACCGAGAGCAGGATCTTGCCGGCCGCGACGTAGCCGGTCAGGGCCGCGAGCCAGCCCCACAGATAGAAGAGGAGGCTGTTCGGCAGCAGAATGCCGCCGGTGACGAAGGTGCGGTCGAAGACCGAGCCCGCCTCGCGTGCGCCGGCGACGATGGCCGCGTAGCTGAGGTTGCCGGCGTAGTCCTGAAAGGGCAGCACGTCGCCGGCCCAGAAGGGGGCGATGGTGAAGATGCTGGAGACGAGGAAGGCCGCGTAATACGCGCGCTCATCGCCGGTGACGAAGCCCGAGATGAAGGCGCGCACGCGAGATTCGGGCGGCGATGAGGTGGGCTCGTCAGCTTCCATGGGGCTGGGAGCACTACCAGACGGGACCACCCGCCGCAACGCACGCGCGCTTGCGGCCTGCCCACGGGGCGGGTGAGGATGGCCCGATGCTGACCGAACCCACCGTGGCGGCGATCATCCTGGCGGACCCTCGGCCCGAGGCGGCGCTGGCGCTGCTCACGCGCGCGATGGGGGACAAAGGCTACGCGCGGAGGGACGCGCCGCCGCCGTCGGGATACCCGCGGGCCGAGGGCGAGTGGGTTGGCGTGTGGGTCGGCACCGCCGGTCAGCTCGCCTTGCTGGTGCCCGAAGACGTGAGCTTGGTCTTCCGCTTGGCGTGCTGGCTCTCTGCGGCGGCCGAGGGCGGCTGGCTGGCGGCGGTGCGGCGCTACATGGGGTCGGCGCCTGCGCTCAAGCTGTACACGGCCGGCGGGCCGCGGTGGCGAGACGGCGACGACCCGGACCTCGAGGTGGACTGGCATGTGCCCACGGCGCGGCCGGTCGACGTGCCGGAGCCGGCGCGGGTAGGGTTGCCCTCGAGCGCCGACGACGCGGTGCGCCGCGCGGGAGCCGTGCTGGCCCCCTGGCGCGTGCTCGCCGCCCGCGAGGGCGCGGTGGTGACCGGCTGGATCGCTCAGGACAGCCCGCTCACCCGGCGCTGAACGGCCGTTCATTTTCGCGCCGCGCGCGGCGGTCTCGCGTCCGAAACGACGCGGGCGGCAGATGCCGTTGCACCCACCGCCCGCTGTAGAAAACGCCGCGGCCACTGAGGCCAGAGCGCGAGTCGAGCCTCAGCTCTCGACGCGACCGAGGATGTCCTTGTAGGCCTCTTCGATGTCGCCCAGATCGCGCCGGAAGCGGTCCTTGTCCAGGCGCTTGTTGGTCCCCATCTCCCAGAGACGGCAGCCGTCGGGGCTGATCTCGTCGCCCAAGAGCAGGCGCCCCTTCGAGTCCAAGCCGTACTCCAGCTTGAAGTCGATGAGGCGAATGTTGCGCTCGGCGAAGAACGCGATGAGCACCTCGTTGACCTTGAGCGTGGCGCGACGCATCTCATCGAGCTGCGCCTGGGTGCACCACCCGAAGACCACCGCGTGCTGCTCGGTGACCGGCGGGTCATCCAGCTCGTCGGACTTGTAGTACAGTTCGAAGAGCGGCTCGGAGACCGGCGTGTCCTCGGGCATAGCCAGCCGGCGCGCGAGCGACCCGGCCACGACGTTGCGCACCACCACCTCGACCATCAGCATGTCGAGCTTGTGGCAGAGCATGTCGCGCTCGTTCAGGCGCTCGATGAAGTGGGTCGGAACCCCCGCCTGCTCCAGACGCGCGAAGAGCACGCTGGAGATGCGGTTATTCATCGGCCCTTTCTCGTCGATGGTGCCGAGCTTCTTGCGATTGAAGGCGCTGGCGTCGTCCTTGAAATGCTGGATGACCTTCGTCGGGTCGTCCGTGGCGTAGAGGACCTTGGCCTTTCCTTCGTAGAGCTTCTCGCGTCGTTCCATGGTCTCAGTCCCCGAAAACACGGTGAAAGATAGAATCGACGTGCTTCATGTGCACGTCGAGGGCGAAACAGGATCGAATCGTGGCCTCGTCGACATGCTCGCGCACGCCGGCGTCGGCCAGCAGCAGCGTGAGGAAGTCCTTCCCCTGCTCCCAGGCCGGCATGGCGTTGCGCTGAACCAGGACGTAGGCCTCCTGGCGCGGCAGGCCCTTCTCGACCAACGCCAGCAGGACGCGCTGGCTGAAGACGAGCCCGTGGGTGCGGTCGAGGTTCTCCCGCATCCGCTCAGGATAGACCACCAGCCCCTCCACGACGCCCGCGAAGCGGTGCAGCATGAAGTCCAGGGTGATGGTCGCGTCGGGGCCGATGACGCGCTCCACCGACGAGTGCGAGATGTCGCGCTCGTGCCAGAGCGCCACGTTCTCCATGGCCGCGATCGCGTGGCTGCGGACCAGCCGCGCCAAGCCGCAGACGTTCTCGCTCAGCACAGGGTTGCGCTTGTGCGGCATCGCCGACGAGCCCTTCTGCCCTGCGTGAAAACGCTCCTCGGCCTCCAGCACCTCGGTGCGCTGCCAGTGCCGCACCTGCACCGCGAACTTCTCGATGGACGCGGCCACGATGGCCAGCGCCGAGAAGTACGCCGCGTGCCGGTCGCGCTGGATGACCTGCGTGCTCACCGGCTCGACGCCCAGGCCGAGCTTCGCCATCACCCGCTCTTCGTACTCCGGCGGTGAGTTGGCGAAGGTCCCGACGGCGCCCGAGAGCTGGCCGACCGCGATCTCGTCACGCGCCACCAGCAGACGGGCGCGCGCGCGCTTCATCTCCTCGTGCCACAGCGCCATCACCAACCCAAAGGTGATCGGCTCCGCGTGGATGCCGTGGCTGCGGCCGATCATCGGCGTGAAGCGGTGCTCCATCGCGCGGGCCTTCGTCGCCGCCAGCATCCGGTCCACCCCGACCAGCAACAGGTCGGTGGCGTCCCGAAGCTGCAGCGCCAGCGCCGTATCCAGCACGTCGGAGCTGGTCAGCCCGCGGTGCACATGGCGGCTGGGCTCGCCGACCTGCTCCTCGATGTGCGTCAGAAACGCGATGACGTCGTGGCGCGTCGTCCGCTCGATCGCGTCGATGCGCGCGGGATCCAGCGTCACGCCCGCGCGGATATGCGCGGCCGTGCCACGCGGCGCCGAGCCGTCTTCTTCAAACACCTCGACCAAGGCCAGCTCGATGTCCAACCAGCGCTCGTAGCGCGCCCCGTCGGTCCACAACGCCGCCATCTCGGCCCGCGTATATCGCTCGATCAACGACTCCCCCTACCCGCTGGCTCCGCGTCCGCGCAGCACCGGAATCCCACATAGGCACCGCCTCCGGTGCGTCGGGCAGACCGGTAACACGTTCCGCTCTCGCCGTCCTTGGTAGAACTTCCCCCGTTGACGTAGCCCTCCGCGGTCCACTCGGCGGCGTTGCCCACCATGTCGTAGAGGCCCCAGCCGCTCTTGCAGCCGGGCTTTGAGCCAGCAGCCACCAGCGCGCGCGGGGTGAAGTCTGCGGCGACGGTGTTGCAAGCGGCGGGATCGTACTCGCGGCCGTAGGGGTACTTCGAGCCGCACGCGCCCCGCCACTCGCTGCGTGTGCACAGGCGCCGGCCACGCCCCGCGCACAAGCTCTTGGCCTGGGCCAACCCGACGTCCACCTGCGGAACCGAGCCGCTGCCTGGGTATTCGTAGCGATCGATGCACCAGACCAGGTACGCCTTCACCGAAGTGCCGTCGGCCATCTGGACGTCTTTCTTTCGCTTGATGCGCGCCATCCCGCCCGGGCAGTTCACCGAGTCAGCGTCCAGCACGTAGCCCGCCGGCAGCTTGCCGCCCGTCGACTTCTGGGCGACGTCGGGCTCGGCCTCCTCAGAGCCGCTGTCGTCTTCTTCCTCGCCCTCGTCGTCGGTGGCGGCGGCCAGGGCCGTCGTCGCGGCGTCGGGTCCACCCGGGGCGCCCACCGCGGGCGCGTCTGGCCCGTCCGCGGGGCCGGCGTCCGGTCCGGCAGCGGCGCCAGCGCTGGCGTCGGCCGCTGCGGCCGCGGCCGGGATGCCTAGCGTCGGATCGTCAGTCGCGGCCTGCCCGAATTCACTGCCGAGGGCGGCGCCCGCGACCTGGCCCGCCGCAGCGCTCGGCGCGGCCGCCGGCGCGATCGCCGTCGGCGCCGACGGGACCGCGGGCGACAGCGCCGCGCCGCCGGGCGCAGCCACCGTCGCGGGTGCGCTCACCTTGGCGGGCGCGCTCACCGTGGCGGGCACGACCTGCCGCCGATCTCGGGCGCTCTTGAGCACGTACCAACCGAGCGCCAGCGCCGCGATGAGCAGCAACGGCGCGATGATCATCATCGGGTTGCGGCGCTCAGGCGGCGCCTGAACCGCCCTGGCGCCCGGCAGCGGGGTACCTCCGCGGGCGCTCTCCGCCGCCCCCACCGCGCTGCCTCGGGTGGTGGGCCGCAAGGCCGGCGGCGAGGTGCCGGTCGCAGGCCGCGACACGGGCGCCGCCCCGCTCTGAGTGATGATGGGCCGTGACGCCGCGCGCTCAGTGACGGCCGCGACCGCGCTGGCCCCTGCCAGCCCCGTGGGCGCGCCAGGCGGCGACGCCAAGGACGCGCCGCCGCCGACCACTTCGGCCTCCGCCCCCGCGCCCCAGGTCGCCGGAGGTCGCCCGCCGCGCGGGGTCGGCACCGGGTCCGCAGCGACGGCGCCGCCGAAGACGATCTCCGCGTCCTCGATCTCGTCGTCGCCGATGAGATCGCCGTCATCCAGGTCGATGATCTCGTCGTCGGCGCCCGAGAGCTTCAGCGACGGCGAAGAGAGCAGGTCGCTCCCGTCGAGCTCGATGACCTCGTCGGCCTCCACCTCCACGCCGAGGGCTGGGCCCACGGCGGTCGCCTGCGTGTCGTCGTCCAGCTCGAGGACGAGGGCCTCGACCTCTTCGATCCGCTCGCCCAGGACCGGGTCCAGGCCCATGGCGAGGATCTCGTCGAGGGGGATGCTCTCGGTGGCGCTCCCCACGACGGTCCCGGCGTCTTCCTCGATCTCGATGCCCCCGAGATCGTCGATCTCGTCGGGCGCGCCAGCTCCAGCCGCGGACCCTGCCCCGGCTCCCGGGCTCCCCGGGGCCGCCGCCTCGTCAAGGCTGTCCGTGTCGTCGACGGCCTCGACACCCTGCGCCGCCGCGCTCGCCGCGAGGTGGGCGATGGACGCGCTGGCTGCGGCTGCTCCGTAAGGCGCCGTCGCTCCGGCTCCCGAGCGCCCGCGATCCGGCCGCCCGGGGGTCGCGCCGGCCCGCATCCCGTCCCCGTCCCACGCCGACTGCAGCGCCAGCCAGAAATCGCTGACGGTCGCGTGGCGATGCTCGGGCTGAGCGTCCAGCGCGTGCGAGAGGACCGCCTCGACCGCCTCGGTCACCGGCACGCCCTGCGCTTCCAGGCTCGCCCCCGACTGCAGCGCGTGCCCAGCCAGCAGGCGGGCCACGATGCGCGCCAGCCCGTAGACGTCGGTCTCTTTGCGCTCCGCATAGCCAGTATCGAGCTGTTCGGGAGCGACCCACTCCGCGGAGCGGCTGACCAGCTCGCCCGGGCCGATGGTCGACGTGCCCTCGAGGAACCATGGGTCGCTGACCCGTGTCGCCCCCGCGTCGTCGATGAAGATGTTCGAGGGCTTCAGGTTCCCGTGGACGCCGATCTGGTGAATCCACGCCATCGCGGCGGCGATCCCCTCCACGATCGGCGGGATCTCGCGACGCAGCAGAGGCCCGCGGCCCACCAGAATGCGTTTGAGATCGGGCGACTCCATACGGTCTGTGACCGTGTAGACCCGGTCGCCCGCGACGACGACATCGCGCAGGCGCACGACGTGGTCGTTGACGTAGGCCCGCGCGCGCTGAAGGCGCAGCAGGTTCGTCGCCATATGCGGGCCCGTGAAGAGCGCCGGGTGAAAGACCTTTACCGCCACGAGCGCGTTGGTGAGCACGTCGTCGGCGGCGTAGACCACGCCGGTAGGCCCTTCACCGAGCACCTGCTCGATGGCGTACCGGCCGTCGAGGGTAGAACCCACGTGAGGTCGCCACTGCTGAGACATGCTCGCTAGCCTCCAGCCCCCGGGCGTAAAAGATCGAGGGGCGGCGCGAAGTCGGCGCAGGCTAACAAAGCCGTATGCGAACCATCAAGGCGCGATTTTTCGCGGCCGCACCGGGCCAGCCGCAGCGTGGGGAGGCCGTGGCTTCGGCTCGGATTTCGCCGGCCGCGTCGTCACGCCGAGAACTCGAAGCTCAGCTTTCCGCCCTCGCCGACGCCGACGCGCACGGTGCCGCCCTTCTCGAGTTTGCCGAAGAGGATCTCCTCAGACAGCGGCTCGGAGAGGCGCTCGCGGATGACGCGGGCCAGGGGCCTGGCGCCAAAGGCCGGGTCGTAGCCGGCGCGGGCGAGCTCGGCGCGGGCGGCGTCGTCGAGGACGATCCGCACCTTCTTGGCCGCCAGCAGCGTCTCCAGCTCCAGGACCATCTTGTCGACGATCTGGCCCATCACCTCGACAGGGAGCGGGTTGAAGTCGATCTTCGCGTCGAGGCGGTTTCGGAACTCGGGCGAGAACACCCGCTTGAACGCGCTGTCGTTGTCGCCGAACTCGGCCTTCTCCGAAAAACCCAGCTTGCGCTTGGACATCTCTTCAGCGCCCACGTTGGACGTCATGATGAGGATGACGTGGCGGAACGAGGCCTGCCGACCGTTGTTGTCGGTCAACGTGCCGTGGTCCATGACCTGGAGCAGGACGTTGAAGACATCGGGGTGCGCCTTCTCGATCTCGTCGAGCAGCAGCACCGCGTTCGGGCTCTTCGTCACCGCGTCGGTCAGCAGCCCGCCCTGGTCGTAGCCGACGTAGCCGGGCGGCGCGCCGATGAGCCGCGACACGGTGTGCCGCTCCATGTACTCGCTCATGTCGAAGCGGATGAAGCTGACGCCCAGCGAGCTGGCGAGCTGTTTGGCGAGCTCGGTCTTGCCGACGCCGGTCGGGCCCGCGAAGAGGAAGCTGCCGATAGGCTTGGCCACCGGGCGAAGTCCCGCGCGGGCCAGCCGCACCGACCGCACCACCCGCTCGACCGCCTCGTCCTGGCCGAAGATGAAGGTCTGAATCGTCCGCTCGAGATCCCGCAGGCTCTCCCGATCGCCCTTGTCCACCTTGTCGATGGGCACCCGCGCGGTCGACGAGACCACGTCCTGGATGTGGCGCACGCCGACCTTTGTCGCGCCGGCGAGCCGACGCGCGGCGCCGGCCTCGTCGACCAGGTCGATGGCCTTGTCGGGAAGCCGCCGGTCCGGCAGGTAGCGCACCGAGAGCTCGACCGCCGCCTTGAGGGCCGCGTGGCTATAGCGCACCTGGTGAAATGACTCGTAGTCGTCCTTCAGCCCCTCGAGGATGCTGACGCACTCGGCCTGGGAGGGCTCGGGCACCTCGACGACCTGAAAGCGCCGGTTCAGCGCGCGATCGCGCTCGATCTGCCCGCGGTACTCGGTGAAGGTCGTGGCGCCGATGCAGCGCAAATCACCAGACGCCAGCAGGGGTTTCAGCATGTTCGAGGCGTCCAGCGTGCCCCCGCTGACCGCCCCTGCCCCCACGATGGTATGGATCTCGTCGATGAAGAGGACGGCGTTCTCGCGCTCGGTCAGCGCCTTCAGCACCGCCTTCAGCCGGGCCTCGAAGTCGCCGCGGTAGCGCGTCCCAGCGATAAGCCCGCCCATGTCCAGCGCGAAGATCTGCACGTCCTTGAGCGCGTCAGGCACGTCGCCGTCGACGATCTTCCGCGCCAACCCCTCGACCAGCGCGGTCTTTCCGACGCCCGCGTCGCCGACCAGCAGCGGGTTGTTCTTCCGCCGGCGCGCCAGGATGTGCACCAGGCGCTGCACCTCGACCCGGCGGCCGATGAGGGGGTCGATGCGCCCGTCGATGGCGCGCTGATTGAGGTGGGTCGTGAACTCGGCCAGCGGGTCGTCGGGGAGGCTGCCCTCCTCGGAGTCGCCGAGGCGCGGGCCGCTGCCGCCCAGCTCGCCGTCGCCGCCGTCCTCGAAGGCAGGCCGACGCCCGCCCCGCTTGGTCACGCCGTGGGAGACGAAACGCGTGACGTCGAGGCGGCTGGTGCCCGACTCCTCGAGCAGGTGCACCGCGAAGCTGTCCTGCTCGGCGAAGATGGCCACCAAGACGTGCACCGTCTTGACCTCCTCTTTGCCTGAGCTCTGGCAGTGCAGGGCCGCGCGCTGCACCACGCGCGAGAAGCCCAGGGACGGGTGCACGTCGAGGCGCTGGCCCTCGGGTACCGTGGGCACCTCGTCGGTCAGGTACGACTCGAGCGCGTCGCGCAGGATCACCACGTCCGCGCCGGCCTTCACCAGCACCTCACGCGCCTCGTCGTCGTTGAGCAGCGCATGCAAGAGGTGCTCGACCGTCGAGAACTCGTGGCGGCGATTGCGCGCCTCGGTGATGGCGACATCCATACAGATGCGCAGCTCGGTGGTGATCATCATCGACAGGGCCTCCGAAGGACGGGGTTCACTCGTCGGGCTCGCTGGTGCACAGAAGCGGCATGCCGTGCTCCTGCGCCAGCGCGGTCACCTGAGCGACCTTGGACTCGGCGAGGTCACGGGTGAACACCCCCGCGACGCCCATGCCTTTGTGATGAATGGTGAGCATGAGGTGGGTCGCCTCACCCTCGCTCTTCTGAAAGACGCCGATGAGGACGAAGACGACGAACTCCATCGAGGTGTAGTCGTCGTTGTGCAGCAACACGCGGTAGAGCTTCGGCCGCTTGGTCGCAGGCTTCCGCTCAAGCACGGTCTCGGTGCCCCCACCCGTGCGCTCTGGCCGCTTCTCCGATCCCACGATCGCCTCTCCTTCACCGTCGCCACCATCCTCGCAGAGGACTCAGGAAGCGCCAAGGGTAGGCACCGGACCCCTCCGGGCAATCGCAGGCGGAGCCTTGTGAGAACGCGGCTGTGGGCGGGCGATTGAGCGAGGGGGGCCGTCGCCTCGGAGCGGTCAGCGGCCAGCCCGGGGCCGGGAGGAGCGGAGCGCGAGGCGATGACGGATGGCGGACCGCGGATCGCCGCGAAGCGAAGCGCAGCACCGCCGAGGCCCCCGCAGTTCGAGGTTGACGACGCATCGCCCGACTGCCAGGGTCCGAGCATCCCGTCGAAGCGGGCGGCATGACGTACCCCATCATCTCTGGGGAGGTCTCAGCCGCGACGCCCGGTCTCCGGCGTCCGACGCCCCCCGCGCCACCTCGGAGCACGCCGCGGCCATGGCCCTCGACCTCGCACCGCTCGGCCTCAACCGGCCTGGAACCATCCACTATAACCTCCCGGCCGCGGTGCTCATCGAGCACGCCGTGCGGCTTGGCGAAGGCAAGCTGGCCGCCAACGGGCCGCTGGTGGCCATCACCGGCCGCTACACCGGACGCTCGCCCGACGACAAGTTCATGGTCCGCGACGCGACCACGGACGAGACCGTCTGGTGGGGCAAGGTCAACAAGTCCACCGACAGCGACACCTTCGCGCGCCTCCACGGCCGCATCACGTCGTACCTTCAGGGCCGCGACCTCTTCGTTCAGGACTGCCACGCCGGCGCCGACCCGACCCAGCGCCTCCGCGTCCGCATCGTCTGCGAGCGCGCCTGGCACTCGGCCTTCGCTCGCAACATGTTCTTGCAGCCTGAGGCGGCCGAGCTGGCCGGCTTCGAGCCGGAGTTCACCGTCCTGCACGCCCCGGGCTTCAAGGCGGTCCCGGCGATCGACAAGACCAACTCCGAGGCGGGCATCTTCGTCGACTTCACCCGCCGCATGGTGCTGATCTGCGGCACCGAGTACGCCGGCGAGGTGAAGAAGAGCATCTTCACGGTGTTGAACTACCTGCTGCCCGCGCGCGGCGTGCTGGGCATGCACTGCTCGGCCAACGTCGGCGAAGACGGCGGCGTCGCGGTCTTCTTCGG
>JAWKRR010000064.1:0-41272 GCA_041389525.1 Myxococcota bacterium | reverse complement strand
TCTTCACCGACTCCGCCTGCACGGCGTAGCGACCCTGCACCTCGACCAACCGGGCGTAGTCGCGCTCGATATCGGCGATGACGCGCTCCTCGCCGCGCGCCGTGTCCACCTCGGCCAAGATGCCGGCCTCGACGTCGGTCACCCGCCGCAGCTCGCGCTGAACGCTCTGCGCGACGTTCTGGATCTCCGCGCGCACGGACTTCTTCAGCGCCGCGATGTGCGCCTTCTCCGCGATGACCTCGGGGTGCTGCTCCAGGTAGCGCCCGCCAAGCCCCGCCAGCTTCGCCTCGTGCTCAGCGATCTGCTGCTTGAGCCCGCGAATCACCGCGTCCTCGAGCAGCGGCGCCGCGTCCACGCGGCTCGTGTCGGTGGTCTTGCGGAACTTCTCCATGGACTTCGCGGCCGCCTGCAGGCGGATCCGCTCGACCCGCGAGCCCGTCAGCTGCTGCTCCAACGTCGCCAGCCGCTCGTCGATCGACTTCTTCGTCGTCGGGATCGTCCCCACGTTGTGCTTGCGCTCAAACTCGCGGACCGCGTCCTCAGCACCCTGCCGCCGCGCCTCCCAGTCGTCGACCAGGGTGCCCAGCTCCTGGGTGGCGTCGGCCACGATCTGCCGCTTCTGCTCGAGGTTCTGGTCCTTGTAGGCGTCGGCGACCGCGTTGACGACCTCTTGCGCGAAGTGCGGGTCGGCGTCCTCGAAGTGGATCGCCACCATCATCGAGCTCTTGACCGGCGCGACCTCGATCCGCTCGGCCAGCACCTCGGCCAGGTTCGCCTCAGCCAACGCCCGCTGCTTCTCCTCGGCGGTCATATCATTGTGCGGTGCATCAAGACCCAGCAGGTGCTCGCTCTGCCAGAGCTGCAGCTTGTCGAGCACCTTCTCGGCGACGTAGCGCCCCCGAATGATCTGATACTGGCTCTCGAAATAGAGGTGGTCGGTGCCGTAGAAGCGCGGCGTCCCCAGCTCGACGACCTCGTTGACGTTCGACAGGATCTTCGGCGCTCGCAGGTCGATCATGACCTTCGACGTCGCGCGATAGATCGGCACCTGGCGCTCCAGCCAGAACCAGCCCGCGGCCACGCCGACCGCCGTCACGACCAGAATCAGCAGCTTGTGCCGCAGGATGACCTGCAGAATCGAGCCCAACTGCCCAAGCACCGTCGGCGCTTCCGCCGAGGTGTCGTCGAGCGCTGCCCAACCCTCAGTGGCCCCGCGCGCCTTGCCGGCCGCACGGTCCTCTTGATGACTACCCATCCGCACCCCTGGCTATCCGGACTCCCCGCGCGAAGTCCTGGCCGGCGTGCCGGCACCACTCGAGTCTTGCTTGGTTGTCGCAACGGTCCAAGAAAGATCATGCTTTAGAGCAGTCACTGCGGATAGGGCCATCTCGCACAGTGTACGGAGGGGGCCGAGATCCGCTACCCTGGCGCCAATCAGAGCATTCGAACCCGTCGTCCCTGCGCCCGCCTGCGACGATGTATCGGAGGTAGCCTTATGCTGCCGATGTCTCGCGTGTGTCGTCTGGCTGGTCTCGCGCTCCTCCTCCTGACTGTTCCGGGCTGTCCGGACAAGGGGAAGTCGGACGATCGGCCGCCCCTGCTGGGCCTGCTGGTTCAGCCCTTCGCGGTGGTCATCGAGTCGCGCGGCGAGACCGTGCCGCTCGAGGTCACCGCGCTGCACGACGGGGTGCTCTTGCCGCCTGACGAGGGCGCGGTCGGCTACACCTCGGGCGACACCGCCATCGCCACCGTCGACGCCGCCGGCCTCGTCACGGGCGTGGCGGCGGGCCAGACCACCGTCACGGTCACCCTCGGCGAGGTCAGCCGCACCGTGCGCGTGGTCGTGCAGATCGATGACGAGCCGCCGTCAGCGCCGACGATTCTGACCTACTGGCCGTCCACGTCCCTGCGCGTTCAGAGCTGGTACGGGCGCACGGAGCCGGGCGCGGTCGTGCAGATCGACGGCGCCGCCGAGCCGCTGACCGTCACCGCCGACACGCTGGGCCACTTCACGGCGACCCTGAAGCTGACCCCGCACGCGCTGAACCCGGTGGTGGTCGCGGTGAGCGACTCGCACGGCAACACAAGCGGCGTCTACGAGTACCCGATTCGCCAGGACGACAGCCTGCGAGACGCCGGGACGCTCAGCATCTCGCAGAACAAGTTCCAGGTGGGGATCCTGGGCGAGATGTTGCCGCTGCCGCTCATCGTGCGCGCCACCACGGAGGAGGGCGGCCCGCTGGCGCTGACCGAGGTGGAGTTTGAGGTGGTCGACGGCTCCGGCGCGCTGTCGGCGAACGGCGAGGCGCCCTGGGTTTCACGCAGCAACGGCCTGGGTATTTTGAAGGTGCGCACCGACTCGGCCGGCTACGCGCGGGTGCGGTGGCGGCTTGGTCCGGGCGACCTGACCAACAACAGCGTGTACGCGCGCCTGCCGGGCGACGTGGGGCTGCCGTCGGTCTTTCACGCGGAGGGGCTCATCCCGGGCAAGGGCCCGACGACCATCGCGGGGCGGGTGGTCGACGAGCACCGGGTGGCGGTCGCCGGCATCAAGGTGACGCTGCTCGAGGGCCCGACCACCGTCGAGACGGACGCGCGCGGCAGCTTCTCGATCCCATACGCCCAGGACCTGGAAGAGCCGACCGCGCCCGTGACCGCGCACATCCGGCTGGACGGCACCACCGCGCCCGGGGCGCAGAAGTACGCGCGCATCGACTTCGTGGTCAGCGTGCTCCCGGGGCAGCTCAACACGAAGCTGGGGGCCTACTACCTGCCACGGCTGCCCGAGGGCGTGCCGCTGGAGCTGGACGCAGAGGGCCGCGTGCTCACCGAGGTCCTGCTGCAACGCAAGATGTCCCCCACGGTGCCGGCGACCGAGATCCGGGTTCCGGTCGGCACCAAGGTCACGTGGCCGAAGGGCCTGGCGGTCAGCGAGCAGCGCCTGCGCCTCATCGATATCCCGGTCAATCGCACGCCGATGGCCATCCCCGACGGCCGCTTCACAAGCCACGTCATCGCGCTGCAGCCTGGCGGCATCCTCTTTGAGCCGCCGCTCATCATCGACATGCCGAACCTCGACGGGCTGCCGCCGGGGAGCCGCGTCGATCAGCTCTCGTTCGACCACGAGTACGGGCGCTTCTTGAAGACGGGGACGGCGACGGTCTCGGACTCCGGGCTGCGCGTGGTCTCGGACCCGGGTTCGGGGATGCGCATCTCGGCCTGGCATCCGCTGCCGCCGGTGCCGCCGTGCCCGCCCTGCACCTTGACCGGAAACGTCGCCGAGCCGCCGCCGGTGGTCGAGCCCGACCAGAAGAAGGAGGAGAAGGAAGAGGAGTGCAAGAAGTGCACGTGCAGCTTCCGCGGGATGACGGTCCCGTGCCCGCCGAAGAAGAAGGAGAAAGACGAGAAGAAGCCGGAGCCGCCGGACCTCGTGATGGAGGACGCGCCCTGCGGTTGCGGGGCGTCGCCGGCGGGGCCGCCGCCGGTGGATTCGAGCAACGACGGCGAGGAGGGGGAGCCGAGCGAGGGCGAGGACAAGATGAAGATCCCGCCCGACCAGATCGAGGTCGAGTGCAACTGCGACAAGGGCCCGGTGAAGATCACGGCGCCGCGGCAGAAGAACAACGTCGTGCAGCCGGGGACGAAGATGGCGCTGCGGGCGCGGTGCGAGGACCCGGACGGGGACGCCGACATTCGCTGGAAGATCGTGCGCACCGAGGGGACGGACTCGAAGTCGGCCAGCCCGACCTCGGGTAAGGGGCCGGCGCTGGCGGTGACCTTCGAGGGGCGCGGCAAGTACCAGGTGACCGCGTCGGCGGCGGTGAAGAAGTGCAAGGGGTCGGACTCGATCGTGGTCGAGGTGACCGACTGCGTTGACGCCGGCGTGGTGCGCGTGTGCGGCGAGAAGCTCGAGGAGACGACCAAAGACATCTTCGTGGTCAGCGGCAACGTCAGCATCGGCATGGTGCCCGCGGGCGGCGAGACGACGACCAGCGGCTCTGGCGGGCAGTTCCTGCGCGTGTCCGGCCCGGTCACCGCGAACAAGACCACCAAGGCGGTCGACGGCGACGCCATGGTGTCGATGGACACGTACCTGGGGCCGATCCGCCTCGACAACATGCCGCTCTACCGCGGCGCCTTCCTCATCGACGGCAACACCGGCGCCATCACCTACCCGCCGCCGAAGGGCGGGAAGCTCCCCAAGGACGGCGGCAGCCTGATGAAGCTGGCCGGCTTCATCGTGGGCATGGGGAAGAGCGCGCAGCTGCTGCCTGATGGCGTCGGCTTCGACGTGCCGAAGCTCTTCGTGTCGGACACCGAGTGGGACGTCACGCCCTGCCCGGCGATCCGCAACCCCGAGAAGAAGATCTTCGAGCAGATCTGCCCGGAGGACGACCCGAACGTGGTCGGAAACTCGGTGCTGAAGAAGGAGAAAGCGCTGCAGTTGTCGATGGAGACGATGGCGGTCAAGACGCTGGGCATCACCATCGGCGGCACGCTGAGCATCGAGAAAGAGATCGACATGGGCGCGCTGCGGCTCAGCTCGATGCTGCTGTCGTACTCGGCGAAGAGCAACGAGTGGGCGAGCGCGCTGGCGGCGAGCTTCGGGCCGAAGAAGGCGCGGGTGGGGCTGGCGGTCGACGGCAAGATGAAGGACGGGACGGTCACGGAGCTGAACGTCGAGGCGACCTTCTCCAAGGGCATCCCGATCCCGCCCAGCGCCGGGCCGGCCGCCCCGCTGCAGATCATCGGCATCAAGGGCGGCGTGAAGAACCCCGGCTTCTTCATCGGGAAGAACGACAACCC
The DNA here is from genome assembly GCA_041389525.1 of Myxococcota bacterium. Classification (GTDB taxonomy): domain Bacteria; phylum Myxococcota_A; class UBA9042; order PHBI01; family JACKFB01; genus JACKFB01. Next base: position 36,466 of record JAWKRR010000064.1, on the reverse strand, counting down.
GCCGACCCTGAGCCTGGGGACCAAGTTCAAGTCGGGCCCCAGCGTGTCGGTGGGCGGCAAGGACTACGCCCTGGCGACCGGAAACGTGAACGGCGAGCTGGTCTTCTGGCCGACCTCCTGGTCGCTCGCCGGCGACGCGGCGCTCTTGGGCGTGGTCACGCAGACCTTCGACAACCCCTTCGGCAACAAGGACGGATTCAGCGTCTCCAGCCAGAACGCCATCGAGGGCTTCGCCACCATCGACCTGAAGCTGGCGATGACCCACGACCCCTACAAGGCCGAGCTGAGCGGCGGCATCAAGGTGAAGGACCCCGTCTTCGGCGCTCAGGTGCTGTCAGGAAGCGCGCTGATTCGCGCCGAGCTCATCGACGGGACCGACTTCTTGGCGACGGGTCAGCTCGACGCGCGCCTGCAGATCCCGGAGTTCAAGGTCTGGGGCAAGGCGGTCGGCCCGCTCTCGCTCTTTTCGGGCAGCGCGGGCCTGACCCAGCGCATCCCCGGCCAGGGCACGAAGGTGTGGGCGACGGCGGCCTTCGGCGACAAGCGCCTCGGCGAGTCCCTGGCGCGCACCGAGTGGAGCGAGGCCGAGGGTCTCAAGGTGACGGTCTGCTTCGAGAGCTCGGGCGTCGCCTACTGCGTCGACACCATCCGCGGCGGAAAGCCGGTCGCGGTCACGCCGAACATGCTGGTCGCGGGACCGGTGGTCGAGGGCATCGCGCTGCGCGAGAACTTCGGCGGCATCGACCCGCTCGTCGAGGTCCCCGCGGGCCTGCACGCCCTGCAGTTCGGCGTCGTCCACGACGGCCCGGTGGACTTCGACCTCGTCACGCCCAGCGGCATCATCCACGGCCACGATGACGACGGCGAGTCCGCCGGCGGTGGCGACGGGCAGGGGCCGAGCTTCCTCTACATCGGCGGCCTCGAGCCGGGCCGCACCGACTGGCTGGTGCTGCGCCCGGAGCCCGGCGTCTACTCGCTGACCGGGTTCACCGCGCCGTCCGCCGTCCGCGAGTACTACGCGCAGGTGCCGGCGCAGCCGCCCAGCTTCGCGTTCGTCGAGCCCACCGCGCTGGACGACGACGGCGTGGCGACGGTCTCGTGGACCGCGGCCGACCCCGACAGCGACGCCCGCGTCGACATCTACGTGGACACCGACCGCGACGGCCTCAACGGCACCTACGTCGGCTCGGCCCTGGTCTCGTCGGGCGTGCGCAGCCTGACCTGGGACAGCTCCGATTTCCCTGATGGCGCCTACTTCTTTTACGGGGTGGTCAGCGACGACGAGAGCCCGCCGACCACCGCCTACACCCAGCAGCCCGTGCGCGTGGACGCCGGCGGTGGGCGCGAGCTGCCCCCGGCCGAGCTGGTGCGTGCGGTGGCGCGGGACGGCGGCGCGGACGTGACGTGGCTCTCCGCGGGCGAGCCGTGGATGTTCGCGGTCGAGGCGACGCCCGTGGACCGGCTGGATCTCGAGCCCGTGACCGCGCTGACCTACGCGCCGGCGACCAGCGCGCGGCTCGAGGGGCTGGCGGCCGGCGTGGCTTGGGACATCACGGTCACCGCCGGCACGCGCCACCGCGACCGCAGCGAGGTCTCGGCACCCGTCCGCCTGGTCACGGGAGGCACGCCCCTGGCCTTCGCCAGTAAGCCCGCGACGCGCATCCGGGCGCTCAACCGCTACAGCTACACGCCGGTCATCACCGGCGACCCGAACGCCGCCATCGTGCTGGAGCGGGCGCCCCTGGGTGTGGTCTTGAAGGACGGCGAGCTGAGCTGGGAGACCGATCTCGACGACATCGGCGACCACGAGCTCCAGATCTCCGTGGCCGGCCCCTCGGGCGCGGTCGCGCTGGAGCAGGCGTTCACCCTCGCCGTGGTGGACCCGGCGGCGATCGCGTCGCCCGAGATCGTGGCGATCGCGCCCACGACCGCCACCATCGGCGAGGAGTACGTCTGGGAGACCGCGGCGCGCTCCTGTGACGGCGGGGCCGTGGATCTCGAGCTGGCTTTCGGGCCGGCGGGCATGGTCGTCGACCAGAGCAACACCGTGCGCTGGACGCCCACGGCCGCGCAGGTGCAGGCGGCTCGGGGCGTCGTGGCCTTCGGGCTGCGCGGGGTGGACGGCGAGGGCGGCATCGTCGAAGACACCGTCGTCATCTGGTTCTCCGACAGCGACGGCGACGGGCTGCCCGACGCGTACGAGCTGGCGTCGGGGCTTTCCCCCTACAGCGTCGACAACGCCTCCGGAGACCCTGACAGCGACGGGGCGGACCACGCGGCCGAGGCTGCGGCGGGCACCCGCGGCGACGTGGCCGACAGCGACGGCGACGGGGTGAGCGACGGGGCTGAGCTTGGCCGGGGCCTCAACCCGCGCAGCTACGACAGCGACGGCGACGGGCTCTCCGACGGGGTCGAGGACGGGCTGGGCACCGACCCGCTGAAGGCCGACAGCGACGGCGACGGCATCGACGACGGGGTCGAGGTCGCCAACGGCAGCGACCCCATGACCAGCGTGGACAGCGACGGCGACGGGCTCTCGGACCTGCGCGAGGAGCTGCTGGGCAGCGACCCGACCTTGGCGGACAGCGACGGCGACGGCTGCGACGACGCGGCCGAGCTGGCGATGGGCACGCAGTTTGGGGCCGCTGACACGGACGGCGACGGGGCCGGCGACTGCGACGAGCGCGACGCGGGGACCGACCCGCTGGTGGCCGGTCGGGACGACGACGGCGACGGGCTGTCGAGCCACCTCGAGGTGGTCCTCGGCAGCAATCCCTTCGTGAAAGACACTGACGGCGACGGCTTCGACGACGGGCTGGAGCACGGGCTGGGCTCGGACCCGCTGAAGGCGGACTCGATGCCCTCGGGCGAGATCCCCGAGCCGGACGCGCCCGTCCTGCTGACGGGCCGGTCCGCACCCCAGGCCTACCCCGCCTACGAGGTCGTGGATCTGGGCACGATCATCATCCAGCGTGACGACGACGCCGACGGGGCCAACGACGCCTACGAGATCGTCCACGAATACGACCCGCAGAACCCCGCCGACGGGCCCAGCGACGACGACCTGGACGGGCTGCCCATGTGGCGCGAGTCCTTGCTGGGGACCGATCCGCGCCAGGCGGACAGCGACGGCGACGGCGTGTCGGACGGCCAGGAGCTGGTCGACGGCACCGACCCGACGGACGCCACCGACTTCAGCGCGGGCGGGCCTGTCGCGACGCTGCACGTGGTGCCGGGCGCGCCGCGGCTGACGGTCAACACCATGCTGGGGCCGACCCCCGTACAGCTGCTGGTCGTTGGGCGGCGCGCGGACGGGACGCCCCTGGACCTGACGGCCGCAAACCGAGGTACCACCTACGCGATCGAGCCCGCGAACGCCGCCAGCGTCAGCGCGGACGGCGTGCTGACCCCTCACAGCGACTTCGAGGGTGAGGCGACGCTGACCGTGCGAAATCTGGCGCTCAGCGTGACCGCGAAGGTGCAGGTCGACCGCGTCACGCCGGGCCCCATCGCCAGCCTGAAGCTGCCCGGCAGCCCCGGAAAGGTCGACGCGGACGAGGGGCGCGCGGTGGTCGCCATCGGCAAGAGCCTGTACGGGGTCGACGTGCGCGTGCCGACCGCGCCGGTGCTGGGGCAGGGCCTGGTCCTGGGCGCCACGGTCATGGACGTCGCGATCAACGGAAACCTGGCGGCTGCGGCCCTGGGCGCGGAAGGCGTCGCGCTGGTCGACGTCTCCGACATCCTGGCGCCGACCTTGGTCTTGAGGGTGCCCCTGGGCGCGTCGGCGCAGTCCGTCGCCATCGGAGACGGGCGCGTGCTGGTCGGCACCAGCGCCGGCGTCCACGTGATCAACCCGGGGCTGTCGAGCTCGCTCGCCCTCGTCGACGCCGACGGCGACGGCCGCGACGACCGAGTCATCACGATAAGCCAGCCCGAGGCCAGCTTCGGCTCCGTAGACATGGAGCTGGACCGGCTCGCGGCGTCGCGTGGCGACAAGGACCTCGTGCTCTTCACCATCCTGCCGGACGGGCGGCTCAAGGAAGTGGCGACGCTCCCGCACAGCGGCTCCAACCGCGAGGTCGCCGACTCGGGCACCACCGTGTTCGGCGCGGTCTACACCGGCGGCGTCGTGCGCGCGTCTCTGGGCGAGGTCCCGCCGACCCTGGCCGCCAACACCGCGCCAGGATTCCCCGAGTGCATCGCCGCCCACGGCACCCTGGTGCTGGCCTGCATCCGCACCACCACCGGCGACAGCTTGAGCCTGATGCGCGGTGACAAGCCCGGCATCCCCGTCGCGGGCAACATCAAGCACAGCGCGGGCGACCCGCGCGGCGTGGCCATGGGTCGCCAGTACTATTACATCACCAGCGCCCAGGGCACCTTCGACGTGGGGCAGTACCTCTTCCCGGTCGACCTGATGGGCATCCCGCCCACGCTGAAGCCCATCAGCCCGGCGCCCGGCGGCACCTTCGCCGAGGGCACCACCGTGGGCTTCCAGGTCGACGCCCAAGACGACGTCGGAGTCGACGAGGTGCGCTACTTCGCCGACGGCGTGCAGATCGGGTCATTTCACGGTGAACCGCCGTTCATTTCCGAGATCCGGCTGCCCCCGGTGACCGCGCCCAGCGTCGTCATGCTGAGCGCGGAGGCCGTCGACCTCGGCGGCAACGTCGGCAAGCTGGCGCCCTACCCGGTCAACGTGGTGCCGGTGGACGACAAGATCCCGCCGACCGTGGCGTTCGGCGAGCCCTACGACGGCGAGCCCGTGCCCGACGGCGCGACCATCGACGTGGTGGTCAATCCCCTCGACAACCACGCGATCTACCGCGTCGAGGTCTCCATGGGCGGGCAGGTCGTGGCGCAGATCGCCGACCCGCCGTGGCGCACCACCGTGAAGCTGCCGGCCTCCGCGCCGAACAACCGCGTGACGCTGGCCGCGCGGGCCATCGACTACGGGGAGAACGAGGCGACGGCGAGCGTGACGGTCGAGCTTGCGGGCAAAGACCTCGTCGCCTTGGGGGTGACGACGCTGGGCGTGGGCGACATCAGCCAGAAGGGCGCCCGGGCCATCGTGTACCGCGGCGGGCTGGTGATGGACGGCGCGCACAGCTTCGAGAGCTTCTGGGTCGGGCGCGGGGGGACGCTGACCCACCCGGCCACGCCCGCCTCGGGGGCTGAGCCCGGCATCGACCTGACGGCGACTCGCTTTGGCGTCGGGTACTTCGGCGCCATCGAGCTGTCCGGCAAGGGATACCTGGGCGACTGCGCGAAGGGCGACGACTCGTGCGGAGCCGGCGGCCACACCCTGGGCAACGTCAACGGCGGCTCCGGCGCACGCGCGGGCGGGTCGCACGGCGGCAGCGGCGGCGGCCAGGGCGCGGGTGCGAGCTACGGCGATCCGCTGGCGCCCGCGACGCTCGGCGGCGGCGGCGGGCTCGGCGGGTCCGGCAACTGGCCGGGCGGCAACGGCGGCGGGCGCGTGAAGGTCAGCGCGGACAGCATCTGGGTCAACGGCACCATCCGCGCGGACGGGCTGCCGGCGCCCACCACCGGGACCAGCGAGGGCGCAGGCGGCGCGGGCGGCTCGGTGTGGCTTGTCGCGAAGGCGATGACGGGCGCGGGGCGCATCACCGCGAACGGCGGCGGGACCACCTCGCCCGGGCGCGGCAGCGGGGCGGGCGGGCGCATCGCGCTCTACCGGGACACCGGGGACTTGAGCGCGGCGACCTTCGCGGCGTGGCCGGGCGTCAGCGTCGAGGCGGTCGGCACGGCGGGCAGCGTCTTCATCGCGGAATCAGGCGGCGTCTCGCAGTTTCGGGTCAACGACGGCGGCCGCAGCGCCGGCCTGGACCACCGGGCCTTCGGGTTTGAGCCGTCGGAGAACCGGCTGGACATCGACGCCGACCTCATCGTCGGCGGGACCAGCCGGCTCGTGCTGACCTCGCCGCTCAAGGTGCGGCAGCTGATCTTGCAAGACCGCGCCCGCCTGAGCCACGTCCAGAGCCAGCACGGCCAGCCCGAGCCGACCCTGGATGTCGAGGCGGACGCGATCTTCATCGGCCCCGAGGCCGCCATCGACGTGCGAGCGCGCGGATACATCGGCGACTGCACGCCCGGCGACGAGTCCTGCGGCGGCGCGGCCCACACGCTGGGCAACGCCAGCACCGGCTCGTCCCCGTTTGCGGGCGGCTCCCACGGCGGTGAGGGCGGCGGCGGCGGCCGGGCGGCGACCTTCGGCGACCTGAAGCTGCCCACGACGCTGGGCGGCGGCGGCGGGCGCGGCGGCAGCGGCAACTGGGCAGGCGGCGACGGCGGCGGGCGGGTGCGGCTGATGACGTCGGCGCTGCTGCTCGACGGGGCCATCTGGGCAGACGGCGGCGCGTCGGCGGGCGCGGGGTCGTCGGTGGGCGGCGGCGGCGCGGGCGGGTCGGTCTGGGTGACGACCGGCACCCTCGACGGCAGCGGCGCCATCACCGCGCACGGGGGTCAGGGCGGCACCGAGGCCGGTCACGCGGGCGCGGGCGGCGGCGGCGGGCGCGTGGCGGTGTACTACCAGGACGCGTCGGGCTTCGATCTCGAGCGGGTCACGGCCTATCCGGGCGTCTTCGGCGAGGCGGTCGCCGGTTCGGCCGGCACGGTCTACCTCGCGCCGTCCAGCAGCACCGCGACCATCATCGTCGACGACGGCGGGCTGAGCCGCGGCCTCGACGACCGCGCGCTGGCCTGGGACGCGTCGGACACGCGCGTCGACCTGCAGGCCCATCTGCGCGTGGGGGGCACAGCGCGCCTCGTCGTCACCTCGCCGCTGACTGTCAGCAGCTTGTCAGTAGAAGACGAGGCCGTGGTCACGCACCTCCAGACGGCGCATGGGTTTGAGGCGGGGCTGGACCTGATGGCGGGCTCGATCTCGGTCGCGGCCGGAGCGTCCATCGACGTCACCGGGCGGGGCTTCATCGGGGACTGCCAGCCCGGCGACAACTCGTGCGGCAGTGGCGCTCACACCGCAGGAAACACCGGCTCCGGCGGCTCGGGCGGGTACTCGGGAGGCTCTCACGGTGGCGTGGGCGGTGGCGCCGCGGCCGCGCCCACCTACGACGACGCCAAAGCGCCGGCCATCTCCGGCGGCGGCGGCGGTGTCGGCGGCAGCGGCAACTGGCCCGGCGGCGACGGTGGCGGGCGCATCCGGCTGGTCGTCGCGGCCGGGCTGAAGCTCGACGGCGCGTTGCGGGCCGACGGAAACCCGCCCCACGGCGACGGGCCCAGCGTGGGCGGCGGCGGCGCGGGCGGCGCCATCTGGATCGACACGAAGACCCTGACCGGCGCCGGCCAGATGACGGCCAACGGCGGGCGCGGGGCCAAAGAGGCTGCGCATTCGGGCGCGGGCGGCGGCGGCGGGCGCATCGCGGTGCGCTACGACTCGGCGGCAGGCTTCGACGCAAGCCGCATCACCGCGTGGCCGGGTGCCGAGGCCGCGGCCAAGCCGGGCGCTCCAGGCACGGTGTACCTCACGCAGAACGGCCAGACGCCGACGATGGTTTTGGACGACGGCGGTCTCAGCGGCGGCCTCGACGATCGGGCCCTCGGGCACGCCGTGTCCGAGGAGCTGCTGGACCTCAAGGCCAGCCTGACCCTGCGCGGCAAGACGCGCCTCGTGGTGACGGCGCCGCTGAAGGTCGTCAACCTGACCCTGGAAGAGCAGACCGTGCTGACGCACCCCTTCGGCACGCACGGCTACGAGCCCGGGCTGACGGTCACCGCCGACACGCTGACCATCGGCACGGGCGCGTCCATCGACGTCAGCGGGCGGGGTTACCTTGGCGATTGCGCGGCGGGTGACGAGTCCTGCGGCAGCGGTGGCCACACCATCGGCGGGGCGAGCACGGGCGCGGGCCCCTTCGCCGGCGGGTCTCACGGCGGCGTCGGAGGCGGCGAGGCGCGCTCGGCGACCTACGGCGACCCGAAGGCGCCGGCGGCTCTCGGCAGCGGCGGCGGCCGCGGCGGCAGCGGCAACTGGCCGGGCGGGCAGGGCGGCGGGCGCGTCCGCGTCACCGTCGGTACCCTCAATAACTCAGGCGCCATCGTGGCCCACGGTGTGCGCGCCCCGCTGAGCGGCACAAGCGTGGGCGCTGGGGGCGCCGGCGGGTCCATCTGGATCACCGCGGGGACGCTCACCGGACCGGGACAGATCCGTGCGGACGGCGGCGCTGGCGGCCCCGAGGCGAGCGGCGGCGGCGGCGGCGGCGGCGGCGGCCGGGTGGCGCTCTACTACAAAACCGGCGGCTTCGACGCCGCAAAGGTCAGCGCGGTTCCCGGTCCGGCAGCGCCCGGAACGCCCGGCGCACCTGGGACGGTGTACCTGGCGCCCGACGGGGAGACCGCCACCATCATCATCGACGACGCGGGCATCAGCGCGCTGCTGGACGACCGCGCCCTCGGCTGGGACGCGGCCACAGCCCCGCTGGACCTCGCCGGCGACCTCACCGTGCGCGGGACCTCGCGGCTGGTGCTCACCCGCCCCCTGGTAGTCGGGACGCTGCGCCTTGAGGGCGGCGCGCGCATCAGCCACCTCGAGGGCAACGCCAGCCTCGAACCCCTCGTCGATATCAGCGCAAAAGACGTCTTCATCGGCGCCGACGCGGCCATCGACGTCATCGGCCGGGGCTATCTGGGCGACTGCCGGCCGGGGATGCCCTCGTGCGGCAGCGGCGGGATGACGGTCGGCAACGTGCCCGGCGGGGGCGGCGGATACTCGGGCGGCTCCCACGGCGGCCTGGGCGGCGGTGGCGGACCGACGCGCGCCTTCGGGGACCCCTTCGCGCCGCTGACGGCCGGGGCAGGCGGCGCGCGCGGCGGCAGCGGGAACTGGCACGGCGGCGACGGCGGCGGGCAGGTCTTGCTCGTGACCGACAACCTGGTCCTCGACGGCGCCATCTTGGCCGACGGTGCTGGTCCGCTGAACGCCGATTCGGCCAGCGCGGGCGGCGGTGGTGCTGGCGGCTCCGTGTGGGTGCAGACGCTCACGCTCAGCGGCGACGGCGCCATTCGGTCCCACGGTGGCCCCGGCAGCGCGGCGACGGGCGGCGGCGGCGCGGGGGGAGGCGGCGGGCGCGTGCTGCTCGACATCGGCAGCAACGTGGGGACGGTCCCCGACAACATCACCGCGTTCGGCGGCGCCGCGGACTCGGTGTTCGGCGGCCCCGGCACGGTCGCGATCGTCGAAGGCGGCGTGCTGCGCCTCTTGGTCGACAACGGCGGCTTGCTCCACGGCAACAAGACCGCGCCCTGGCCCGAGGTGGGCAGCCGCGTCGTCACCGCCCTCGGCGCCGACAGCGTCAGCGTGGCCGCCGGCGCGTGGCTGCCCGACGCGCTGGTCGGCCTGCAGGTCGGCTTCGTCGGCGCGCCCGGCCTCTTCACCGTCACGGCCAACACGACCGACACCCTGAGCCTCGACGGCGACCCGAGCACCGCGGGCGCTATCGGTGCAGCGCTGACGGGAGTGCGCACCATCGCCGGCCACCTCAGCATCGCCGACGGGGCCGCGGTCTGGCTGCGCGATCAGCTGCGGGTCGAGAGCCTCGACATCCTCGACGGCGGCGTGCTCGGGCACCAGCCGACGACCGTCGCCTACGAGAACGGCCTGCGCGTCGACGCCTCCGGCGCGGTCAGCGTCGCGCCGCAGGGGGCGATCGACGTGTCGTTTGCTGGGTATTTGGGCGACTGCGAGGTGGGCGACGACTCTTGCGGCGGCGGCGGGCACTGGTTCGGCAACGTCGGCGGCGGTTCCGGCGCGGGCTCCGGCGGCTCCCACGGCGGCGCAGGTGGCGGGACGACGGCCAGCGCCACCTACGGGGACGCCGCGGCGCCGGTCACGCTCGGCGGCGGCGGCGGCTACGGGACCTCGGGAAATCACCCCGGCGGCACCGGCGGCGGCCGCGTCTGGCTGAGCGCGGCCTCCCTGGATCTTCGCGGCGCCATCCGGGCCCACGGCGAGGGCGGAGGGGGCAACGGGTCCGGCGGCGGCGCGGGCGGCTCGATCTGGCTCGACGTGGGCAAGCTGACCGGCAGCGGCAGCATGACCGCGGCGGGCGGACCGGGCGGCCTCGGCGCCGGCGGCGCGGGCGGTGGCGGCGGGCGCGTGGCCGTCGACGGCGACGACACAGGCTACAGCGGCGCCGCGACCGCGCCCGGCGGCAGCGCCGAGACCCCGGCGAAGCAGGGCCAGGTCGGCACGGTCACCTTCAACTGAGGACGCAGGGCGCCGCCGCCCCAGCGCGGCGGTTTTGCCCTGCGAATCTCGCCGATCCGCACCCATCTGGGGTATGCCAGCGCGCATGGCTGCACAACGGAAGGTGGCGCGCACGTGAGCGGAGCGAAGAAGGGCAAGGCCGCCGATTCGTCAGGCGGCGTCAAGCGAATCGGAGGGCGCAAGGTGGGCGCGGCCATCGCGGTACACAACGGCCGCGAGGTGCTGGCGCGCTGCCTGCGGGCCGGCGCCGACCAGTGGAGCGTCGCCTGCGTGCTCGACGACGGCTCCACCGACGGCACGGCCGAGATGCTGGCCCGCGACTTCCCCGACGTGATCCGCATCGAGGGCGACGGCAACCAGTGGTGGACCGGTGGCACCAACCGCGCCATCGAAGCCTGCCTGATCGAGCGCTGCGATGACGTGCTGCTACTCAATCCGGACGTGGTCCTGCTCCCCGGCGCCGTCGAGGCGCTGGTGGCCGCGTCCGACCGCGAGCCCGGCGCCGTGATGGCCTCGCTGGTGCTCGACCTCGACGCCCCCGACCGCGTCTGGTGGGCCGGCTCCCGCTTCGGGCCGCTCGCCCCCGGCCTGCCGGTCTACGCCAGCCGCTACCTGCACCCCGCCGGCACGCCCGTCTCGTCGATGCCAAGCCAGCCCTACGCCACCGACGAGGCCCACGGCCGCGCCGTCCTGGTCAGCGCCAAGACCTTCCGCCGCCACGGCCTCTTCGACGAGGGCACCTTCCCCCACTACGGCGCCGACGTGGACTTCTCCATGCGCCTCCGCGCCGCCGGCGTCCCCATCCGCGTCGTCCCCGCCGCCCGCGTGCTGCTCTCCACCGGCACCTCCGGCATGGCGCCCACCGCCGGCGACCTCCGCACCCGCGCCAAAAAACTCAAGCGCTACCTGCGTGAACAGCGCTCCGGCGACGCCGCCCGCGTCTGGTGGGAGCTGCTCCGCCGCCACGTCCCCGCCTACGCCCTCGCCCCGAGCTACGCCTTCATCCTCGGCCTCAACGCCGCCCGCATCATGGGCCTGCGCCGCTCTTCCCGCTCCGCCAGCCCGGCACGCTCCGCCAGCGCTGCCCGCTCGGGACGCTCTGGATGATCATCGCGGTCTCCGGCGTCGATTGCGCAGGCAAGAGCACGCAGATCGCGATGCTCGAAGCCCACCTGCGCGCCCTCGGCGCCCGCCCCGACGTCCGCTGGCACCGCCCCGGCTACTCGCGCGGCCTCGACCTCGCCCGCGCCGCCGTCCGCCGCCTCCGCCCCAGCGCCATCCCCGCCCCCGGCCCCAGCGCCGCCCGCGAGCGCGCCTTCCAGAGCCCGCGCGTCCAGCGCACCTGGGCCGCCATGGCGCTGGTCGACACGCTCTATCACTACGCCCTGGAGGTCCGCGCCCTCTCGCTCGCCGGCCGCGCGGTCATCTGCGACCGCTACCTCGACGACGGCCTCCTCGACCTGCGCTTGCGCTTCCCCGACCTGCGCGTCGACCGCTGGCTCGCCACCCGCGCCCTGCTCAAGGTCACGCCCCGCCCCGACCTCGCCATCCTCCTGATGCTCGACCGCGCCGCCGTCCAAGCCCGCATCGCCACGAAGGCCGAGCCCTTCCCCGACCCCCCCGAGACCCGCGAGCGCCGCCACGCCGCCTACGACGCCCTCGCCACCAGCGGCCGCTTCATCGTGGTCGACGCCGACGGCACCCCCGACGCCGTCTTCGCCCAAATTCGCGCGCTGCTGCCTGCCTCCTTGGGCGGCGGCACGGCGGACTGAGCCCATGCGAATCTCCGAGATGCGGGCCCGCGAAGACCTCGACGCCATCGTCCGCACCACCTTGGCCCGCGACTTCACCGAGCAGCTAGGCCGCCCGGTCACGGTCAGCGCCAAGGGCCCCGGCCAGCGCTGGCTCGTGCAGCCGCTGCTCTCGGCCTTCTACACGCCGCAGATCTCGGGCGCCGCCCGTCGCCACCTCCGCGACGACTTCCGCTGGAGCCCCGTCCCCACCCGCGTCGCACCGCAGTTCGCCCTCGGCACCGCCCTGGCCAGCGCCCCCGGCCTGCGCCTCGCCGGCCGCACCGGCTTCTTCGTCGACCCGCCCCTCCACGGCGCCCCCGACCTCCTCATCATGCCGGGCAACCGCCGCATCCGCCTGTTCGACTTCGACCGCCGCGTCTGCCGCGTGCTGCTCAAAGACGGCTTCCCGCCCCGCGTCATGGAGACCGAGGTCGCGGTCCGCGGCCGGGGCGCCCAGGGCCCCTTCCCTCCGATTACCCAGGTCGCACCTGATCTTTCGTGGTTCGAGGAGCCCCTGGTCGACGGCCTCGTCCTCCCCCGCCTGCCGCCCTGGACCCGCGCCGCGCCGCTCAAGGCCCGCGCCCTCACAGCCCTCGCCGCCTTCACCCGCCCAAGCCGGCGCACCGTGGACGCCGCCGCCCACCTCGAGCCCCTGCTCGCCCGCGTGGCCCAGGCCGCCGCCGAGGTCACCGCGCGCTACGGCGCCGCCTCCGCAGCCGCCTCCGCCTCCGCCCCCGCGCTAGCCGCCCTGGCCGCCACCCCCGGCGAGCTCACCGTCGCCACCACCCACGGCGACTTCCAGCCGGGCAACATCCTGGTGACCCGCCGCCGCAATGACGTCCTCATCTTGGACTGGGAGCACTCGCGCACCCGCCTCGCCGACTACGACGCGCTGGTGCTGGGGCTGAGCAGCCGCGCGGCCGTCGGCCTGGGCGCCCGCGTCCGCGCCTTCGTGTCGGGCGCCGCTCCCTGCGCCGGTCTGGGCCCGGAGGCCGCCGACCTCGCCTGGCGGCGGGCCACCGCGGCGGCCTTTCTGCTCGAAGACCTCTGCTTTTACCTGGAAGAGAGCGTCGAGGTCCCCGGCTCCCGCCCCTCCGCGGGCCTCGCGGTGCTGACCCGCGAGCTGGCCTCCTTCGGCCCCAGTTTCGGCGACCTGGGCGGCCTCCGCGCGGCCCGCCCGAAGCCGAGGTCCGCCTCGTGAAGCGCCTCGCCATCCACGCCGGCACCCTGCGCGGCCTCGGCAGCGGCGTCGTCGGCAAGAACCTCCTGATGGCCATGGCGGGCTTGGAAGGCTCGCCCGAGATCCTCGCCTGGATCCCCGCCGAATGGGGCCTGGACCCGACCCGCGGCGGCGGTCGGCTCACGGTGCGCACCACCCACGCCGGCATGGGCGCCAAGCTCCGGCTCGAGGCGATTACGCTGCGCCGCGAGATCAAGCAGTTTGGCGCGCAGGCGCTGCTCTCGTTGGGGGACACAAGCACGCCGTACAGTGCGGTGCCACACGCGCTCTTCGTCCAGCAGGCCTACCTCGCCTACGCGCCCGAGGCCCTCGATTTCCCGTTGCCGCCGGCCTTCCGCCTGAAGATGAAGCTGATGGCCGCATGGCTGGAGGTCGGGCTGCGCACCACCGACCGGGTCATCGTGCAGAGCGAGCACATGCGCCAAGCGTTCGCCGCCCGCTGGGGTTTCCCCACCGGCCGCATCGTGGTCGTCCCCAGCACCGTGCAGCACGAGGCGCTGGACCCCCAGGCCGTCGCGGGCCCCGACGCGCCGCACCGCCCGTGGCTCTGCTACGTCTCCAGCGCTGGCCCCCACAAGAACCACGCCGTGCTGGCCCCGATGATGGAGGGCCTGCGCCAGCGCCACCCCGACCTGCGCTGCCGCCTGACCGTGCGCCAGGACGCGGTGCCGGACCTGGTGCGCGAGGCCAGCCGCCTCGGCGTGCTCGACCGCTTCGAGTTCGAGGGCACCGTCAGCGCGGCGGAGGCCATGGGGCTGGTGCGGGGGGCAGCCGTCGTCGTGGTGCCCAGCCGCCTCGAGTCCTTCGGTATCCCTTACTATGAGGCCATGGCGCTGGGTCGGCCGATCGTCGCCGCCGACCGCGCCTGCGCCCGCGAAGCCCTCGGCCCCGCCGCGCTCTACGCGCCGGCCTCCGACGGTCACGCCATGGCCGAGCTTGTCTCAGGGCTGCTCGCCGACGGTACCCGGGCCGCCGCCCTCGGAGCCGCCGCCCGCGAGCGCTTCCTCGCCACCCAACTGTCCTGGTCCGACATCGCCCGGTCGATGCTGGACGTCGTCAGCGCGCTCTGACCCCACCTGAGCCCGCCGGAGCCACCCATGAGCCGAATCTACCTGTCCCCGCCACACATGGGCCCCGACGAGCGGGCGCTGCTGCTCGACGCCTTCGACTCCAACTGGGTCGCCCCCCTGGGCCCCCACGTCGACGCCTTCGAGGCCGAGCTTGCCGCCCACACGGGCACGGCCCACGCGGCCGCGCTCTCGAGCGGGACCGGCGCGCTGCACTTGGCCCTGCGCATCGTCGGCGTCGGCCCCGGCGACACGGTGCTGGTGCCCTCGCTGACCTTCATCGCGTCGGCCAGCCCCGTGCGCTACCTGGGGGCCGAGCCCATCTTCATCGACTCGGAGCGTTCCACGTGGAACATGGACGCCGCCCTGGTCGAGGAGGCCCTGCGCGACGGGGCCCAGCGCGGCAAGCTGCCCAAGGCGGTCATCGCGGTCGACCTGTTCGGGCAGTGCGCGGACTACGACGCGCTGGTGCCGGTGTGCGCGCGCTACGACGTGCCGCTGATCGAGGACGCCGCCGAGGCCCTGGGCGCGTCGTGGCAGGGCCGGCCGGCCGGCAGCTTCGGGCGGATGGCGGTCCTGTCCTTCAACGGCAACAAGATCATCACCACCAGCGGCGGGGGGGCGCTGCTGGGCGACGACCCGGCCGACCTCGCCCGGGCGCGCCACCTCGCCACCCAGGCACGCGAGCCGGCGCCCCACTACGAGCACGCCGAGATCGGCTACAACTACCGGCTCTCGAACCTCCTCGCCGCCGTCGGCCGCGGCCAGCTTCGGGTCCTCGCCGATCGCGTCGCCGCCCGCCGCGCCCACCACGACGCCTACCGCCAGACCCTGGGCGCCCTGCCCGGCGTGACGCTGATCCCGCGCGACCCGCGCGGCGACAGCAACTGCTGGCTCACCGTCTTGCAGGTGGACGCCGCTGCGCTGGGCACGGATCGCGAAACCATCAGGCAGCATCTGGCGAATCTCGAGATCGAGGCCCGCCCGGTGTGGAAGCCGATGCACCTGCAGCCGGCCTTCGCAGGCACGCGCATGTACGGCGGCGAGGTCGCCGAAGAGCTCTTCGATCGCGGGCTGTGCTTGCCGAGCGGCTCAAGCCTCAGCGACGCCGAGCGCGCCCGGGTCATCGAGGAAGTGATCTCGGTCGTCCCCTGAGGTTTGCCGCGCGCGCGGCCACGTTTGCGGTCGCGGGGCGGCTGGCCGGGGCGGTTTCCGGCGTGTAGCCTGAGCATCCCACGGGGGAGTCCGCGGCGATCGCGCGGCACCCGTCGGACGGAGGCATCATGGGCTCGGACTCACTGGAAATCGCTCGGGAGCGCCTGCGCGCGGCGGTGGTGGCGGACGGCTTTGACGCCGCGACCGTCGAACTGCGCGAGGAGGCGGGCCCGCTGGGCTTGCAGGTGCTGACGGCTCAGGCGCGCGACGCGTACCCGGGCACGGGGTTCCGCGCGGTGGTGGTCGACGGCGCAGGCGTGGCCTACGGGAAGAGCGCGGCGTTGGGGTTGGCGGATCTGGCGCGCGCGCGGGGCTGGCTCACCGCTCCCCCGTCGGCGGCCGACCTGGTGCGCGTGGCCAACGCGGCGGCCTTCGACGGCTTGCTGGCGTTGACGACCGACGCGCCGACCCTGAAGAAGACCGACGACGGCGCCCTGGAGCTGCGCTTTGTCCGCACTGCCTTCCCGAGCGGCGCGCGCGAGCCGATGCTGCTGCGGATCGGCAGCATGGGCCGCGAGGAGGTTCAGCGACTGCCGGCGGAGGGGCCCGGGCCGCCGACGCCGATCGACGCCACCACGGGCTTTGTGCGTGCGCTGGACGCAGGCGGCGCCGCGGAGATCGCCCTGGCGCTGTCGAAGGTCCGGCCGCCCTTCGGCCCGCGCGAGTTCGCGGCCTTCGCCCGCGCGGCCGTCATCCCCAACGAGGACATCGCGACGACCGCGCTGGTCACCATGGGCGGGAGCGCTGAGGCGCTGGCCGCGGTAGGCGAGGCGCTGGCTGGAGCGCCCGACCGGCGCGAGGCGGTCGTCGGCTGGGTCGGCGAGCTCTACGGAAGCGCCGCCGCCGCCGGGCTCTAGGCGGCCATCGTGGGGGGGAACGCCTCGGTCGGGCTGGCCTATCGCGACGTGTCGGAGTGGACTCGGCACCAGGAGGAGTTGGTGCTGCTGCAGCTCGAGGCCTTCGCGTTGCGGGACCTCGAGGCCGGCGGCATCCACGACCCCGGGCGCACCCTCGAGCTGGCGTCGGACGCCCAGGGGATTCAGGAGCTGGTGCGTCGGCTGCGCAACGCGACCTCGCCGGCGTCGCCGTGGGGCGACGAGCTGCCTGAGCTGCGGCGCTTGGTGCAGAGCCGCAGCGCGGCGACCGACTCGCGGCCGCCCCTGGATCACATGGCCGAGCGCCTGGGCCTCACCGAGCTCGAGTGCGATGTGGTCCGGCTGATCTGGGTGTTGCAGAGCGCGCCGGCGGTGCACCGGCTGGCCCTGGGGCTGTGGCCCGATCTCGCCGCCGGTCCGCTCGGCCTGGACTTCGCGCTGACCGTGCTGACGGCGCGGCCGGCGGACCGCACGCGGCTTCGCGCCGCGCTCGCGCCTAGCGGGGCGCTGCGGCGTTGGTCGATCATCGTGGCGACGGCCTCTCGGGGACCGTGGCCGGGCCTGACCCTGCCTGAGGAGATCCTGACCTGGCTGGCCGGCGGAGCGCTGGCCGCCTCGGGCCCGTGGCGCATCCTCGACGCGGCGCCCACCATCCTGCCGGAGAGCCTCACGCCTGCGACGTCGCGGGACGCCCTCGACGCGGCCCTGGCGACGCCCAGAGCGCGCGTCGTCGTGCACCTGTCGCCCGGCGCGGGCGGCCCGACGCTGGTCCACGGCCTCGCCGCCCGGGCCGGCGCGACCCTGGTCTACGCCGAGGTGGAGGCGCTCCAGGCCGGCGGGCGCCAGGCCACGCAGCTGCTGGACCAGACCGTGCGCGACGCCATCCTCAGCGGCGGCTGGCTGGGGCTGAAGATGCCGGCGGCCTGGAAAGAGGGCGGGCCGCAGTTTGCCGAGCACGTCGCCGACCGCCTCGCGGCCGCGCCGGTCACCGTGGTGGTCCTCAACCCGACGCCGACCCCCGAATCGCGAGATATCACCAAGGGATTCGTGCCGGTGGAGCTCGGAAACCTCGACACCAGCGAGATCTGCGCGCTGTGGGTGGCGGCGGCTCCGACCTCGCCTGGCCCGCCCGCGGACCCGGTGTTGCGCGAGGTCTTCGTGGACTTCGAGCTGTCAGCGGAGGCGGTGATGACCGCCGCGCCCGAGTCGGCCTTGCGGGCGACGGCGCTCGGCGAGGCCACGGTCTCGCGCGCGACGATGCTGGCGGCCTGCCACACCCAGGTCGAGGCGGGCTTCGGCGGGCTGGCGACCCGCGTCGACTGCCCCTTCGAGTGGGACGACCTGGTGCTGCCTGAGGCGCCGCGCGACCAGCTCCGCGAGATCCTGGCCTCCGGTCAGCACCGCGCCCAGGTCATGGACGAGTGGGGCTTCGGCAAGAAATACCCTTATGGTTCCGGGCTCTCCGTGCTCTTCTCGGGGCCGTCCGGCACCGGCAAGACCATGGCGGCGTCGATTATCGCCCGCGGGCTGGGGCGCCCGCTCTACCGCGTCGATCTCTCGCAGATCTTCGACCGCTACGTCGGCGAGACCGAGAAGAACCTGTCGCGCATCTTCGAGGGCGCCCGCGCGGGCCACGTCATCATCCTCTTCGATGAGGCGGACTCGCTCTTCTCCAAGCGCACCGAGGTCAAGTCGTCCAACGACCGCTACGCCAACCTCGAGGTCAACTACCTGCTGCAGCGCATCGAGAACCACCAGGGCATGGTCATCCTGACCACCAACCTGGATTCCAGCCTCGACGAGGCGTTCCGGCGCCGCATGCGCTTCACCGTGAAGTTCCCCGAGCCCGACGCCGACATGCGCGAGGCGCTGTGGCGCTCGATGCTGCCCGAGGGCGCCAAGGTCGCCGACGACGTGGACTGGGGCGAGCTGGCCGAGCTCTTCGAGGTCCCGGGCGGCAGCATCAAGAACGCCGTGCTGCGGGCTGCGTTTTTGGCGGCCGCCGACGCGAGCCCGCTCGACATGGACCACTTCGTGCGTGCTGCGACGGCCGAGTGCGCGGCGCTGGGCAAGCTGGTCCGCGGTCGCTCGTGGTAGCTTCAGACCCTCGCTGCGAGTAGGAGGCCCGCGTGTCCTGGTTCGACGTCAAGACGATGACCTGCCCAAGCTGCCACCAAGAGTTTGAAGGCGGCACGGCCGAGACCATCAACGTCACGCGCATGCCCTGGGCGCGCGAGCAGATCCTGGCGGGCCACTTCCACCGGGTCGAGTGCACCCACTGCCACGCCGAGCACCACGTCGACCGTGGCTTCCTCTACACCGACTTTACGCGCAACCACTTCGTGCTGGTGCACGCCAACACGTCGCTGGGCGACTGGCCCGCGCTGGAAGACATGACGTCGAAGGTGTTCAGCGACGTCACGCACCACGCGCCGCCGCTGGTGCAGAAGATGGCCACCGAGTTCGTCGTGCGCGCGGTCTTCGGGCTGAAGGATCTCGAGGACAAGCTGCGCCTGTGGGACGCGGGCCTGGACGACCGGGTGGTCGAATTGATCAAGCTGGAGCTGATGGTTTCGACGCCCGAGCTGGCTAGGCGTCCCGACCTGCGGCTCAGCGTGCAGACGGTCGCCGAGTCCGAAGACCGGCTCGAGATCGAGGCCTGGAGCCACGACGGCAGCGCGCCCCCGGTGGTTTACGGCGCGGCCCTCGAGCGCTACCGCGAGCTGCAGGCCCGGCGCCCGCAGCTCGAAGATCAGTATCCGGGGCTCTTCTTCAAGCCCTTCGCGTCCTTTCGTCGCCTCGCGCGCGAGGTGGTGCAAGGGTGAGAGGTCCCGCGCCCCGAGGAGGAGACATCGTGAAGACTTGGATAGCCCTGCCCGCCTTGTCGGCCTGCGTCTTGCTGACCGTCACCTGCCGCGCCAGCCCGCCGACCACCCGCGCCGAGACGCCCGCGCCCGCCCCGGCCGCTGCGCCTGCGCCTGCGCTGGCCGCTGCACCCGCGCCCGCTGCGGCCCCGACGCCGACGCCGGCCATCCCGCCGCGAGACCAGAGCACCGCCGTCAAAGACGCCGAGAAGCGAGTCCGCGCCTACCTGGCGGCCGAGGCGGCCGGGCGCACCGTCCACGCCGAAGTGAAGGATGGACCCGCCGGCTCCAAGGTCGTCCGCGCGATGATCGACGGCGCCTACCCCGGCTCGGGCGTGCGCGCCGCGTGGGTCAGCGCCGACGCCAAGGTCTACGGCCCGCGCTCACCCGCCGGCCTCGCCGACTGGGTGCGCGCCCAGGGCTGGCTCAGCGCCGAGCCCACGGCCGCCGACCTGCTCCTGGTCGTCGACGTGCTGCTCTTCGACGCGCTGCTGGCCGTGCCGCCCGACGCGAAGCCGACGGTGTCGCGCGCAGCCGGTGCGCTGCAGCTCGACGCCACGCGCGTCGTCTTCCCGAGCCAGGCTCGCCAGGCCGTGCGCGTCGTCATCGGCCCGGCGGGTCCGGCGACCGTGACCATCGACGGAAAGCCCGCCCAGGTCGGCCTCTCAGCCGCTGAAGATCTCGAGGCCGCCCTCGCCGCCGATGACGCCGCGGGCATGGCGCGCGGGGTTCAGGCGCTGACGGGCACCACCGACCCGCGCGGTCTTGCGGCCCTGGCGCGGGTCAGCGCCGCGGGCAATGAATCCCTCGCGGCGAGCGCGCTGATGGCCATCGGGTCGAGCGCCGAGGCCGCGGCCGCGCTGAAGTCGGCCTGGGTCAAGCTGGGCAAGCCCGCTCGCGACGGCCTGAAGGCCATGGCGACGGAGCTTTACGGCGCGGAGTTCGCGGCGCGTCTGGACTGAGAGGCCCGACGCGCCGCGGTCCGGTTCTCAGTGCGGGACCTTCGGGTTGCCGCCGCCGCCGCTGGGAGCGCCCGCGCCCGGCCCGCCGACGTTGGCCACCGTGTTGTTCATGAAGGTGGTCACGAAGGCCGGGAAGGTGCGCGAGGAGCCGGGCGTCGAGGTCTCGTACCAGGACGCGTAGATCTCGGCGAACCACTCCTTGTCGGAGAAGCCGGCCGCGGCGTTGCCCCACGCCTTCAGGTCGTCGTGGGTGGCCTGACCGACCGAGAAGGCCTTGTGGTAGTAGAAGTTGAAGAAGAAGGCCTTGCCGCCGGTCTGCGGCCACGCCGCCTGCGCCGCGTTTCCGTAGAAGAAGTCCGGGCCCTGGCAGGCGACGGCGGTCTTGAAGAGTGTGTTGCTGGCCAGGAGCGGGCGCAGCGCCGCCAAATCGACGCTGACGGCGTCGCTGCCGTCGGACTCGGTGGCCGTGACCTCGGGGTGGGCCGCCATCACCGCGGCCTCGAGCGCCGCGTCAAAGGACGCGGGGCCGTTCCAGGGGCCGCCGCCGGCGATGAAGGACTCGAGCGCCGCCTTCGCGACCGCCCGCATGCCGGACGGGATCGTGCCGTAGCCACCCGCCGCCGCGATGAACTCGTCCACCGTGTTGTAGCGCGTCCAACCGGCCTGGGTAGAGCGCAGGGTCTCGCAGGCGCCGCCGAGGCTGGCGTCGACGGCGTGGCCCACCTCGTGCCGAAACACCTGCGAGTAGCGCGTCGCGTCGGCCTCATCGCGCATGGTGATGGTGCTGCCGCCGTGGGTGCCCTCGGCGGTGGCGGTGTTCAGCGAGCGGCGAAGCTCGGTGAAGGTGCCCAGACCCTCGACGTGGCCGGGCGGCAAGGTCACGCACTGCGCGTGCAGCGTGTTCAGCTCGTTCTCGGTGAAGGAGCCGGAGCCCTCGCCCGAGATCGTGATGGAGAAGCGCGCCTCGAAGATGGACTTCTTGTCGTCGAAGGTCGCCCCGTTGAAGAGCGTCGTCAGCTGTGCGCGCCGGATCGTCGTGTAGGGCTTGGCGTCCTTGACCATGGTCATGAACGCGGCCTTGTTCGTGCCCAGCGCCGTCAGTCCGGCCGCCACGTCGGGCGTGATCAAGGTCAGCGCGTCCGCCAGCTTGTTGGCGGTCACCGCCGCGGCGAGGGCCTCGGCGAGGGTCGGCGGGCCTGCAGTCACGACGGGCTCCGGCGCCGGACCGGTGGGCGCGGGGCTGCCGCCGCTCGGGGCCGTGGTCGTGCCACCGCCGCCGCTCGGGGGCGTCGAACCACCCGTCGTCGGCGTGGTGGTCGCCGTCGTCTCCTCAGTCCGCTCGGCCTCTTTCTTCTTCTTCGAGGAGCCGCCGATCTTCTTCTTGATCGCGCGGACCAAGCCCTCGCCGGGATAGGGAGTCGCTTCCTCGACCGCCGCGGCGCCCTGGACCTCGGTCTCCTCCTGCTCGGGATCGACCTGCTCTAGTTCGGTGCTCATCTCATTGCCCATGGGTGGCCTCGCTGTCGGCGGTCCGCGTCGATGCGGTGGGGTCAACTGATAGGCAAGTACCGTACCACAGCTGTGTAGCCCTTTGGCCACACGGATCATGGGCGAGATCGTCGCGACAGGTCGCCCCGGATCGCGGCGCGCCGCTCGGCGCGCGGTGGGGTCGGTTGACCCGAGGGGAACGGTTGACCCCGATTCGCGAGCGCGTGCCGGGATCAGCCCTCCGGCGTCTGCAGGGCCGTCGCGACCTCAGCGACCAGCGCCGCCACGCGCCCGAGGCGCGGCTCGTCAAAGGTCCGAACCCGCAGCCGCCCGACCCACGCGCTGAGCACGGGCGCCGGCGCGACGCTGACCTCCATCACGCCGTCGAGCGCCCGCTGGAGATCCGCCGTCAGCGGACGCCCCTCCCGCGCCCGCCCGTGCACCCGCGCCAGGGCGTCCGCCGCCGCCCGCGCGACCTCGGCCCCCAGCCCGGCCGCCGCCAGCTCGCGCGCCATCGCGTCCCGAACCTCGGCCGTCCGCGCCGCGTCCCCGGTGAGGACCGCCTCGACGAGCCCCGCATCCGCAGGCGTGATGTCTCCCTTCACTTCGTCTCCCCCCAGTTAGAAGCCATCGGCCGCGCAAATCATCCGACAACCGCCCGCCGGCAACAACCGCTGCGCCCCGAGCTATGGCGGCCACCCCAAACAACGGCTAGCTTTCCCGCGTCACCGCCACACGCCCCGAGGCACCTCCACGTGTCCTGGTCCCCACCGCCGTACACCTTGTGGGATCGCTACCTCGACCCGCTCCCGATCCGCTCGCGGGGCGCGTTTCAGCTGCTCAGCGGCCGCCGCGCCGCCGACGGCAGCCCCTGCGTCCTGCTCATGGCCGGCCCCTCGGCGTCGCCGGACCACGTCGCCGAGGCCCTCGCCGAGATCCAGCGCGTCCACGCCCTGCTGGACCACCCGCTCATCCCGCGCGTCACCGACCGCGGCGAGGCCGAGGGCCAGCCCTACCTCGAGTTCGACTGCCCCGCGGTCGCCGACGGCCACGAGCTCGTGCGCCTGCTCTCCGACAGCCCCGACAAGCTGCCCTACGGCTGCGCCGACGCCTTCATCGCCAGCCTGCGCGAGGCGCTCCAGCATGCCCACGGCGTGACCGACCCGGCGAACGGCCAGCCGCTCTACCTGGGCAGAATGTCAGGCGGGAACGTGCTCTTTGACGCCGACGGGCGCTGGTATCTCGTCGGTTTCGGCCGCAATTTCCCCGTCGAAAAGGAGGATCGCTCCCTCGACGGCACCGTCCCGATCTACCAGGCGACCGAGCTTCAGACCGGCGGCGAGCCCAGCGCGTCGGGCGATTACGTCGCGCTGGTGCTGTGGACCCGCTCGCTCATCCGCCACGTGGATATGTCCAACGTGCTGGGCCGCGTGATTCGCGGCGAGTGGGGGCCCGAGGATTCCGAGCTCATCGAGTGTCTGCGCTGGCTTGACGCCCACATGCTGAGCCAACCGCCGCAGCTGCGGCCGTCCATCGCCGAGGCGGTGGTGGTGGCGGACCGGATACGGCAGATCTCGGGCGTCGCGCTGGATCCCGAGGGCTTCGCCGCGCACGCCTCGGGGCTCATCGTCGGGCGCACCGAGGGCGAGGAGGTCGTCGAGGCCCGGCAGCCGGGGGCCGAGCAGACGCTGGTCATCGGGCCCGACGCGGCCTGGGTCGCGGGGCCCGACGGCACCAGCGTGCGCTTGGGTCGCGCGCTGCGGCGGATGATGGTGGCGCTGGTCGAGCGGCACCGGGAAGGCGAGGGCGCCGTGCTGACCATGTGGGACCTGCTCGAGGCGGGCTGGCCTGGCGAGCGGCCGGTCCAGCAGGCAGGCGCCAACAGGGTCTACGTCTCGCTCAGTCGCTTGCGGCAGCTCGGGCTGCGCGATCTCATCGAGCGCTTCGAGGACGGGTATCGACTGGCGCCGGGCGCCGTGGTCCGCATCTCGGGCTGAGCTGAGCTCAGGTCGCGGCGGGGGGCGCGTCGATCTCCGCTTCCGACGCGATCTCGTCGCGCAGCATGCGGTCGATGAGCAGGAAGCCAAACGGGATCAGCGACGCGCCGAAGACCGCGGCCGAGCGGAGCACGGGCCAGCTCCGCTCGAAGTGGGCGCGGAAGAGCGCCATCCCGAAGCCGACGAAGAGCAGGCCGTGGACGCTGCCGACCAGCCGCACGGCCGCGGGGTAGTCGAACAGGTACTTCAGGGGCATCGCCACGAAGAGCAGCAACAGAAACGAGATGCCCTCGATGATTCCGGCGAGGCGGAGCAGGGCGACAGGGTGGGCGAGGGCGCTGACTTTCATGGCCGAGCCCATAGCACGAGGCCGAAGCGCTTTTCCAAGCACTTCGGCCTCGTGTGGGCTCATTGATCGCCCGAGCAGAGCCGGGGGGCGATCATTGCGGCGGAGCGAAGAGGAGGCCGCACTTGTAGGCGGTGCTATTCGTGCAGCAGTAGACCCCGCCGTCCGCTTTGACGCTGCACACGCCGTCGGCGGTGCCGGTCATCAGCGTCGACCCGCTCATCCCCTCGAGCTTCGTGGCGGCGTAGGGGAACTCGCCCTCCTTCGCGCCAGGCCCGACCATGCCCCAGCACCAGACGTCGCCGCCGTCGGCGATGTCCATGAGCGCGCAAGCGAATCCGTTCGCCGCGGTCACCGCGACCGCGCCAGCCGGCACGCCCGAGACGTTGACCGGCTCCGGGTGCGTGACGCCCTCGTCCGGCAGCCCGTCGCCGCTCTTTCCGTCGTCACGGCCGTAGGTCTGAGTCACGCCGCCCGTCGTCACCAGCGCGCCGTGGTCCCAACCCAGGCCGGCCGTCGCCACGCCGTCGGCGAGCTTCGCGACCTCGCTGGAGACCAGGTCCCAGCCGATGTTGTTGATGTAGCGCGCGCCGCCGTCAGCGTCGACGAAGATGGTCCCCAAGCCGCCCATGAAGAGCTTGGCGACCCCCGTCGCCACCGAGGTCGGCGTGTGCAACGCGGCGGCCGCCTTGTAGTTGCCCCAGCACCAGACCGTCGCGTCGTCGAGCAGCGCGCAGCTGGCCATGCGGCCCACCTCGACGTCGAGCGCCTTGGTCGGGAGCGTCACGGCCGTCGGCGTCAGCGTCGTCTCACCCAGGGCGGCGTCCTGACCGGTCTCGCCCGGGCCCTGCGCGTTGCCGCCCCAGCACACCACGGTCCCGCCGGCGCGCACCGCGCACGCGTGGTAGTCACCCGCCGCGACGTCGATGGCGTCGGTGACCAGGCTGTCGACCGGGCCGAAAGGCGGGCTGGCGGTCCCGCCCGTCCCGAGCTGGCCGACGCTGTTTGGCCCCCAGCACGACACCTGCCCGTTCGCCCGTCGCCCGCACCAGAGCGCGTCGCTCGCGAAGACGCGCGTGCCGCCGACGAGCTGGACGAAGAACTTGGTCGGGTCGGGAGGGCTGACCTCCGGCTCGACATCGGGGACCACGTCGGCGACGGCGTCGGGGACCACGTCGGGGACCACGTCGGGGACCACGTCGGCGACGGCGTCGGGGACCACGTCGGCGACGGCGTCGGGGACCACGTCGGGGACGGCGTCGGGGACGGTGTCGGGGACCACGTCGGCGACGGCGTCCGGGGTGGTGTCGGGGACCACGTCGGCGACGGCGTCCGGGGTGGTGTCGGGGACCGCGTCCGCGGTGGTGTCGGCGACCGCGTCGGCCTTCGCCCCGCCGTCGCCACTGTCGCATGCGACCGCGAGGGTCAAGGGCGACGCCAAGAGGGCCAACATACAGAGCTTAGAAGCGACGCGAAGACGCATGAATCCCCCAAAGATGCCGGCGCAGAGGGCCGCAGGAGCGTGTGAAATATCCCCCGACCCTGGCCCAAAGGCCGAGGCAGGGCGCCTTAAACTTCCTTACAAGTGAAGTCGCCTCCCTGGTGCTGGTGGCCGATTCGATCGCCATTTGATTGCGGATCGGCCAACCGTGCTACCGTCGCTCCCATGTTCGAACCGTCGGCCCGTACCGCCCGCGTCATCGCTCTGCTCGCGCTCGCGCTCGCGCTCTCGGCCGCGCTCGCGCTGAGTTGCTCGAGCAGCGACGGCGACTCGGACGCCCCCAGCGCCGACGGCGACGGCGGCGGCGGAGTCGTCGTTCAGGACGTGGCCCCGACGCCGGACGCCGAAGGCCCGCCCGAGATCTGCAGCTCTGACGAAGACTGCCCCACCAAGGCCGCGTCTCACTGCGTCGCCCCGGGGCGCTGCCGGGCCTGCGCCGACGACTTCGACTGCGGCGTGTGGCAGCGCTGCCACCTCGGCGAGTGCTTGGCCCGCGTCTGCAAACCCGGCGAGATTCGCTGCGACGGCGACACCGAGCACACCTGCAACGCCGACGGCAAAGGCTGGAGCGCCTTCATCTGCCGCGCGGGCGGCTGCTCGGCCGACGGCTGCGAGGACTGCCTCCCCGGACAGCCCATGTGCGTCGGCGATACGGTGTCGAAGTGCAACGCCGCGGGTACCGAGTTCGAACCATTCAGCGCGTGTGCTGCAACGCAGCATTGTGCCGACGGGGCCTGCCGCGATTGCCTCACGCCGGGGGAGATCTCCTGCTCGTTTGGACGCGCCGTGCGCTGCGGCGCCTTCGGCTCCTGGGAGATCCTCGACGGCTGCGCGTCCAAGGGCCAGCACTGCGCGGGCGGCAAGTGCATCGACTGCGAGCCCGCCAACCTGCGCTGCAACAACGAGAACCTGGTCTGCGTGGATGGCGCCAAGACCACCGTGATCCAGGCCTGCGACGACGCGGGGTTGATGTGCTGGAACAGCGCCTGCTGGCCAAAATGCGGCGACTACGACTTCAAGACGCAGACCGAGGGGAGCTGCGACGAGGGGGTCTGCTGCGAGTTCGCGTCGAGCGAGCTGGTGGTCACCGGGCGCAGCGAGTGCGAGTCGGTCGGCGGCGAGATCATCCCGTGGCACGTGTGCCAGCAGCCGGTCTGTTGCGAGCTTCCGAACGGAGAGGTCACAGATGTCGGCGTCGGCAAGTGCGCGGGCGTCAGGGGCACCGCCATCGCCGCGGACTTCTGCGCTGCGCCGGTTGCTGCCGTCCGCGACTCCGCTGAGCTTCGAGGAGTCGCCGGTCGGCGAGTGCCACAAGAGCAAGGGCACCGCGGTCGCGGCGGCTTGGTGCGAGCCGGGGCCGTGCTGCGCGGTGGACGGCGGCGAGTCATTCATCGCGGTGGACGCGGCCGCCTGCGCCCTCGCACAGGGCATTCCCGCGCCGGCGATCCTGTGCCGCGCGAAGCTCAACGAGCAGGCCATCGCCGCGGACGACCTCACCGCGAGCTTCGTGGGTTCCTGCGACTACGTCCCCTTCATGGTGGTCCCTTCCACGCCCGCCGACTCGCTGGTCGTCTACAACCTCGACACGCTCACCGTCGCGACCCCGGCGTTTCACGTCTGCAAGGACCCCAGCCGGGTCGTGATGACCGCGGCCACGGACATCTTCACAGCGTGCCGGTGGGGTGGGGCGTTGGCGCGCTCGACCCGCCAAGGCCTCCTCAACTGGCTGACCAAGCTGCCCGACTGCACCCTGAATCGCGGTGTGGCCCTCACGCCGGATGGGCGGCTGTTCACCTCGTGCTATTCGCCCGGCCGCGTCTGGGAAATCGAGCCCGACACCGGCAACATCGTCGCCGGTTCGGAGACCGCGCTGTCGGGGCCGGTCTACGGGCTCGTCGCCGACTCCACGGGTCTGTACGCTGCGGGTGGTGGCGTCCGCAAAGTGCGCGTCGGTGGTCCCGGCGACCTCAGCGAGGTGTGGAGCATCACGCGCAGCACCTACGGCATCGCCACCGATGGGTTGGGCACCATCTGGGTCGGCGGGCAAAGCCTCGCGGCCATCGACGGCGAGGACGGCTCCCTCATCGAGTCGTGGGACGTCGGGACCGGCACCACCGGCATCGTGGTGGCCCCCGGCGGCGAGGTCGTCGCTGCCGGCTCCGACACGGTCTACGTCGTCGTGCCGGGGCAGGGCATCACGCGCACCCTGCCGCTGCCAGCCGGCGCTTCCGGCGTGCGCGGGGTCTCCGTCGACGCCCTGGGCAACATCTACGCGATCAACCTCGGCTCATCGAACGTCACGCGGATCGCGCCCAGCGGCGACATGCAGAACTTCGGCGGTGGCGGGTTGCAGTCCCCGTACAGCTACAACGGCGGTCTCACGGGCTTCTCCCCGAGCTGCGTCGGCGCCAACACGACGAACTGGGAGTCGGACCCCATCGACGCGGGCAAGCCCGTCGCGTGGCTGGACGTGCGCTGGACCGCCGACCTGCCGGAGGGCACGAAGCTGACGGTGTATTGGCGCGTGGACGAGGCGGGGCCGTGGACCGTCGTTCCCGAGAGCGGCGACGTCATCGCGGCGTGGGGCCAGCGCCTGCGACTGCGGGCGAGCCTATCGACGAGCGACGCCGACGCGATCCCGAAGCTCCACGGCCTGACCGTCCGCTGGGTGCCCTGACGACGCCCCGCCCACGCAAGCCCCCGCCCGGCGGGCTGCAGCGGCCCCGACCGCCAAAAACCTCAGGCGGTCGCTTTGTTTTTCGGGGTCTGCGCACCGTGAGATAAGGTGCCTACGATCGATTTTGCCCCGAGAGACAACCAAGCCCCGATGAGTCGCCTCGTTCTCCGCACCGGCCAGCACCTCCTCGATATCCTGGTGCTGGCTCTCGCTTTCGCGGTGGCCTTTCTGCTGCGTTTTGACGGGTTGCCGCCTCACCAGATGGTGAAGCGCTTCCTGTTCCTGTTGCCCTACGTGGTGGGGCTGCAGTTCGCCGTGCTCTATGCGGTCGGCGTCCCGCGTTACGCGTGGCGTTTCGTGGGGTTGCGCGAGGCGGCGACCGTCGCCAAGGGCATGGCGCTGACCGCGGCCATCTTCACCGGCGCGCGCGTCGTCTCCGGCGCCCTGATGACCGAGTTCGGCTGGCTCCAGTACGCGCTGATGCCTTACGGCGTCATCCTCATCAACCTCATCGTCGCCTTCTTGGGCATCGTCGGTATCCGCGTGACGTGGCGGCTGTGGACCGAGCGCAAAGACCGTCGCCGCCGGATGCTGCGCGCCCCCGCCCAGAGCCGCACCCTGCTCATCGGAGCCGGCAGCGCCGGAGTCGCGGTCGCCCGCGAGATCGGCCGCCATCCGGACCTCGGGATGGTCGCGATCGGCTTCGTCGACGACGACCCGCAGAAGCGCGACGCGGTCATCCACGGCGTCCGCGTGCTCGGCACCTCCGCCGACCTCCAGCGCCTCGTGACCGAGCACGCGCCCGACCAGGTCGTCATCACCATCGCCAGCGCTTCGGGCGCCGACATCCGCCGCATCGTCGAGCTGACCGAGGCCGCCGGCATCTCGGCCAAGATCATCCCCGGCCTCCACGAGATCCTCGACGGCCGGGTCGAGCTCAGCCGCATCCGCCCGGTCTCCATCGAAGATCTGCTGGGGCGCGAGGCGGTCGAGCTGGACCTGGACCTCGTGCGCGGCTTCATCGCTGGCCGCCGCGTCCTCGTCACCGGCGCGGGCGGCTCCATCGGCAGCGAGCTGTGCCGCCAGGTGGCCCGGCTCGGGCCGGAGCGGCTGGTCCTCGTCGAGCGCGCCGAGCCCTCGCTCTTCGCGGTGCAGCAGGAGCTGCTGTCCAGCTACCCGAACGTCGAAATCGCCTCGATGCTCGCGTGTGTGTGCGACGCCGATCGCGTCGGCGAGATCATGACCCGCCACGCACCCCACGTCGTCTTCCACGCGGCCGCCCACAAGCACGTCCCCCTCATGGAGGACAACCCCGGCGAGGCGCTCAAGAACAACGTGCTCGGCACCCAGCAGGTCGCCGAGGCCAGCGCGGCCCATGGCGTGGAGACCTTCGTGCTGGTGTCCACTGACAAGGCGGTCAACCCGACCTCGGTCATGGGGGCCAGCAAGCGCGTCGCCGAGCTGGTGATCCAAGGGCTGGCGCGCACCTCGAAGACGCGCTTCGTCGGCGTGCGCTTCGGCAACGTGCTGGGCTCGGCGGGCTCGGTCATCCCGATCTTTCAGCAGCAGATCCGCACCGGCGGCCCGGTCACCGTCACCCACCCCGAGATGACCCGCTACTTCATGACGATCCCCGAGGCGAGCCAGCTGGTCGTACAGGCCGGCGCCATGGGCCGCGGCGGCGAGATCTTCGTGCTGGATATGGGCGAGCCCGTGCGCATCGTCGACCTGGCGCGCGACCTGATCCGCCTGTCCGGGTTCGAGCCCGACGTGGACATCCCGATCTCTTTTTCCGGGGTGCGGCCTGGGGAAAAGCTGTTTGAAGAGCTGGGCTTTGACGCCGAGCGGATGGACAAGACGCGGCACCCGAAGATCTACGTGGGGCGGCTGGCGCCGGTGGAGCCGGGCGCGCTGGCGGCTGGCCTCGAGGGGCTGCGCCTGTGTCTGGGGGCCGCGACCCGCGAAGAGGTGCTGGCGGCGCTGCGGGCGCTGGTGCCCGAGATGCAAGACGACGCGCGCGACGCCCCCGCGGAGACCCCGCCCGCGCCTGCCCCGTCGCCCGCCCAGCCCGCCCGCGGCGCCGTCGCCCGCGTCGCGTCAGCCACGGGCGCCTAGTCCCGCTTCGGCGCGTCGTCGCCGCGGTCCATCCACAGGGACGCCATGATCCCCACGATGATGAGCCCGCCGATGATGGCCAGCGAGACCACGGCCGAGATGTGCACCTGGCCCGCGATGAGCATCTTCACGCCCACGAAGGCCAGCACGCCGACGAGGCTGTGCTGGATGTACTGGAAGCGGTGGAGGATGGCCGCCAGCGCGAAGTAGAGGGCGCGGAGGCCCAAGATCGCGCACACGTTCGACGTGAAGACGATGAACCCGTCCGAGGTCACGCCGAAGACCGCGGGGATCGAGTCCACGGCGAAGACCAGGTCGGTGCTCTCGACCACGACCAGCGCCAAGAAGAGCGGCGTCACCATCCAGCGGCCCGCCTCGCGCACGACGAAATGACCCTCGCGAAAGCCCTGAGTCACCGGCACGAAGCGGCGCACCAGCCGCATCAGCAGGTTCTTCTCCGGGTCGACTTCCTCGCTGTCCGCGATGGCCATCCGGACCGCCGTCAGCAGCAGAAATCCGCCGAAGACGTAAGGGACCCAGTCGAACCGGTGGATGAGCGCCAGCCCGAAGCCGATCATCAGCCCGCGCAGCACCAAGGCGCCCAGGATCCCCCAGAAGAGCACGCGGTGCTGCTGCGCCGAGGGCACGCGGAAATAGCGAAACACCAAGGCGATGACGAAGATGTTGTCGAGGCTCAGCGACTTCTCGACGAGGTACGCGGTGAAGAACTCGAGCGCCGCGCGCTTGCCGCCGCCCGCCACGTCGACGACCCCAAACCACCCGTGCTCGTAGATCAGGTAGACCAGCCCGTTGAAGGCCAGCGAGAGCGCGATCCAGAACCCCGTCCAGCCCAGGGCCTCGCGGGTCGAGATGACGTGCGGCGTGCGGTTGAAGACGCCCAGGTCCAGCGCCAGCAGCGCCACCACCCCGAGCAGAAAACCAATCCAGAGCAGCGTCATCGCGTGATGTCCGACTCAGTTCGGGCTAGCTCGCCCACGTCGTTTCGGGGACCTGCGCGTGTGGTCCGCTCGCGCTGGGGCCGGCGCCGTTGGCCCGCCGTCGGCTCGCGCGAGGTCGCCGGCGACACGCCCGGCTCGATTGTGGCCACACCCTCTCAGAAACACTCGCCCTTGGCGCAGTCCAGTGAGCCGGTGCGCTTGTCGCGCTTGTCGCGCAACTCCATGCGCACGGGGCTGTTCCCCGCGCCGTAGATGTAGCGCGCCTCGGTCACCGCGGCGTGCCCACAGTACGCGCCGGGATAGCAGATGTCTGCGTCGATTGGCGCGCCCGACATGTCCAGGTAGTGCATGGTCTCCAGGCGCCCGCCGGCCCCGTAGCCAAGCCGCACCTGGCCGACGCCGTTCCACACCGGCGCGCCACGCCCCATCTCGTTCTGGTACTCGATGAGCGCCAGCCGCCCGTACTGGTCGTAGGTGTAGGACTGCCGCGCCCACCCGCCGGGCGCGGGGCGACTCGGCGCGCTGTAGCGCTGCTGCCAACCCACCTGCCCCTGGTCGGTCCACTTGAAGCGCACCAAGTGCAGCCCCTCAGGCCCCACCACCGGTCGCCCCTCGCTGTCGAACCAGCTCTGCTCGGCCACGTGCCCCGCCTCGTCGAACTCCATCTTCGCGATGGCCCACGCCTTCCCGCTGGAATCCCGCCGGTCCGCCGGCGCCCCCGTCGCGTCGATGGTGGTCGTCTCGCGGACCCGCCCGTAGCGGTCGAGGATGTAGCGCTCGCCCACCACCGATCCCCCAGTCCGCGCCGGCCTATCCGACGCGTCGAACCACTCCACCGCGGTCACCCGCCCCCGCGCGTCGTACTTCTTGCGCTCCGACGCCCACCCGTCGGGCCCCATCGCCGCGCTGCCCCCCGCGTCGACCCACTTCTGCTCCAGCAGCAACCCGTGCGCGCCATACCGTCGCCGCAGCGTCGGCGGCTGCCGCGTCGTCACCGGCGCCCCATCCGGCCCCAACCGCGACTCCTCAATCACCCGCCCCGCCGAGTCGTAGGTCACCGCCAGCGACGCCCACCCGTCCTCGCGCTTCACCGGCAGGTCCGCCGCGTCCAGCCACGTCTCCTTGGTCTGCCGCCCCTGCCCGTCATACTCGTAGACCACTTTGTAGGCCTTCCCGAAGCGCGCCATCGGCTGCTCGTCCTTGCCCGACCACGACCGCGACTGCACCAGCCCGCGCGCGTCGTACTTCACCACCTCGCGCGCCCAGCCGTCCGGCCCCGCCACCGGCTCGCCCGTCAGCCCGCGATACGCCGTCTCCGTCGCCCACCCGTGCAGGTCCCGCCGCTCGACCTTCTCCGCGTACCCCTCGCGCCCCAGCATCGGGTGCCCGGTCACGTCCAGGCACCACCACCGCGCGATCTCCCCGTCCGCCGCGTACTCCCAGCGCTGCGTCGTGCACCCCGTCTTTCCATCAACCACCGGCTGGTTCCCGGCGTCGTACGAGGTCTGCTCCATCAGCCGCCCATACCCGTCGTAGCGCCGCTTGTTGCCGCTGGTCCCGTCCATCGCCCGCGCCAGCTCGCCCACCGCGTCGTACGACCGCTCCTCCATCAGCAGGTCCCCGTCGTAGATCGTCCGCCGCTCGGCCGCCCCGTGCCGGTCCACCACCGGATTCCCCAGCGCGTCCATGTACTTCACGTTGGTGACCCGCCCGCGCCAGTCCGTCGTCCGCGCCACCCCCGCGTACCCGTCGTTGTGAAAGGCCGGCCGCCCGCGCGCGTCCATGAACGACTCGCCCGCCACCGCCCAGCGGTCACCCTCGAACTCGATCTGCCGCTGCGCATACCCCAGCGGCGTCATCGTCGGCTGCCCGTCGGTGCCCAAGAACACCTCGCGCGTCCGCCGCCCCTGGTCGTCGTAAGTCTCCGCCACGCCCGCGTAGCCTTTGCCCGCCACGATCACCGGCGAGCGCGTCGCGTCCTCGTAGCGCTCCTCGACCACGCGCCCCAGCTTGTCCAGCCGCCGCTCCACCCGCGCGTAAAACACGTCGTCCCGGTTCACGGGCTTGTTCGACGCGTCCAGCCACTCCGTCGCGATCAGCCGGTCCGCGTCGTCGTACTCATACGCCACCCGCGCATACCCGCCCGGCGACACATAGAGCGCCTCCCCGGTCGCATCAAAGGTCGCCTGACTCCGCAGATTGCTGCCCGCCCCGTAGAACTGCCGCACGCGCGCCGCGTTGTCGCTCGCCCGCCCGACGGCCTCCTCGCCGGTCACGAAGTAGCGCGTCTCCACCACGCGCCCCAGCTCATCGAGGTCCTGCTCACGAACCCCCCAGCCCTCGGTGCCCAGCGTGGCCTCACCATCCGGCCCGAGCAGGCGCCGCCTCACCTCCCGGCCGTGCCCCTCCACCTCGAGCACCATCACCGCGGCGCCCACCTTCACGTTCGTCCCCGGCTTCCCCTCCACGTCGAACCACGCCACCCGCTCCGGGTCGCCCTCAGCACTCCACGTCCGCTCCTGCCGGTGAAAGCGCCCCTCGGCGTCCACCGTCGGCGCGTCCAGCGCGTCGAAGTACGCCCGCGACAGCTCGTGACCCACGTCGTTCTGCTCGATCACCTCTTTCGCCCACGGAACCCCGGCCGCGTGTACCGGCTTTTCGTCAGTCCCCAACGTGGTCTTCGTGATGACCGTCCGCGAGCTGCCGTCCGCCGCCGCCCCCCGCGTCACCTGCCGCACGGCCCACCCCTCGGGCCCCTCGACCAGGTGCTCGTCGCCGTCCATGTACCGCTCCGACAGCACGCGCCCGTCCCCGCCGTACTCGACCTTGCGAATCGCGTACCCGGCCGCCTCACGCGTGACCGGCGCGCCGTCCACCCCGAAACGCCGCTCCTCGGTAATCCGCCCCGCCTCGTCGTACACGAAGCGCAGCATCGCGTACCCCTTCCCCGCCAGCAGCTTCGGCTTCCCCTCGGTGTCCTGCCACTGGCTCTCCACCCGCCGCCCGTCCACATACCGATGCGCCAGCCGCGCCGCCCCCGTGGCCGCCTCGCTGATGGGCCGCCCGGTCTCGTCGGCGAAGGTCTCCAGTACGGGCCGCCCGGCGTTGTCGACCTCGTAGAACACGCGGCTGTACCCCTCGGGCGCCACCGCCGCCTGCCCCTGCGCGTTCAGCAGCCCCATCTCGGTCAGCTTGCCGCTCTCGTCGTAAAGCCAGCGCCGCTCGGCCACGCCCGTCGGGCCGCCCGCCCGGTGCCCGCTCACCTCGTACTGCACCAAATGCGTCGCCAAACCCTCGGTATTATACGAGTGCGCCCGTCGATGAATCCCCTCCGCGTCCTCCGTCGGCCGCCCCTCGGCGTCGTAGACCGACTCCTCGACGACCTGCCCGGCCGGGTTCAGCTCATAGCGCTTCGAGAACACCATCCGGTTCGGGTCCGTGCCCTCGCGCCCCTCCGCGATCGGCACCGCGCGCCCAAACACGTCAAACGCCCGCTCGCTGATGACGTGGCCCGCCGCGTTCACCTCGAAGCGCCACTCGTGGATCCCGCGCCCGTCCTCACGCGGGCTGCCGCCGTCACCCAGGCAGCGCTCGATGACCACCTGCCCGCGGTCGTTGAGGTCGCGCCGATAGGTCTTGCAGCGGTCCGAGATCCGGTCTCCGTTGGCGTGGCGCCGCTCGATGGTGCGCCCGCCCTCGGTCACGCTGTCGACCTGCAGGACCGTCCCGGTCTCGTCCAGATGCGTGACCTGGTACCAATCCTCGCCGAGCTTCTCGAGCTTCCAGCGCGACAGCGTCCGCCCGCGCGAGTCCTGCAGCATGATGGCCGAGACCGTCTCGCTGCTGCGCTCGGTCTGGGCGTGCCGGCGCCGCATGGCCTGCACCGGCGTCAGCACCCCGGAGCCCCGCGGGCGCCCGTGGGCGAACACCACGCTGCTGTAGAAGCTGACCGCCTCGCCCGGCTCCGAGTCGAAGCCCTCGCCGCCCACGCTCGTCTTGGGCGCCGTGCCCGCCGCGGGCGTCGTCTCGGCCGTCGGGGCCGGACGCTCAGGCCGCGCGGGTGGCTCCGGCGCCGGCTCCCCACCGCACCCGGCCCACGCGTTCACGAGGAGCACGGCGACACTGAAGCCAAGGGTACGACGGATCATGGTTCACTCTCTGGGACGGTCCGCGCTCTAGAGCCGATCTCGGGCTGGCGTTCCACGGAGCAACGGTCGGTATGCGGGGCGGCTTGATTGTAACGGCTTCCGTGCGGCGCGCAGCTTTCGCCCCTCGGCCGCCGTGACCCGCCGGCGCCGGTGGCCCCCGACGCCTGCGCGACCGCCCGGGAGCTCAGGGGCCCTCGCCGCCCGCGTTGCGGCAGCGGGTGGCCGCGCGGGCGATGCGCGCCCGCACCTCGGGGCGCGAGCCAAAGGCGGCGTCGATGGCCAAGAAGGCCGACGCGGTGTCCAGGCCCTGGCGCCGGAAGCGGTCGAGCTCAGCCTCCACATCCGCGTCCGCCCAGGGCCGGGGGCCGTGCGCGCAGGACAGCTTCGAGGCCACCGCGATGTAGAAGGCCGCCCGAAACACCTCGACGGCGTCTGCGTTTTCGGGGTCCAAGCGGGCCGCCGCGTCGGCGTGGTCCATGGCCTCCTCGGGCCGGTCCAGGTCCAGCAGCGCCGCCGCCATGAGCAGGCGCACGTCCGCGCGCGAGGGGTCGACCCGCACGATGCTCTCGGCCTCCGCCAGCGCGCCGCCGGCGTCGCCGGAGGCCGCCAAGCTGCGCGCGCGCCGGGCCCGCACCTCGAGATCGTCGGGCTCCAGCGCGACGAGGCGGCCCAGGACCTCGGCCTCGCCTCTTCGATCGCCGCTGCCTGCCAAAAAGCTGGCGAGGTTGCCAAGGGCCGCCCGGCTGTCGGGCGCGAGCGCGACGGCCTGCCGGCTCGCCTCGATCGCCTCCTCCACGCGGCCCAGCCCGCCCAGGGCCGCCCCGCGCGTCACCAGCGCGCCGGCGGAGCGCGGGTCCAAGGCCAGGGCCGCGTCGGCCGCCTTCAGGGCGTCCGCGTGCCGCCCGATGAGCGCGTACGAGCTTGCGAGCACGAGCTGCGCGTCCGCGGACTTAGGCCAGCCCGCGACCAGGAC
>JAWKRR010000063.1:0-43875 GCA_041389525.1 Myxococcota bacterium | reverse complement strand
ATCTGCAGCGCGCTGAGGCGGGGGTTGACGCTGTAGGCACCGGCCGGCGCTTGGTCTAAAGTCCGCGCCATGAAGGTCCTCGGCATCAACTTCTCCAATGACTCGGCGGCGGCCCTCGTCGTGGACGGTCGCGTCGTCGGCGCCGTCCAAGAGGAACGCCTCTCTCGCATCAAGCACGACGGCGCCTTCCCGACGCGGGCGGTGCGCTGGTGCTTGGCGGAGGCCGGCCTCTCCCTCAAAGACATCGACGCGGTCGGGTTCTTCTGGAACCCGGGCATCCACGCGGAGCCGGCCAACTCGCGCCTGACCGCGGTGCCGCGCGACCACCTCGAGTACCTCTACTCGGTGCCGGTGCACCTGATGCGCCACTTCGACGGCACCGGCGTGCGGCGCGTCGAGCAGACCCTGTGGCTCGACGACGGCCACCCGCTGCGCATCCACTACATCACCCACCACGAGTGCCACGCGGCGGGCGCGTTTTTCCGCTCGAACTACGAGAGCGCGGCGATCCTCACGGTGGACGGCTACGGCGAACGCAGCTCGACGCACATCGCCCGAGGCCGCGGCACCGACATCGAGACCCTGCGCCTCATCGAGTTCCCGCACTCCGTCGGCTCGCTCTACGCGACGTTGACCCAGTTCCTCGGCTTTCGCGCCAACAGCGGCGAAGGCAAGGTCATGGGCTTGGCGTCCTACGGGCAGCCGACCTACTACGAGGCGCTGCGCCCGCTGGTGACCCTGACCGACGACGGGTTCGAGCTGGACCTCAGCTACTTCGCGTACACGATGAACCGGCGCCGCCGCTACTCCGACAAGCTCGTGAAGCTGCTGGGACCGGAGCGCGCGCCCGAGAGCGCCATCGACCAGCGCCACATGGACATCGCGGCCAGCCTGCAGGCGGTGACTGAGGACATCCTCATGCACCTCGCCAAGATGGCGCGCGCGCTCACCGGTGAGACGCGGCTGTGCATGGCGGGCGGCGTGACCCTGAACTGCGTGGCGAACACGCGCATCCGGTTCGAGGCGGGCTTCGACGAGGCCTACTTCATGCCCGCCGCGTCGGACGCAGGCACCAGCTTGGGCGCAGCGCTGCACGTCGCGCACGTCCTGGGCGACGACCCGCGCATCGTCCACCCGGAGAACGACGATCTCGGGCCGGCTTATGATGAAGCGACCATCGAGAAGATCCTGCGGGTCTCGGGCTGCACGTTCACGCGGCCGGCCAGCATCGCCGAGGCCGCGGCCGACCTGCTCGCCGAGACCAAGATCGTCGGCTGGTTCCAAGGTCGCGCCGAGTTCGGGCCGCGGGCCCTCGGTTTCCGCTCGATCCTCGCCGACCCGAGGCCGGCCGACACCAAGGAAGTGCTGAACGCCCGCGTGAAGTTTCGCGAGTGGTTTCGACCATTTGCGCCCGCGGTCCTCGAGGAGCGCTGCGCCGAGTTCTTCGCCCACGCCGAGCGCGCGCCCTTCATGCTGGTGGTCTACCCGACCCTGCCCGACAAGGTCGAGGTGCTGCAGTCGGTCACCCACGTCGACGGCGGCGCGCGCGTGCAGACCGTGAACCGCGAGCAGAACCCGCCCTACTACGACGTCATCGAGGCCTTCGGGCGGCGCACGGGCGTCCCGGTGCTGGTCAACACCAGCTTCAACATCCGGGGCGAGCCGATGGTCACCTCGGTCGAGGACGCCCTGAAGTGCTACTTCACGACGGACATGGACGCGCTCGCCATCGGCCCCTTCCTGCTGACGAAGCCGGGCGCGACGTCGTAGGCCCACACGACCGGGATCCTGCTCGACTCCGGTAGGGCTTGTCTCACGTTTGCGGAGTCGGTTGGGTTCGCGCCAAGGCGCAAAGCCGCCAAGGGCCCGCGCTCTCGGCGCCTTGGCGTCTTTGCGCGAACTTCATGGTGCTGGCCCCGCCAGGTTAGCGCTTGGCGACCGCGAAGGACTGAACGATCGCCGGTGAGGCGCCGTTGCCCTCGCTCGCGCGCAGAGTCCAGGCCGCGACGATGGTGCGGCTGTCCAGCCCGATCGCCACGACCCGCGCGACCTCGCGGATGCCGGCGCGGCGGTAGCGGACCTCACGTCCGGAGCGGCTGCGCCCCAAAACAGCTAGGCGAAAGCTGCCTGTCTCGAACTTCTTGTCGGCCTCGGCGGCCTGGCGCTCGATCTCCTCGGTGTGCACCGAGCGGGCCTGTTCTTCGGACGGCGCGCCCTTGCCCTCGTAGACCGTGATCATCAGGACCTCGAGGTCGACGGACACGGCCACCCCGGAGACGCTGTCGGGGAGGCCGCTCAGGGCCTCGATCACCGCGCCCTTCGGCACCTCGAAGCTCAGGCCGCCGACGGTGTGGCGCGGGGTCTCCGGCGGCGGCTCGGGGGCCGCAGCCACCCACGCCAGCGCGCAGAGGGCCAGCGCCGCGTTCACGAGTGCCCTGCCCCGCCCGGCGCCTCGCCCGACCGCATGACCAGCCCCTCGAGGTACGTGGAGTGGTAGCGGAAGCCGAGCTTCTCGTAGACGCGGACGGCCGAGCGGTTCTCGCGTTTCACGTTGAGGGCCAGGGTCCCGACCCCCTCGCTGAGGAGGCGGGCGCAGAGGTGGCTGGTGCACGCGGTGGAGAGCCCCCGCCCGCGGAAATCGGGGTGGGTGACGATGTTGCCCAGCGTCGCGACGGAGGCCTCGTGGCTGAGCACGTGCACGCCCGCGACCGAGACCAGCCGGTCGTCGACGCGGATGCCGCAGTAGTGCCCCGAATCCAGCTGCGCCGGCTCGAAGAAGTTGTCGGGATAGTGCGTGTACAGCTCGATGATCTCGCCGGTGTGGCGATGGCTGAGCTGTTCCACCGCGGAGGTGTCGGCCTCGGAGCGCCGAAAATCGCGCGCCTGAAGCCCCATGCGCAGCATCGGGACCAGCCCCTCAGTCCCGAAGACCTGGTCGACCGCGCCGACGTGGTGAGGCTGCAGGTGGACCAGGGTGCGGCCTGGCAAGTCGTGCCAGAAGGCCGCCATGATGGCCTCGATGGCCCCTGACTGACCGTAGCTGATGAGCACCGGAACGCTGAGCGCATCGTAGACCAGGAGGACGCCCTCGAGTCCGTCGACCCCGTCCACGCCGTACCAAGTACAGAAATCGCTGAACGCCTCGTCGAGATCGCCGAGCATGTAGGCGCAGGTCACCGGGTCGCGGCCCAGCAGCGCCTTCAACAGATCACGCTCGGTGACGATACGTGCAGCAGTGGCGCGAGTTTCGGGGCCGCTCAACGTCTCTCCCGGGGCTGTTCGAGGGGGCCCGTATACACAGGGGCCTCCGTGCTGTCCATCGCGGGTCCGAACCCCGGACGCTCACACGCGCCAGCGGGCCGGGACGAGGATGCCGTGGTGACGCAAGGTGGTGGTCTCGGCGATGTCCAGCCCGACGCTGCTGGGGTCGTTGGGGCCGGCGCGCAGGGCCTCCAGGGAGGCGGCGACGGCGGGCGGCAGCTCGAACACCGCCACGTCGGAGTCCATGGTGCGCAGCAGCGCCAGATGCACGATCTGGGCGGGGCCGGTCGAGGGGAGGCCCGCCTCGTCGGGCTCGACGCGGTGGCCGAGGGTGAGCAGCTCGACGCCGGCGTTCAGCGCGACGCGATCGTCGGCGCCCAGCTCCGGCTCGCTGCCGAGGGTCAACGCCTGGGCGTCCGGCGCCCGAGGGTGCGCAAGCGCCGACTCGTAGACCGCGAGATCGGCGACCGCGCCGGG
This sequence comes from Myxococcota bacterium, assembly GCA_041389525.1. Classification (GTDB taxonomy): domain Bacteria; phylum Myxococcota_A; class UBA9042; order PHBI01; family JACKFB01; genus JACKFB01. The sequence continues at coordinate 40,137 of JAWKRR010000063.1, read as the reverse complement.
ACGGGTCTGCCGCATCCAGCGGGCGAACCGGCGGCCGACGGGCATGCGCAGCGCCGCGTCCTGGGCCACAAAGCGGGTCATCACGGCCCCGCGCTCGCTGTCCATCGCAGCCCAGGTGCCCGGGCAGGCCGAGGCCACGCCCTCGGCGAGCTGCCGCACCGAACGACCGGCGATGGTGGGCAGGTCGTAGCCGGTCGCGAAGACGTCCTCGGGCGTGGGCAGCACCCACTCGTTGTAGAGGTCCGCGTAGGCATCCCAAGCCGCGATCACCGAGTCGGGACCTGGCTGATCGCCAAGCCGCTCGATAAGCCCGTCCAGCACGTCGAGGATCTCGCCGTCGCACTCCGCGCGCACCTCGAGCAGACGAAAGCCGACGTCCTGCGTGATCCATCGCCAGCGGTCGCCCGCCAACGGGGCCGCCGGACGGCCCAGGGTGAGCGCGTCGGTCAACTCCATGACGCGCGCGGCCAGAGCGTCCAGATCCTCGTGGCGCCCCTGGCCCGGCCCGAAAAAGGCGCTGACGTAGCGCTCCATCTCCTCGGAGTCGAGCCGAGGCCCGTGAGCCGCCGCGTAGGCCAGCCCGTCGCTAGCGAGGTCCAGAGAGCCAAGCCGGTGCGGCTCCGAGCGACCGCGCTCGCGCGAGCGGGCGACCGCGTCAAGCTCGCGCAGGACGAAGGCCCTCCCCTCTTGCCGCCAGCGCTCCGCGGCCTCGTCGGCGACAGCGCCGCCCATCGCCGCCTCCTCACACGCCGCGCAGAAGTCGCCGTGCAACGGGCCGCCGCCCCGGTGCTCCGGACAGCGCGCCAACCCCGCCTCATCGAGGAAGTACCAGAGCGCGACTGGCAGCGCCTCGGCCAGCCGCGCCGCGAGCGCGTGAAAGAACGGCGTCGCCCCTGGCCTCCACGCGAAGCCGACCAGCCCGTGGCACAGCTCGTGCGCGGTCCACTTCGCCCGGTGCCCCGGATGAAAGCTGCCAAGCAGCAGGTCGTGCCGAAAGGCCTGATACTTCGCCTCGGCAAGCACCCCGGCCTGCCAGCCTGGCGCGTCGCCCAGGTCGGGCCGCCCCTCGGGCACCCAGTGCTCCGGCAACGGCAGCCGCACGCGGTGCTCGAAGTGAAAGCAGAACAGACCCGACGCCTGCGCCAGCCGCCCGATCTCGGCCGCGGCCGGGCTGCGCGAGAGCTCCCAGGCCGGCGCCCCCAACGAGTCCAGACTCGCCGATAGGTCCGAGGGCAAATCGCCCGAGATCTCTCCCCGCATCGACCCCTCCTCCAGCGCCTCACCATGCGTCCAGCGCACGCCGACGTCCAGCGCTTCGCCGAGGGGGGGGCGGCGCCGCCTTGCCGCTGGCGCGCTGAGGGGCTATGCCCGCAGCACTCATGACGACGGGGGCGAGCGTGGCCGGACCTTATAACAGCGTGTTCCGCGACGGGCTCTTCGATGGTGAGGTGGCCTTGGTCACCGGCGGCGGCACGGGGATCGGCCGCTGCATCGCCCATGAGCTGGCGAGCCTCGGGGCGACGGTGGTCGTGTCGGGGCGGCGGCCGGAGCCGCTCGAGGCGGTCGTCGGTGAGATCCGCGAGGCGGGCGGCCAGGCGCACAGCCAGCCGATGAACATCCGCGACGAGGACGAGGTGGACGCCGCGGTCTCGGCCATCGTCGCCGCCCACGGCCGCCTCGACATCCTGGTCAACAACGCCGGGGGGCAGTTCGCGTCGCCGGCGGCGCACATCCGACCGAAGGGCTGGCGGGCCGTCATCGACACGAACCTGAACGGCACCTTCTGGGTCAGCCAGTCCGCGTTCCGCCACGCGATGGGCAAGGCGGGCGGGCGCATCATCACCATCGTCGCCGATATGTGGAATGGCTTCCCGGGGATGGCCCACACCGGTGCCGCGCGGGCGGCGGTGGTCAACCTGACCAAGTCGCTGGCCATCGAGTGGGCGCCGGCTGGCGTGCGGGTCAACGCGGTCGCGCCGGGCTACGTCATGTCCAGCGGGCTGGCGAACTACCCCGACGCGGTGCAGGCCGTCGCGGCGCGGGTGATGCCCAAAAACCCAAGCTCGCGCCTCGCTACCGAGGCCGAGTGCGCGGCCGCGGTGACCTTTCTACTGACCCCGGCGGCGCGCTTCATCACCGGGACCACCCTGCGGGTCGACGGCGGCGCGTCGCTTCAGAAAGAGCCGATGGTCCCGATGCTGGCGCACACGAAGAACCAGCCCTGGGACGGGTTTCACCTGAGCACTGAGCTCCCGGAGCGGTTTCGGCGCGACGAGGAGTAGGCGGCGGAGGGCGGAGCGGCGGCGGCGCGGGCGGTCCAGGCCGCAAGACCGAGGTCGTCCACGAAGTCAGGGGGCTCTGCGGCGGGCGCAGAGGGACGCGCCTGGGGCTCAGCCTTCGCTGGTCGCGGGCTTCGCCGGGGGCCGGCCCCAGAGCCAGGAGAGCTCAAGCTCGATGGCGTCGAAGGGCTCCGCGCGCACGACGGCGTCCCCTGCGTAGCTGCCGGCCAAGACGTAGCGCCCATCGTGCAGAGCGTAGATCTCGAGGGTCTCGTCGATGGGCTCAACGAGCCACACGTGCTGGACGCCGGCTCGGGCGTAGAACGGGACCTTGAGTATGCGATCCCGTTGACGGCTGCTGGGCGAAATCACCTCGCACACCCACTGTGGCGCTGTGTGGGCTTGGGCCGTGACATAAGCCTCGGGCATCACCTCGATCCGCCAGCCGGCCAGGTCCGGCACGACGGGATCGTAGTCGGGGTCGACGCCGAGGCTCAGTTCGGGCTCGTCGACGATGCGCCACCCGCCCGGCCCGCCTACACCTCGCCGAAACGCGGGGAGCAGCAGCCCGCCGAGCTCGCTGGCCGCACTGGCGTGGCGACCCGCCGGCCGCGGGCTGACGACCAGTTCGCCGCCGAGGATCTCGCCGACCACGTTCGACGGCAGCGCCTCGATGTCGGCGTAGGTGGGGCGGGCGCGTGGTTCCGATGCGTGGGCCATGGCCGAAAGGGTAGCGAGCGAGCGCGGCGGTGTCGACTCCGCGGTGGCTCGGCGGGCCGTGGCGCCGCTGGATCGCCTGTGCTATCCACGCAGCCGGATCAGCGCGGGGTCGTGGATGCGCCAGAGTATCGAGGTCGAGCACATCCTCGAAGAGGCGAGCGAGATGGCCCGTGGGGGTGGTCACACGATCACGACCGGGCACATCCTGCTGGGGATCCTGACCAGCCCAAACCGGGCGGCGCAGCTGCTCGGCGACCTGCGCCTGGACGCCGAGCGCGTGCTCGAGGGCCTCAAGCACGTCAAGCGCGAGACGGGTCGCCTGGAAGACGGGCAGGACCTGCTTGAGCTGATGGTCGACCGCATGTTCGACGCCGCGCGCCGGACCGACGCGGCGCTGGTCTCGAGCCTCCACCTGCTGCTGGCGCTGACCCGCGAGTCCTCCTCGGTGGCCTACCGGATCTTCCTCTATCTGGGGGTTCAGCCGCGCGAGGTGCGCACGATGGTGCTGGCGCGTATCCACGGGCCCGTCCCCCGCGAGCTCACCCGCCGCCCGCCGCCGGCCCGCCCATTTCGCGGCGAGCCCGAGCGCGCTATCGGGGTGCTGGAGCCCGAGCGCGAGCCGGCCCGCCCCGCCCCACAACCCACGACCGTCGCGCGCCAGACGACCTCGTGGGACGACGGCGACACCGACGAGCCCCTCACCCTTCCGCCCGTCGGCACGGTCAGCCGCGCCAAGACCACGCCCGAGCCCGACGGCGAGCTCGAGCCCTGGATGCTGGACCCCGAGCAGTTCCCGCTGCTGACCAGCCTGGGCCGAAACCTCACCGCCGAGGCCGCCGCGGGCCGCATCGACCCGGTGATCGGTCGCCACGCGCTCATCGAGGCGATGATCGACATCCTCAACAAGCGCCGCTCCAACAACCCCTGCCTGGTCGGCGAGCCCGGCGTCGGGAAGACCGCGGTGGTCGAGGGCCTCGCGCGCGCACTCCTCGAACACGGCGAGCGCATCCCGGCGCTGCGTGACCGCGTCATCATCAGCTTGGACGTGGGCTCGCTCATCGCCGGCACCGAGCTGCGCGGGGCGTTCTCGCGCCGGATGGCCCAGCTCAAAGAAGAGGTCCGCCAGTCCGCAGGCCGCGTCATCGTCTTTATCGACGAGATCCACACCTTGGTCGGCGCGGGCTCGGGCGACGGCGCCATGGACGCCGCCAACGACCTGAAGGCGGCCCTGGCCCGCGGCGAGTTCCCCTGCATCGGCGCGACCACCACCCGCGAGTACCACCGCCACATCGAGCGCGACCCGGCGCTCGAGCGGCGCTTTCAGCCGCTGGAGGTCGAGGAACCCAACGAGGCCGACGCCCTGCACATCCTCCGCGGCATCGTCCCCCAGTACGAGAGCCACCACGGCGTCGTCTACCTGCCCGAGGCCCTCGAGGCCGCCGTGCGCATGAGCCGCCGCTACATCGTCGACCGGCGCCTGCCCGACAAGGCGATCAACCTCATCGACACCGCCGCCGCCCGCGCCGTGCGCCAGGGCAAGGAGTCCGTCGAGGCCGCCGACATCGCCGAGGTCGTCGCCGAGGTCGCCCGCATCCCGGTCGAGCGCCTCCTGATGAGCGACGCCGAGCGCATCCTGGGCATCCGCGACTTCCTCGGCGACCGCATCGTGGGCCAGCCCGAGGTCCTCGACGTGGTCAGCCAGGTCATCCAGCGCAACAGCGCCGGCTTCGCCTCCCAGCGCCCCATCGGCTCCTTCTTGTTCCTGGGCCCCACGGGCGTCGGGAAGACCGAGACCGCCAAGGTGCTCGCCGACTTCCTCTTCTGCTCCAAGGACGCCCTGACCCGCTTCGACATGAGCGAGTACATGGAGCGCCACGCCGTCAGCCGCCTGCTGGGTGCTGCCCCCGGCTACGTCGGCCACGAAGAGGCCGGCGCCCTGACCGCGTCGCTGTCGCGCCGGCCCTACCAGATCATGCTCTTCGACGAGATCGAGAAGGCCCACGCGGATGTGCTGAACATCCTGCTGCAGATCCTCGACGAGGGCCGCGTCACCGACGCCAAAGGCCGCGTGCTCAACCTGTCGAGCACGGTCATCATCATGACCTCGAACCTCGGCGCGGACGCCCTGGACGGCTACCGACGAAAGCGCATCGGCTTCGGCGACACCGACGACATGGCCCGGCCCGGCCCCGAGGAGCTCGAGCGCGTCCGCTCCACCGCCCGCAAGGCGCTGCCGCCCGAGCTCTGGGGCCGCATCGAGGAGCACTGCGTCTTCGGCCCCCTCGCCCGCCCCGACGTGGCGTCCATCACCGAGTTCTTGGTGCGCGAGTCCTCCGATCGTCTGCGCGCCGAGCGCGGCATCAGCTACGAGGCGTCGCCCGAGGTCGTGGGCTGGCTCATCGACCACGGCGGCTGGGAGCCGGCCCTCGGCGCGCGCCCCATGCGCGGCGCGGTCCAGCGTCAGTGCGAGACCACGGTCGCCCGGGCCATCCTCGCCGGCCGGGCCCGCTCCGGCGACCGCCTGCGGCTGATCCTCCGCGAGGACGGCCTCGAGATCGAGCTGCTGCCGAAGTCTACGGACCCAGCCGAGTCCGACGCCGACGCCGAGTAGCCACCTCGCCCACAGCCCCAGCGGCGGTCCGGAGCATCACCGCCCGAGATCCGCGGCTCAAGCTCAGCGGCCAAGCTCCACGCGCCGAAAGCCTTCCTCCGCGACGGTCAGGGTCACCGCCCGCCGCGCCTCGCGCCCGCCCTCGGCCACCAGCCGCATGTCCAGGGCGTAACGCCCCCGCGGCAGCCGCAGCGCCACCGTCGGCGTCGACGGCCCGTGCAGCCCGTCTGGCAGCTCGACGCTCAGGGTGACGAGCTCCGCGCCGTCCTTGTCGATCACGCGGCCGTGTACCCGTCGCAGCTCGTCGCGCCGGATCGGGGCCCCGTCCTCGCCCGCGAAGGTCGGGTCGACGTCGAAGGCCACGGCGAGCTCCATCGGCTCCATCCCGCGCCACAGAAACACCCCCGCGCCGACGAAGGCCACCAGCAGCCCGCGGCGCGCCCACTTCCAAGCGTCGGTCCTGTTCCACGGCGTCGGCGTCGGTGCGTCAGTCATCCGCGGAGCCTCCAAGCTGGCGCCTCCGGGGTCAAGCGCGGAGAGGGACGAGACCCCACGCGACCAAGCGCGACCAGCATTGCGCGGGCGCTCAGGGCTGAGCGCTCAACGCTGAACGCTGCCTACGGGAAATCGCGCCTCTGAGCCCGCACGACGCCGCTGCACCCCACGGCGATTGCCCCGGGAACTGGCTCAGCCGTGGGGGCCGTGTTTCGATCGGCTCAGACGACGGAGGGCGCGGATGAAAGTCGCGGTGCTGATGGGCGGGCGTAGCGGTGAGCATGACGTGTCGCTGGTGACCGGCGCGGCCGTGGTCGGCGCCCTTGGGCGGCTTGGGCGCGAGGCGTGGCCGCTCACCTTCGGCAAGGACGGGCGCGCGCGCTGGCCCGGCGGCGAGGGCAGCGTGGGGAGCGCGCTGGCGGCGCTGGAGGCGGCGCGGGTGGACATCGCGTTCATCGGGATGCACGGCTCCGACGGCGAGGACGGGCGCGTCCAGGGGGCGCTCGAGCTGCTCGGCATCCCCTACCAGGGGTCGGCGGTGGCGGCCTCGGCGGTGGCCCTCGACAAGCTGCGCACCAAGCAGGTCTTCGACAACGTCGGGCTGCCCGTGGCGCGCGACGTTCGGATTCGGCGAGGGGACCTCGTGGACTCGGCAAAGATCGCCGCCGATCTCGGGCTGCCGATCGTCGTGAAGACGGCGGAGAGCGGCTCCAGCGTGGGTGTCGAGGTGGTCGACACCGAGGCCGCCCTCGCCTCTCGGGTCGCGGCGCTGCTGAAAACGAGCGCGGCGCTGGTCTGCGAGACCTGGCTGCCCGGCCGCGAGTTCACCTGCGCGGTCCTCGACGACGAGGCGGGGCGGCCGCGGGCGCTGCCCCTGGTGGAGATTCGGCCACGCGAGGGGCGCTTCTTCGACTACGAGACGAAGTATGACCCGAACGCCGTCGACGAGCTGTGCCCCGCCCCGATCCCCCAGGAACTGGCGGACCAAATGGCCGATCTCGGCGTGCGCGCGCACCGGGCGCTGGGCTGCCGGGACTACAGCCGCACCGACATCAAGCTGGACGCCGCCGGGGCCCCGCGCCTGCTGGAGACCAACACCCTGCCTGGGCTGACGGCCGCGAGCCTGATGCCCAAAGCCGCCGCCGCGGCCGATATGAGCTTCGACGCGCTGATCGCCCACCTGTGCGATTTGGCCCACTCGCGGCGGGGTTGAGCGCCCGCGGGACTCAGGCGACCCGGGCGCGCTTGATGGCGTCCACGTCCTTGTCCAGCGCGGTGATGACGGCCTGGGTGGGCTCGCGCTCGGCGTAGCGCACGGCCTCGAAGGCGGCCGTCACGCGCTCCACCGCGTCGGACGCCGGGTAGCTCTGCCGCGCCAGCCGGGTGGCGAGCTCGCGCGGGGTCTCGCCGGTGCCGCGGCCGATGCCCTGGCGCGCCAAGAGCGTCAGCATGCGCTGGTAGCGCAGGCCTACCTCACCGCCGGGCGTGGGCCCGCGGCGTTTGAAGAGGCGCGCCAGCTTGCGGCGCAGCCAGCCGAAGACCCCCAGCCGATTCAGCAGCCACAGGACCAGCGGGCTGGCCAGCAGCGCCCAGGTCGTGGGCTGATTCATCCACTCTTTGAGACCGCGCTTCCACGCGCCGGGGTTCGACACGCTGCCGCCCGAGGGCTTGGGGAGAAGATCGCGCAGCCCCGAGAGCGCAGAGCCGACGCGGCGCAGCACCTCCAGCTGCTTCTCGAAGTCGTACTCGACGATCCACTTGAACCACTGGAGCTTGAAGCTGTCGTAGGCCTCTTTGAGGGCGGCGAGGGCGCCGATCTCGGGCGGAACCAGCACCGCGCTGGCGGGGGTCGGGTCGAAGGTCACCCAGCCGTGACCGGGGAACCAGACCTCGACCCAGGCGTGCGCGTCGGCCTGGCGAATCGTGTAGAAGCGCCCGAAGGTGTTGTAGGCGCCGCCGAAGAACCCGTTGGCTGGGCGCGCGGGGATGCCGAGGGTGCGCAGCATGACCGCCATGCCGGTGGCGAAATACTCGCAGTGGCCCTTCTTGCGGACGAAGAGGAACTCCTCGAGCGGGCGCTGGGAGTCCTCACCGCCCTGGGTGGTGTAGGTCCAGTCCTTCGACAGGCGCTGCTCGATGGCGCGGGCCCGGTCGAAGTCGTTGGTGGCGCCGGCGCTCAGCTCGTTGGCTAGCTCGGCGATGCGCGGGTCGAGGTCGGCGGGGAGTTGAAGGAAGCGGTCCTTGATGGATTTGGGGATCTCGCCCTTGGCCAGGCGCAGGCTGGGGTCCAGGCCGCGGGGTTGCCAGGACTCGACCTCATAGCGCAGCGCCACATCCGAGGGTGTCTTCGTCGAGATGTCGTCCGACGTGTCCTGGAAGAAGCTCAGCGCCCGCTTGCCTCGAAAGCGCTGAAGGGTCGGGTTGTCGATGGTCAGCCGCATGATGCGCGGGACGCCGAAGACCATGCGCGTGTCCATGCTCAGCGGCTCGAGGTAGATGCTCTGACGCAGGATCTCGCCCTTGGGAATGCGTCCGCGCACGCGCTGGTACTCCTCGCTGACCCACGAGCCCTGCTCGGTCTGGCTCATGGCCCACGGCGGCCCGACCGACTTCTCCCACAGCCCGTTGCTGTACTTGTCCAGCGAGATGCCGCGCAGGCGCAGGTGCATGTCGGTGCGCTCGCGGTCGTCGGGCAGCTCGACCCGCATCACGACTTCCATGTTGTCTTTGATGTTGCCGAAGTGGCCGAGCTCAATCTTGTCGCTGAAGCCCGACATCGACTGCGTCTGACGTCCCTGGCCGAAGAACATCCCGATGCCGAGGCGGGGGAAGAAGAAGAAGATGAAGAGGCTGGCCGCGAAGATCCCCAAGGCCAGGGCGCTCGAGCCGACGAGGAAGCGGCGGCTGACGAGATCGCGGGCCTGCCACGCCAGGGCGCGCGGGCGTTCGCCCTGCTGGGTTTGCTCGGCCTGGAGCCCTTCGATGTCGCGCTGGATGTGGAGCAGGATGAGGCCCCAGACCAGCAGGATGATGTAGACGAAGAAGATGCCCAGGAAGGCCAGCGCCGGGTTGATGATGGCGCCCGCCGTCACGGCCATGAACGAGAGGCCGTAGAGCTGGAAGACGTCGCGAGACGAGCGGCTTTGAAAGAGCCGTGTCACCACCAGCACCAGCACGAAGAGGATGGCGTAGAGCAGGTAGTTCGTGGTCACGAAGGCGAGGCCGCCCAAGATCAGCAAGGCCACGACCGTGAGGACGGTCCAGAAGCGCTCGCTGGCGGCGATGCGCTCCAGCGGCGTGTCGCGCATCCAGCTGACGATGATGCCGGCGAAGGTCGCGATGACGAAGGGGATCGGCAGCTCGCCCGAGGTCGCCAGGGGCAGGAGTCCCACGGTGACCGTGGCGTAGAGCACCAGCTTGTGGAGGCGCTCGAAGGTCATGACGCCGCCCCGCCGATCACCACGGTGCGGTCGGCCGCGGGGGCTAGGGCAGCCCGCTGCTGGTCGGCGGTGACGACGGCGAGGCGCTCGACCTCTTGGCCGCTGTACTCGTTCCAGAGCGGGACCTCGTCGCCGTGGTCGACGCTGCGCACGGGCAGGTGGGCGAGGATCTCGTAGATGCGGACGACGTTCTCGCGGCCGGCGGCCGGCGCGATGCCTCCGTCGGCGGTCGCGAGGCCCACGGCGTAGCCGCTCTCCGCGAGGGCGGTGGCGAGGCTGGCGGCGTGGCTGATGGCCGCTTCGAGGCGTCCGCGGGCGCTGGGTAGATCGCCCGGCACGACGTTGGCCAGCAGCAGCATCACGCGCCGGGCCGCGGGGCGCTGGTGTTCGCGGGCCACCAAGCGGTCGCGGCGGGCGCTGACCTTCCAGGCGATGGCGCGGGCGTCCTCGGCGTCGCGGGCGTCGCGTAGCCCGTAGAACTCGTCGCCCAAGCCGACGCGGGCGATCTCTTCTTCGTGGCCGGGCGCCAGGGGCGCGAGGGCCGGCGGGGCGATGGCCTGGACGGCCGGGAAGACGATGAAGCGCTCGCTCAGCGGCACGATGCGGCTCTTCTCGAAGAAGCCGAAGGGGAAGCGGGTGGCGATGCGCAAGCCCGCGCTGCGGATCGTCCCGCGCTGGGTCCCCCGAATACGCAGATGGACGCTGCGCGTTTCGCCCGGTTTGAGCGACATCAACGAGCCGCGGCGCTGCTCGAGCCCCGCGGCCGTCGCGAGCTCGCTGACCTCGATGCTGAACGAGCCGAAGTAGCGCTTGGCGTTGCGCAGGTCGACCTGAACCAGCGCCGCCTCGCCGGCGAAGAGGTGCGGCGAGGGGTGGCGGAAGGCGGTGACCTCCTGGAGGGTGAGCTCCGAGAGGATGCCGCTGGTGATGATGAGGGCGAAGAGCACGCCGAGGACGAGGTAGAGCAGGTTGTTGCCGCTGTTGACCGCGCCCATACCGACGGCGACCGTCACGAAGACGAGCAGCTTGCCCTCGCGGGTGAAACGCAGGCGCGCCGGCACTGCGCGGCCCAGGCGGCGCATCTCGGCGTAGCTCAGCGGCGACGTGCCCTCGGCGACGGCCGCCATCTCAGAGTACGAGAGGCGTGCCGTCGAGGATCTCGCGCAGCACGTTCTCAGCCTCGAGTCGCCGCTCGACCGCGCCGTCGTGGAAGCTCTTCACCATGGCGCGGTGGCCGCAGACCGGGATGAAGAGCGCCTTCACGTCGTCGGGGATGACGTGATCGCGCCCGAGCAGGTACGCGCGGGCCTGGCACGCGCGGTACAGCGCGATGGCCGCGCGGGTCGACACGCCCAGGGCCAGGTAGCTGCTCTCGCGGGTCTCGGCGACCAGGCGCTGCAGGTAGTCCAGCACCGGCTCGGACGCCCGCACGCGCACGACACGCTCCTGCATCGCGGTCACGTCGTCGGCGTCCAGCACCGGCTCGATGGACTCGGCCACATCGCGGTAGCCCAGCGATCGAATAATCGCCCGCTCGACCTCGGGCGCGGGGTAGCCGATCGTCACCCGCACCAGGAAGCGGTCGAGCTGCGACTCCGGCAGCGGGTAGGTGCCCGAAAACTCAAGCGGGTTCTGGGTCGCCAGCACCATGAAGGGCCGCGGCAGCGGGTGGGTCGTGTCGTCGACCGTCACCTGCTGCTCGTTCATCGCCTCCAGCAGCGCGCTCTGGGTGCGCGGCGTGGTGCGGTTGATCTCGTCGGCCAGCAGCAGGTTGGCGAAGACCGGCCCGGGGCGAAACGAGAACTGCGAGGTCGTGCGGTCGTAGACGCTCACGCCGACGATGTCCGCGGGCAGCAGATCGCTGGTGAACTGGACCCGTTTGAAGCTGCAGCCCAGGGCGTAGGCCACCGCGCGCGCCAGCGTCGTCTTGCCGACGCCGGGCACGTCTTCGAAGAGCACGTGGCCCTGCGCTAGCATCGCGATGACGGTCAGCTCGACCGCCTCGCGCTTCCCGACGAAGAGGCGCTCGATGGCGGAAATCATCGCCTGCAAGCGAGCAAAATCCTCGCTGTGCGCGGCGCGTTCCGTCTCCAGACTCAAGACCATGCCACCATCCCGGTTCACGCGTCGTGCATCGAACTGTGTAGGCCGTCGGCGACCACTCGGTTTCTCAAGAGGCCCAGGCCCTCGATGTCCACGGTCACCTCGTCGCCCGGACACAAGGTCCCGACGCCAGCAGGTGTTCCCGTGGCGATGACGTCGCCCTGCTCGAGGGTCATCACCCGGCTGATGTAGGACACCAACGTGTCGACCGGGAAGATCATCAAGGAGAGCGGCGCTTGCTGGCGTAACTCGCCGTTGACGCGGACCGTGAGCAGCTGGTCGGCCGGCTCGAAGTCCGTGTCGATCCACGGGCCCATGGGCGCGAAGGTGTCGAAGCCCTTGCCGCGGGTGAACTGGACGTCCTTACGCTGCAGATCTCGGGCTGTGACGTCGTTGAAGACCGTGTAGCCGAAGATGTGCTCGCGAGCGCGCTCGGGCGGGACGTGGCGGGTGCGGCGGCCGACGACGACGGCGAGCTCGCCCTCGTGGTGGACCAGCTCGCTCTGGCCGGTGGGGAAGACGATGTCGCCGTCGTGGCCGAGCAGCGCGCTGGGGGGTTTGAGGAAGAGCAGCGGCTCGGTCGGGACGTCGTGGCCGAGCTCTTCGGCGTGGGCGCGGTAGTTGCGGCCGATGCAGACGATCTTCGAGGCGCGGACGGGGGGATCGGGCGTGATGAGGTGCCAGGGCATCGGCTCGGCGCCGGGCTCGAGCGCCTCGTCGAAGAGGGAGCCCCGGAGCGGGAGCACGCCACCCTCGGTGACCTGCCCGAAGCGATGCTTCCCGAGAAAGGTGAAGTAGACGTAGCGCGGCATCGCGAGCCACTCTACGTTCCCCCTGTCGGCGCGTAAAGTCCGCGACGACACGGCAGATTCAGGTCTGGAGGACAGCATGGAAGAGCAGCCGATCACCGCCTGGCACCGCTCCCGCGGGGTCGCGTTGGCCGTGCGGGACGGGGGCGAGGCGCCGACGGGGTTTGGTGCGGTCGACTCGGAGATCGCCGCGATGTTGGAGGGCTGCGGGCTGGTGGACCTGAGCGCTGAGGGCCACCTGGCGGTCACCGGCAAGCACCGGGCGCGCTTTCTGCACGCGATGACGACCTGCCAGGTGAAGACGCTGGTGAGCGGCCAAGGGAATTACGGGCTGGCGGTGGACCGGGGCGGCAAGCTGGTGGGGCAGTTCTGGCTGGACTGCGAGGGCGAGCGGCTCGTGCTGTCGGCGGCCGGCGCGATGCTGGAGACCCTGCGCGAGCACTTCATCAAGCACCGGGTGGCCGACGACGTGCAGTTCGGCGCGATGCCGAGAGCGACGGTGCTGGGGCTGATCGGGCCGGGGTCCGAGGGCGTGCTGGCTGAAGCGCTGGGCGAGGCTGTCGGGGTCGACGCGGCCTACGGGTGGCGCGACGCGCAGATCGCCAAAACGCCAGTCCGCATCAGGCGAAATGAGCAGCGGCTGCGCGCGGCGGGCTACGACGTGACCGTCGCCGCCGAGCAAGCGGTCGCGGTCTACGAGGCCCTGGCCGCCGCGGGGGCGACCCCGGTGGGCACCGAGGCCTTCGACGTCGTGCGCGTCGGCCGCGGCGTGCCGCGAGACGGCCTGGACATGGGCGAGGCCAACATCCCGCTGGAGTCGCAGGTCCTCTACGACACGATGGACTGGGACAAGGGCTGCTACATCGGCCAGGAGGTCATCGCGATGATGCACTACCGCGGCCGCCCCAACCGCCACTTGGTAGCGCTGCGCCTGAGCGACGCCGCCCCACTGCCACAGCCCGGCGAGGAGGTCCTAGCCGAAGACGGAAAACCCGTCGGCGTCCTCGGCAGCGCAGTCACCCACCCCCGCCTCGGCGGCGCCGTCGCCCTCGCAGTCGTAAAACGCAAATACACCGAGCCCGGCACCACCCTCACCCTCCCCAACACCCACCAAGCCACCCTAACCACCCTCCCCCTCCTCTAGCCCGTCAACTTCGCCAACCAACCCCGTCACCCCCTCCGTGCCCTCCGTGCCCAGCCTCCGTGCCTCCGTGACAAAACACTCAACCCCGTCCCCCTCTCTCCCCCCCCCCCCCCCCCCCCCCCCGGTCGCCCCTCCGTGCCCTCCGTGCCCCCTCTCCGTGCCTCCGTGACAAACCACTCAACCCCGTCCCCCTCTCTCCCCGCCACCCCCCCAACCTCACCAACCAACCCCGTCGCCCCCTCCGTGCCCTCCGTGCCCCCTCTCCGTGCCTCCGTGACAAAACACTCAACCCCGTCCCCCTCTCTCCCCCCCCTCCTCTAGCCCCAACCTCCCACCACCCGTCGCCTCCGTGCCTCCGTGCCCTCTCCGTCTCCGACAAACACTCAACCCGTCCCCCTCTCCCCCGCCACCCCGCCTCCGCTGCCACCCCGCCTGCCCGCTGCCCTCCCCTCAGCGCCTCCGTGGCCAAACAGGCAACTCCGTCACCTCCTCCGATACCCCCTTCCGGCACGGCCCGCTGGCGTGGTAACCAGCCACCGGCTTTTCGCGACACGGAGCACGTCATGGTCGATTTCAGTCTTTCCGAGGATCAGTTGGGGCTGCGCGAGCTAGCGCGCGAGTTCACGCGGCGCGAGATCATGCCGCGGGCCGAGCACCACGATCAGACCGGCGAGTTCCCGACCGAGATCTGCAAGAAGGCCTGGGAGACCGGCCTGATGAACCTTCACATCCCCGAGGCTTACGGCGGCCTGGGGCTGGGGACCTTCGAGGGCGTGCTGCTGGTCGAGGAGACCGGCTACGGCTGCTCGGGCATCGGCACCGCGATGGAGGCCAACAACCTCGCCGAGGCCCCGGTCATCGTCGCGGGTAGCGAAGACCTGAAGAAGCGCATCCTCGGCCCGATGACCGAGGAGTTTCAGATGGCGTCCTACGCGGTGACCGAGCCGGGCGCGGGATCGGACGTCGCAGGCATCAAGACGACGGCCAAGAAGCGTGGCGACACCTGGATCTTGAACGGCCAGAAGATGTGGATCACCAACGCGGCCAAGGCCGACTGGTTCTTCGTGCTGGCCACGACCGACGCCAGCCAGGGCCACCGCGGGATGACCGGCTTCGTGGTGCCGCGCAACACGCCCGGCCTCACGGTCGGCAAGAAAGAGAAGAACATGGGGCAGCGGGCCTCCGACACGCGCGGCCTGAGCTTCGAGGACGTCGAGGTGCCCGCGGGCAACATGGTCGGCGGCGAGGGCCAGGGCTTCAAGGTCGCCATGGCGGCCTTCGACCACACGCGGCCCGAGGTCGCTGGCATGGCGGTCGGCGTGGCGCGGCGAGCCATGGACGAGGCCATCGCCTACGCCAAGGAGCGCAAGGCCTTCGGCCAGCCCATCGCCAGCTTCCAAGCGATCTCCTTCATGCTGGCGGACATGGCCAAGGCCATCGAGGCGGGCCGGCTCCTGTCGTGGCAGGCGGCCTGGCTCATCGACCAGGGCCAGCGCAACTCGCTGCAGGCCGCGATGGCCAAGTGCTTCGCCGCCGACGAGGCCATGCGCATCGCGACCGACGCGGTGCAGGTCTTCGGCGGCTACGGGTTCAACACCGAGTACCCCGTCGAGAAGCTGATGCGCGACGCGAAGATCTTCCAGATCTACGAGGGGACCTCGCAGATCAGCGCCTGATCATCAGCCGGCACATCCTCGCGTAGGCCGGGCGGGACGCCGCCCTGACGCCGGTGTCAGGGCAGCGCGACGTGGCGTCGCTGGGCCGCTTCGGCGACCCGGGCGCGCACGTCGCGGACCGCGTCCTCGTCGCCACGCTCGGTCAGAAAACGCAGGTACGCGCTGAGGGTTTTGTCGACCTCGAGCTGGTCGCCGACCTCTTCGAAGATGCCCAGGGCGCCCTCGAAGCACTGGCACGCCTTCTGTCCCAGGACGTCGTCGCCGGACTCGTCGACGAAGATCTGGTGGCCCAGCACCTCGGCGCGCGCACGCAGGGCGCGGCCGAGGGCTGGCCGCATGCCGAGATCCTGGGCGATGGCGATGGCGGCGTCGACCGCGGCGACCGCGGCGGGCACGTCGGAGCGCGCGATGGCGAGGGCACCCCAGGCGGTGTGGACCTCGGCGGCCGCGCGCTGGTCGCCCATCTCGGTGGCGGTCTTGAGGGCCTCGGTCAGGCAGCGGGCGCACAGCTCGTGCTCGCCCGCTTCGAGGGCGGACTCGCCGAGCTGCAGCAGGAGGTCGACCAGCACGTCGCGGTCGCCGGAGGCCTCGGCGATGTCCAGGGCCTCGTGCCACGCGTCGAGGCCCGCCTCGCGCCGCCCGGTGCTGTGGAGCACGCGGCCCAGCCCCGACAACGCCTTGGCCTCGCCAGCGCGGTCGCCGGACTCGCGGTGCAGTGCCAGGGCCTCGCGGAAGCCCCGCTCGGCCGCGTCGGTCTGGCCGCAGTGGTGCTGCGCGGCGGCGAGGCCCGTGAGGCTCTGGGCGATGTCGGCCGAGACGCCGAGGCGTCGCCTGAGCGCGAGGGCTTGCTCGAAGTAGCGGAGGGCGTCGTCGAAGGCGCCGGTCGAGCCGGTAGTCCAGACCACTTTGGCCGTCTGGTCGAGGACCGCGGCGATGCCGCCCACGTCGCCAAGCTCGCGGTAGAGGTGCTCGGCGTGGCGAAAGCAGGGACCCGCGCGGCGCAGCTCGCCCAGGCGCCGGTGGCTCTGCCCGAGGTGCAGCCACGCGTAGGCGCCGGTCGGGCGGTCGGCGATGACCAGGCTGGCCTCCAGCAGCGCGCTGAAGATGCGGCGGCTCTGCACCAGGTCGCCGGTGGCCATGGACAGCTCGCCCAGGCCTCGCAGCACGGGCACCAGCAGGTCGAGGCGGTCGGTGTCGATGAGCGCGAGGGCCCGGTGGAAAAAGCCCATCGCGCGCTCAGCACCATAGCCCTCGCGGGCGGACTCGGCGGCGTGGAGAAACTGCTGCGCCGCACGCTCGGGGCGGCCGCCGGCTTCGAGGTGCTCGCCGATGACCTCGTACCAGGGTCCAGGGTCTGGCAGGCCGAGGCCCGAGAGCCACTGGGCGATCAGCCGGTGCAGCTCGGCGGCGAGCGCCGGGTCCAGCTCGCCCTCCAGAAGGAGGCGATCGTCGCGGTAGCGGAACGCGTACTCCTGCTGCCCGAGCAGCGCGGGTTGGGGCTGCGGGGCGATGAGGTGCTCCGAGACGGCGCGGGCCAGGGTCGCGTCGAGGGCCTCAGCGCTGGTGTCGTGCACCCAGGGGATGAGGCCGGCGCGACCGGCGGCGGGGTGGACGCGGAGCAGCGCCAAGAGCCCGTCGCGCCAGAACGCGGGGCCGAAGACGGACGCGAGACGCAGCACGTGGTGCATCTCGGGGGAGAGGCTGGCGACGCGGGCGCGGCCGGCGGCCTCGGTGGTCGCGGCGAGGTCGATCTTCGAGCTGATCGCCTCCGGGTGCAGCGTCCAGCGCTCCTCGGATGGCTCGATGCCACCTCGCTGAACGAGCAGCCGCACGTTGTCCTCGGCGAGGCGCGGGTTGCCGGCGGAGCGGGCGATGAGGTCGGTCACGAGGCCCGCGGGGATGTCCTCGACCTTCTGCAAGATGACGCGGACGAGGCGCTCCATCTCGCGCGCGGCCAGGGGGCCGAGGCTGAGCGCGGTGTGGCGGGGTGCCGCGGCGGCGAGGCCTGGAGGCAGGGGACGATCGGAGACGAAGATCAGGACCGTGGGCGTCGTCGCCAGGGCGTCGATGACGCTCTCGAAGATCGTGAGCGTGCGCGGGGTCATGTGCTGGGCGCGGTAGACGACGAGGATCTGCGGGCTGCGCTCGCTCTGGTAGCGCAGCAGGTTGGCGAAGGTGGCGACCGCCAGGCGGAGGAAGTCGATGCCGCGGCTGGGGGCGTCGTGCTGACCGGGGCCGGGCGAGCGGACGCCGGCGAGGTAGGCGAGCTGGCGGGCGGCCGACTGGACGAGGCGCGAGTCGACCAGGGGGCCGACGCCGTCGAGGATCTTCTGTCGCGCGTCGGCGTCGGAGTCCAGCGGGCCGATGCCGAAGCGGCGACGCACAAGCTGGCCGATCACCGCGATGCCGTCGGGGGCCTCGGAGTCCGAGCAGCAGGCCGCTTGGACCTCGATGCCGCGGCGGACGGGGTCGGTCAGGCCGAACATCTCCGACAGCAGGCGGGTCTTGCCGACACCGGAGGGCCCGACCACCGAGAGCGTGTGCAGCGTGCGGGTGTTCAGCGTGTCGCGGACCGCGTTGTAGGCGGCCTCGAGCTCGTCGCGGCGGCCGACGAAGGGCGTCGGGATGCCGTAGATCCTGTGGTCGGCGTGGAGCAGGCGCTCGAGGCGGAACTTATTCGGGTCGAGGATGAGCGACGGCACGCCGGAGACGCTGCTGTCGGTGCCCATCGACACGCGGCGCAGATCTGTGAGCGTGTCGAGGCCGCCATCGCGGTCGAAGTCGTGCTCGTCTGACGGGGGGATCATTCTGGAAGTGTTAGCGCAATCGCGTGGCCGGGCAAGTCACCCATCGGGCCGGCGTGGAGGCGATCGTCAAGGACGTGGACGAGGCTCATGGAGAGCAGCAGCGCCACCGAGACGATGTCCGCCCAGAGGATGGCCGTCATCACGCCGACCACCGAGCCGTAGATGGTGTGAAGCTGGCTGATGGTCTCGAGGTAGACGACGAAGCCCCAGCGGGTCAGGCCGAAGATGCCGACGAAGGTGGCGGCGCCGGCGATGGTGTGCGGCAGCGAGATGCGCACGCGGACGACGCCGTAGACCAGGAAGATGAAGGTCAGGCCGAGGACGAGGCCGCCCAGGGCTTGGATCCATGCGGGGCTGAGGGTGCCGGGTTCAAGGCCCATGGACTCGCGGATCGCTGACCAGCTGGCCAAGCCGTGGAGACCCATGATGACGAGGATCGAGATGGCGCAGAGGACCACCGAGAAGAGCACGGTGGAGAGGATGCGGCCGCGGCTGCGCACGCCGAAGATGGCGGTGAGGGCGCGGCTGATGGCGCCGAAGACCATGCTGGAGGTCATGAGGATGGCCACGCCGCCGAAGATCCCCAGGGCGCCGCGGCCTTGGAGCAGGTCGCGGAGGCCAGCCTCGAGATCGGGGGCCGTCAGCGGGAGGAACGACGCGACGATGGCTTGCATCGTCGCGGCCATGCGCTCGACGGTCCAGCCGATGCTCTGGAGGTAGCCGGCGACGTACCCGAACGCGGTCAGCAGCAGCGCGGCGAAGGGGATGATGCTTAGGATGGCGTAGTAGGCGATCTCGGCGGCGCGGGGGCCGCCCTGGGAGCGGCTGAAGACGCGCACGGTGGCCGCGCCCACGCGCACGGGGAGGACGCGCTCCAGGCGGCGAGCGAGGGGGCTGAGGCGGGTGCGGGCTTTGGCGGTGACCACCGCCAACCGGCGGGACTTCGAGCGCGCCGACTCACTCACCGCGGGCTCACCCGGGGCCACGGCCGGGCTTGATGAGTCCGGCCCTGCCCCGCCGCGGGATCTCGGCTGGGGGTTCGGGCCGAAGCGCGGCCACGTCTCGGGCTTCGATCGCCTCACCGATGAAGCCCGCCAACCGCTGCCGGGCCATCGCGAGGTTGCGGCGGCGGCTCGGGAACTCGTCGCAGAGCACGCGCACCGTGCCTCGGCTGTCCTGGCGCATGGCCGGGTGGGCCAGCACCTTCGCTCGCGCGGCGTCGTCGAGGTCGGTGCACCGGTTCACGTCGAAGCGCAGCTCGACCATGGTCGGCGTCTGCTTGGCGACCTCGGGGGTGCCCTCCGCGCCGAGGTCGCGGGTGTACGACACCGACAGGAAGTCGCCCGCGATCGTGAGGTCGCGGCTGATGAGTAGCGGATCCACGGGCGCATCGTAGTCGCAGCCCGCCCGTAGCGCCATTCCCTACTTGCGATGCCCACGCGGTGCCGCGCGCGGTGGGTCGGCCACACCCCGGGTGGGTCAGACACGACCCAGCCCGAGAGTGAGCACTTTCGCTGCAATTACGGCGACTTACGGCGCGGGTCGGCGTCGGCACGGACCTTGCGACGTGGGGTGGCCATGAAGAACCTCACCACCGGCGTCTTGGTCGCTGCGATGCTCCTCCTGAGCGGCGCAGCGTTGGCACAACCCCCATCCACCGCGGGCCTGTGGTCTCGCGCGGACGGCTTGGCGGAGACGAGTCGGCGCAGCGAAGAGAGCGCGCGCACGGATATCCGGCGCGGGCTGGTCGACGCGGCGCTGATGCGCTACCGCAATGTCGTTCAGACTATCGGCGATGAGATCGCGGTGCTTGAGACCCTGTGCGGTCACGAGCGGGATCTCGACCGCCAGCAGGTCGCCCGCATGCGGCTGGCCGAGTCGCGAGACCGCCTGGAGCGCGCCGAGGACATCATGCACCTGCTGCGGGTGAACTCGAACCGGCGCTGAGCGCGACGCGCCGCGCGCGCGTCACTTGCCGACGAGGACACCCACGCCTTCGAGGGCGCGCTCGGCCGCCGCGCGCTGCGCGTCCTTCTTGGACGGGCCGCTCCCCCGCGCCGTGATGACGTCGGGGATGGTGACCTCGGCCTCGAAGCACACCTCGTGGTCAGGACCCTCAGCGCCCACCATGCGGTAGCGCGGCGTCACGCGGTGCTGGCCCTGGGCCCACTCCTGCAGCTGGCTCTTCGGATCCTTCGGCGCGACGTGGGCCAGATGGCGCAGCTCGCCCTCGAAGAGGCGACGGACGACGCGCGACGCGGCCTCGAAGCCCCCGTCCAGGTAGACGGCGCCGAGCAGGGCCTCGAAGGCGTCCGCCAGCAGCGAGCGGCGCTTTCGACCACCCGTGCGCTCCTCGCCGACACCTACCCGGAGCAGCCCGCCGATGTGCAGGTTCTGCGCGATGTTCGCCAGGGCGCGCGCGTTGACGACCCGCGCGCGCATCTGGGTGAGCTGGCCTTCCGGCATCTGCGGGTAGCTGCGAAAGAGCCAGCCGCTGATCGCCAGCTCCAGCACCGCGTCGCCAAGGAACTCGAGGCGCTCGTTGTTGGCGACGTCCCCGTCGAACTCGTGGCTCCACGAGCTGTGGGTCAGCGCGCGACGGAGCAAACGCGGGTCGGCGAAGTCGTGTGCCAGCGCCAACTGCAGCGCGGCGAGCATCGCGGGTTCGAATCCGTCCTCAGCCATTGTGGGCCCTCTGAAGGTCTTCAACAGGCGTTCCAAGCGCTCGATCGATGGTCGCCGCGCCCACGACGCGGTCGCCGTCGTAGAGCACGAGCTGCTGGCCGGGCGCGACGGCGTTGACCGGCTCGCAGAACTGAATCTCGACGCGGTCGCCGGAGGCGCTCACGACGACGGCCTCGGCGCCGGCGTGACGGTGGCGAACCCGGGCTGTGACGCGGGCGCCCGCGCTCGGGGGGCCTGCCTGCCACCGCGCCTGCGAGGCGACCAGGCCTGAGGCGTCGACGTCGGCGCGGCGCCCCACGACCACCTCGTTGGCGTCGGGGCGCAGGCCCACGACGTAGTAGGGCTCGCTGCTGGCGATGCCGAGGCCGCGCCGCTGCCCCACCGTGAACTGATGAACGCCGGCGTGGCGGCCGAGGCGGGTCCCGGCCAGGCTGACGACGGCGCCCGGACCGCCCAAGCGCTCCGAGGCTTCGCGGGCCACGAAGGCGGCCTGGTCGCCGTCGGGGACGAAGCAGATCTCCTGGCTGTCGGGCTTGTGAGCCACGGGCAGGCCCAGCCGTTCGGCGTGGGCGCGCACGTCGTCCTTGGCCATGCCGCCCAAGGGGAAGATCACCCGCTCGAGGGCGTCGGGCGCGATGCCGGCGACGAAGTAGCTCTGGTCCTTGCTCGCGTCCACGGCCCGCAGCAGGTCGACGCCGCCGTCCTCACGGGTCTGCGCCCGGACGTAGTGCCCCGTCGCGAGGTAGTCCGCGCCGAGCTTCTTGGCACGCGCCAGCAGCGGCTTGAACTTCACCGCGTCGTTACATCGCACGCAGGGATTAGGCGTCCGCCCCGCGACGTAGGCGTCGACGAACTCGTCGATGACGGCGCGCCGAAAGACCTCCTGGTAGTCGCTGACGTAGAACGGGATGCCCAGGTGGTCGGCCACGCGGCGGGCGTCGCCCACGTCGTCGAGGCCGCAGCACTCGCGCCCGGCCTCCGGGTCAGCGCTGACCCTCCCCTGGGCCTCGGCGGCGCCGAAGTCGGACTTGGAGTGGTCGTAGAGCTTCATCATCACGCCGATGACGTCGTGGCCCGCCTCGACCAGCAGGCCGGCGACGGTGGACGAATCGACGCCGCCCGACATGGCGACGACGACGCGGGCGCGGCGCCCCTGTAGGCGGTTCATGCGGCCTCCTGGCGTGCGCGGGCGACGATCTCGGGCAGCGCGAGGGCGACACACTCGATGTCCTCGGGCGTGGTCTGCCAGCCGAGGGACATGCGCAGCGCGCCGCGGGCGGTGGCGTCGTCGATGCCCATGGCGGTCAGCACGTGGGAGGGCTCGAGGCTGCCGGCGGTGCACGCGCTGCCGCTGGAGGCCGAGATGCCCGCGAGATCCAGGCCGAAGAGCAGCGCCTCGCCGTCGGCGCCTGGGAAGACGACCGAGAGCGTGTTCGGCAAGCGCGGGCCGTCCCCGCCCAGGCGGCGCGCGTCCGGGATCTCGCGGACGATGCGCGCCCAGAGCGCGTCGCAGAGCGCAGACAGGCGCACGGCCTCCTCGGCCATGCCCGCGGTGGCGAGCCGGGCGGCTTCGGCGAACCCGGCGATGGCGGCGACGTTCTCGGTGCCGGCGCGGCGGTTGCGCTCCTGATGGCCGCCGTGGACCAGCGGGCCGAGCGCCGTGCCCGGGCGCACCCAGAGCGCGCCGGCGCCGCGCGGACCGCCCAGCTTGTGGGCGCTGACGCTGACCAGGTCGGCGCCGAGGGTCGAAACAGCCAGGGGAAGCCTGCCAAAAAGCTGCACGGCGTCCACGTGCACCAAGGCGCCCGCGGCGCGCGCGGCCTCGACCACGGCGCCCAGATCCTGAACCACGCCGGTCTCGTTGCTGGCGGCGAGGACCGACACGACACGGGTGCGCTCGCCGACGGCCGCCCGCAGCGCCGCATCATGCACCCGCCCGTCAGCATCCACCGCGATGAGGTCGACGGCGTCGGCCTGCCCCGCGGCGGCCAGGGCGCGCGCGGTCTGCAGCACAGACGGATGCTCGACCGCGCTCACCGCGAGGCGCCCGCGAGTGCAGCCTGGAAGGCGCGCAGCCATGACCCCCGAGAGCGCGAGGTTGTTGGCCTCGCTCGCCGACCCGGTCATCACGAGCTCGACCGGGCGCGCCCCCAGCGCGCGCGCCAACGCCTCACGCGCCGCCTCCATGCACGCCCGCGCAGCCCGCCCGTCCGCGTGAACGCTAGACGGGTTGCCCCACGGCGCCTCCGCCATCACGCGCGCCACCTCGGCCCGCAGCGGCGCCGTCGCGTTGTAGTCGAGGTACGTCCGTCCCATCCAAGCGACCGTGTCCAGAGCTGCCCGCCTCTAGGGGAGACAAGGGGGCGGAGCATCCATGATGCCCCCGGGTGATGCAAGATGAAGGTCGCCCCCGACCAGAGCCCGCTTGACCCACAGCGGCGCCAAGTCTAGGTATGCGCCATGAGCGACCGCCCTACCCCGCGCAGACGTCTCGGCCCCTTCCATTGGGCCGTCGTCGCGGTCTGGGCCGTGGTCGCTAGCTGGCTGATCTTCTCGATTGCCGGCGCGGTCGTGCAGGCGATCTTCTTCGGCGACGGCCCCGTCCGCGCCGAGACCTCGGCCACGCTCGGCGCTACCGAGGCGCCAGCAGCTCCGCCAAGCGCGCCTGGCGAGCAGGCTCCGCCGCGCTAAATCGCAGCGTGCGCGCCCCCGGCCCCCGGTCCTCGATGTGGACCGTGAGGTCGGCCGCCTCCTCGAGCCCGGCCGCCCGCTCAGGCCACTCGACCAGCACCACGCACTCGCCGTCCAGCAGGTCGCGGAAGCCGATGGACTCGAGATCGTCGCCGTCCTCGAGCCGGTAGAGGTCCACGTGCGCGACCTCGGTCCGCCCGCCCTCGTACACGTTGACCAGCGCGTAGCTCGGCGACGACACGCCGGCCTCCGCGGGGACCGCCAGCGCCTGGCACACCGCGCGCACGAGGGTCGTCTTGCCCGCGCCGAGCTCCCGCAGGGTCACGAGGTCGCCGGGCGCGACGAACGCGGCCAGCGCCGTGCCCAGCGCCGCCATCTCGCCCTCGCCCTCCGCGATGACCACCAGCTCGTCCATGGGGATCAGATGAACTCGACCTTCACGATCTCGTAGTTCCGCACGCCGCCCGGCGCGTTGAACTTCACCTCGTCGCCCTCTTCCTTCCCGATGAAGGCACGCGCGAGCGGCGACTCGTAGCTGATGCGCCCCTCTTTGGTGTCGACCTCGTCCACGCCCACGATCTGGTAGACCGACTCCTCGTCCGTCTCCAGGTTCAGCATGGTCACGGTCGCCCCGAAGACCACGCGCGAGCCGCTGAGGGTCTTGGGGTCGATGACGCTGGCGCGGCCGATCTTGTCCTCGAGATCGCGCGTGGTCCCGTCGATGAAGGCCTGGCGCTCTTTCGCGGCGTGATACTCGGCGTTCTCCGAGATGTCGCCGTGGGCGCGCGCCTCCTCGATGTCGCGCACGTTCTGCGCGCGCTCCACTTCCTTGAGGTGGCGCAGCCGTTCGCGCAGCTTCTCGACGCCTCGAACCGTGACGAAGTAGCGCTCAGTACTCATGAAAGGCCTCCGGCAGCGCGCGCCGCCCTGCGCAGCCTGAACCGACCGCGCCGCCGAGTCCAAACACTCAGCTACGCTCGTACAGTTCCTGCAACGTCGTGATGTGGGGAGTCGGGTCCTCGAGTCGCGACACCATGGCCGCGACCGCCGCCCACGCGCCCGGGACGGTCGTCATGTAGGGGATCCCCTGCACGTACGCCGAGCGGCGGATGTCTCGCGAGTCGAGGATGGACTGTCGCCCAATCGTGGTGTTGATGACCAGCGCGATCTCATTCGACTTGATGCGGTCGACGATGTGGGGGCGGCCCTGGTTGACCTTGTTGACCAGCTCGCTGGGGACGCCGCGCGCCTGCAAATACGCGGAGGTCCCGCGAGTGCAGACCAGCTCGTAGCCCGCCTCGACCAGCTTTCGCGCCGCGCCCAGGATCATCGCCTTGTCGGGCTCCTTCACCGAGATGAAGACGCGCCCCGGGCCGGGCAGCGCGAATCCGCACGCGGCCTGGGCCTTGCCGTAAGCGCGGGCGAAGTTGCGATCGACGCCCATGACCTCGCCCGTCGACTTCATCTCGGGGCCGAGCAGCGTGTCGTTGCCGGGGAAGCGGTTGAAGGGGAAGACGACCTCTTTGACCGAGACGTGCTTCGGGATGACCTCTTTGGTGTAGCCCAGCTCGCGCAAGGTCGCTCCCGCCATGACGCGGGCGGCCAGCTTGGCGATGGGGACGCCGGTCGCTTTGGACACGAAGGGCACGGTGCGCGAGGCGCGGGGGTTGACCTCGAGGACGTAGACCGTGCGGCCGCGTACGGCGAACTGCACGTTCATCAGCCCGACCACGCCAAGCTCGCGGGCCATGGCCACCGTCTCGTCGCGCACGACGTCCAGCACCGGCTCGGCGAGATCGTGGGGCGGCAGCGAGCAGGCCGAGTCGCCCGAGTGAACGCCCGCCTCCTCGATGTGCTGCATCACTCCGGCGATGACCACGTCGGTCCCGTCGGCCAGCGCGTCCACGTCCAGCTCGACCGCGTCTTCCAGGAACTCGTCGATCAGCACCGGGTGGTCGGGCGAGACCTGCACGGCGTTGCGCATGTAGCGCGCCATGTCCTCGATTGTGTAGACGATCTCCATCGCGCGGCCGCCGAGCACGTAGCTGGGGCGGACGATGATGGGGAAGCCGATGGCCTCGGCGATGCGCAGGGCCTCCGCCTCCGTGCGGGCCAGGCCGTTTCGCGGCTGACGCAGGCCCAGCTTGGTCACCAGCGCGCCGAAGCGCTCGCGGTCTTCCGCCCGATCGATGGCGTCGGTCGGGGTGCCGAGGATCGGGATCCCCAGCTTGTCCAGGGCCGTCGCCAGCTTCAGCGGGGTCTGGCCGCCGAACTGCAGGATGACCCCCATGGGCTTCTCGAGGTGCAGGATCTCGAGCACGTCTTCGAGGGTCAGCGGCTCGAAGTAGAGGCGGTCCGACGTGTCGTAGTCGGTGGAGACCGTCTCGGGGTTGCAGTTGACCATGATGGTCTCGAAGCCGGCCTCCGACAGGGCCATGGCGCCGTGAACGCAGCAGTAGTCGAACTCGATGCCCTGGCCGATGCGGTTGGGGCCGCTGCCCAAGATGACGATCTTCTCGGCCTGGGTCGGCGCCGCCTCGCACTCGCCCTCGTAGGACGAGTAGAGGTACGGCGTCAGCGCCTCGAACTCGGCGGCGCAGGTGTCCACGCGCTTCATCACCGGGCGCACGCCGAGTCGGTGGCGCCGGTCGCGGATGGACGCCTCGCTGACGGCCCGCAGGGTCGCGATGCGCGCGTCGGCGAATCCCTCGCGTTTCCACCGCCGCATGAAGGCCGCGTCCAGGGTCTCCGCGCTCGTGATCTCGCCCTCCATCGCGATGATGATCCCGATGTGGTGCAAGAACCACGGGTCCACGCCGGTCGCGTCGTGGACCTCGGCCACGGTCATACCCGCGCGGAACGCGTCGCCGATGGCCCACAGCCGGTCCGGGTTCGGCACCCGCAGCGCCTGCAGCAGCGCGTGGGTGGCCTCCTCGCCCGAGGGCACCGGCCGCAGCGAGTCGAACCCGACGCGCCCGATCTCGAGCGAGCGCATGGCCTTCTGCAGGCTCTCGCGGAAGGTGCGGCCTATGGCCATCACCTCGCCCACCGACTTCATCTGCGTCGTCAGCACCGCGGGCGTCTCGGGGAACTTCTCGAACGTGAAGCGCGGGATCTTGGTGACCACGTAGTCGATGGTCGGCTCGAAGCAGGCCGGCGTGGACCCGGTGATGTCGTTGCGGATCTCGTCCAGCGTGTAGCCGACAGCCAGGCGCGCGGCGATCTTGGCGATGGGAAAGCCCGTCGCCTTGGAGGCCAGCGCCGACGAGCGGCTGACCCGCGGGTTCATCTCGACGATGATCATGCGCCCGTCGGCCGGGTTCACCGCGAACTGGACGTTGGAGCCGCCGGTGTCGACGCCGATCTCGCGCATGATCGCGATGGCCGCGTCACGCATCCGCTGGTACTCGCGGTCCGACAAGGTCTGCGCCGGCGCCACGGTGATCGAGTCGCCGGTGTGCACGCCCATCGCGTCGAAGTTCTCGATCGAGCAGACGATCACGACGTTGTCAGCGCGGTCGCGCATGACCTCGAGCTCGTACTCCTTCCAGCCGATGATGCTCTCTTCGACGAGGATCTCGCTGGCCGGCGAGGCGTCCAGGCCCCAGCGGATGGCGTCGTCCAGCTCTTCGGCGTTGTACGCGACGTTGCCGCCGAAGCCGCCCAGCGTGTACGAGGGCCGCAGGATGATCGGGAAGGTCAGCTCCTCATCTTGGATGACCTGGTAGGCCTGCTCGCGGGTCCGAGCGTAGCCAGAGCGCGTCACCCGCAGGCCGATGCGCTCCATGGCCGCCTTGAACATCTCGCGGTCCTCGGCCTTCCGGATGGCCGTCAGGCTCGCGCCGATGAGCTCCACATCGTAGCGCTCGAGCACCCCGCGCTTGGCCAGCTCCAGCGCTAGGTTCAGCCCCGTCTGCCCGCCGATGGTCGGCAAGAGCGCGTCAGGCCGCTCGCGCGCGATGATCTGCTCCAGCACATCAGGCGACAGCGGCTCGACGTAGGTCGCGTCCGCCGTCTCCGGATCGGTCATGATCGTCGCGGGGTTCGAGTTCACGAGGATGACGCGATAGCCCTCCTCGCGCAGCGCCTTGCACGCCTGCGTCCCCGAGTAGTCGAACTCACAGGCCTGCCCGATGACGATCGGGCCCGAGCCGATGAGAAGGATGCTCTTGATGTCCTCGCGCTTTGGCATGGGTCTCCGTCGCGGGCGGTGCGCGGCGAGCGCGCGTCAGGTGTCGCGGATGATGCGGTCGTCGGGACCCAGTGCGTATGGCACCGGCAGCGCGCCGTCCACCTCAAGTTGTGCACGCCACGCTGTCAGGGCCCACCCTTGCTCGATGAGCTGCTCGATAATCACGGTCTTCACGCGCGGTGACTCGGCCGGGTCCAGCGCCCGCTCGACCGCGGGGGCCACCGCGACCTCCTCGCCGTAGGTGATCAGCGCGTCCATCGCCAGGATGCGCACCTCCTCGTCGCGATCGGTCACCAGCTCGAGCAGTCGCTCCTGAACCTTCGGGTGCTTGAAGTCCCGCAGGTTGGCGACCAGCTGGACCTTCTGGTCGTTTTGCCGCCCCTCCCTGTTCAGCGAGCGGTCCAGCGCGCCCATCAGCAGCCCCACGGCGACCTCGGGCCCCGCGATGTCGCGCAGCGCGCGCAGCGGCCAGTAGACCGCGTCGTGGATCTCGACGAAGGCCTTGATCGGCTCGATCGCCTTCGGCCCCGAGTCGATGAGGAGCTGGCAGGCGTACTCCTTCTCGTCGTTGTCGTGGATCGACGCCTCGACGCGGTAGGTGAAGCGCTGCATCAGGCCCGTGATCGCCTCGGGCGTGCCCATCTCCGCCAGCATCTCCATGGCCCGCAAGCGGTCCTGGGTCTGCGTGTGGGCGTTGGTCAGCCGAGCCACGTGGCGACTGGTCTTCGATGACTTCCCGAACATGTCGAAGAGCCCCATCTCCGTCCTCCTTTGCCACAGCGGTCGCGCGAGCCGGGAGGCCCATAGCAGATCGGGTCTGCTGCGGCAACGCGGGGCTGACAAAGCGACCGTCCCGGCCCTATGCTCCGGCCCCCTAGCGACACGGAGGTTGGCGCTGTGGCCGTGCAGATTATCTTGGCTTCGCAGTCCCCCCGCCGAAAGGAGCTGCTCGAGCGCGTCGGCTTCTCCGTCAAGGTGGTGCCGGCGAACATCGATGAGATCCGGATGGACGACGAGACCGTCGAGCAGTTCGCCAAGCGGATGGCGCGCACCAAGTGCCTCGCGGTGGTCCGCCGGATGCAAGCGACGCTGTACCAGGTCGACCCCGAGGGCGGCTCCGCGGTGCCGTCGCCGTCGGCCCGCCGCATGTCGGAGACGCGGTGGGTGGTCGCGGGCGACACCATTGTCTCGCTTGGCGAGGAGCTGTTGGGCAAGCCCAAGGACACGGCCGAGGCTGCCGACATGCTGGCGCGCCTCGCCGGCACGCGCCACCGCGTGATCACCGGCTTCTGCGTCCACGACCTGCGCAAAGACAAGGAAGGCGTGCAGGCCGTGTCGACGGACGTGCTCTTCAAGCGGCTGACGACGACCGAGATCGAGAAGTACGTCGCGGTCGGCGAGTCCATGGACAAGGCCGGGGCGTACGCGATTCAGGGCGTCGGCGCCTACCTCGTGGACTCGATCGTCGGCTCTTACACCAACGTCGTCGGGCTGCCCATGTGCCAAGTCATCGAGATGATGGAGGAGATGGGCGCGCGGGACGTGCTGCCCTATTGACCGGGCTGGCCCAGCGGTACGACGCGGTGCGCGAGCGCATCGGCGAGGCCTGTCGCGCCGCCGGGCGCCGGGTCGAGGACGTCACCCTGGTGGCGGTGTCGAAGCGGCATCCCGATGAGGCGGTGCGCGCGCTGGCGGCGCTCGGTCAGGTGGACTTCGGCGAGAACCTCGTCCAGGCCTTCGAGGCGCGGCACGAGACGCTGCAGGATCTCGGGCTGGCTTGGCACCTGATCGGGCCGGTTCAGACGAACAAGGCGCGCCACATCGCGGCGTGCAGGCCGGCGCTGCTGCACACCATCGACAGGGCCTCGCTTGTCGACGCCCTGGCCCGTCGGCTGGACGGCGCGGGCCCGCCAGGTCCCCTGCCCGTGCTCATCCAGGTGGACATCGACCGCGAGGCGCAGAAATCGGGGTGTGCGCCGGAAGACGTCGACGCCCTGGCCGACCTCGTGGCAGCCAGCCCAGCCCTGAGCTTGCGCGGCCTGATGTGCATCCCGCGCCCCGCCGCGGTCGCCAGCCCCCGCGCGGCGTTTGCGCGCATGCGCGATCTGCTCGAGGGCGTCGCCGACCGCCTCGACGCCGCGCGCGGCGCGCCGGTCCTCTCGATGGGCATGTCCGACGACTTCGCCGACGCCATCGCCGAGGGCAGCACCCTGGTTCGCGTCGGCACGGCGATCTTCGGCGCCAGAGCTTAGCCGCCGCAGCCCGCGCGCGAGGCGGCTAGAGCCCGCCGAAGCACTGGTCGTACTGGGTCGTGCAGGTCAGGCCGTTGGTCGCGGTGGTCGCCTTGCACTGGTCGTGGTTTTCGGGCGCCGAGTCCACACACCCGGCCTCGGTGCAGAGGTCCAGGTCGAGGAACTCCGCGACCGTCGCCGGCGACACCGCCTCCAAGCACGCGCGGTGGCAGGGCACGTCGATGGCGCCGGGCTGGTCGAAGCAGGAGCTGAGGCAGCCGCCGATGAGGCCGCAGGCGCCGTTCCCGGTCGCTGAGGGCGCCCAGCACGTGGCGTCTTCGGTGAGGCAGCTGAGCCGCAAGCAGGTGTAGTGGCTAGCCTGCTCGCGGTTGAAGGAGCAGCCCGCCGCGCTCGCGCATTGCACCAGGCTCAGGGCTCCCGCGGACTCGGCGGCGTCGGCGGGTTGGCAGGTCACCGCCGCGGCGGCGGCGCAGGTGGGGAGGTCCACCGCGGTGGCCTGAGCGCAGGCGTCGAACATACAGCTCGCCAGCGAGGGGCAGAGCAGCCCTGTCGGGACCGTCACGTCGGGCGACGTGGTGGTGTCGGGTGTGACCGTGAGGTCGGGCGCGGCGTCCGGGGTGACCTCGGGCGCGCTGTCGGGCGTCGAGATCTCGTCGGCCTGGGCTGCCAGGTCATTGGCCGTATCGGCAGCCACGACCTCTGGGGTGGTCGCGGAGTCCGAGACGTCGGCCCCCACGGCGTCGGCGTCGCTGTTCCCGCCGCTCTTGCCGTCATCACATGCGCCGAGGGCACAGAGCGCGGCGACGCAGGCGACCGAGCCCAACCGAAGCGCCATGGAGCGGCGCGTCTGAGGATCTGCATTGAGGTTTGGCACGGCTGCTCCTGGTTCGCCGGAAGTCCGGTGCAGGTTCGGCGCGGCGGCGGGCCAGTGTCAACTCGGCCCCCTCAACCGCCAGAAACGGAACGGGCCCGACCGGGGGTGAATCCGACGGGCCCGTGGGGAGCGCTCCCCGCGCCGCGTGGCCGCGGCGCGGGGGATGATGTCCGACCTCTTAGAAGCCGTGACCCTGCCCGAAACGCGCGCGGAAGAAGCGCTCGCCGAAGAAGGGCGAGAAGCCGGCGCCGCTCGCGTCGCTCGCCGCATCGGGCGTCGGGACGGAGTCGGGCAGCGGGCCGGCGTCCTCGGCCGTGTCCGCCTCGGTGGTGTCGGGGCTGGCGTCGGACTCGGTCGTGTCGGTGGACGTGTCGCTGCCCGCGTCGGGCTGGCTGATGTCGCCGCTCGCGTCGGGGGTTGGGTCAGCCACGACGACGGTGCCGTCGGCCAGGCAGGCCGCGCGGGCGGGGCCGCAAGTACCCGTGGGGGCCAGCGCCGCCTGCGCGCACTGCTGGAGCTGCGCCTGGGTGGGCGCGCTGGCGCACGCCGCGAGCAGGCAGTAGTTGAGCTTCACGTCGAGCTCGAGGCCGCCCTGGCTGGTCGCCGAGTAGCAGGTGCGCGCGCAGGGCGCGTCGACCTGACCTCCGACCAGGCAGGTCTGGATGCAGGTCTGCAGAGCGCCACAGGTCCCGGAACCCTTCACGGTGCCGGCGTTGCAGGTCGCCTGCGTGCCCGCGCACTTCGCGCCGATGCACGCGGCCTGACCGGCCGCGGTGGTCTCCGAGCCGCAGTTCTGAACCAGGCACTGGTTGTCCGCGAGGAAGAGCGGCAGCTCGCCAGCGGCCGACGGGCATGCGCCGCCTGCGTTGATCGCCGCGTTGGCACACGCGTTCTGCTCGGCCACGGGCAGCGCCGCGCACTGCGCGGCGAGGCAGCCGTTGAGCTCGAAGCAGAGCAGGCTGGTCGGGCTGACGGTGCCGCCGCAATCGCCCGGGCAGGTCAGCTGCGACTCGCCGCCGTTGCACAGCGTGTCTCCACAGAAGGGAGCGGGCGGGTTGGTGTCGGGCGTGCCCGTCGTGTCGTTGCCGGTGGTGCCGTCCGGGGTCCCGGTGG
This sequence comes from Myxococcota bacterium, assembly GCA_041389525.1. Taxonomy (GTDB): domain Bacteria; phylum Myxococcota_A; class UBA9042; order PHBI01; family JACKFB01; genus JACKFB01. The sequence goes on along the minus strand of JAWKRR010000063.1, from coordinate 8,246 downwards.
TGCCGTCCGGGGTCCCGGTGGTGCCGTCGGGAGTCCCGGTGGTGCCGTCCGGGGTGCCCGTGGTGCCATCGGGTGTGATGATGGTCCCGTCCGGGCCGGCCGCGACGTCCGTCTTGACGGTGCCGTCGGCGCCGTTGGTGCCGCCGCCGTCGTCGCAGCCAGCCGCCAAGGTGAGGGTGAGGGCCACGACGCCGAGGGTCGCGATCAGGGGGTGGCGCATCGTCTTCATGAGGGCTCCGGGGGGTTGTCCAGGTCGCGGAAACTAGGGGTTAGGCACAATTCGTGTCAAGCGCGCAGTGGCAGCCCGAACTGTGCGAGATGACTCACGCAAACACGCGCCCCATCCCAAGCCGGGCCATCGCCAGACTCATCAGCGGAATCGCACCCGCCCGAAGGCCACCGCGCCGCCTGGGATCGGCGCCGCGCCCACCACCGTGGCGTCGCCGCGCGTCGACGGAGTCCGGCCACGCGGCGCGGTCAGCACCAGGACGGTGCCGGTCACGGCGACCGCGGCGCCCGCTCCGAAGAATGCCCACATCGTCCGCTGGTCCCGATCCGCGTCCTTCCCGGCCGACTTGCGCCCCGCCTCGTACTGGGCCCAGCGCACGGCGTCGCCCTCGGCGATCCCGTCCGCGAACTCCCGGTTGAGGTCGTCGTACGCGTGGTTGGCGCGCGACATGAACACGAAGCCCACGGCCGCCACCGCCACGCCAGCACCGAGCAACACGTATCCGGACGTGCGCTGCCCGCGGCCCACGTTCAGCGGCGGCGCGGCCTCCACGGGCAAGGCCTCGGGGCTGCGCACGACCGAAGCGGCGGGGACCCGCAGGCGCCCCAGCGCGCGGCCCGTGCCTCTCCCTGCGTCAGCCTGTCGGCGCTGGATGTCGTCGATGGTGCGCACCTTCTCGCCCGCCTCCGCCGCCCGCGCCGCCTCCAAACCCGGCAGCCCGCGATAGGTCGCGTACCGCGCCCGCGCGACGTCAAGCTCGCCCGCCTTCTCGTACGCGCGCGCCGCGTTCCACAGCAGGGTCGGGTGATGGTCGCAGGCGAACGCGTCGTCGAAGAGCCGCGCGGCCTCCGCGTGGCGCCCCTCGTCCACCGCGACCAACCCGCGGTCCGACAGCTTCCCGGCGGTCTTGCGCCCAGGCGGCCCCGGGCATGACGCCGCGAAGGCCGGGCCCGCCGCACCGACGAAGAGCGCCAGCGCCACACCCGCCGCGGCTGCGAGCCTCATACTCGAACTCATCGCAGGATCCTCCTGATACAGCCCGCCATCATGCGCACGCATCGCCATCCCGACCAAGAACCTCTGCGTTGACGCGCTGCCGCCCCTGTGGTTACTGCGACTTGCCACACCCGGAGCCCCTCCATGAGCTTGAAACGCCACCCGTACGCGGACTTCGTGCACCGCGTCGAGAAGCCCGCACGCTATCTCGGCGGCGAGTACCAGTCGGTCGTGAAGGACTGGGGCGGCGTCTCCGTCCGCATCTGCTTGGCTTTTCCGGACTTGTACGACATCGGGATGAGCCACCTCGGCACGCGCATCCTCTACAGCTTACTGAACGCGCGCCCCGATATCGCGTGCGAGCGGGCGTTCGCGCCCTGGATCGACATGGAGGCCGAACTTCGGGCTCGCGACATGGCGCTGCTCTCGCTGGAGTCCGCGCGCCCGCTCGCCGACTTCGACGTGGTCGGGTTCTCGCTGCAATACGAGATGACCTACACGAACGTCCTCAACGTGCTGGACCTCGCGCGGATCCCGTTGCGCTCGGCGGATCGTGGGCCTGAGCACCCCGTCATCATCGCGGGCGGGCCTGTGGCGACCCACCCCGAGGCCATGGCGCCCTTCATCGACGCCTTCCTCATCGGCGACGCGGAGGAGCTCTTGCCGCGCTCGCTCGCGCTGCTCGGCGAGTGGCGCGACGCGGGGGTCGAGCGCGCCGAGCAGCTTCGGCGCCTGGCCGCGCTCGGCGGCTGGTATTGCCCGACGCTCTACGCCGTCCGCGAAGACCCACGCAACGGCCTGCTCGTAGTGGACGCCGACGCCAGCGAGGGCCCCTACCCCGTCCAGCGCGCCCACGTCGAAGACATCAACCGCTACCGCTTCCCCACCGACGCGCCGGTCCCCGTGGCCGAGGCCATCTTCGACCGCGTCTCCATCGAGATCGCCCGCGGCTGCACCGAGGGCTGCCGCTTCTGCCAAGCGGGCATGATCTATCGCCCCGTGCGCGAGCGCGACCCCGACCAGATCGTCGAGACCGTCCTCGAGGCCATGGACAACGGCGGCTACGACGAAGCCTCGCTCACCAGCCTGTCGACCGCGGACTACTCCTGCGTCAGCCCCCTCATCAAGAAGGTCATGGAGCGGATGCGCGAGCGCCGCGCCAGCCTCTCGGTGTCGTCACTGCGCGCCTACGGGCTGGCTGAGGACCTGCTCGACGAGATCTCGAGCGTCAAGGCCACCGGCCTGACCTTCGCGCCCGAGGCCGGCACCCAGCGCATGCGCGACGTGGTGAACAAGAACATCTCCGACGAGGACATCCGGACCACGGCGCACCGCGTATTCTCGCGGGGTTGGCACCGCATGAAGCTGTACTTCATGATCGGCCTGCCCACCGAGACCGACGAGGACGTCGCCGGCATCATGGAGACGGCCGCTGGCGCGCGCGATATCGGCCGCCAGTATCACTCGCGACACAAGGTCGAGGTGGCCGCGAGCGCGTCGAGCCACGTGCCCAAACCGCACACGCCGTTTCAGTGGGCGGCGATGGACACGATGTCGGAGATCGAGCGCAAGCAGACGATTCTACGGCAGATGGCGCGCCAGTCCGGGATGTCGGTGAAGTACCACGACCACCGCATCAGCTACCTCGAGGGGATCGCGGCCCGTGGCGACCGGCGCGTGGCCGATCTGATCGAGCTGGCCTGGCGAAAAGGCGCGCGCTTCGACGGCTGGGACGAGGTCCTGGGCTGGGAGGCGTGGGGCGAGGCCATCACCGAGTGGTCGGCACAGAGCGGGGCTGAGCCGGCGCGCTACCTGGGGACGCTGCCGCTGGACGGGGCGCTGCCGTGGGACCACATCGACGTAGGGCTGGCACCGCGCTTCCTCGAGAAAGAGTGGAAGCGAGCGCTGAAGGACCGGCTCTCGCCGCCCTGCGGGAAGCCCCTGGGTGCCCAGGTCCACCACACCAACCTCCAGGACGCCGAGACCGACCAGCGCAAGCTCATCTGCTATCACTGCGGCGTGGCCTGCGATCTCGGCCAGATGCGCACCGAGCGCCTCGAGTTCCTCGACAAGCTGGGGGCCACAGCGCCGCCGGTCCCGTCGCCCGACGCGCCACCGCCTGCGTGGAAGACAGTCCGCAAGAACAGCCGCGGCGCCAACCTGCCGCCCATTCGCGAGGACCAGGGCGAGAGCTTCGCGTACCGGCTGGTCTTCACCAAGCTCGGGCACATCGCGTTCACCAGCCAAAAAGACCTGCTGCGCATGGTCCCGCGGGTGCTTCGGCGCGCCGGGATCCCGCTGCGATACAGCCTCGGCTTCTCTCCCCGCGCCCAACTCTCCTATGGCCCAGCGCTGGCGCTCGGCGTCGCCAGCCTCGCCGAGGTCGCAGACATCCTGACGCTGGCGGACATCGAGCCCGCAGAGCTTCTCGCCCGCGTCGAGGCCGTCACCGACCAGGGCCTGCACATCTTGGCCGCGGCGCGGCTGCCAGCGAACACCAAGCCCTGCGCCAGCGTGGCCAAGCTCGCCGAGTACATCATCGCGGCCCCCGGCAAGTGGGGCCACGGCGACCTCGAGGCCGCCCGCGCGCGCATCGCCACTGGCGAGCCGCTGCCGGTGATGGCGACACGGGCCGAGGGCCCGCGGGAGATCGACGCGCTGCAGGGCCTGATCTCGGCGGAGGTCGGCCTGCTGAGCAGCGTCGAGGCGCGCTTGCTCGCGCTCCACGCCGACACCCCGGTGCTGCGCTGGCGGACCGACCTGGACGCGGGCGGCGCCTCGGTGCGCCCCGACGACCTGGCCCGCGCCGTGCTCGGCATGGGTGAGCACACGCCGCCCGCGTGGGTCGCGGCTCGCACGGCGCTGTGGGGCTCGCGCAAGGGGCGCATCTTCGACCTGCTGGCCCCCGAGGCCGCGCTGGAGACCGGCGCTGAGCTCGCGCTTCCGCAGCCCCTGACTACCGCGGGCTTGGAAGCGCTCGCCGGCTAGCCTCGCCGGCGCCGCTCAGGGCAGGAAGTTCTCGACGATCTCCTGCCAGGCCTCCGTCGCCTCAAAGGCCGGCATCAGCCCGGCGCCCGAGACCTCGGTGAGCCGCAGGTTCGAGTTCGACTCGATCAGCTCCGCCCGCCACGCGAGGCCCGCTTCGTCCAGGGGCGGCGCCGCGCCGTAGAGCATCAGCGTCGGCACGTTGATCCGTCGGTACGCGTCGCTCAGGTCGAAGGCGCCCATGGGGGCGATGATGGCGCCCCGCAGCCCGGGATCGGTGCCCAGCAGCGGCGCGATCTGCGGCATGACGCGCGGCCGCTCCAGCAACGCAGCGAGGAGCGCCCGGGTGATCATCGCGTCGCGCACGTCGGGCTGGAAGCGGCGAGCCTCCTCCTCGAAGATCTTCATGTCGCTCTGCCAGGGCTCCAGCATCCGCGCGACGCCGACGTCGACCCGCGCGGCCCAGCCACGCAACGTGGGCTGCGGCGAGTCGTCGAGGATCATCTTTCGAACCAGCTTCGGGTGCTTGTCCGCGATGCGCACCGCGACCATCGCGCCCCACCCGTGGCCGTAGAGGTCCACGCCCTTCAGGTTCAGGCGCGTCAGCATGGTGGCGACCGAGCGAACGTCGTGCTCCAGGCCGATGCTCACGCCCTCTTCGGTGGGGCGGGTGGAGCGCCCGCGTCCCGGCAGGTCGAGGTAGAGCACGACGCGCCGCTCTGCTAGGCGATCGAAGGGTCCGCGCAGGTAGTCGTGCGCGAAGTCCGGCCCGTCGCCCAGGATCACCAGCGGACGCCCCTGACCCGCCAGCGCGTAGTACATGCGCGTGCCATCCGACAGCGTCATGTCCCCTTCCTTCACGTTCGCCCGCTTCGTGTCCCGCTCGCGCCACGCCTTGTGCCAGCGCTTGAACTCCTCGGGCTTCGCGAGGTCGGGGCGGAAGGTCACCCGCCGCAGGGCGTCGCGTGCGGCCGTCAGGATCTCACTGCGCGGCGTGTCCATGCCCTCCAGCAGCTTCGGCACGTCGTCTGGCCCCGCCAGATAACCCAGCCCGAAGGCGGCGGTCTTGCGGATGAAGTCCTTGTCGCCCATCAGCACCTTCAGCAGCAGCGGCACCGACTCCTTGTCGCCCTGCCAAATCAACGACTTCACGGCGAGATGGCGGACCTCGTTGGACTCGTCGCGGGCCGCGATGCCACGCAGAACCTCGAGGACTCGCGGCTCCGCCTTCTGGCTGAGCACCCGCACCGAGCCGAGCCGCATCTCCGCGTCCTGATGCGTCTGCGCGACGTGCACCAGCGTCTCGAAGCTCTCCGGCGTGTACAGCGCGCCCAGCAGCGCCATCAGCTGCGGGCGACCCGGCGTCTCAGGGTCCTGAAGCAATTCGATGACGTGCGGCACGATGGCCGGCTTGCCGATCTGCGCCATCGCCGTCCGCGCCACGTTGCGCACGTCCCGGCTCCGGTGGGTCAGCAGCCCCATCATCGGGTCGATGGCGGCAGGCCCCGCGTTCGCCAATGCCTCGACCGCCAGCGGCGTCCGCACAGCGTCGCCCGTCTTGATCACGAAGAGCAGCGAGCCGATCGCCGGCTCCCCGACGCTGCCGAGCCCCGTAAGCGCCGCGTTGACCTCGTCGTCCCGTCCGATGGCCTGCACCAGCTCGGCCACCGCCGCGTCCGCACCGACGCGCCCCAGCGCCATCAGCAGCTGGCGTCGCAGCTCGAGGTTGCCCTCGCCGCGCCGCCGCGCCACCTCCCGATAGCGCGAGATCAGCAGCGACTCCGCCTCCGGGCTCCGCTTGCCGCCGACCAGGGCCTTGGCCGCCAGGAGCTGAACCTTGTCGTCCTTGGCCTTCAGGTTGGACGCGAGGAACGCCGTCGCGTCGCCCGCACCCGACTCGGCCATCCGCTCCAGCGCCTGAACCCGCACCTCCAGGTTCTTGTGACCGCTGAGCGCCGTCAGCCGCGCGCCGCCGTCCTCGCCCGCCGTCTCCACGGTCTGGTCGACCGCCGCGTGCACGAGGCCCGCCGGCAAGGACGGCAGGATCTTCTCGAGCTCCGCCGACCCCTTCGCGCCGCTGCTCGCCAGCACCGCCAGCCCCGCAGCCGCCAGCGCGGGGTCCTCATCGCGGGCGTGCGCCTTCACATACGCCGCCACCTCTTTCACCGCCGCGTCGCCCATCGCGCCAAGCCCACGCAGCGCCGCCGGCGCGTCCTCCGGGTCTTTCAGCGCCTCGAGCAGCTCGCGCTTGGTGTCCTTGTCGGGAAAGCGCCCCAGCGCCGCCAAGAACGGCCCCCGCCCCACCTCGACCGGCGGGCTCGCCAGCTGGCGCCGCACCACCTCGCGCACACGGTCCGCATCGCGTTTGGCGATCTGCTCCATCACGATCTTCCGCACGCCCGGGTCCGGGTGCCCCAGCCAGCGCACCAGCGCGTCCACGGCCCAGTCCGCCTCGATGGCCCCGACCGCCTCCGCAGCCGCGCCCGCGACCGCCGTGTCCTCGTCGCCGAGCCGCGCGATGAGCGGCGCCTGCCCCTCGGGCACCGCGACCGCCTTCAGCGCCTGCACCGCCGCCAACCGCACGGCCGCCACCGGGTCGCCCAACAGCTCGATCAACGCCGGAGCGCCCGCCGGCCCGACCGCCGCCATCTCCGCCGCCGTGTTCTCGACCCGCTTGCGGTCCAGGCCGATCATCTCGCGCAGCGACATCGCCATGGTCTCGACGCGCCGGCCCGCGGTGTCAGCGCTCGGCGCATCCTCGGCCCGCGCCGTGGTCACCGCGGCGGGCAAGGACAGTGTGACGAGGGCGCCAACGGCACAACGAAGCAGAAGCGAGCGGATCATGCGGGGGGGCCTCGCAGCGAACGGGTGCGGGAACGCACCGGCGCATCTTCTATCGGCGCACGCAGGCGGGTCAAACGACGCCCGCAATCAGCGACGGCCGAGCTGCCCCTCGAAGAACACGCGGTCGTAGTCGTACACGTCCCAGTGGAAGCCCACGAGCCCGTCATCGTCCACCGTCGCCGTGTAGTACTCGATGAAGATCGGGATGTGCTTCTCCAGGCGGTACCAGTAGGTCTTGTCGTTGCGCGCCAGGGTGTGCACGCGGCGGTCAGGCCAGCGCTCACCGCGCGTCTCCGCGTCCCACTCCAGCAGCTCGGTCGCGAAGTCCAGGGCGTTGTGGACGCGGATGCAGCCGTGGCTCAGGTCGCGCCGCGCCCGCCGGAAGTAGCTGCGCTGGTTGGTGTCGTGCAGATACACGCTCTCGCTGTTGGGGAAGATCATCTTCACGTCCCCCAGCGTGTTCTTCGGCCCCGGCGGCTGCACCACGGTCTTCAGACCGTTCGGGCTCTCGACGACGATGTAGCCCTTCTTCTCGAGCCACAGCGGATCCTTGTCGATCTTCTTCTGGAACTCCTGCCGCACGATGCTCGGGGGCACGGTCCAGCTCGGGTTGACGATGACCTGGTTGATCTCGTCGTGGAGGATCGGGCTGGCCTTCGGGTAGATCCGGCGCTCCTCCTCGTCGTTCCAGTACCAGCGTCCAGTCCCGACCACCGTGCGCTGCGCCATCCGCACCGTGCCGTCCACGACGAACTCCACGCGCTGCGCCGCCAGGTTCACCTCGACGTACACGGCCTCGTCGGTGCGCGCCGTCGTCCGCCACCGCTGCGCGTTGTGTCGAATCGAGCGCAGCCGGATATCGCAGGGGATGTTCAGGATCTCGAGCGTCTCCGCGTCCAACCGCCCGGACTCCTCGAGCTGGTGATTCGCCTGATACCGAGTCAGCGCGGCCCCGGTCGCCTCATCGAGCACGCCGGTCGGCTCTCCCGTGAAGTACCCCTCGGCGGCGAGACGAAGCTGCAGCGTGCGGATGCGCTCCGCCTCGGCCTTCGCGTCCTTCTTCCTGTCGCGGATCAACGCGACCGTGGGAAAGCCGCCCGCGGCGCACATCGCGTCATAGCGGCGTGCCGCCTCGACGAGCCGCTGGTACTGCTCGGCCTTGGGCAATCGCGAGTCCATCCAGGTCTTCAGC